>NZ_BOMA01000005.1:0-435916 GCF_016861935.1 Pseudomonas sp. 008 | reverse complement strand
CTTTGGCAACAGAAGGCTAGCGGATGGCCATTCCTGGTAACGGTCGCATCGTTCGTGAAACTTCGGCAGAGCGCGCTAAAAACCACGCCGTTTTTGGTATGGTGCAGCTCGTTTCAACGGACTGACTGCAAGCCTACGGATCGGTACTCCCGTTTATAGTCAAAGAGTTGCTGCAGAAATGCCCGAACCGATACCAATCAAGGACCACGAGAAAGAGACGCTCCTGGTCAACAAAAGACTGATGGCCTGCGCCTTGTTCGTCGCCGCCATTACTTGCGCGCTGGTGGTGCGCATGTACGTCCTGCAGGTTGTCGAGTTCGACTATCACTCGACAATCTCCGAAAACAACCGCGTCCATGTCCTGCCGATCACTCCAACTCGTGGGCTGATCTACGACCGCAATGGTGTGGTCCTGGCAGACAACCGGCCCAGCTTCAACCTGACCATCACCCGCGAACGCGCTTCTGATGTCAAACGCGAGCTGGATGAAGTGGTCAACCTCCTGCACCTGCCGGCCGAGGACCGTACGCTGTTCGACAAGGCGATGAAGCAGGCCAGGCACCCCTTCGTCCCGGTCACGCTGTTCTATGAGCTCAGCGAAGAACAGATAGCCGTACTCGCGGTCAACGAGTTCCGTCTACCCGGAATCGATGTAGAGCCGCAGTTCGTTCGCCACTACCCCATGGGCGCGCACTTTGCGCATTCGATCGGCTACGTCGGTCGCATTAACGAAAAAGAATCCAAAGCCCTGGACACGGTGGAATACCGTGGCACCCAATCCATTGGCAAAACCGGTATCGAGAAATTCTACGAATCAGAATTGCACGGCCATGTGGGTTACGAAGAAGTCGAAACCAATGCTCAGGGCCGCGTGCTGCGAGTGCTCAAGCATACCGACCCGATCCCCGGCAAAAACATCGTCCTGAGCCTCGACGTCAAACTTCAGGAAGCCGCCGAGGAGGCATTGGGCGATCGGCGTGGCTCGGTGGTCGCTCTCGATCCGTCGACTGGCGAAGTATTGGCCATGGTCAGCAAGCCAAGCTTCGACCCGAACCTGTTTGTGACGGGCATCAGCTTCAAGGAATACGCGGCACTGCACGACTCCATCGACCGGCCGCTGTTCAACCGTGTGCTGCGCGGGCTCTACGCACCTGGCTCGACCATCAAGCCGGAAGTGGCGATCGCCGGCCTCGACGCCGGAGTCGTAACCCCGCAGACCCGAGTCTTCGATCCGGGCTATTACCAGTTACCGGATTTTGATCATAAATACCGTAACTGGAATCACAGTGGTGATGGCTGGGTGAACATGGACACGGCGATCATGCGCTCCAACGACACCTACTTCTACGATCTGGCCCACAAGCTGGGCATTGATCGTCTGCACGACTACATGGCGATGTTCGGCCTTGGCGAGAAGGTCTCGCTGGACATGTTCGAAGAGTCTCCCGGGTTAATGCCGTCTCAGGCCTGGAAGCGCGCCACGCGGCGACAGGCGTGGTTTCCCGGCGAGACAGTGATCCTCGGCATTGGCCAGGGCTACATGCAGGTCACTCCTCTGCAGCTGGCACAGGCCACCGCGCTGATCGCCAACAAAGGTGTATGGAACCGGCCGCACCTGGCCAAGACCGTGGATGGCGTCGCGCCGGTGGACGAGCATCCGATGCCGAACATCCTGCTCAAGGATCCGCGTGACTGGGAGCAGGTCAATCACGGCATGCAGATGGTGATGCACGACGCCCGCGGGATTGCCCGAGCGGCGGCACAGGGCGCGCAGTACCGCATCGCCGGCAAAAGTGGCACCGCGCAAGTGGTGGCGATCAAGCAGGGTGAGCGCTACAACCGGGCGAAAACCCTGGAGCGCAACCGCGACAACGCCTTGTTCGTCGGATTTGCCCCGGCTGAACATCCGCAGATTGTCATCTCGGTGATGATCGAAAACGGTGAGGCCGGTGGTCGCGTCGCCGGCCCTGTGGTGCGGCAGATCATGGATGCTTGGCTACTCGATCAGGACGGCCACCTGAAGCCGCAATACGCCGCGCCGAGCAAAGCCCCGGGCGACCCTCACGTTTAAGGATCAAGGCTTCACAGCACAGGCTCACGAATGCTGAGCATGTGCTGGAAGCTTTCCAGGAACACGGTTTCGGCCTGACTCATCTTCTGTTCTCGATTCCACAACAGCTGGATATCGGAATCCACCACGCCATCTTCCGGCGGCAAACGCCAGAGCAAACCTTGCTCGACATCCCGGCGTACGAGATGAGTCGGCAGACACCCAATACCAAACCCTGCACAGATCAAGCGGTAAATTTCTTCGAAACTGGTAGATGACGCGACGATCTTTCCGGTAAAGCCTTGCTGGTCGCGAAACAGTGTGAGGGGGGAAAGGTTGCCGCCGAGCTGATCGCTGGTGAAGCTGACGAAGTTCTCTGCGGCGAGCTGTTCCAGGGTCAGATTCTCTTGTCCGAAAAGTCGATGACGTTGCCCGCAAAAGTACGCATAACGCTCGCGAAACAGCACTCGCTGTTCCAATCGTGGCTGCGGTAGACGGCACAATCCAACGCCAATGGTCGCGGTTTTTTGCAGCAGCGAACTGATGATATTCGAGCTGCCCATCACCTCGACTTCCAGCTCGATTTTCGGGTGGGCTTCATGGAAGTCAGCGAGGAACTCATCGTAGTGGCGTGCCTGCACACCGCTGACTGTGAGGATGCGAATCTTACCCACCACGTCGTCGTGCCGACTCTCCAGCACCGTTCCCAATCGGGAAATATCGCCGTAAATGTCTGTCGCAATGCTCAGGACTTCTTCCCCGGTTTCCGTCAGATCGAACCGCCTTCCATTGCGGGCGATCAACACGCATTCCAGTTGTTCCTCCAGACGCTTCAAAGCCTGGCTGACCGCCGACTGGGTGATGTGCAGCCGTGCTGCGGCCCGACTCATGCTGCCTTCCTGACTGATCACCAGATAAGTGCGCAGCAGGTTCCAGTCGAGACGGTCATTCAGAAAGCGACGACCGACCCAAGGGTTAGAGCTTGAGGGCATAAAACTCCATGTAGTAGCAGTTCTAATAATAAAGATAAGAATATGAAATTTTACTAATCCTTGCATGGAAGCGATAAAGCTCACAAGCGCCACAGAGTGCGCTGACTAAAGAGGTGTATTCGTGAGCAAACCTGAACACATCGGCACGGTTGAATGGCAAGCCCGTTGCGAACTGGCCGCGCTGTATCGTCTGGTCGCGCACTTTCGCATGACCGACCTGATCGACACCCACATTACCCTGCGGATTCCAGGGCCTGAGCATCACTTTCTGATCAACCGCTACGGGGTTATTTTCGACCGCATGCGCGCCTCGGATCTGGTCCGCATCGATCAGGAAGGGCGAGTGGTCGATCCGGCTTATGAAGGTCATCGAGTCAATGCAGCAGGCTTTGTGATCCACTCAGCAATCCACATGGCTCGTCCTGACCTGAATTGTGTGATCCATACCCACACGGCTGCCGGCATGGCCGTCGCCGCGCAGAAGCACGGCTTGTTGCCGATCAGTCAGCACGCGTTGAAGTTTTACGGCAAGTTGGCGTATCACACCTATGAAGGCATTGCCCTATCGCTGGATGAGCGCGAGCGTCTGATTGCCGATCTGGGGCCGCATCGGGCGATGATCCTACGTAATCACGGACTGCTGGTCGGTGGCTCCGGCGTGGCCCAGGCATTTCAGGAAATTCACTTCCTGGAGCGTGCCTGTCAGGCACAGGTTCAAGCGCTGGCCGGTGGTTCGGCGCTGCATTACCCGTCTCCGGAAGTCTGTGAGCACACCGCCGAACAGTTTGACCGCGATGAACAGGACAACATCATCGACCTGGCCTGGGAGGCCGCTCTGACCCTGATCGAGTCCCAGCGCGAGTCCTACTTATCGTAAACTCTGTCATCAACAGCATTGTTTTGCTGTCCCGCGAAGGCGTCAGCACATTCAATATCGGCGTTGACTGAGACACAGCCTTCGCGGGCAAGTCGGGTCGCCGCATCGCTCGCTCCTGCTGGAGGACATGTTCGATTTCAGAAGACCCCTTTCGCGAGCAAGTTCCCGCAGGATTGCTACTCACCCTGTGGGGGCAAGCTTGCTCGCAATGGTGATCTGACTATCCCTGCTACTTATCAATTTTTTCCGGCAACGGCGCAAACAACGCCTCGATATCATCGCTCTGCAGCTTCCAGTCCCCGGTCTTGCGTCCATCCAGCACGCCTGCGGCCAGATCGGATTTTTCCTTCTGCAGATGCTGAATCTTCTCTTCCACCGTGCCCCTGGCAATCATCTTGTAGACGAACACCGGCTTCTCCTGACCAATGCGATACGCACGATCCGTCGCCTGATTTTCCGTCGCCGGGTTCCACCAAGGGTCGTAGTGAATCACCGTATCGGCTTCGGTCAGGTTCAGGCCCACACCGCCAGCCTTCAAACTGATCAGAAAGATCTGACGCTTGCCGCTCTGGAATTCCTTGACTGGCGTGCGTCGGTCACGGGTCTGGCCGGTCAGGATCGCGTACGCCACGCCGCGTTTGTTCAGCTCGTCCTCGATCAGCGACAACATTGAGGTGAACTGCGAGAACAGCAGAATCCGCCGACCTTCCTCGAACAGCTCTTCAAGCATTTCCATCAGGCTATCGAGTTTGCCGGAGGTGCTGCCGCGAGCGGGCAGGGCAGCATCGTTGACCAGGCGCAAATCACAGCACACCTGACGCAGCTTCAGCAGTGCCTCAAGAATGATGATCTGGCTGCGTGCCACGCCTTTGCGGGTGATCTCGTCGCGGACTTTTTTGTCCATTGCCAGGCGCATGGTTTCATACACATCGCGCTGGGCTTCGTTGAGCTCGACCCAATGGACGATTTCGGTTTTCGGCGGCAGTTCGGTGGCCACTTGTTCCTTGGTCCGGCGCAGCAGGAACGGTTTGATCCGACCGTTCAGGTGTTGAAGTCGTACTTCACTGGCACGCTTTTCTATCGGTACGCGGTAATCGCGGTTGAAGCTTTTCACATCACCGAGCCAACCCGGCAGCAGGAAGTGGAACAGCGACCACAGCTCGCCCAAGTGGTTTTCCAGCGGCGTGCCACTCAGGCACAAACGCTGGCGAGCATTCAGCTCACGGGCCGCATGGGCGGCCTTGCTGTTGGGGTTCTTGATGTACTGCGCTTCATCCAGCACCAGTACGTGCAACGGCTGCGCGGCTAGACGTTCGACGTCCTTGGGCAGCAGTGCATAGGTGGTCAGGATCAGGTCGTAATCAGCCAGATTGTCGAAATGCTTTTTGCGACTGGCACCGTACAGCGCCAGCACTTTGAGTTGCGGCGTGAAATGCGCCGCTTCGTCGAGCCAGTTCGGAATCAGGCTGGTGGGCATGACCACCATGCACGGCCGATCGAGGCGCCCGGCATTCTTCTCGCTGAGAATGTGCGCCAGGGTTTGTAGGGTTTTGCCCAGGCCCATGTCGTCCGCGAGAATCCCGCCGACCTCCAGTTGTCGCAACGACTGCATCCAGCTCAGGCCTTCCAGCTGATACGGGCGCAGGGTGGCATTCAGGCCCTCGGGCGCTGCGGCGGTGTGGTCCTTGATGTCGCGCAGGCGCTGGGCAAAGGTGCGGATCTGCTCGCCACCTTCCCAGAGCAGCGGCAGGCCTTCCAGCGGGTTCAGTCGCGTGGCGTCGGCCTTGCTCAGGCGCAGCGTGGTTTCGCCGGGCTCTTGCAGGTAAAACTCACCAAGGGTGGCCAGCACTGGTTTCAGGCGGCCGAAGGGCAGGGCGACCTGCAGCGGGCCCTGGTCGGTGCTGCGGCGTTGCGGAATGTTCACCAGGATCAGTTCGTCGTCACGACGTCGGGCGAGCCGTTCCGGGTTGAGGATTTCGGTGTGGGAGCGCATCAGGTTCAACAGGATCGGCAGCAGGCTCAGGCGTTCGCCGTTGACGATGATCCCCAGTTCCAGGTCGAACCAGTCGCGTTCCGGAGCCTGCTCGACGGTGGCGTACCAGTCGTCCACGGCAGTCAGGTCGAAGCCGAAATCCTCGTCGATCTGCAACTCCCAGCCTTGGGTGCGCAACTTCGGCAGCTCATTGAGGGTGAAGGTCAGCCAGGCGCTGTCGTTGACCATCTCGTAGAGTTCGCCGGCACTTTCCGGCAAGGCCTTGCTTTGTCGGGTGGCGACTTTGAAACCGAGGATCCGCAGCTGCTCCCTGTAGGTCTGTTCGACTTCCGGGTGACGTTTTATCCGCAGCGTCTGTGTTTCCTGACGAATCAGGATGTCAGCGTTTTTCTGTCCGCTGACGTATTCGTCCAGATAGCTGAAGGACAGCGCCGCGCGATGCTGAATGTAACGCTGCATTTTGCCGTTGCGCGGTTCGAAGGCGCTGAACTCGATGCTCGCCAGCCACAGGCGCGGCACCGGTTGCACGTTGTCCACCAGCACTTGCGGCGGCGCTTTCGGGCTACGGTTTTCCAATACGGCCTGAAGTTTTTCCAGCAGTTCGGCGTCTTTCGCGGCCGCCGGATACGCGAGGGTTTCCTGCACTTGCAGTAGCACCGCCGCGCAATGTTTGCAGTTGCTGTGAACCGGGCAGGTGCACGTGGCGTCGATCATCAGCAAGGTGCCTTTGGCCGACTCGCGCAGGCGAATGGTCTGACGGTAAACGTTACCGCCAGAGCCTTCGCAACTGGCGGTGATGGTGGCGTCGCCGACTTCGACGATCCTGACGCGGTTCTCCAGTGCGTAGCGGCGGCCACGCTCCAGGCTCTGTTCCTTGAATCGGCTGACCCAGGATGTTGCCAGGGGTTTGCTCAGGGTCGGGGGCATAAAGAAGTCAATCAGTCCGGAATTTCATCAGGGACTGGCCGAGGCGCAGGGGCGGTCAGCGAGGTGATCTTGATCAACAGGCCCAGGTGGCCATTGTCGAGGAAGTTCAGCAGGCCGTTCTTGGTGTGGCTTTCCTGCTTCAGGCGTTCGCTGGCGGTGACCATGCCGTTGGCGTCAATCTGATTGACCCAGAAGTCGGCGTCGACGTCAGTGAAGCGCCCCAGTTTCAGGTTCAGCGTGCCCTCGATCGGGAATTGGCCAAACTGTTCCTTGCCTTCGCTGATCGCGACTTTGCTGGCTTCTTCACCCAGGTGCTGTTGCCAGGCCTTGTGCAGCAACACCGTGTACTCGTTGCTGGCGGTGAGCTTTTCCACTTCGGCATTCAGGCTTGGCGTACGAAAGCTGTCGGGGCTGATGCGTTGGGCTCCGGCAGCCCAGTCTTCTGGCGCGGCGCGGCTGACGATGGCAGGCACGGCGTTTTGCCGTACCAGAATCATTTCAACCTGATACAGATCATCGGCAAACGCGGTCGAGGCGAGCAGCGACATCAACAACGTCATCAGCAAGGTCAGTGAGCGAAACAGGCGCATGCGGCGTCCTTCAAGCAGTGGTCGGAATGAGGCGCTCGAATAGCGCCTCTACAGTATTAAAGCGTTCTTCCGGGCGCTCCATGGGCACGAGGAATTTGAACATTGTGGCGCCTTCGAATTTGTAGCGTTTGGGCTGGCTCTGGATCAGTTTGATCAGTGTCAGCGGGTCGACCGGGGTCTGTGCCGCGAACTCGATCCGACCACCTTGCGGGCCGCCGTCGACTTTCTTGATGCCCAGCTGTTCGGCTTGCAATTTCAGCGCCGTGATCCGCACCAGGTTCTTGGTCGGTTCCGGCAACAGGCCGAAGCGGTCGATCATCTCCACTTGCAGGTCCTTGAGGCCTTCCTCATCGGTGGCCGAGGCAATGCGTTTGTAGAGAATCAGTCGAGCATGAACGTCCGGCAGGTAGTCTTCGGGAATCAACGCCGGTACACGCAGATTGACTTCCGGACCGCCGCCCAGCGGTTGATCGAGGTTCGGCTGTTCGCCCTTGCGGATCGACTTCACTGCACGCTCGAGCATTTCCATGTACAGCGTGAAACCCACGGCCTGGATCTGCCCGCTCTGGCCGTCGCCCAGCAGTTCGCCGGCACCACGGATTTCCAGGTCGTTGGTGGCGAGCACGAAGCCCGCGCCGAGGTCCTGGGTATTGGCGATCGCTTCCAGACGTTTTTCCGCATCGGGAGTGATTTGCTGGCGCGGGGGTGTCAGCAGGTAAGCATATGCCTGGTGGTGACTGCGACCGACCCGGCCACGCAACTGGTGCAACTGGGCCAGGCCGAACTTGTCGGCGCGTTCGATGATGATGGTATTTGCGCTCGGCACGTCGATGCCGGTCTCGATGATGGTCGAGGCGATCAGCACGTTGAAGCGCTTGTGATAGAAGTCGCTCATCACTTGTTCGAGTTCGCGTTCGCGCATCTGCCCGTGGCCAATGCCGATCCGCGCTTCCGGCACCAGTTCGGCGAGGTCGGCGGCGCATTTCTCGATGGTCTTCACGTCATTGTGCAGGTAGTAGACCTGGCCGCCACGCAGCAACTCACGCAGCAGGGCCTCTTTGACCGTGCTCTTGTTCTGTTCCATGACGAAGGTGCGCACCGACAAACGACGGGCCGGCGGTGTGGCGATGATCGACAGGTCGCGCATGCCCGACACCGCCATGTTCAGCGTGCGCGGAATCGGCGTTGCGGTCAGTGTCAGAATGTCAACTTCACTGCGCAGTGCCTTGAGCTGTTCTTTCTGACGGACACCGAAACGGTGCTCTTCGTCGATGATCACCAGCCCCAGGTTTTTGATTTTTACGTCATCTTGCAGCAGCTTGTGTGTGCCGATCACGATGTCGATCTTGCCTTCGGCCAGGTCCGCAACCGCGGCGTTCACTTCCTTGGCCGACTTGAAACGGCTCATCACTTCCACGGTCACCGGCCAGTCGGCAAAGCGGTCGCGGAAGCTGTTGTAGTGTTGCTGGGCGAGCAGGGTGGTCGGCACCAGAATCGCCACCTGACGACCGCCGTGCACCGCGATGAACGCCGCGCGCATGGCCACTTCGGTCTTGCCGAAACCGACGTCGCCGCAGACCAGCCGATCCATCGGTTTGGGCGCGAGCATGTCTTCGCGCACCGCTTCGATGGTGGTTTGCTGGTCCGGGGTTTCTTCGAACGGGAAACCGGCGCTGAAGGTCGCGTAATCGGCTTTCGGGTCGGCGAAGGCATAACCCTCGCGAGCGGCGCGGCGGGCATAGATGTCGAGCAACTCGGCGGCCACGTCGCGCACCTGTTCGGCGGCTTTGCGCTTGGCTTTCTGCCAGGTCTCGGAGCCGAGGCGGTGCAGCGGGGCCAAGGCATCGTCGCTGCCGGTGTAGCGGGCGATCAGGTGCAGGTTGGCTACCGGCACGTACAGCTTGGCGCCTTCGGCGTATTCGAGGGTCAGGAACTCGGCGGCCTGGTTGTCGATTTCCAGGATCGTCAGCCCCAGATAGCGGCCGACACCATGATCGATGTGCACCACCGGCGCACCTTCGCGCAGCTCGGTGAGGTTTTTGATCACCGCATCGTTGTTCGCGTCGGCGCGTTTCTCGCGGCGACGGCGCTGCATTACGCGCTGACCGAACAATGGGCTTTCGGCAACCAGGGCCAGCGCTGGGTCGTCCAGCAACAGGCCTTCGTCGAGTGGTGCAATGGTGATCGCCAAGCGCTCTTTGCTGGCGACAAAGTCCGGCCAGCTGTCGACGGTTTTCGGTCGCAGCTTCAAGCGTTCGAGCAATTCCAGCAGCACTTCACGACGGCCCGCGGACTCGGCGGTAAACAGCACGCGGCCGGGGAATTCGTCGAGGAAACTGGCCAGCGCCGCCAACGGCTGAGTGGCCTTGGCTTCGATGGCCAGGTTCGGCAGCGGCTGAGCCGGGAAGCGTTCGCGGCCGACACCGGTTTCGACGTCTTGTTGACTGGCCACCACACGGGGCCAGCTCTTCAGGCGCGCAAAGCAGTCTTCCACCGGCAGGAACAACTCGGCCGGTGGCAATAAAGGACGGGACGGATCGACGCGGCGTTCTTCATAGCGGTTACGCACATCATTCCAGAAATTCTCCGCGGCCTGTTCGATGCCCGGCAGGGAAAACACTTGCGTGTCCTGGGGCAGGTAATCGAACAGGGTGGAGGTTTCCTCAAAGAACAGTGGCAGGTAGTACTCGATGCCCGCCGGCGTAATCCCGCTGCTCAAATCCTGGAAAATCGGGCAGCGACGGAAGTCGACATCGAAGCGCTCGCGAAACCGCGCCTTGAAGCGGGTCACGGCTTCTTTCTGCAGCGGGAATTCCTTGGCCGGTAACAGCTTGACCGAGTCGACCTTGTCGATGGAGCGCTGGTTTTCCGGGTCGAAAGTGCGCAGGGTCTCGATTTCGTCGTCGAACAGGTCGATGCGATAAGGCAGCTTGCTGCCCATCGGGAACAGGTCGATCAGCGAGCCGCGCACGGTGAATTCGCCATGCTCGTACACGGTATCGACGTAGCGATAACCGGTGGCCTCAAGCCGGGTGCGCATCTGCTCGACATCGAGTTTCTGGCCGACATCCAGCACCAGGCTGCTGCCGAGCAGGAATTTGGTCGGCGCCAGGCGATGCAGGGCAGTGGTGATCGGCACCACCAGAACGCCATGCGCCAGCTCCGGCAACCGATACAGGCTGGCGATACGCTGCGAGATGATGTCCTGGTGTGGCGAGAACAGGTCGTAGGGCAGGGTTTCCCAGTCGGGGAAGTGCAGAACAGGCAAATCCGGGGCGAAGAAACTCAGCTCCTGTTCCAGCCGTTCGGCACTCTGGCTGTCGGCGGTCAGTAGCAAGGTAAAGCGCTTGGCAGCGCTGGCGGCCTCGGCGATGGCCAGGCTCAGGGCTGCACCGGGCAGGTTGCCCCAGTGCTGTTTACCTGCCGCGGCAGGGAGAAGCGGTAGACGCAGAACGGGCACGGAAGGTTGAGCTCCAAGCGTTGCGACAAAGTCGGTAATTGTAACGGTCTCGAGTGCCGGCTGTCAGTTGCAGACTGTGTCTATATACACAGGTTGAGCAAAATGTAGTGGTAATGACAAAAACTGGCGATTTAATACTGAAAATGTAGTGCCAAAACCGCCCAGTGTTACGGAGGGTTACGGACACTGTGGCGTTATCGTCGAAAAATTGACTGTGCTGAAAGCCCCGTATTTACTGGGCTGGCGCGGGGCGTGATTTTTTTGAACGGAATTTTGTTACCGCTCGTGCGACAGGCGCGCATTGCTACGGGAGGCTCTCGGCGGCATAATGTAGCCCCTTTTTTCTGCCCCTACATGTGGAAGGTTACCGTGACTCAGAAGCCCGACCAGTGTCTTGGTGAATGGATCGACCGTGAAGCACTCGCAGAAGCGATGATTCCGCTTATCGGTCAGCTTTACCGCAATAACAACGTGGTGAGCTCGATCTATGGCCGCAGTCTGATCAACCAGTCTGTCATCGCGATTCTCAAAGCTCACCGCTTTGCTCGCCATCGCCAGTCCGATGACAGCGAATTGTCCGTCCACGAAACATTCCCGCTGCTCAAGGCAATGAGCGAGCTCAAGCTCGGCGCTGCTTCGGTAGACCTGGGCAAGTTGGCCGTCAAGTTCAAGGCCGAAGGCAATGGCCGTACCGCCGAAGCGTTCGTCCGTGACGAACTGGCTGATGTGGTCGGAAAGCAGAATGGTTCCGGTCGTACCGGCACCGACGTTGTCCTGTACGGCTTCGGTCGTATCGGTCGTCTGCTGGCGCGCATCCTGATCGAGAAAACCGGTGGTGGCGACGGCCTGCGTCTGCGTGCCATCGTTGTCCGCAAGGGCGCCGAGAACGATCTGGTCAAGCGTGCCAGCCTGCTGCGTCGCGACTCGGTGCACGGTTCGTTCAACGGCACCATCACCATCGATGAAGCCAACAACACCATCACCGCTAACGGCAACCTGATCCAGGTTATCTACGCGAAGAACCCGACTGAAGTGGACTACACCCAGTACGGCATCAAAAACGCGCTGCTGGTGGACAACACCGGTGTATGGCGTGACGCCGACGGCCTGGGCCAGCACCTGGCCTGCCCGGGTATCGACCGCGTTGTTCTGACCGCGCCTGGCAAAGGCAAGCTGAAGAACATCGTTCACGGTATCAACCACGGTGAAATCACCGCTGACGACAAGATCGTTTCTGCCGCTTCCTGCACCACCAACGCCATCGTGCCGGTGCTGAAAGCGGTCAACGACAAGTTCGGCATCGTCAACGGTCACGTTGAAACGGTTCACTCGTACACCAACGACCAGAACCTGATCGACAACTTCCACAAAGGCAATCGTCGTGGCCGTAGCGCCGCGTTGAACATGGTGATCACCGAGACCGGTGCTGCCACTGCTGCCGCCAAGGCGCTGCCTGAACTGGCCGGCAAGCTGACCGGTAACGCGATTCGCGTTCCGACGCCAAACGTGTCGATGGCCATTCTCAACCTGAACCTTGAGAAAGCCACCACCCGTGAAGAGATGAACGAGTACCTGCGCTACATGGCGCTACACTCCGATCTGCATAAGCAAATCGACTTCGTCAACTCGCAGGAAGTGGTTTCCACCGACTTCGTGGGCTCGCGCCACGCAGGCGTAGTGGACGCTGAAGCGACCATCTGCAACGACAACCGCGTTGTTCTGTACGTTTGGTACGACAACGAGTTCGGTTACAGCTGCCAGGTAGTTCGCGTGATGGAAGACATGGCCGGTGTAAACCCGCCAGCATTCCCGCGCTAAGCCTTAGCCGCACATGAAAACGCCCCGACTTCGGTCGGGGCGTTTTTGTTTGGGCGCCTGGCGAGGGCGCAATCTGCCGGGGAAAGTCCTGGCAGCCGGTTAGCCGCAGGCCTTCATGTCTACTGGCCCGACAAACTCATTGCCGCGGCCCATCACGCACGCCACGCTCTGATTGCGCTGACGTTCCCAGGCCTGAACCGGGTAGGTCTTGTTCCAGGCTTCGTACAATTGCCGATCCTGTTTCGACAGGCGCAAGCCGTACTGTTTGCTCATGTAGAAATACGTTCGGGCGATCATGCCGCGAATGGAAGGCCGGGGCATGACCTTCTTCGCCTTGAAGTCGACCTGAGTCAGGCATGAGCCATATTGACCCGATTGCACGGGTAGCCAGCCGAAACTGAAATTGCTCCGATCGCCATTCACTTCGCCGATGCTGGGCACCAGATTGTGCAGGTCGGCCTCAGCTTTTTGATAGGTTGGGTCGTAGCGCGTGCAGTTCTTGCGACCTCCCTGTTGCCAGCACTGACGCTGATGGCCGATCTGCCAGGCCGGGACAATGTGTTCCCACTCGATGCGCGAGGCGCGCTTGGCGTTTTTGCGTGGCACATAACCACAGGCGGCGAGGTTCACGCGGTTGCCGGTGTATTTGCAGCCGCAATAAAACTCGGTGGATTGCGGAGCGTACAACTTCCAGGCGACTTTCTTGGCTTCGTTGAAGGTGCGTGGGGCGCCAGCCTGGGCACCAAGGGTGATGAGCAGAAACAGCAAGGCAAACCAGCGGACGCTCATTAACTCAATCTTCCTTCGGCACAACCCAGAAAATCTGCACGCCGCCATCGTCGCGATGGGCGAGGGTGACGTTGTCGTTCTCGTCGATTTCTTCGAGCAAACGCTCCCACTCATCCACGGGCTCGTCCGGAAGACGGAAGATCAGTGCAGTTTTGGCTTTCTGGGCGGTGGGGGAATTGATGATTTTCTGAACGCGCATACCCAGGCGTTCGTAAGCGTCAGGAGAGGCGGAGGTAGTGGCCACGGAGTTATCCTTATTAAGCTGTACGTGCATACAGTATTTAACTGTAGGCATTTTCGCAACTGCTTAAAATTCAAGAAAGTCCTCTGACAGTGGTTTTTTCCGTTCGGTGTAGGACGAAGGGAGATTCTTTATCGGAAAGACATCGTGAACCACTCGCCAGGACTGGCGAGTGGTGACAGCGGTGCCCGACCGCGAACGGGTCGGGCGAGGGCGTATCAGTACTCCCAGAACATCCGTTGCAGCTCTTTGCTGTCGTTGGTCTTGGTCAGTGCGACCATGGCCAGGATGCGGGCTTTTTGCGGGTTCAGGTCGTTGGCCACAACCCAGTCGTACTTGTCGTCAGGTTGTTCGGCGTTACGCAGGACGAAACCACCGGCGTTGACGTGGGAAGAGCGAATGATTTGCACGCCGTCCTTGCGCAAGGCCTGCAGGGCAGGGACCACGCGGGATGAGACCGAGCCATTACCGGTGCCGGCATGGATGATGGCTTTGGCGCCTGATTGAGCCAGGGCTTTGTAGGCGGTGTCGCTGACATTGCCATAGGAGTAGGCAATTTCCACGTCAGGCAGGCTCTTGATGGTTTTGATGTCGAATTCCGAGTCCATGGTGTGGCGCTTGGCCGGCAGGCGGAACCAGTAGGATTTTCCTTCGACCACCATGCCCAGCGGGCCCCAGGCGCTTTTGAACGCCTCGGTCTTGATGTTGATCATTTTGCTGACATCGCGACCCGACTGGATTTCATCGTTCATGGTCACCAGTACACCTTTGCCGCGCGCGTCTTTGCTGCTGGCCACGGCGACGGCGTTGTACAGGTTCAGCATGCCGTCGGCCGACATGGCAGTGCCTGGGCGCATGGAGCCGACGACGATAATCGGCTTGTCGGTTTTTTCCACCAGGTTCAGGAAGTAAGCGGTTTCTTCCAGGGTGTCGGTACCGTGGGTGATGACAATGCCATCGACGTCTTTGCTGTCGGCCAGTTCAGCCACTCGACGTCCCAGTTGCAGCAGGTTGTCGTTGGTGATGCTTTCGGATGCGATCTGCATGACTTGTTCGCCGCGAACATTGGCCAATTGGCTCAGTTCCGGAACTCCTGCGATCAATTGTTCGATGCCGACTTTCGCCGCTTGGTAGGTGGCACTGTTGGCGGCGCTGGCGCCCGCGCCGGCAATGGTGCCGCCGGTGGCCAGGATCACCACGTTCGCCAGTTTCTGTCGGGTTTCGACTTCTTTTGCCTGAAGAGCGGTAGGCAGAAGCATAAGCAGGGCCAAAGCGCCCGGAATAAAAGTGTTGAAGGCAGATTTCATTATTGTTTTCTCTAGTAGTGAGACGGTGCAGATGCAGGTTCATCTAGAAGCGCCCCAAGCAGATCTGAACGCCGGGGGTGGAGAGGAAGAGCAGGATCTGTACCAGTCGGGCGCTGGAGAGGGTGATCTTTTAACCTGATGATTTTTATCAATATTGTTGCCGTGGCTGGCGATACTTCGCGCCTGGCTGTCCGGGTTTCCGAATATGTTCAGCTTTTATGTTCGGCTCACCGACCTTCATTGAGAAGGTCGCCTTGCAAAATCAAAAATCGGTGCTAAAGAAAACCCCGCGCAGGTCGATGCTCCTTTAAAGGATCTTTTTTCAGGAGTTCACATGTCGTTTACTGTCGGTTTTGCAAATGCGGGTGCAATCACTATCGGGGGCAAGTCCCCGGCGACCATCAACGACTTGAGTGAAGCGACATCCGACGCCTCGACCCAGGCGCTGGGTGAAGAGCAGGGCGACGACAAGCAGGTCAGAACCGGTGGCGGCGCGGCGGCTCAGAGCGAAAGCAAATCCGAGAAAACCAGCAGTCAGAGTATTGCGGTGCAGGTATTGCTCAAGCGCATGCAGGAACTGCAGCAGCAACTGCGCGAACAACAGCAACAACTGGCGGCCGCTCAGGCAGCGAATTATCCGACCCCGGAAGCCAAGGCCACGGCTGTCATGACGATCCAGGGGCAAATCGCCGATACCAGTGCTGCGCTCGCGCAAGTGACAGGCAATCTGGTCAAGGAGCTGGCCAAGGATTCCAGCGGCGGTTTGGTCAACACCACGGCGTGAGGCAAAACGGGTTGGCATTTGCCTACCGAGACACAGAACGGGGCGTTGACAAATCTCGGCAGGGTTCGCATAGTTCGGTCTACGCAAACGTTTGCGCGGTCGCCGTCGATGGGTTGATCCATTGATGATCCAGCGTAAGCGTTGCCAAGAATAATCATAAGATCGGAGTGAACCCATGAAGCTGCCATTCGCTGGACGTCTTCTCGCTGTCGCTATGCTGGCTGCCGCATCCGCCGCGTTGCCTGTCTCTTCGGCATTCGCCGCAACCCCTGAAAAACCTAAAGTCGCGCTGGTCATGAAATCCTTGGCCAACGAGTTCTTCCTGACCATGGAAGACGGCGCCAAGGCCTACCAGAAAGACCACTCCGGCGACTTCGAGCTGATCTCCAACGGCATCAAGGACGAAACGGACACGGCCGGCCAGACGCGCATCGTCGAGCAAATGATCCTGTCCAAGGTCAACGCACTGGTCATCGCTCCGGCAGACTCCAAGGCCATGGTCCCGGTCATCAAGAAAGCAGTCGATGCCGGTATCACCGTGATCAACATCGATAACCAGCTGGACCCGGCTGTCGTCAAAAGCAAAAACATCACCGTTCCATTCGTAGGCCCGGACAACCGCAAAGGCGCGCGCCTGGTGGGTGAATACCTGGCCAAGCAACTGAAGGCCGGTGACGAAGTCGGCATCATCGAAGGCGTTTCCACCACCACCAACGCCCAGCAGCGCACTGCCGGCTTCAAGGATGCGATGGAGGCGGCGCAGATCAAAGTCGTGTCCCTGCAGTCCGGTGATTGGGAAATCGACAAGGGCGGCAAGGTGGCCTCGTCGATGCTCAGCGAATACCCGAACATCAAGGCCCTGCTGGCCGGCAACGACAGCATGGCGGTCGGCGCGGTCTCTGCCGTGCGTGCCGCCGGTAAGGCCGGCAAGGTGCAAGTGGTCGGTTACGACAACATCAATGCGATCAAGCCAATGCTCAAGGACGGTCGCGTCCTGGCCACCGCCGACCAGTTTGCTGCCCGGCAAGCAGTGTTCGGCATCGAGACCGCGCTGAAAATCATCAAAGGCGAGAAAGTCGATAGCGGCGCCAACGGCGTCATCGAAACTCCGGTAGAGCTGGTTACCAAGTAGTCTTTCTGGCGACACAACGGTGCTCGCCCCTTGGGGCGGGCGCATGGAGAGTTTTTATGTCAGTTTCCGCCCCGAACGCTGTCCTCTCGGTCAGCGGTATCGGTAAGACCTACGCTCAACCTGTCCTGACCGGCATCGACCTGACGCTGATGCGCGGCGAAGTGCTGGCGCTGACCGGCGAGAATGGTGCCGGCAAAAGTACGCTGTCGAAAATCATTGGCGGGCTGGTCGCGCCGACCACCGGCCAGATGCGATTCCAGGGTCAGGATTACTGCCCCGGCAGCCGCAGCCAGGCTGAAAAGCTGGGCGTGCGCATGGTCATGCAAGAACTCAATCTGTTGCCGACATTGTCGGTGGCGGAAAACCTGTTCCTCGACAACCTGCCCAGCCTCGGTGGCTGGATCAGCCGCAAGCAACTGCGCAGGGCGGCGATCGAGGCCATGGCTCAGGTCGGCCTCGACGCCATCGATCCGGACACCCTGGTCGGTGAGCTGGGTATCGGTCACCAGCAGATGGTGGAAATCGCCCGCAACCTGATCGGCGATTGCCATGTGCTGATCCTCGACGAGCCGACCGCGATGCTGACGGCCCGTGAAGTTGAAATGCTCTTCGAGCAGATCACTCGCCTGCAGGCGCGCGGCGTGGCGATCATCTACATTTCCCACCGCCTCGAAGAACTGGCACGGGTGGCCCAGCGCATCGCGGTATTGCGCGACGGCAACCTGGTCTGTGTCGAGCCGATGGCCAATTACAACAGCGAGCAACTGGTCACCCTGATGGTCGGCCGTGAGCTGGGCGAGCACATCGACATGGGCCCGCGCAATATCGGTGCCCCGGCCTTGACGGTCAAAGGGCTGACCCGTTCCGACAAGGTTCGCGATGTGTCCTTCGAAGTGCGCGCCGGCGAGATCTTCGGGATCTCCGGTTTGATCGGGGCAGGGCGCACCGAATTGCTGCGCCTGATCTTCGGTGCCGATACAGCCGACAGCGGCACCGTTGCGCTGGGGTCGCCGGCTCAGGTGGTGGATATTCGTTCACCGGCCGACGCGGTCGGTCATGGCATCGCGCTGATCACCGAAGATCGCAAGGGCGAGGGCCTGCTGCTGACGCAATCTATCAGCGCCAATATTGCCCTGGGCAATATGCCGGTGATTTCCAGCGGCGGCTTCGTCAACAACGGTGACGAGATGTCGCTGGCCCAGCGTCAGATCGACGCCATGCGCATTCGCAGTTCCAGCCCGACGCAATTGGTCTCGGAATTGTCCGGCGGCAATCAGCAGAAAGTGGTGATCGGCCGTTGGCTCGAGCGCGACTGCGCGGTGATGCTGTTCGACGAGCCGACCCGAGGAATCGACGTCGGCGCCAAGTTCGACATCTATACATTGCTCGGTGAGTTGACCCGTCAGGGCAAAGCGCTGGTGGTGGTATCCAGCGACCTGCGCGAACTGATGCTGATCTGTGACCGCATTGGCGTGCTGTCGGCAGGGCGTCTGATCGACACCTTCGAGCGTGACAGCTGGACCCAGGATGATTTGCTTGCCGCCGCGTTCGCCGGCTATCAAAAACGTGATGCGTTGCTCAACGAAGCAGCGCCTAGGGATCTTCCATGAATACTGCAACTCTGGTCGGCAAACGTAGTGGCAATTTTTACGGCCTCGGCACTTACCTGGGCCTGGCCGGTGCCTTGCTGGCGATGGTCGCGCTGTTCTCTGTGTTGAGCAGCCATTTCCTGTCTTACGACACCTTCAGCACCCTGGCCAACCAGATTCCCGATCTGATGGTGCTGGCGGTCGGCATGACCTTCGTATTGATCATCGGCGGAATCGATTTGTCGGTGGGTTCGGTGCTGGCGCTGGCGGCGTCGACAGTCAGCGTGGCGATTCTCGGCTGGGGCTGGAGCGTGCTGCCGGCGGCGTTGCTGGGAATGGGCGCCGCGGCACTGGCGGGCACCATCACCGGTTCAATTACCGTGGCCTGGCGGATTCCGTCGTTCATCGTGTCCCTCGGTGTGCTGGAAATGGCGCGGGGCCTGGCATACCAGATGACCGGTTCGCGCACCGCCTATATCGGTGATGCCTTCGCCTGGCTGTCCAACCCGATCGCGTTCGGCATCTCGCCGTCGTTCATCATTGCCTTGCTGATTATCTTCATCGCCCAGGCTGTGCTGACGCGTACGGTGTTCGGTCGTTACCTGATCGGCATCGGCACCAATGAAGAGGCGGTACGTCTGGCGGGGATCAATCCGAAGCCCTACAAGATCCTGGTGTTCAGCCTGATGGGGCTGTTGGCCGGTATCGCTGCGTTGTTTCAGATTTCTCGCCTGGAAGCGGCGGACCCGAATGCCGGCTCCGGTCTGGAGCTGCAAGTGATCGCCGCGGTGGTGATCGGCGGTACCAGCCTGATGGGCGGGCGCGGTTCGGTGATCAGCACCTTCTTCGGTGTGTTGATCATTTCCGTACTGGCGGCGGGTCTGGCGCAGATCGGCGCGACCGAGCCAACCAAGCGCATCATTACCGGTGCGGTTATCGTGGTGGCGGTGGTGCTCGATACCTATCGCAGTCAGCGCGCAAGCCGGCGGACCTGAGTCATGGCAACGATCAAGGATGTAGCGGCACTCGCGGGCATTTCCTACACCACGGTTTCCCATGTGGTGAACAAGACGCGGCCAGTCAGTGAGGAAGTACGGATCAAGGTCGAGGCGGCAATCAAAAGCCTCGACTACGTGCCCAGCGCCGTGGCTCGCTCGTTGAAGGCGAAAACCACCGCGACCATCGGGCTGCTGGTGCCCAACAGCCTCAACCCGTACTTCGCCGAGCTGGCCCGTGGCATCGAGGATTACTGCGAGCGCAATGGCTATTGCGTCATTCTCTGCAATTCCGATGACAACCTGGACAAGCAGCGCAGCTACCTTCGCGTGCTGCTGGAAAAACGCATCGACGGCTTGATCGTAGCGTCTGCCGGTGGTGACAGCAGCCTGGCCGAAGGCCTGACGGGCGTGCGTACGCCGATGGTGATCGTCGACCGTGACCTGGAGGGTGTCGATGCGGACCTGGTGCGCATCGATCACGAATACGGCGCCTATCTGGCGACCCGGCACTTGCTGGAGTTGGGGCATCGGGACATCGCCACGATTGGCGGGCCGGCGAGTACCAGCGTGGCGCAGATGCGTCTGGCCGGTTATTGCCGGGCGTTGAAAGAGGCGGGTGTCGAGGTGCCGCGCGAGCGCATGCTGGAAAGCGACTTCACCAGCACCGGCGGTTACAACGCCGCCGCGATCCTGCTGGAAAAGAACCCGCCCAGCGCGATCTTCGCCGGCAACGACATGATCGGCATCGGTGTGTTGCGTGCGGCTGCCGAGCGCAATATTCGTGTGCCCACCGAGCTGTCGGTGATCGGATTCGACGATATCCAGATGAGTCGTTACGTCTATCCGGCGTTGACCACCGTGGGCCAGTCAATCCTGCAACTTGGCGAGATGGCGGCCGAGGTGTTGCTGCGCCGGATCGCCGCGCCGGATCTGGCGACCGATCAGCGCATCGTGACGCCCAGTATTGTCCTGCGCGAATCGACCGCGCCGCTGGCCGGTGTGTTTGCCCAATATCGCTGAGCCGAAAGCACCGCTAAACAAAAAAAGCACCGCTGAAATCGAATTGATGAGTAAAGATGTATGCCAGCAAAAGTAGTGGTAATAGGCAGCCTGAACATGGACCTGGTGACCCGGGCGCCACGGCTGCCCCGTGGTGGTGAAACGCTGATCGGCCAGTCATTTGCCACGGTTTCCGGCGGCAAGGGTGCGAACCAGGCCGTGGCCGCGGCGCGGCTGGGAGCGCAGGTGTCGATGGTCGGTTGTGTCGGCAGCGATGCTTATGGCGAAGCGCTGCGCGGAGCGCTGTTGGCCGAGCGTATCGATTGCCAGGCCGTCAGTACGGTCGAGGATTCCAGCGGCGTGGCGTTGATCGTGGTCGATGACAACAGTCAGAACGCGATCGTGATTGTTGCCGGTGCCAACGGCGCGCTGACCCCTGAGGTGATCGACCGTTTCGACAACGTATTGCAGATGGCAGATGTCATCATCTGTCAGCTGGAAGTGCCGGATGCCACAGTCGGCCATGCTTTGAAACGCGGTCGTGAGCTGGGCAAGACCGTGATCCTCAATCCGGCACCGGCCAGTCGCCCGTTACCGGCGGATTGGTATGCGGCCATTGATTACCTGATTCCCAACGAAAGCGAAGCGTCGGCCTTGAGCGGTTTGCCGGTGGATTCACTGAGTACTGCCGAAGCTGCCGCGACCCGCTTGATCGCCATGGGCGCCGGTAAGGTGATCATCACCCTTGGTGCTCAGGGATCGCTGTTCGCCAATGGCACACGCTTCGAGCATTTCCCGGCACCGAAAGTGAAGGCGGTCGATACCACCGCGGCTGGCGACACGTTTGTCGGTGGTTTCGCAGCGGCCCTGGCGGCCGGCAAAAGCGAGGCCGAGGCGATCCGTTTCGGTCAGGTCGCCGCTGCGCTGTCGGTCACCCGGGCCGGCGCGCAACCTTCGATTCCTACCTTGTCCGACGTTCAGGCATTTAAAGCACCATGAAAAAGACACCTTTGCTCAACGTTGCGTTGTCGCGGCTGATCGCGTCCCTGGGTCATGGCGATACTGTCGTGATCGGCGATGCCGGCCTGCCGGTTCCGCCCGGCGTTGAATTGATTGACCTGGCCTTGACCCACGGCATTCCGGATTTCATCAGTACCTTGAAGGTCGTGCTCAGCGAAATGCAGGTCGAAAGCCATGTGCTGGCCCATGAAATTCTGGACAAAAAACCGTCGGCCTTGAGCACGCTGGATGAACTGAATGCCGACGGTGCGCTGGGCCGGCGTGAACTGCTCAGCCATGACCAATTCAAAGCGCTCAGCCGACAGGCACGGGCGATTGTTCGTACAGGCGAATGTCAGCCGTACTGCAACATCATTTTGGTGGCTGGCGTAACGTTCTAACTTTCCGTTCTTCCCACGCACAAGGAGTGCGCTATGCATCGCTATGCCCAGAAACTGCATCACCTGCTTCGGAGTCTGCTGCTTTTGTCCCTGATTACCGCAACAAGCGCCCACGCGGCGGAAAAGATCGACTTGATCATCGACACCGATCCGGGTGCTGACGACGTGGTCGCCTTGCTGTTTGCCCTGGCCTCGCCGGAAGAGCTGAACATTCGTGCGCTGACCACCGTCGCTGGCAACGTGCGTCTGGACAAGACTTCGCGTAATGCGCGTCTGGCCCGCGAATGGGCGGGCCGCGAAGAAGTGCCTGTTTACGCGGGTGCACCGAAACCGCTGATGCGCACGCCGATCTATGCCGAGAACATCCACGGCAAGGAAGGTCTGTCGGGCGTCACCGTGCACGAGCCGAAGAAAGGCCTGGCCAAAGGCAATGCGGTCAACTACCTGATCGATACCCTGAAAACCGCCAAGCCCCACAGCATCACCATCGCCATGCTCGGCCCACAGACCAACCTGGCCCTGGCGCTGATCCAGGAACCTGAAATCGTTCAGGGCATCAAGGAAGTGGTGATCATGGGCGGTGCGCACTTCAACGGCGGCAACATCACCCCGGTGGCCGAATTCAACCTGTTCGCCGACCCACAGGCGGCGGAGGTGGTGCTGAAGAGTGGCGTCAAGCTGACGTATCTGCCTCTGGACGTGACTCACAAGATCCTCACCAGTGAAGCGCGCCTGAAGCAGATCGCTGCACTGAACAACCATGCCAGCAAGCTGGTGGGCGATATTCTCAACGAGTACGTCAAGGGTGACATGGAGCACTATGGTATTCCGGGTGGCCCGGTGCATGACGCCACGGTCATCGCTTACCTGCTCAAGCCGGAACTGTTTACCGGTCGCTCGGTAAATGTGGTGGTCGACAGTCGCGAAGGGCCGACCTTCGGTCAGACAATTGTTGACTGGTATGACGGCCTGAAGGCGCCGAAGAATGCCTTCTGGGTTGAAAATGGCGACGCCCAGGGCTTCTTCGACCTGCTGACCCAGCGCCTGGCTCGCTTGAAGTAATCCAAAGACCCGCAGGTGCCAGCCTGCGGGTTTTTCCGCTACTCGGTATCCGTTACGCCCATGTAGTCGGCAGGGTACCTTTCGAGAACCTGGGTGATGAAGGTCTGGGCGGCCTGCGTCCCCAGTTCCTTGACCAGCAAATCGATACCAATGATTGCCAGCTCTTCCGGAGTGCCCGGGCTGTAAGAGCTGTGACCCTGTGGCCACTTGATTGTGATATTGGCGTCGATGCTTACGGTGGTCATGATGGGGCTCGTGAAGTCGGGAAAGTCTGAGTGTCGAGTTAACCATTTTGCAGGACGTTTGGCACTCCGACTTAGGCATCAGGGGAGGGCTATGCGACACTTGGTCTTTGACGAATTTTCAAGGATTGTGCTGTGCAGATCGATTTGAACACTCCTGACGGCTTGACCCTCGAAGCAGTGCGTCAGCTACTGGCCTCTGCCAGCGACGATGAGCACACCCAGTTGCGGGTCACCAAGGGCGGCATCGCCTACATTTCGTCGGGTGTCGTGGGCGGTACTGATATCGACGGGCTGCGGTTTCGCCTGGAAACATGGGCCAAGGGCTCAGGTTATGTCGGACGGGTCGCAGCCAGCGATGAGGTGTGGGTCATGCAGATCTTCAACGCGCTGAAAGACAACTGGCCGAATCCGCCGTACGACTACATCGACGTCTATTGAACGCTGTTCATATTCAGTGACGATTGCGGGATGAACGTCAGGCTGCTGCTCAGGCAAACTCGCCACTCGTCCAGATCGAGGGCAGGGTGATAGCGCCCGCCTTGAAACCAAACACCAAAATGGCGGTCGCACGATCTCTGCTTAATTTTTGAAAAAAGGAGGCTTCATGCCTTGGAAGCTCGCGTCATTGGGTACGTTGTTGGCCGCCACTCTGCTGGCCGGTTGCAGCAGTACGTCCACCGAGTCGGCAAAGGACCCTGTGGCGACCGATACCGGCCACAGCCGTTGTGAAGCAAAGTCTGCCGAATTCACCATTGGCAAAAAGGCTTCGCCCCAATTGCTGGAGCAGGCACGTACCCGCGCAGGCGCGCAGAATGCCCGGTTCCTCAAGCCTGACGACATGGTGACTCTGGAGTACCGCTCCGATCGCCTGAACCTGAACACCGACAGCAATCTGGTGGTCACCCGCGTCAATTGCGGCTGATTGCTTCAGGTTTTGTTTCACCCATAAAAAACCCCGTCACATGGACGGGGTTTTTTTAGTGCGCCAGAAAATTACTCTGGGCGAACTTGTGCAGCTTGCATACCCTTTTGGCCTTTCTCAGCCACGAAGGAAACGGTTTGGCCTTCTTTCAGGCTTTTGAAACCGTCGCTTTCGATAGCTTTGAAGTGTACGAACAGGTCGTCACCGCCACCTTGAGGAGTGATGAAGCCGAAGCCTTTTTCATCGTTGAACCATTTAACGGTGCCGGTTTGGCGATTAGACATGGTGTATCTCCAAGAAACATATATTTTCAGTAGTACTGTGCTGCTCAGGCCAACTGGGCACACCGGAGTATCATAGTCGAAATGTTCGCTTTGGGAGCCCCCCGGACGTGCTGTTTGCCCTACAGTCGTGTTTTCTTTGCCGCTTCATACGGCTGAAAGCCCCGTTTTAAAAGGCTTTCAGCCAAAAGTAAAGACAATAAAAAAAGCTGCAAAACCTGCATAAATCGTACGAAAAAGCTGAAAACCGTTACTTTTTATCAGCGTTGGGCCGAGTCAAAAGGACTTTTTCCTCACTTTTTCGCCGGTGCATTGGCCTTGCATTTGGCGATCTCGCCCAGTGCCTTCTGTTGCAGTTCCGGGGTGGCCTTGTTGTCCATCAGCGACTGAATATCGCTGGCCGGGTAGGATTTGATCGCGTCGGCGCCACAAGCGCAGTGGGATTTTGCCGCAGCAGCGCCAATCTGAGGGGAAGCCGCCTGTGTGCACTGAGCCATGTACTTCTCGCGCTCACCCTTTGGCCAGTCGGCGTGGGCCGCCAGCGGCAGCAACAGGACGACGGGGGCGACTACTGCGAATAAACGATTCAGACGCATGCTGAGATGCTCCTTTCGGGTCAATGTCTTTTATCTGATGGGTGACACGGGGTTCAAGTTCAGCACTCTGGCACAAAAAAGCCTGATTTGCCCCCGGAGAAAACCTCGGTGCATCGATGACCGTTCATCTGTGCTAGCATGCCTGGCGCGGGTGTTTGCAGGCTCCGGATGACCTTCCGTCCCGGCAGCGGCAAATGCGCGAATAACCCTGATTTGAATCCCAGTCACTCTGGTTCGGTTTTCCGGTTGGCCGCAAGGCTCCTGCCGCTGTAAGGCAGGCGTTCGTCATTGAATGGCCTGGATCGGATCTTGTACTGGCTCATCCCAACCCACGTGACCTTTGGTAGGGGTCACCACTAGGAGAGGAGGCGCCATGCCAACTATTACTCTTCCCGACGGCAGTCAACGTTCATTCGATCACCCGGTTTCCGTAGCCGAGGTCGCCGCATCCATCGGTGCAGGCCTGGCCAAGGCCACCGTAGCCGGCAAGGTCAATGGCAAGCTGGTCGACGCCAGCGACATCATCGACAGCGACTCTTCGCTGCAAATCATTACGCCAAAGGATGAAGAGGGGCTGGAGATCATTCGCCACTCTTGCGCCCACCTGGTTGGCCACGCGGTCAAGCAGCTGTACCCGACGGCCAAGATGGTCATCGGTCCGGTCATCGAAGAAGGCTTCTATTACGATATCGCCTTCGAGCGTCCTTTCACGCCTGACGACCTGGCCGCCATCGAACAGCGCATGCAGCAGCTGATCGAAAAAGATTACGACGTGATCAAGAAAGTCACTCCGCGCGCCGAAGTGATCGAAGTGTTCAAGGCTCGTGGCGAAGACTACAAACTGCGCCTGGTCGAAGACATGCCGAACGAGCAGGCCATGGGTCTGTACTATCACGAAGAATACGTCGACATGTGCCGTGGTCCGCACGTGCCGAACACGCGCTTCCTGAAATCCTTCAAGCTGACCAAACTGTCCGGCGCCTACTGGCGTGGCGATGCCAAGAACGAGCAATTGCAGCGCGTTTACGGCACCGCATGGGCAGACAAGAAGCAGCTGGCGGCTTACATCCAGCGCATCGAAGAAGCTGAAAAACGCGATCACCGCAAGATCGGCAAGCGTCTGGGCCTGTTCCACACCCAGGAAGAGTCGCCGGGCATGGTGTTCTGGCACCCGAACGGCTGGACTCTGTACCAGGTGCTCGAGCAGTACATGCGCAAGGTTCAGCGCGACAACGGTTACCTGGAGATCAAGACTCCACAAGTCGTTGACCGCAGCCTGTGGGAGAAATCCGGGCACTGGGCCAACTACGCCGACAACATGTTCACCACGCAGTCGGAAAACCGCGATTACGCCATCAAGCCGATGAACTGCCCGTGCCACGTGCAGGTGTTCAATCAGGGCCTGAAAAGCTACCGCGAGCTGCCGATGCGTCTGGCCGAGTTCGGTGCCTGCCACCGCAACGAGCCGTCGGGTGCGCTGCACGGCATCATGCGCGTTCGCGCCTTCACTCAGGACGATGCTCACATCTTCTGTACTGAAGAGCAGATGCAGGCCGAATCCGCCGCGTTCATCAAGCTGACCATGGACGTCTATGCCGACTTCGGCTTTAAAGAAGTCGAAATGAAACTGTCCACTCGTCCGGAAAAACGCGTCGGTTCCGACGAGTTGTGGGATCGCGCCGAAGCGGCATTGGCCGCAGCCCTTGATAGTGCGGGCCTGCCGTACGATCTGCAGCCGGGCGAGGGTGCGTTCTACGGTCCGAAGATCGAGTTCTCGCTGAAAGATTGCCTCGGTCGCGTCTGGCAGTGTGGTACCCTTCAGCTCGATTTTAACCTGCCTGTCCGTCTGGGAGCCGAATACGTCTCTGAAGACAACAGTCGCAAGCACCCGGTGATGTTGCACCGGGCGATCCTGGGTTCCTTCGAGCGCTTCGTCGGAATTCTGATCGAGCACTACGAGGGTGCATTCCCTGCGTGGCTGGCGCCGACCCAGGCAGTGATTATGAATATCACTGATAAACAAGCCGATTTTGCCGCCGAGGTTGAAAAAACTCTCAACGAAAGCGGATTTCGTGCCAAGTCTGACTTGAGAAATGAAAAGATCGGCTTTAAAATCCGCGAGCATACTTTGCTCAAGGTTCCCTATCTCTTGGTTATCGGAGATCGGGAAGTCGAGATGCAGACTGTCGCTGTGCGTACTCGTGAAGGTGCTGACCTGGGCTCGATGCCCGTCGCCCAGTTCGCTGAGTTTCTCGCGCAAGCGGTTTCCCGGCGTGGTCGCCCAGATTCGGAGTAATTATTATTAAGCGTGAAATGAGACAAGATAAACGAGCTGCACCGAAAGCCCCGATCAACGAGAATATCTCGGCACGCGAGGTTCGGTTAATTGGGGCTGAAGGTGAACAGCTTGGGATTGTGTCAATTGAAGACGCGCTTCTTAAGGCTGAAGAGGCCAAACTGGATTTGGTGGAAATTTCCGCCGATGCAGTACCCCCTGTTTGCAAACTGATGGACTACGGCAAATCGATCTTCGAAAAGAAGAAGCAGATTGCCGCGGCCAAGAAAAACCAGAAGCAGATTCAGGTTAAAGAAATCAAGTTTCGTCCAGGGACGGAGGAAGGGGATTACCAGGTAAAACTGCGCAACCTGGTACGTTTCCTGAGTGACGGGGACAGGGCCAAGGTATCCTTGCGATTCCGCGGCCGTGAGATGGCCCACCAGGAGCTGGGGATGGAACTCCTCAAGCGAGTTGAAGGTGACTTGCTCGAGTACGGTTCGGTCGAACAGCATCCTAAGATGGAAGGACGCCAGCTGATCATGGTCATCGCCCCGAAAAAGAAGAAGTAATCAACAGGGCACGGCAGGCCTTCTGATTATGTTTATCAACTGAATGCGGAGTATCCGAACATGCCAAAAATGAAAACGAAAAGTGGTGCTGCTAAGCGGTTTTTGAAAACTGCTAACGGTATCAAGCACAAGCACGCTTTCAAGAGCCACATCCTGACTAAAATGTCGACCAAGCGTAAGCGTCAACTGCGCGGTAGCAGCTTGCTGCATCCGTCTGACGTGGCAAAAGTCGAGCGCATGCTGCGCCTTCGTTAATTTTAGTCAAGAATAGAGGAAGTAACTCATGGCTCGTGTAAAGCGTGGCGTCATTGCCCGTAAACGTCACAAAAAAATTCTGAAACTTGCTAAAGGCTACTACGGCGCTCGCTCGCGCGTATTCCGTGTTGCCAAGCAAGCGGTAATCAAGGCAGGCCAATACGCCTACCGTGACCGTCGTCAGAAAAAACGTCAGTTCCGCGCTCTGTGGATCGCTCGTATCAACGCTGGTGCACGTATCAACGGTCTGTCCTACAGCCGTTTCATCGCCGGCCTGAAAAAAGCGTCCATCGAGATCGACCGTAAGGTTCTGGCTGATCTGGCAGTGAACGAAAAAGCGGCGTTTGCTGCGATTGTCGAGAAAGCTAAAGCCACCTTGGCTTAAGTACCCCCGACAGTCACCCGGCCTCACCTCTGTGGGGCCAGGTGTTAAACGTCATAAATAGGGGAAGAGCCTTCAAGCTCTTCCCCTATTTTGTATCTGGAGTCTGTACATGGAAAACCTGGATGCGCTCGTCTCTCAAGCACTAGAGGCTGTGCAAAGCGCTGAAGATATCAATGCCCTGGAGCAAATCCGGGTTCACTACCTTGGCAAAAAGGGTGAATTGACTCAGGTGATGAAGACCCTGGGGAATTTGCCGGCAGAAGAGCGTCCGCAAGTCGGCGCGCTGATCAACGTTGCCAAGGAGCGTGTCACAGAGGTTCTCAATGCGCGCAAGGCGTTGTTCGAGGAGGCCGATCTTGCGGCCAAGCTCGCCGCCGAATCCATTGACGTGACCCTGCCTGGCCGCGGCCAGACCTCAGGCGGTCTGCATCCGGTTACCCGGACTCTGGAACGTATCGAGCAGTTCTTCACCCACATTGGCTACGGCATCGCCGAAGGCCCTGAGGTCGAAGACGATTACCACAACTTCGAAGCGCTCAACATCCCAGGCCATCACCCGGCTCGGTCGATGCATGACACCTTCTATTTCAATGCCAACATGTTGCTGCGCACCCATACCTCGCCGGTACAGGTCCGCACCATGGAATCGAAACAGCCGCCGATCCGCATCGTCTGCCCAGGCCGTGTGTACCGCAGTGACTCCGATATCACCCACTCGCCGATGTTCCACCAGGTCGAAGGCTTGCTGGTCGACCGCGATATCAACTTCGCCGACCTGAAAGGGACCATCGAAGAGTTCCTGCGCGTGTTCTTCGAAAAAGAACTGGCCGTGCGTTTCCGTCCTTCGTACTTCCCGTTCACCGAGCCATCCGCCGAAGTCGACATGGAATGCGTGATGTGCAGCGGTAAAGGCTGCCGTGTCTGCAAACAGACTGGCTGGCTGGAAGTCATGGGCTGCGGCATGGTTCACCCGAACGTGCTGCGTATGTCCGGGATCGACCCGGAAGAGTTTTCGGGCTTTGCCTTCGGCATGGGCGTTGAGCGTCTGGCCATGCTGCGTTACGGCGTGAACGACTTGCGTCTGTTCTTCGACAACGACTTGCGGTTCCTCGCGCAATTTCGCTAGTCGTAACGAATTCTTAGGAGAGCAGGATGAAATTCAGTGAACAATGGCTGCGTGGCTGGGTAAGCCCGCAGGTAAATCGCGACGAGCTGGTTGCTCGTCTGTCGATGGCCGGCCTTGAGGTCGATAGCGTTACGCCGGCCGCCGGTGAATTCAGTGGTGTGGTAGTGGGCGAGGTGCTGAGCACCGAGCAACACCCAGACGCCGACAAGCTGCGCGTTTGCCAGGTCAGCAGTGGCGCGGAGACCTTCCAGGTTGTGTGCGGTGCGCCAAACGTGCGCCCGGGCCTGAAGATCCCGTTCGCCATGATCGGTGCCGAACTGCCAGGCGATTTCAAAATCAAGAAAGCCAAGCTGCGTGGCGTTGAATCCAACGGCATGCTGTGCTCCCAGGCTGAGCTGCAAATTGGCGAAGGCAACGACGGCCTGATGGAATTGCCGGCCGATGCGCCGGTCGGTCAGGACATTCGTGAATACTTGAACCTGGAAGACGCCAGCATCGAGGTCGACCTGACCCCGAACCGCGGTGACTGCCTGTCTCTGGCCGGTCTGGCCCGCGAAGTCGGTGCGCTTTATGCTGCCCCGGTGGTGCGCCCGGCCATTGCCAGCGTTCCTGCCGTGCACGACGAAGTGCGTTCGATCGAAGTACTGGCGCCGAACGCTTGCCCGCGTTACCTAGGTCGCGTGATCCGTAACGTTGACCTGTCCAAGCCTACGCCGCTGTGGATGGTCGAGCGCCTGCGTCGCGCCGACGTGCGCAGCATCGACGCCGCCGTCGACATCACCAACTACGTGATGCTGGAACTGGGCCAACCGCTGCACGCATTCGATCTCGCCGAAATCAATGGCGGCATCCGCGTGCGCATGGCCGAAGATGGCGAGAAGCTGGTGCTGCTCGACGGTCAGGAAGTCAGCCTGCGTAGCGATACGCTGGTGATCGCCGACCACACCCGCGCCTTGGCTATCGCCGGCGTCATGGGGGGCGAGCACAGCGGCGTCAACACCGCGACCACCCGCGATATTTTCCTGGAAAGCGCGTTCTTCGACCAGATTGCCGTCGCTGGCAAGGCCCGTTCCTATGGCCTGCACACTGACGCTTCGCACCGCTACGAGCGCGGCGTGGACTGGAAGCTGGCCCGTGAAGCCATGGAGCGCGCCACTGGCCTGCTGCTGGAAATCACCGGTGGCGAAGCCGGCCCGATCGTCGAAACCGTCAGCGAGCAGCATCTGCCGTCGATCGCACCGATCACCCTGCGTGCCCAACGCATCACCCAGATGCTGGGCATGGAAATGGATTCGGCCGAAGTCGAGCGTCTGCTCAGCGCTTTGGGCCTGACCATTACTGCCGATGGGGCAGGGCAGTGGCGCGTTGAAGTGCCAAGCTTCCGTTTCGATATCAGCCTGGAAGTCGATCTGATCGAAGAGCTGGCCCGTCTGTACGGCTACAACCGTCTGCCGGTTCGCTACCCGCAAGCCCGTCTGGCACCACAAGCCAAGGCTGAAGCGCGCAGCGATCTGCCTGAGCTGCGTCGTCTGCTGGTGGCCCGTGGTTATCAGGAAGCGATCACCTACAGCTTCATCGATCCGAAACAGTTCGAGTTGTTTAATCCGGGTGTCGAGCCGCTGCTGCTGGCCAACCCGATTTCCAACGACATGGCGGCCATGCGTTCGTCCCTGTGGCCGGGCCTGGTCAAGGCGCTTCAGCACAACCTGAACCGCCAGCAGGATCGTGTCCGCCTGTTCGAAAGCGGCCTGCGTTTTGTCGGTCAGCTGGAAGGTCTGAAGCAAGAGCCGATGCTGGCTGGTGTGGTGTGCGGTAGCCGTCTGCCGGAAGGCTGGGCGCAAGGTCGCGATGTCGTGGATTTCTTCGACGTCAAAGCCGATGTAGAAGCAGTGCTGGGTTTCGCCGGTGCACTGGATGCGTTCACGTTTGTGCCGGGTAAACACCCAGCGTTGCATCCGGGTCAAACCGCACGCGTCGAGCGTGATGGTCGCCTGGTCGGCTACGTCGGTGCCATCCACCCTGAATTGTCGAAAACCCTCGGTCTCGACCGTCCGGTCTTCGTTTTCGAGCTGGTTCTGGCCGAAGTGGCTTCGGGCAAAATGCCAAAATTCAGCGAGTTGTCGCGCTTTCCTGAAGTGCGTCGTGACTTGGCATTGATTGCGGCCACGGACGTGCCGGCCACTGCTGTGCTGGATGTAATCCGTGAAAATGCAGGCGAATGGCTCACGGACCTCAGGCTATTTGACGTGTATCAGGGTAAAGGCATTGATCCTGATAGAAAAAGCCTTGCGGTCGGCTTGACCTGGCAGCATCCATCGCGCACTCTTAATGACGATGAGGTGAATACCGCAACGCAAAACATCCTCACCTCGCTCGAACAAAGGTTGAACGCCACGTTAAGGAAGTGACGTATGGGGGCTTTGACGAAAGCTGAGATGGCGGAACGTCTGTACGAAGAGCTGGGCCTGAACAAGCGGGAAGCCAAGGAATTGGTCGAACTGTTTTTCGAAGAAATCAGGCACGCGCTCGAAGACAACGAACAAGTCAAATTGTCCGGTTTCGGCAATTTCGACCTTCGGGACAAACGCCAGCGGCCTGGCCGCAATCCGAAAACGGGAGAAGAAATCCCGATCACGGCTCGCCGTGTGGTCACCTTTCGTCCAGGGCAGAAGTTGAAGGCCCGAGTTGAGGCTTATGCTGGAACCAAGTCATAACGACGAACTACCCGTCATCCCGGGCAAACGCTACTTCACCATTGGTGAAGTCAGCGAGCTGTGTGCGGTAAAACCACACGTGCTGCGCTACTGGGAGCAGGAGTTTCCTCAACTCAACCCCGTCAAACGCCGCGGAAACCGCCGGTATTATCAGCGCCAGGACGTGCTGATGATCCGGCAGATCCGCGCGCTTCTTTACGATCAGGGGTTCACCATCGGCGGCGCGCGCTTGCGTTTGTCCGGCGATGAAGCCAAAGACGACACCACCCAATACAAACAAATGATCCGTCAGATGATCGCCGAGCTGGAAGATGTTCTGGTGGTCCTCAAGAAATAAATTCCTGCTTTTAAATACTTCCAGTTTTCAAAAGCTTGCGATATATTCTTGAGCGTTCCTCGAGATGAGGGACAGAGTCAACGCCTAGTCGGGGCGTAGCGCAGTCCGGTAGCGCACTAGCATGGGGTGCTAGGGGTCGAGTGTTCGAATCACTCCGTCCCGACCATATAATTCAAAGGGTTGCGAGATTTTATCTCGCGACCCTTTTTTATTTTGGGTCGTTTTTACCCCTACAAAACGGTAGGCTCTCAACAGAATCATCACCGCATCTTGTCATGTGAGTTCACGTCGCCTCCGGCCCTTCTTCGCGCTGCCTTTGGCACAAACGGGTGTCGTTTCGCTCGGTGGAGCACATCGAAGTGCAAGGTGCAAAGCTCACCAATGTGGCCAGCCCCTCTAACTGCATCTCTGGACGAATGGTCAAGTTTTCGAGTAGAACCTTGATGCCACTCCGGCCACGCTTTCAATAGTCTGAATCCCCGAATCATAACGCTTTCACGCGGTTGATCGGCAACGAAACGGCGTTCTTGCTGATGGCCCCGACCGTTTCGGAGACGTTGCGTCGAGTCCGCGATGGCCACCCCATCGTCACTGACCCGAATTCGGCATTGCTCAAAGGTGCGCTGGGTTTTATAGCCCTTGCGCTCGTTGTTGGCGTGGTAGCTCAGGTGTTCGTTCTGCGAAAAGACGGCGCGCGCCTGCGCAAAATCGTCCCACTCAACGGTTCGTCAGCATGCCGCTAGGCCAAAGCATCGCGTTTGGCGAAGATGCTTGCCATTTGCGCCGCGTTCTCGGTTCCCCAGGTGCACAGCGGGATGATCGCATCAGCCAGACTACGACCGATCGGGGTCAGCGTGTAGTCCACGCGCGGGGGCACTTCCTTGTAGTCGGTCCGTGCAAGCACTTGGTCGGCTTCCAGATCCTTCAACTGCTGGATCAGCACCTTGTCGCTGACGCCAGGGATCAAACGCTTGAGCTCGCCATAGCGTTTCGGACCGTCGCGCAGGAAAAACAGGACCAGCGGTTTCCACTTGCCCGAGATGATGCGCAGCGTGGCGTTGAGCCCGCAGCCGGTATCGCAGATTTCAGATGTCGTCGTCATTTTTTGATACTTACCAAAAGGTGCATACTTGTCCTTAGGTTATCAGCGCTGCATCCTCGTCTCAAGCAAGCAATTTCCTGCTTGGGTACAACTCCAACGAAGGATGCACGTCATGACCAGACTGAATGGAAAGACCGCCGTGATCACCGGCGGCGCTACCGGTATCGGCCTCGCCGCAGCGAAGCGCTTCATCGAGGAAGGCGCCTTCGTCTTCATCTTCGGCCGTCGCCAGGAAGCGCTCGACGCCGCCATGGCCGACCTCGGGCCTAATGCCCGCGCGGTGAAGGGCTCGGTCTCCGATCTGGCCGACCTCGATCGACTCTACGCGGCGGTGAAGGCCGAGCGCGGAACCCTCGATATCGTCTTCGCCAATGCCGGGACGGGAAGCCCGCTTGCGCTCGGCAAGATTACCGCCGAGCACATTGACGAAACCTTCGAGACCAACGTGAAGGGCTTGATCTTCACGGTCCAGAAGGCGCTGCCGCTGATGGGGCAGGGCGGTTCGATCATCCTGACCGGATCGAGCGCCGGCACCACGGGCGCCCCGGCATTCAGCGTCTACAGCGCAAGTAAGGCAGCAGTGCGCAACCTCGCGCGGACTTGGGCGGAGGACCTGAAGGGCACCGGTATCCGGGTCAACGTGTTGTCGCCCGGGCCAACGGCGACCGAACTCGCGAAGGCAGCGCTAGGCGAGGAAGGCATGAAGGTCTTCGCCTCGATGAATCCGCTCCAGCGCATGGCCGATCCGGCGGAGATTGGAGCGGCAGCCGCGTTTCTCGCGTCGCAGGACAGCAGCTTCATGACCGCCAGTGAGGTCGCCGTCGACGGCGGTCTGGCGCAAATCTGATTCGCTACGCCCGAGCGGTTACTCCATTGCATCTTCGGAGCCGCACGGCGTGGCAAACCAAAGGAGATTTTTATGAGCTACGCAATTATCGGCTTCGGCAAACTCGGCCAAGCGCTTGCCAAGGCGTTTGCCCGCAAAGGCATCGAAGTATCCGTTGCAACCACGCGCGATCCGGAAAGTTTTGCAGCCGATGCGGCCGCGATCGGCCCCGGGATTATTCCAAAAACACTGGCGGAAGCCATCGAGGCGGACATTGTCTTTTTGGCTGTCCGTTACGAGTCGCACCGGGAAGTCGCGAAGGCGCTGCAGAACTGGAAGGGCAAGACCGTCATCGATGTGACCAATGCCTACGGCGTGCCCCCTGAGGAGCTGGGAGGACAGCCTTCCTCCAAGGTCGTCGCGCAGGCCTTCACGGGTGCAAGACTGGTCAAGGGCTTCAACCATCTGGTCGCTGCCGTTCTAGACCAGGACCCGGCCGTACAGGGTGGCAGGAGAGTCGTGTTCCTGGCGAGCGACGATGACGGCGCCGCAGCGGAGATTGGTGCGCTCGCGGAAAATCTCGGTTTCTCGCCGATCAAACTTGGCGGGCTTTCGGAAGGTGGACTGCTTGTGCAGGCGCGCGGGAATAGCTGGGGTCCGTTGATCTTTAAGGACTTGGTCAAGTTCGATTGATGGATCGTGATCGTCAACTTTGATGCGATCTCCCTCGTGGAAAAGGGCTGCCATAGTCTGATTGAAGTGAGGGCGGCGCCGGCTTCAGGTCCTTGCTGACAGACCCGCAACTTATACGATTGGATAAGTGCCAATTGCGCCGTGACAGGGCGCGTTTGCCGCCTTGTTCATCCCCCGCTCTCAGGAAAGATGCACCCGCCATTGCGGACCAGCGCCTTCACTTCCTCGCTCACTTGCATCGGGTTTTGACTTAATCGAGCAACAAACTCCTCACGGCGCCGCACGTACGACTTCGAATCATGCTTCGCGCTCCAGAGCACAATGTTGATCACAATTGGAATGAGGTCCAGGCCCTTCTCGGTCAACGTGTAAAAGTCCTTGCGTCTGTCGTCGGGGCTGGGCGCCTTCGAGAGAACGCCTTGCTCCTCCAGAAAGGCAAGTCGGGAAGCAAGAACATTGGTCGCGATTCCCTCTTCCGATTTCAGGAAATCGCCATATGTCTTCTTTCCTACAAAAACGATATCGCGAATGATCAAGAGCGACCACCGGTCGCCGAAAATCTCCACGCCGTAGTTCACCGCGCAATGGGACCGAAAGTCTTCTTTAAGAGCTGTTTTCATGGCTGGATCTTAGCATCACTTGCATGTCGCAAGTAAAACTCAATAGATCACTTGCATTTTGCAAGTTAAAAGACCAGCATGGGTCCTACGTTGAGTGAGTTCGCCGGATCGCACCAGCAGCCTTGGAATGATCTACCCCATACCTGCAAGGAAACCGCGCATGAGCACTATCAGCATCATCGGCTCAGGTGACGTGGCCGTAGCGATCGGCGGCCTTGCCGCCAAAGCCGGACCCACCGTCGAGGTGATGAGTCGTGACGCCGCCAAGGTGCGGGCGCTGGCCGAGCAGATCGGAGCAGGTGCCACGACAGGCACTTACGGCGCCGCCCTGGCTGGGGATGTTGTCATCCTGGCGGTTCCGTACTCCGCCGTTCTCGATGTGGTGAAGCAATACGGGGAGGCACTGGCCGGCAAGCTTCTTGTCGACATCACCAACCCCGCCCCTACCGACGCGGAAGTTGCCAAGGTGTTAACACCCACTTCTCCCACGCCCTGGCCGACGGTCCGACCGAGGGCCACCCGCTGGACGTGTTCATCGCCGGGGACGGCGAGCAGGCGAAGGTACGCGTCTCGGCGTTCATCAAAAACCTCGGACTGCGTCCGATGGACACTGGGCCGCTGCTTATGGCTCGAACGCTGGAGCTCGACTGCCTGCTGTCGCTGGGCCCCATGACCCACTCGGTCAAAAGCACCCATTTCGCGATCGGCGTCAGCCTTCCCGACTTAGCGCACGCACACCAGCGTGTCTCGTATCACTCTGCTCAGAAAGGCCAATAACATGCTCGTTTTCGTCACTGGCGGCACCGGCCACGTCGGTTCGTACGTCATCCCCGACCTCATCGCAGCCGGCCACGAGGTCGTCGCTCTGGCAAGGTCAGACGCATCCGCGTCAGTGGCGTCCGCGCTCGGCGCCAAGGTGCGTCGTGGAGATCTTGCCGACCTCGAAGGGCTCAAGGCGGCGGCGGTCGAGTCCGACGGCGTCATCCACCTCGGATACAGGCCCGAACTGCTTCCGTCCGGCGGGATCGCGGCCTTAGTCGAATCGGAACTCGCGATCGTCCTCGCGTTCGGTGAGGCGCTGGCGGGCACGGATAAGCCACTGGTCGTTGCAGGCAGTATCGGCACGCCCATGAACGTGGGCAGGGCGGCGCCTATCGGCGCACCGGTTAGTCTGGGTCGCCCGGCGACCGAGGATGATCCCGCTATAACTGGCGGCCCGATCAATTCAGGCACTCTGTTGGCACGCAATATCGTGGAAACCGCTGTCGTGGGCCTGGCGGAGCGAGGCGTTAGATCGTCGGTCGTGCGGATTCCCACTCTCTTACACAGTGCGACCGGTCGCCTGCAGCTGATCATGCTCGCGAAAACAAAGGGTTTCGCCGGCTATCCGGGAGACGGCAAGAACCGGTGGCCCGCCGTACACGTCCGCGATCTTGCCTCTCTGTTCCGCCTGGCGCTCGAGAAGGGGGCCGCAGGTAAAACCTGGCACGCGATCGGCGACGAGGGAATCCCGTTCCGCGAGATCGCCGAGGCTATAGCCGCTCGGCTGGGAATACCCGCCGTGAGCATCCCCGCGGACGAACTGATGCTGCCGGGCTACTTTGGGTTCCTGGCGGCAGTGGTCACGCTAGACCTCCCCGCGTCGAATGCCATAACCCGCCAGGCTCTTGGCTGGGACCCCGTTCAGCCCGGTCTGATCGAGGACCTCGACAACGGCCATTACTTTCCGCCGACTGACTTGAGCTGACGGCGGGGCGCTGGATCGTTAATGCGCCCAGCACAGTCCCCTAGCGCCTTTTTCCGCACCCCATCACCCACGAGGAACACGCATATGCATGTTTTTGTTACCGGCGGCACCGGCCATTCCGGTCCGTACATCATCTCCGATCTTATCGCCGCCGGCCATGAGGTCACTGCTCTGGCTCGGTCCGACAAGGCCGCGGCGGAGGCTGCTGCGCTCGGCGCCAAGGTACGTCGCGGCAATCTTGAGGATCTCGACGGGCTAAAGGAAGCGGCCGCAGCGTCGGACGGCGTCATTCATCTCGCGCATCGGCAGGACCTGATCCCAACCGGCGGGATCAACGCCGTTGCGGCCGCGGAGCTTGAGATCATGCTCGCCTATGGCGAAGCATTGGCCGGAAGCGCAAAGCCGTTGGTCGTGTCTGGAAGCGTCGGCTCGCCCGGGTGGGAGGGCTTGGGCCGGCCGGCCACCGAGGAGGATCCGCCCCTTCCCGGCGGCGATCCGTACAAGAATACCCTGCGGGTTCGGAACATCGTGGAAACCACGGTGATCGGTCTCGCCGAAAAGGGCATACGGTCTTCAATCGTGCGGATCCCTGAGATCATGCACAGCTCCACCGATAACGCCGGCTTCCTTCCGCTGTTGATCGGGCTGGCCAGGGAAAAGGGTGTCGTCGGCTACCCCGGAGAAGGTGCCAACCGTTGGGGGGCCGTGCATGCCCGTGACCTCGCCACCGTGTTTCGCCTGGCGCTGGAAAAAGGCGCGGCGGGCAGAAGCTGGCATGCAATCGCCGACGTGGCTGTTCCGTACCGCCAGATCGCCGAAGCTATTGCCAGCCGGTTGAATCTGCCGGCCGTGTCTATCCCCGCGGACGTGCTGATGCTGCCCGGATACTTCGGGTTCCTTGCGAATCTGGTCACGCTGGACACCCCGACATCGAACACTATCACGCGCCGGGTTCTTGGCTGGGAACCGACTCAGCCCGGACTCTTCGCCGATCTTGATAGCGGTCATTACTTTCCGGCCGACTGATGAGGTGACGGCACGCCGCCGGGTCGCACTGCTCCCGGCGGGTGGCCAAGCCGTGACAGCGTAACCCGTCCAGAAACGATGAAAAACTACCCGATTTCAAACGGAGACTGCACATGAGCACTATCAGCATAATCGGTTCGGGAGGCATGGCTGCGGCTGTTGGCGGCCGTATCGCCAAGGCCGGACACACCGTCGAGGTTGTCAGTCGCGATCCCGCCAAGGCGCAGACGCTTGTCGACAAGATCGCATCCGGAGCGATCACAGGGACTTACGGCGCCACTCCGGCGGGCGAGATCGTCATTCTCGCCGTACCGTACACCAAGGCGGTGGCTGTACTGGCCGACTTTGGGAACGCGCTCGACGGTAAGGTGATCATCGATATCACCAACCCGGTTGCTCCCGATCTTTCGGGCCTCGTTACCCCCCACGGCAGTTCCGGTGCGCAGGAGATCGCCAAGGGCGCCCCGGCCAGCGCGCATGTCGTCAAGGCGTTCAATACCCTCTTCGGCCATGTACTTGCGAAGGATGAACGCCTCGATGCGTTCATTGCGGCGGACGATGCGGACGCCAAGGCGCGCGTCTCGACCTTCCTTGAGAGTCTCGGGCTGCGTCCGTTGGATGTCGGCGGCCTGCAGATGGCCCAGACACTCGAGTGGCTCGGTCTGATGATGATCGGCCTGGCTAAAAACGGCGCCGGCACCTGGGACATCGCCATGAGTGTCGATATCGGCTGAATCACCGACACCACGTCCTCACCAGCAGGCCAACAACGTGTTCGGTTGGATCGGACACGATCCTGGGTAAAGGAAATGGAGAGATTTCGATGAGCACACAAGAGAATGTCCAGGCTGTGAAGAATTTTTTTGCAGCCATGGACCGCGGCGATAAGCCAGGTCTGCCGAAGATATCGAGTGGATCATTCCGGGCGAGGGGTGGCCGCTGGCCGGCACGCACCTATACACACAGTCACCCATGCCGCCACCGTCATTAATGCGTTAACTCGATCACTGATGGGCAGTGATGCGAATCAAGTTACCTATGAGCCCCAAAGCGCACAAGCCGGCGGATTCTGGCGCAGGCGTAGGCAACGACGCAAGGCGTTGTAGCCTCGATGAAGTAACACCGGGTGTACTTAAACACGCAGCTAAATATCTAGGGTAAGGCGAGCGGATATACAGAGCTACGGCCTGCCTACGCACCAGGCTAGTGATTGTCAGCAACTGCTGCCGCATAGGTGGCAACGGGTATAATTAGGCAGAACGGTGTTCCCGGCACATCAGACCAGCACATTCCCTTACTACGACGAAAGAGCTAAATCCCCATGAAAATGACTGTTAGCTGCACGTTTCAGATAACTGGCTGGGACGAGAAGCCGTCTCAAGAACTTGAGGGCACTCCGAAACTCTCACACGCCAAAGTCACGCAGTCCTATTCTGGCGCCATCGAGGGAACAAGTAGCGTCGAATACCTCATGTCTTATAGCGTTGACGGCACAGCTAGCTTTGTTGGTTTTGAACGGATTTGTGGTGTGGTAGCAGGTAAGAGCGGAACATTTGTTGTTCGGCATTCGGGATCATTTTCGGAGGGAAAGGCGCGCAGCACTTGGAGTGTCGTGAAGGGGGCAGGCACGGGGGATCTAGTAAATCTTAGCGGTAATGGTAACTACGTTGCTGGTCATGGTGAGCCGGCACAAGTGTCATTTGAATACTCGTTTGAACCTGACAGCTAAAGTGTATTGGCTGGATGCATCCCCGTTTCTGGCAAAGCTTATCCGAGGCTTTTGACGTGAACGAGGTTTGAAGGGCTAAGGGTTGTATGGATTCACGGTCGCAGTAACGGCGATTGCCTGGAGATGACGAACACCATTCGATTGAAATGAGGTCGTCTAGGCGTGTCTACCGGACGCTTACGAAAGATCAGCCTTAAAGTCGTCAGCGTCATAATCACAGAAACCCAGCGAGGCTGGAATTCCAGCCCCGCAGCGCCAAGACATTGATCCTATTTTTGGCTGAGCGTCGCTATCGATACTCCCGAAGCGACGAAGGTGAGTCCTGCCCCTACGTTCAGGCCATTTACCAGCCGTGGGCTCTGACGCAAAAATCGGGACAGTACAGTGGCAAATACGCCCATAAGTGCGAATCCCACTGCCGTAAGTGCGGCGAACCATATGCCGTACACCAGCATCTGCACGCTCACTGAGCCGCGTTGTGGGTCGACGAACTGCGGGATGAACGCAAGGACGAAAAACCCAGGCTTCGGATTGAGTGCTGCGGAGAGTAATCCCGTGAGGAAAATGCTCGGCAGTGATTGCCGAGTCGCCGGCTGGAAGCTAATCAGGCTACGAGAGCGTAGGACTTTTATGCCAAGCCAAAGCAAATAACCGGCGCCGATAAGCTTGACGACCCAGAAGGCAACGGCGGACGTCTGCATCAGCAAAGTCAGTCCTAGCGAAGCGGTTGCCACATGAAAGAGAATTCCCGCCCCAGATGCCATCCCCGACACGATAGCGGCGATCTTGCCCTGGCTGAGTCCTCGGCCTACGGCCAGCAGATTGTCCGGGCCTGGTGCGAGCACCAATAGCAAGCACGCGGCAGTATAGGCAAGCCAGATATTGATCGGAAACACGGCATTCTCCTTAAGCCTCACCGAGGCATCCATCCTCACGTAGCGCCAGAATGTGCACGTACCAGGCTGCAAAGTCAAAGCCACTTCATTTGAGAATATGTGTTTGAAGAGCCTATTCGCGGGCTTGTTACGCAGCGGCAAACGTGCGGCTGCGATTATGAGTTTGAACCCGTCGGCACGGCTTAACGGCCATGATCCGTATGCGTATTCAAAGGGCGTGCTCACGCGACTGCCGATGCAGCGGGCGAGTGAGATTACCGAGTTGCTGCCGCATGGATGGGCGCCCATTTAACCTCGCAAGGTCTGTTGGGCGGACGCTTACTGTCCAGGGCCTGGCCAGAAGGTTTTAGAAAATGCGTAAGGGGGGCTTGAAACTGGAAGCAGGCTGCAGCTTCCGTCTTCTAGATGCTGACAGTTCAGTTGGAAGAGTTGTTCAGCTGCTGAAGCTCAAGTTGCTTGGCAGCACTGGCTTCGAGGTTTGCACGCTCTTCATCCAGATACCGATAAATGCTTTGGAGGTTGGCGATTTTCTGTTTGATTTCTGCCATCTTCTTTTCAATGAGCTTAGCGCCGTCAGCACAATCGATCAGCTTGTTCCGCTGCGCATCCAGAATCTCGCCTATTTCCCCCAGGGAAAACCCCATGCTTTGCGCGCGCTGGATAAAGTCCAGATCCTGCAGAGTTTGCGCTGTGTAAACGCGATAGTTGTTAGTTTGCCGCAGCGATGAGATCAGGCCGATTTGCTCGTAGTAACGCAGCGTATGGCGGCTGGCGCCACTGCGGGCTTCGAGTTCGCCGATTTTCATGAAAACACCGCTTGACTGTAGAGTTGGGTCGATAGTTTACGCTTGATTTCTCACCTTAAACAAGGAACAGGGAAATGAGCGTGGAGTGCTTTGTCACGGGGGGTACCGGCTTCGTCGGTCAACATTTGGTGGCGTACCTGAGTGCAAAAGGTCACACCATTCGGGTGTTGATGCGTCGCCCGGAGCGACTAGCTGCACTGCGCGAGCAAGTCGACAATTTGGGAGGGAACGCAACCCGGGTATTTGCCGTAGCTGGCGATCTGGAACGGGACAACCTCGGGCTGAGTCTTGCTGACCGAGAAGTGCTAAGGCACGCCAGAGTCGTATTCCACCTGGGCGCCCACTTCGCTTGGGGGCTTTCAGTGGAGCATTCTCGTGCGGTGAATGTGGAAGGGGCAAAGCGCGTGGCGCTGTTGGCGGCTGAGCAAAAAAGCCGGTTAGTGATGATCGGCGGCTACATGCTGAAGAATCATGAACATCTGCAACGCATCGGAATTGATCCTCGTTATCCGGAGCTGACGAATTGGCCTGCCGTCTACCGGCATGTCGGTGGTTACGAGGGGAGCAAGCTGGAGGCGCATTTTGCGACCCTGGAGGTCATGTCCGCCAAGGGCGGGGAGATTACCGTTGTCCACCCCGCGACAGTTTGTGGCCACAGCCGCACAGGGCATATCCTTGACGGTCAGCCGCTGGTGGAGCTGATACGCAACCTTGTGCAGGGAAAGCTGACTGCAGTGCCCGGTACCGCCGAGCACTGGCTGCCACTGGTCACCGTGGATTACCTGGTTGAGCTGGTGGCGGTTTGTGCTTTTGATCCTGCCATGGTGGGCCAGGAATTGCTGGCGCTTGATGACCAAACTCCCAACTTGCGAGAACTCCTGGTACAGGTGGCACAACCTTTGGGCTTAAAGTCTCCCAAGCATTACATTTCACTCCGATTGCTGAAGTTGCTACTGATTATTCCTCCCGTCGCGCGGTTTTTGAATACAAAACCCGAAGCCTTGGACTTTATCCAGACCACTCGTTTTGATACAGCGGCGGTCGAGCAATTTGCCAACAGGCATGGAATAGCCAAACCGGATATACGTCAGTCATTGCAGCACACTGCCACGTTCGTCAACTCAAATTGCATAGCCAAGGGCAAGGCCCGCTAGCAATGGCGGCAGAGCACGCGGAAGTTGCTAAACGATTGCTCATCCCATGTGACGGTGAAGTAATGAATATCCAAACCGTAAGGAGCGAGAGTAGGTACCTGGAAAATGGCCAGCTCTGCTGAGATAGTTGGCATTCGGGTTTAAAAAGGCTTCGATAGATGACTTTGATAGCGCTATGAGGACGGGGAAAGCATCCAAAAATTTTTCACCTGGGTTATTCGCCCAGCCTTCACCTCAACCGCCGATTGACTCATACATCTTAATGGAGAGTCGAAATCCTTCGACTCTCTCCAATCCTGATCCGATCAAGCGCCCGGTTTAGTGCATCCAAGGCATCCAGGAGGGCTTTCGCCTCAGCTTCCCGGCCATCACCCCAAAGGCGTTCTGCCATTTTGTTCAGGGCCTGGATGGAGCGCTCAATTTCAGCAGCAGTCGCCGCTTTGCTTTCCGGTTGTTTCTTCAACATGAGTACCCTTCGGCAGGGAGGACGCGAATTAATTAAAAAGGGTCGCGAGATTTTACCTCGCGACCCTTTTTATTTGTCTCAGTTTTACTATTGATGCAATCAGCGCCGATCCAACCAAACCGTCTGCGCGTTACAAAACTCCCGCACCCCGAAATGCGACAGCTCCCGGCCAAAACCGCTTTTCTTCACACCACCAAACGTGACACGCGGGTCCGTCGCGCAATAGCCATTGATGAACACACCACCAGTTTCCAGTTCACCAGCCATCTGCTCTGCCAGCTGAGCATTACCCGTGTAGATAGTTGAGGCCAGTCCGAATTCGCTGTCATTGGCCAGCTCCAGCGCATGGGCGGCGTCGCGTGCGGTGATGATCGAGGCTACCGGGCCGAACAGTTCCTGTTTGAATGAGGTCATCCGGTCGGTGACGTCAGCGAAGACGGTGGGCTCGTAAAAGTTGCCGGGGCCTTCAGCTTTCTTGCCGCCCATCAGCAATGTCGCGCCTTCTTCCAGGGTGTTGCGAACCTGACGATCCAGTTCATCGCGCAGGTCGAAGCGGGCCATGGGGCCAATATAGGTGTCTGGGGCCAGTGGATCGCCGACGATCAGTTGGCGGGTGGCTTCGACGAACTTGTGGGTGAATGCCTGGGCAATGCCTTGCTCAACGATCAGGCGCTTGGCGGCTGCGCAGACTTGTCCGGTGTTCTGATAGCGGCCAATGACGGCGGCTTTGACTGCCTCGTCGAGGTCGGCATCGTTGAGCACAATGAACGGATCGGAGCCGCCCAGTTCCAGCACACACTTTTTCAAGGCTGCACCGGCCTGTGCGCCGATGGCAATACCGGCCCGGACGCTGCCGGTGAGCGTCACTGCGGCGATGCGTGGGTCGGCGATGGCCGTGGAGACGCCGTCCGGCGTGACGTTGATGACCTCGAAAACACCTTCGGGAAACTCAGCGTGTTTGAAGGCATCGCGTAACAGCCAGGCGCAGCCCATCACGTTGGGGGCATGTTTGAGGACGTAGGTGTTGCCGGCGATCAGCGCTGGAACGGCGCCGCGCAGGACCTGCCAGATCGGGAAATTCCACGGCATCACGGCGAGAATCGGCCCGAGCGGGCGGTATTCAATGCGTGCCTTGCCGCCCTCGACCATTGTCGGTTCGGCACTCAGCATGGCAGGGCCGTGTTCGGCGTACCACTGGCAAAGCTGCGCGCACTTTTCGATTTCACCGCGTGCCTGAGTGATGGGCTTGCCCATTTCCTGGGTGATCATGTTCGCCATCGTGGCGGCGTTGTCGCGCAATACCTGAGCCAGGGTGATCAACAACTGCGAGCGTTGATCAACGGGTTTGCTGCGCCAGACGCGGAAGCCGGCAGCGGCACGCGACAGTGCGGCGTCCAGGGTCGATGGGGATTCGAAAGGGTAGTGGCCGATCTGCTCGCCAGTGGCGGGGTTGATCGAAATGGCATGGGTGAGACTGGAAATTGGGGTCATGACACCGTCCTGCAGGGTGAGAATCAAAATGGCTGGTTCGCGCGCGCCAGAATGGCTTGGGCACGACCAATGACCGGTGCATCGACCATTTGCCCATCCATCACGAACACGCCTTCCCCGGAGCTGGCGGCATCGATGATGCGTCGCGCCCAGTGCAATTCTTCAGTGGTGGGTTGTAATGCCTGATGGATGATCGCCACTTGGCTCGGATGGATGCACAGTGCGCCGCCAAAGCCCATGTCGCGGGCAAATTCAACGGCGGCGTGCAGGCCGGTGGTGTCCTCGATCGAGGGGAAAACACCGTCCAGCGCAGGCGCCAGTCCGGCAACCCGGGTCCAGAGCAACACGGCATAACGGGCGTGGCTGAGCACTTCATCGGCGGCGCGGCTGCCGGTGGTCAGGTTCAGGTCCAGGCCCAGATCGAGACTGCCGAACGACAGCCTCTCAATACCTTGGGCGATGGCAATCGAGCCCAGTGCAGCCAAGCCTTTGGCGCTTTCGATGATCGGCCAGACCGGTTTGCCGGTGCTGCCTGCGGTGTGCACTTGCGCACAGGTTTCAGCCTTGGGCAGCAGAATGGCGGTCACACCGGCATGGCGTCGGCAAAGATCCAGGTCTGCAGCGTGTGCCCAGTGATCCGGGGCATTCACGCGAACCAGAATCCGGGCGTCCGGGTGGTCACTCAAGAAGCGCTGCAGGTTATCCCTGGCCTGTTCCTTGAGGTTTTCCTGTACGGCATCTTCCAGGTCGACGATGACCCGGTCCGCGCCGGTGGCGATGGCTTTGGGGATGCGCTCTGGACGCGTGGCCGGGACAAACAGGGCGGTGCGAACGATCGATGGATTCATGGGGTTTCTCCCTCGCTGAACTCGACTTCACCGATTTGTGCGGTGCCGTCCTGATTGCCCGCCCAAACCTGCGCCTTGCCGCTGTCGATCAGACGCCCGCCCACTTCGAAGGGTTGTGGTGAAATCAGCGGCCTGACACCTCGGAACGTGAAGCGCTTCAAGCGCGCGGTCGGGTGCGCTCTGGTGAAGGCACGCAAGTTGAGGGTGGCGATCAATGGACCATGCACTACCAACCCCGGATAGCCTTCGGTCTCTGTGACGTAGGGCCAGTCATAGTGAATCCGGTGGCCATTGAAGGTGACCGCGGAATAGCGGAACAGCAGGGTCGGCGAGGGGGCGACCGGGTCTCGCCATTGGCCTTCAGGGAGCGCTTCGGTGCCGCTCAGTTTGGGCGGTGTCGGTTCCCGGTAGACGATGTCTTGATCATCTTGCAGGGCGCGTTGGCCGTCCTGGAAATACTCATGGCGTACCGTGACGAACAGCAACGACCCGGTGCGACCGTGCTTCTCTTCGACGTTGAGAATGGTCGATACGCAGGTCACATCCGCCTCTACCTTCAAGGGCTGGTAGAACTCGATTCGGCTACCGGCCCACATGCGATTGCGGTTGTGGGCTGGTGGCAGGAAGCCGCCGAGCGCGGGATGGCCGTCCGGGCCCAGTTCGCTGGCGGCAACCGGCTCCTGAAAAAACGCCCAGTGCCACAGCGGCGGCAGCGCTTCGCCAGGCAGTGGCGCCACTTCGCTCAAGGTGGCGGCAATGCGTTTGACCAGGTTGAAGCTGATCCGGTCCTGGCTTTCCTGATGACGTCCGATCCACGCTGAAAAATCGATATTGCTCATACATGTCGCTCCTGTCGGTCGGTGATCAGGCCAGGGCGGCCATTTCTGGAATCGCTTCGAACAAATCCGCCACCAGGCCGTAATCGGCCACCTGGAAGATCGGCGCTTCTTCGTCCTTGTTGATCGCCACGATCACTTTGGAGTCTTTCATGCCGGCCAGGTGCTGGATCGCGCCGGAGATACCGACGGCGATGTACAGCTGTGGCGCAACGATCTTGCCGGTCTGACCGACTTGCATGTCGTTGGGGACGAAACCTGCGTCGACCGCGGCGCGCGAAGCACCGACGCCAGCGCCGAGCTTGTCGGCCAGGGCGTACAGGTGTTTGAAGTTGTCGCCGTTCTGCATGCCGCGCCCGCCGGAAACGACGATCCTGGCAGCGGTCAGTTCCGGACGATCGGACTTGGCCAGTTCTTCACTGACGAAGCTGGATTTCCCCTCGTCGAAAACGGTGGCGACCGCTTCGATGATCGCCGAACCACCTTCAGCGGCCACCGGGTCGAAACCGGTAGCCCGCACGGTGATCACTTTGACCGCCGCGTTGGACTGTACGGTGGCGATGGCGTTACCGGCGTAGATCGGGCGTTTGAAGGTGTCGGCGCTTTCGACCGAGATGATCTCGGAGATCTGGTCAACGTCCAGCTGAGCGGCTACGCGTGGCAGGATGTTTTTGCCGTTGGAAGTGGCCGAGGCCAGCACATGGCTGTAAATCGTGCGTTGCTCGATCACCAGACCTGCCACTAACGGGGCAACGTTTTCCGGCAGTTGATGCGCGTAGGCGGCGTTGTCGGCCACCAACACTTTCGCCACACCGGCAATTTTCGCCGCGGCTTCAGCCACGGCACCAACACCCGCGCCGGCCACCAGAACGTGGATGTCGCCACCGATTTTCGCGGCGGCAGCCACGGTGTTCAGCGTGGCCGGGGCCAGCACGTTGTTGTCCTGCTGGTCATTTGAATAGTCAGCAATTACCAGGATCGTCATTCAGATCACCTTCGCTTCGTTCTTCAATTTCTCCACCAGCTCAGCCACCGACTTGACCTTGATACCCGCGCTGCGTGCAGCTGGCGCTTCGACTTTCAGGGTCGAGTGGGTGGAGGCGGTGGAAACGCCCAAAGCGTCCGGAGTCAGCGTCTCGAGAGGCTTCTTCTTGGCTTTCATGATGTTTGGCAGAGACGCGTAGCGCGGCTCGTTCAAACGCAGGTCGGTGGTGACGATGGCCGGCAGTTTCAGGGAAACGGTCTGCGCGCCGCCGTCGATTTCACGGGTCACAGCAACGCTGTCGCCGCTGACTTCGACTTTCGACGCGAACGTGCCCTGACCGTAGCCGCTCAATGCCGCGAGCATCTGGCCAGTCTGGTTGTTGTCGCTGTCGATCGCTTGTTTGCCGAGGATCACCAGCTGAGGCTGTTCCTTGTCGACAACAGCCTTGAGCAGCTTGGCCACGGCCAGGGAAGTCAGGTCTTCAGCGGATTCGACGAGGATGGCGCGGTCGGCGCCCAGAGCCAGCGCGGTGCGCAGTTGCTCTTGAGCGGTGGACGGGCCGATGGAAACAACGACGATTTCAGTCGCAATACCGCTCTCTTTCAGACGTACCGCTTCTTCCACGGCGATTTCGCAGAACGGGTTCATCGACATCTTGACGTTAGCGAGGTCGACGCCGGAATGGTCCGCTTTCACACGAACCTTCACGTTGTAATCGACCACGCGTTTCACAGCTACGAGGATCTTCATTGGGCAGTGTTCTCTCGAAAAACGTTGATCGTTGCAGTCAGATAGCCCCGGCGGCGCGCATTTCTTCAATGCGCTCCGCTCCCAGCCCCAGTTCCCTGAGCAACTGTTCGGTGTGTTGACCAAGGCCCGGTACGGCATCCATGCGTGGCTCGAATGCGCTGTTGCTGCCGGGCGGGATCAGGCTTGGGACAGGGCCGGCAGAGGTTTCAACGGCTCGCCAACGGTCACGGGCCTGAAGTTGCGGGTGGTCCCAGACACCTTGCATGTCATTCACCCGAGCGTTGGCGATTTGCGCATGGTCGAGGCGATCGATCACCGCATCGAAGTTGAGCGTGGAGAACGATTCGATGATCAGTTCCCGTAGGGCGTTGCGGTTCTCGACGCGTTTGAAGTTGGCCGAGAAACGCGGGTCTTTTGCCAGTTCGGGGGCAAGCAGGACCTTCTCGCAAAACAGCTGCCATTCACGCTCGTTCTGCAAACCCAGCATCACGGTGGTGCCGTCACCGATAGGGAAGGGGCCATAGGGGTAAATGGTGGCGTGCGCTGCACCGGCGCGAGGGGGCGGAGGCGCGCCGTCGTAGGCGTAGTACATCGGGTAGTTCATCCATTCGACCAGGCTTTCGAGCATCGACACATCGAGGTGGCTGCCTTCGCCGGTTCGTTCGCGCAGCAGTAGGGCAGACAGAATTCCGGTGTAGGCGTACATGCCGGCCGCGATGTCGGCGATGGAGCAACCGGCCTTGGCCATTTCGTCCTCGCCCGGGCTGCCGGTGACCGACAGAAAGCCGCCTTCACTCTGGATCAACAGGTCGTAGGCTTTCTTCTTCTCGTAGGGACCACCGACGCCATAGCCTGAAATGTCACAGACAATCAGGCGTGGAAAGCGCTGGTGCAACACCTCAAATGACAATCCCATCCGCGCAGCGGCACCGGGCGCCAGGTTCTGTACGAGCACGTCGGCAGTGGCCAGCAAACTGTCCAGCACCTCGGTGGCCGAGTCCTGTTTCAGGTCGAGGGTCAGGCTTTCTTTCGAACGGTTGGTCCAGACGAAGTGCGAAGCCAGGCCGTTGACGCGTTGGTCGTAGCCCCGGGCGAAATCACCTGTGCCTGGACGTTCGACCTTGATTACCCGGGCGCCGAGGTCGGCCAATTGGCGTGTGCAGAAGGGCGCTGCAATAGCGTGCTCAAGGCTGACGACGGTCACGCCATCGAGCGGGCGGAGGCCTTTGGGCTGGCTCATGATGTTTATCTCTCTTGTTATTAGAAAGAGCGCGGCAGTTCGAGCAGGTGTTCGGCAACGTACGACAGGATCAGGTTGGTGGAGATGGGCGCTACCTGATACAGACGGGTTTCGCGGAACTTGCGCTCGACGTCGTATTCGCAGGCAAAGCCAAATCCGCCGTGGGTTTGCAGGCAAGCATTCGCGGCCTCCCAGGACGCCTTGGCCGCCAGGTACTTGGCCATGTTGGCGCTGGCCCCGGCGTTGAGGCCGCTGTCGTATTCCTCGCAGGCACGCCAGCGCATCAGGTCGGCCGCTTCGATCTCGATGTGGGCTTCGGCGATCGGGAACTGCACGCCCTGGTTCTGCCCGATCGGGCGCCCGAACACCACGCGGTCGCGGGCATAGGCACTGGCCTTTTCGATAAACCAGCGACCGTCACCGATGCACTCGGCGGCGATCAGGGTGCGTTCGGCATTCAGTCCGTCGAGGATGTACCGGAAGCCTTTGCCTTCTTCGCCAATCAGGCTGTCAGCGGGGATTTCCAGGTTGTCGAAGAACAACTCGTTGGTCTCGTGGTTGACCATGTTGGCGATGGGCTGCACGGTCATGCCATTGCCGATGGCCTCACGCAGGTCGACGAGGAAGATCGACATGCCTTCGGACTTTTTCTTCACGTCGGCCAAGGGTGTGGTGCGCGCCAGCAGGATCATCAGGTCGGAATGCTGGATCCGCGAGATCCACACCTTCTGCCCGTTGATCACGTACTTGTCGCCTTTGCGTACGGCGGTGGTCTTGATCTTGGTGGTGTCGGTGCCGGTGGTGGGCTCGGTCACGCCCATCGATTGCAGGCGCAATTCACCGTTGGCCAGCTTCGGCAGGTAGTAACTTTTCTGCGCCTCGCTGCCGTGACGCAGCAGGGTGAACATGTTGTACATCTGCCCGTGCACGGTCCCGGAATTGCCGCCGCAGCGGTTCACTTCTTCGAGGATCACCGAGGCCTCGGCAAGCCCCAGGCCGGAGCCGCCGTATTCAACCGGGATCATCGCCGCCAACCAACCAGCATCGGTCAGGGCCTTGACGAAGGTTTCCGGAAAGCCTTTTTCTTCGTCGATTTTGCGCCAGTAAGCGGCATCGAATTCTGCGCAAAGAGCGCGTACGCCCTCGCGGATGGCATTGAGTTCTTCAGCGTTGCGATCAGTCATTATTATTCTCCTCAACGTGCCACGCCTGGAATCAGCCCGGCGTGACTCGGTCCGGGTAGGGCGCAATCAGATCGGGTTGAAACCCAGCGCAGCACGAAAGCGATTCTTGATGTAGTGACCATCACGCGGTGGCAGCACCCGTGGCGGGTTTTCCGCTTTGATCTTGATCGTTGCGAGCTTGACGCCATCGCGGGTGGCGAAGCGCTCGCGCAGGTCGTGCACGCCTTGCATGTCGCGGATTTCGTCGGTCCAGCTGAAGCCGCAGGTCTTCGCCACCTGGTCCAGGGAAATACCGAAACCGGCGTGGCTGACTTGCATGCCGGTTTCGCCAAAGTGACCGTTATCCAGCACGGCGATGGTCAGGTTGGCGGGTTTTTGCAGCGCGACGGTGGCCAGTGCGCCGAAGCCCATGAGCAACTCGCCGTCGCCGGTGACCACCACCACCGACTTGTCCGGCTGGGCATTCGCCAGGCCCAGGCCGACCGTGATGGCGCTGCCCATGGCAGCCCAGAGGTAATAATTCAGGTCGTGGTCACCGGCGGCCATGACGTCATAGGACGCCGAGCCCAGGCCGGTCACGACCAGCACGTCTTTACGGTCGGCCAGCAAGGCCTTGACCACTTCGCGGCGGCACAGGGTGTGGTTGGCGCTTACTTGACCCATTTCTTTTCTCCAATCAGGCGCTGGCCGAGCAGCAGGGCAGTGGACGAATCACCGTTGAAGGCCATGGTCGCGGCACCGTGCAGCAGCGGGGCGACGTCTTCGGGAACGTCCGCGCGCCAGGTCATGACTTTCATCAGGTTCAGGGAGGCTTCGGTGGCCTGGCCCATCGGGTTCTGCCACGCGTTGAATTCGGCCCAGTCACCGCGCATGGTCACCACCATCAACAGTGGGAAACCGGCGCAGACTTGGAGCGCGAGGGTATTGATGCAGTTACCGACACCGCTGGACTGCATCAACAGGGCACCGCGTTCACCGCCCAGCCAGGCGCCGGCGAGGTAGCCGATACCTTCTTCTTCGGTGGTGAGGACGACGGCCTTGATGTCCGGGTCGGCATACGACATGCGGATGGCCGCCGAGTGGCCTGCATCCGGTACGAAGACCACATGTTTGACGTCGTGGGCCTTGAGCACGCGGAACACGTCCTCCTGCCAATCCTGTCCCACGGTTTGTTCAGCTTCTGTTGACATGCCAGTCTCCCAAGCAGTGCTGCTTTTGTGTTTTCACACATTCTGGGAGTGCTGATTGCTGCCGACGACTACCGTTTTTGTCTTTGAGATATGCCTGTTTTGTATAGCTTGGAGGTGAGTGCGTGGCGCAGCAGGGAACGGCGATAACCGCACATTATGGGAAGGGCAAAACCGAGCAGCAGCCTTGCGCAAAGCTGCCGAGCCTGGGCGCCGGGCCATAGCATTCGGGCATATCAGCTAGAGCGTGATCCGCTCTTATTGAGGAGGTGGGGCTAGGGTAGTTTTCCGGCTACGGGGTTACAGCGCGTAACCGACGCAACAACAATAAGAAGGGGTTACACCTAATGAAAAACAGGCTACCGGCTGCGGCAGGCATTCTGATCGCCATGCTATTGGGGGTTCTTATCGGTTACATGATTTTCCTGAACTTCCCGGACAAAGCGATGGCGACCAGGATCGCCGGTTATATCTCGATCATCTCTGACATTTTTCTACGCCTGATCAAAATGCTCATCGCTCCTCTGGTGTTCTCGACCCTGGTGGTGGGCATCGCTCATATGGGGGATGCAAGCGCTATCGGCCGGGTATTCGGCAAGGCACTGGGCTGGTTCGTGACAGCCTCATTGATCTCGCTGTCGGTGGGGTTGGTCATGGCGAACATGTTGCAGCCCGGGCACAACCTGGGGTTGCCGCTGCCAGACGTGACCAGTACGACCAACTTGCAAACGTCGGTATTTACCCTCAAGGATTTCATGACCCATCTGGTGCCCAAATCCTTCGCGGAGGCCATGGCCACCAACGAAATTCTGCAAATCGTGGTGTTCTCGATATTTTTCGGCGTCGCGTTGGCCTCCTTGGGCAAGAAAGCCGCCGGCCTGGTGAATGTCATCGAAGACCTGTCCCACGCAATGTTGAAGGTCACCGGTTATGTGATGAAGCTTGCACCACTGGCGGTGATGGCGGCCATGGCAGCGACCGTTGCAATCAATGGCCTGTCCATTCTGGTCAAGTTCGCCGTGTTCATGCGCGACTTCTATCTCGGGCTGATCGTGCTCTGGGGCATGTTGGTGTTTGCCGGCTGGATGTTCCTCGGACGGCGTGTGTTCAAACTGGTGGTGTTGATCAGAGAAGCGTTCCTTCTGTCTTTTGCCACTGCCAGTTCCGAGTCGGCTTACCCGAAGATTCTTCACGCGCTGGATCGTTTTGGAGTCAAACGCAGAATCTCCAGTTTCGTCATGCCCATGGGCTATTCCTTCAATCTGGATGGCTCGATGATGTACTGCACCTTTGCCGTGCTGTTCATCGCTCAGGCGTATGGCATCGAGATGTCTATCGGTACGCAGATCACCATGCTGTTGACGCTGATGCTGACCTCCAAAGGCATGGCCGGCGTGCCGCGTGCTTCGCTGGTGGTCATTGCAGCGACCCTGACTCAGTTCGATATCCCCGAAGCCGGTCTGCTGCTGATTCTAGGGATCGATACCTTTCTGGACATGGGCCGCTCGGCGACCAACGCGGTGGGCAATTCCATCGCAACCGCGGTGGTGGCCAAATGGGAGGGCGAGTTGGTGAGTGAGGACGAGGCCGAACGTCATGCAGCTGCGCTGGATATTCAGGGTGATACAGGAGAAAAACCGCTGACGGTCTGACCTGTTATCGGTGCATCTTCAAGATCAAAGGGTGAGCATTCACAGAGGTGGGTGCTCGCCCTTTGTCATGATCAGGACTTGCGTTGCAGGGTGTGATAACCCAGCTCTGACCTGGCTTCCCTGAGGGATTTGCCTTCAGCGATCAGGGCGCGGATACGGGCTTCCACCGCTTCGATCGAGCGGGCGCAGGCGGCCACTTCACGGGCACGTTCCCAAGGCACGATGACCACACCGTTGGCATCGGCGACCACAATGTCTCTGGCGCACACGCGGGCCTGGCCGATGGACACCGGCTGATTGACCGATGCTACTTCGACCCGATCTTTCCCGGTACGCATGAACCGGCCTTTGCTGAACAGTGGATAGCCGTCACCGAGTGCCTTGCTGACATCTCGGCAGACACCGTCGATAACGGTCGCTGCAATCCGTTGGTTCCCTGCATATTGGGTCATGATGTCGCCCCAGACGGTGCAATCGGTGCGCCCGTCGTTGTCGATCACCACCACGTCGCCTTCGGCCACATCGTCGATGAAATCTCCGACCGTTCCCGGTGGGCAACTGGCGCTGACGTAGCGCACGGTGAAGGCTGGCCCGACCACCACTTGCCGATAGTTATCCAGTGGCATGATGCCCAGGCACTGGCCAGGCAGGCCCAGCTTATCCAGGGCATCGGACACACCCGGCGTATCCAGGCCTTCAAACAGGGCAACCAATTCTTTGTCTTGGGGGGACATGTGTAACGCCTCGCAGTGATGACAGAATCGTTCAAACAGAAGCCGCTCACATGAGCGGCTCGGCTTTGTTCGCAATGCACTTCAAACCCGGGCGTTCAATCTCGCCCGAGGCTCGGAAATGGTCAGCAAGAGGATGAAGCTGATAAATGAGCCGACCGCCAACCAGGCGAACACATAGTTCCAGCCATAGTTGTCCAGCAGCAGCCCGGTAATGAACGGCGTCGCTGCGGCGCCCAACTGACCGACCATGTTCACGATGGCGTTGGAGATGGGGAACGTCTTTTTGGTGGTCAGCCCCATTGGGTAAACCATGTAGGAGGAGAAGCCCAGGCTCAGCACAACACCGGTCAGCATCAGCAACAAGCCATAGGGCAGGGGTTCGGCGGGCGAATTGATCAGCAGATACATCATCAGCGACGTGCCGAGCGCAGACAGCAGCATGCCGGGTTTGCGCCGCCCGTCCATTAGCCGGTCCGAGCAGAAACCACCCAGCAGGTTGCCGAGCACGGCGCCCACCCATGGCGCAGCCGACACCAGCCCCATGTTCATGATCGAGAACTGTTTGACCGTCATCAGGTAGGTCGGAATCCAGGCCAGCAGTACGCTCGATACGCCCAGTTGGAAACAATAACTGGTGGCGCAGCCCCAGATATTCCAGGACTTGAACACCTGCCGGTTGGTTTCCAGGGGCGTTTCATGGCGGGCACGTATGACTCGATCAAGTTTGCCCACCCAGGCTGGAATCTTCCGGGGGCGGGTTGGCTGAGTCGCTTCAGTGCTGCCGGTTTCTTCGATGATGTAGTTGAGTTCGGCTGCGTTGACGAATCGGCTCCGGGAAGGGTGATCGGTGACCATGAAGTACCAGATCACCGCCAGTACGATGCCGGGCAGGGCGAAAAAGTAGAAGATCTCTCGCCAGCCCCATACCGAAATGATCACTGCACAGAGCGGAGGCACGATCACTGGCCCGAACTTGACGGCGGACAGAAAGATCCCTGACGCGGTGCCTTTTTCCCGCGCTGGAAACCAGTTGTTGATGGTCGTGGTCATGCTGATCGGCAGTGGGCCTTCAGCGACGCCAAGTCCCAGGCGATACAGTTTCAATGCCAACAGTGAGCTGGCAGTACCGACCAGGCCGGTCAGCAATGAGGTCAGCACCATGGCGCCAGGCAGGATCCTGCTGACGCCGAAACGGCCGAAGGCAAACCCGGAAGGGATTTGTGCCAGGGCATAGGCCAGCAGAAACAGGCTCATCAAGCCACCGGCCTCGGCATTGCTCATTTCAAACTCTTTACGAATGAACGGCAGCGCGACACCCAGGTTGGCCCGGTCGGCGGCAGCGATGGTGTAAATCAGAAAAATCAGGGCCGCAACCACCCAGCGGTAATTGCTGCGCACAGCAGGTTTTATGACTTCAGGCATAGACATGGGCTGGACCTTGTTTTTGTAGGTGTTGTCCGGCCAAAGTAATGAGTGTGAATCTGCAAAAAAAGCGACAAATATTCCGCTCAACGGATCACTTTTATTGATGAAAGAGCGTGGCCGAACGGGCATGATCCATCCGCTTGGATAAGCCGCCCCGAAGGTCTGCTTATGGCGAAAAGCAACGAGGTAACACAGGCTCTGTCGAAGCGCCGATCAGCAAGCGAAAAGTGGAATAACGTATTCAGCAAGCTCGTCCAATGTATCGCTCACCGCTCTCTGGGACAGTCTCAGGTTCAACGCAACGTGAGAGACACCCTCTTCACGTTGGCGCTCCCACAAATCGATCAACGCATTGCGACCTGCGTGTAATCCACGACCTGTGCGTAATGGCGCATTCGGGTCTTTGTCGAGCTCGAAGAAAGCACCATAACCGTAGGGTTTGAACACTTCAGGGCCACAACTTTTTCGCCAGAGATCAATGACAGCTGGCAATTGTTCGAAGTTACTCTGGTGCCAGATCCAGCCGTCCAAATGGGATGCCAGCCATTCTATTTCTTGTCCACAGCGACCAATCGCAAGCATCGGCAAGCGAGCCTGGAAGGGCTTTGGAATCAAATCCAGCGCGCCCTCCAGTGATCCGTAAAAGGCGCTCTCGTGGATGGGAAAGCTTTGCTCCGTGACAACCCGTAAAAGTGCATGAGCTGCGCGGAACCTTTCGGATCTGTTGTTGAAGTCGCTACCGAACGCCGGGTATTCAATAGGTCTATCCCCAGTAGACAGCCCGAGCAGAAAGCGGCCTCCAGTCAAATGATCCAGAGAGGTTGCCTGTTTGGCGACAATCAATGGGTCTCTGAGAGGAAGGACTATTCCGGCGGTGCCAATTGCGATGTTCCGCGTTGCAGCAGCAAGCCATGCACCGTACACCATCGGGTCGTAGATCTGGCCGACATCACCGAACGATGGATCAAAGAATGGAACATCTCTAAGCCAGATGGCGGAGAAGCCGCCTTCGTCTGCTTGTTTCGCCAACTCAGTATGTTGGTGCATCGTCGGAATAGCAGATTCCGGATAGCCCTCTAGCGGTGCAATCAATCCGAAGGTAAGCGCACCCGGTCGAAAAACTTTGGAAAAAATACCCTGATCAAGTCCATCAGGAAACTTCATTACAGCCGTTGTCATCTGCATTGCTCCCTCTGCTCAAGGGCAGGGAACCATCCGATCGTGGCGGTGGCCCGAGCCCTGAGACGGGTGAGTTAGAACGAGTAGCGACGCATACCGCCATCCACCAGCAATACGGTGCCGGTGATGTAGCTTGCGCGAGGGGAAGCAAGGAAGGTCACTGCGTTAGCCACATCTTCAGGCTGGCCAAAGTCACGCAGTGCAATCTCTCGGTCGGCGAATTTTTTACGCTCTTCGCCCGGATACAGACGGCGGATCTGAGCCGTATCGATCAGCCCAGGCTGTACACAGTTCACCGTGATACCGTGCTGGCCAAGCTGTTCAGAAAGACCTTTTGACCATACGACGATACCGGCTTTAGCCACCATTGCCGCGTTGACGACTTCCGGCTCAAGATTGCCGGAGAGGCTGATGATTGCTCCGGACTTACGCTGAAGGAAGTTTGGCAACAGTTTTTGGGTCAGCTGACGATGACGGTCAAAGTTCAGCGTCATGCCTTCGATCCATTGTTCTTCAGGAGCATCAATGTCCATCGGACGGCTGCCGCCCGCGTTGTTGACCAGGATGTCGATGTGACCCATAGCGGCCAGAGCAGCACTTGCAATTCTTTCTGGGCCGTCAGCCGCGACAAAATCCTGAACGTAGGTGATCGGTGTTATACCACCCGCATCGGTGATTTCGCCTGCCAAACTGGCCAACAGCTCTTCGTTTCGTGCAGTAGCAAATACCTTCACACCTTCAGCGGCCAGGCTTTTGACAATGGCTCGTCCGAGCCCTTGGCTAGCACCGGTTACCAAAGCAGTTTTTCCAGCAAGTTGCATATCCATGGCGAGTCCTCGAATAGACAGATTGAAAAATACAGTGGGGACGAACTGAGTGTTCGTCCTGATTCGAGGAGCAATTTAGGCCTTGCTGAATGGGGGATAAACGGCCCGATTAGAACTTGATTAGTACTGTGTCGTTACCAATCGCTCTCACTTAAGACCTGCCTCGGAGAACAGTTCCATCAACCACTCCATGAACACACGAACTTTTGGTGAAAGGTGACGACGGTCGGTCAGGAGCATGGATACGGGCTTTGCGACTGTACGCAGTTGCGGAAGGACTTCAATCAGTTCTCCCGAGTCGATATGCCTCTGTAGCGAGGGCCGCAATCCTTGAAGCAATCCGAGCCCGGCCAGGCCGCAAGAGAGAAAAGCTTCGGAGTCGTCGACCACGATCCCGCTTTGGACTTTGACGGAAATGACGCCATCTCCATCCTGAAATTTCCACGGCATGATCTTGCGTCGATGCTCAATGAGGAAGTTGACTGCCAGGTGGTTATCCAGTTCATCCAGGGATTTAGGCGTACCGAATCGCTCAAGATAAGAAGGCGCGGCACAGGTCACCATAGGCACCAACCCGATACGGCGCGCTATCAAACTCGAGTCGTCCAGCTCGCCCAGGCGGACGGCGCAATCTATGCCCTCAGCAATGAGATCAATTTGATGATCAGTCGATCCCAGCGTCAGTTCGACTTGTGGGTAGAGGTCTCGAAATACGGGAAGCGCAGGAATGATGATCGCTTTTGCCAGTACGACAGGAACGTCCACCCGTAGCTTGCCTCGCGGTGGGCGTGTGGGCGAAAACCAGTCGAAGGTATCTGCAAGATCGCCCAATAATTGCTTACATCGGTTGTAAAACTCCTCACCCTCCGGAGTGACGTTGACCCGTCGAGTGGTTCTATGAAGCAGCTGGACGTTCAACTCACTCTCAAGGTTCTGGATAGCCTTCGAGAGTGCAGGGCGGTGCAACTGGAGAGCTTCCGCTGCGCGCGTATAGCTACGTTGCTCAACAACGGCAACGAATATCTCCATCGCCTCGATCATATTCATCTAGAAGCCTCGAAGTTGCAGTTCTCAGCGGGAATCTGCCGATCGCTGCAAGTGTAATCGAGTGCGAAATATTGCACGTTCTTCACCTACGGGTTAACGCAGGGCGCTACAGAACGCCCGGATGGCCTCGCAAGCCTTGCGCAATGAAGCGTCATCCAACGCATAGGCAATGCGAATATAGGGGCCAAGGCCAAAAGCGCTGCCATGCACCACGGCCACATCCGCTTCGTCGAGCAGCGCATGCGCCACATCTTCGTCGGTGTGCAGCACTCGACCGCCCGCCGAGGTACGGCCGATCAAGCCGGCACAGGAGGCAAATGCGTAAAAGGCTCCGGCCGGACTCACGCATTCAAGACCTGGGGTGTCGTTGAGCAGCGCCACCATCAGATCGCGACGACTCTGGAACGCGACACGGCTTTCGCGAATGAAGTCTTTCGGTCCTTCCAGTGCGGCGAGTGCCGCCTGTTGCGAGATCGAACTGGCGCCAGAGGTTTGCTGGCCTTGCAGTTTTTCCATGGCCTCCAGCAACCAGCGCGGCCCGGTGGCAAAACCGATGCGCCAGCCGGTCATGGCGTAGGCCTTGGAGACACCGTTCATGGTCAGGGTTCGCGGAGCCAGTCGTGGCTCCACCTGGGCCAGGGTGTGGAACGCTTGATCGTCGAAGATCAGGTGTTCATAGATGTCGTCGGCCAGGATCAGTACATGGGGGTGATCCAGCAACACCGCCGCCAGAGCGCGAAGTTCAGCCTCGCTGTACACCGCGCCAGTGGGATTGGACGGTGAATTGAGGATCAACCAACGGGTTTGCGGGGTGATCGCGGCGGCCAGTGCCGCGGGCGTCAGTTTGAAACCGGTGTCGGCATTGCAGGTAACGATCCGCGCTTCACCGCCGCACAGTTGCACCATCTCCGGGTAGCTGACCCAGTACGGCGCCGGCACGATCACCTGGTCGCCCTCGTTGAGGGTCGCGGCCAGGGCGTTGTAGATCACCTGTTTGCCGCCGTTGCAGACGAGGGTGTCTTGCCAGGTGATGTCCAGGCCATTCTCGCGGCGGAACTTGGCGGCCACCGCTTCTCGCAGTGAACGGACCCCGGCGACCTGGGTGTAGCGGGTATGGCCGTGTTCAATGGCATTAATGGCCGCTTCGCGCACATGCCTGGGGGTATCGAAGTCAGGCTCGCCGGCGCACAGCGAAATGATCTTCGCGCCTTGTGCCCGGCGTTCCGCCACCCGGTCCATGATCCGGTAGGTCGCGGAAGGTTGCGCGCTGGCCAGGCGCTGGTTCAGTCGTTGGATATCAACGCTCATGCGCGGGTTCTCCACTCGGTCAGGTTCATCAGTTCCAGGGTCGAGCGGCCTTCGGTCAGCGCCTGCATCATCTGCGTTTCCTTGTTCGCGCGCGCCTCGCCTTCGGCCAGGGTACGTGCCGCATCCGCCTTGGGGATGATGATGACGCCGTCATCGTCGGCCACCACCAGATCACCCTGAGCCACCAAGGCGCCGTTGAAATTGAACGGTTGCCCCACCGAAGGGGCGCTGGCCTTGACCGTGCCTTTGACCGAGATGCCACGGGCAAATACCGGGAACCGGCGTTTCTTCAGGGCCGCGATATCGCGTACGCCGCCATCGATCACCAGACCGACCACGCCAGCCGCCTCGGCTGCCACGGTGAGCACTTCGCCCCAATAACCGGCGATGAAACCACCCGTGCCCACGACCAGTACGCTGCCACGGGGCACTCGTTCCATCGCCAGGTGCAGGGCCAGGTTGTCGCCCGGAGAACATTCCAGAGGGTAGGCGGGGGCGGCGATGAAGGCGCCGTCCCAGATCGGGCGGATCGCACTGTCGACCGCGCAGGGCAGATGGGACGCTTCATACAGCGTCGAACTGCCCAGTACTTTTGCCCGTTGGTGAAAATCCGCGGGGAAGGGGAGCGTGCTCATCAGGCTTTCCTCTGCAGGCTGTGGTAACCCAGGGCGGTCCGGGCTTCTTTAAGGGTTTTGCCCTGAGCGATCAGGGCGCGAATGTCGGCTTCGACCGATTCGATCTGACGGGCACACGCCGCCACTTCCGCCGCACGCGCGCGAGGCACGATCACCACGCCGTTGGCGTCGGCGACCACGATGTCTCGGGAGCAGACCCGCGCCGTGCCGATCGACACTGGCTGGTTGACGGACTGCACCTGCACCCGGTCTTTGCCGGTGCGCATGAAACGGCCCTTGCTGAAGATCGGGTAGCCATCGCCCAGCGCCTTGTTCACGTCACGGCAAACGCCATCGATGACCGTGGCTGCGATCTGCCGAGTGCCGGCGTACTGGGTCATGATGTCGCCCCAGACGGTGCAGTCGGTGCGACCGCTGTTGTCGATGACCACCACGTCGCCGGGCGCCACGTCGTCGATGAAATCGCCCACGGTGCCAGGCGGTACGCTGGCCGAGACGTACTGCACGGTGAACGCCGGTCCGACGACGACCTTGCTGTAGTTGTCCAGTGGCGCCACACCGAGGCATTGGCCGGGCAGGCCGAGTTTATCCAGGGCATCGGAGACGCCTGGGGTGTCCAGGCCTTCAAACAAGGCGACCAGTTCTTTGTCGTCGATATTCATCAGGCGTGCTCCGCGTGGATCGCTTCGAATTGGGTGTCATGCATCACTTCGGCTACCGAGCGACCGCTGCGGACCGCCTCGACCATGCCGTCCTGGCGACGGGCGATACGCTCGCCAAGGTCGACCACTTTCTCGATATGGGTTGAGGGCACGAACACCGTGCCGCAGGTATCGGCGATGATATAGTCGTTCTCGCTGACATCGACGCCGGCGACGTTGATCGTCACGCCAGCATCGATCTGCACCACCCGATTGCGCGCGCTGATCATGGTCACGCCACGGCCGTAAACCGGGTAACCGATGGCTTCGCTGCCGTCGATGTCGCGACTGAAACCGTCGATCACCGTGCCGCGCACTTTCTTGCCGGCCGCTGCGTTGGCGAGGATGTCGCCCCAGCAGGAGATGCCTTCGATACCACCGGCAATCACCAGCACGCGATCGTCGCCGTCGATCTGTTCAACCACCGGGGTAATCAGGTGCACTGTGGGCGCACTGTCGGATTTCGGCGCCAGCAGCACCGTACTGGCGCGGCCGACGATCCTTGGGCAGTTCCACAACGGGCGCAGCCCAACGGTGGCACCCGGCAGGCCGAGGAAGTCGAGCGCATCGGAAACCGTATTGGTATCCAGCGCCGCCAAGCGATCCAGCAAACTCTTGTGGATCATGCTCTTGTTAATCATTGGAAAAGCCCCAGTGGTGACGGAGGCGCCCAGTGTCTGCGAGAGCATTTGATAGGTATATTACGAATCACAGAAGCGTTGGATACGCTAAACCTATGGATTAATCATGATCAATTTTCGTCTGATTCGTCATCTCTGGCTGTTCCTCGCGGTGGCCGAAGAACAGAATTTCGGCCGCGCAGCCAAGCGGCTGGGCATGTCCCAGCCACCGCTGAGCGAGCAGATCCAGGTGCTGGAGCAGGCGCTCAAGGTCAAGCTGTTCGACCGTTCGCGACGCGGGGCGAAACTGACCCCTGTTGGCGCCGCGATCCTGCCGGCGGTGCGCAAGTTCGCCGACCAACTGGAGCGCCTGGAACTCGCCGTGGAGGAGGCGGTGGCGGGGCAGTCGGGGATGTTGACCATTGGTGCGATTTCCACGGCGATGTTCGATGTGTTGCCGGGGCTGATCGAGCAGTTGAAGAACGATTACCCGCACCTCACCGTGTCCGTGCGCGAAATCGACAGCGTCGAAGCCGTCCCGGCGCTGGAGGCCGGCGACATCGATTTGGCCTTCGCCCGGCTGGACGGTGATCTTGGCGCTTCGATCAATTCACTGCCGCTGCTGGAGGATCGCCTGGTGGTGGCGCTGCCCAGTGATCACCCGTTGGCTTCGCGCACACGAATCAGTCTGTCCAGTCTGTCCAACGAGCCGTTGGTGATGTTTTCCCGAAAGGTCAGCCCGGTGTACTTCGACAATCTGATCGCAACCTGCCGGGCCAGCGGGTTTTCCCCTAGGGTGCTGCATGAAGTGCGTTCCGTCGCTTCGCAAATTGCCTTTGTCAGCTATGGCCAAGGCATCGCACTGGTGCCGGCGTCACTGAAAAAACTGGCGCCGGACAACGTTGTGTTTCGAGCGCTGAGCCAGAAGCTCAATGTCGTGACCACCGCAGTGGCCTGGAATGCCGATCGACCCAACCCGGTGGTGGAGGACGTCGTTGCCCGGTTCCGGGCCAAGGCGTGAGTTGGCCCAGGGATTGTGTGTGAACACCGATTGATAGGATTGGCCTATGAAAGCCTTCCTCAATCAGGATTTTACAGAACACCCGATTCCCTTGAAATTGCGAGCCTGGCCGCCGGCAACCCAGGCTCGGCGCAACCTTTTCGCTCAAGGAGTCCAATATCGTGCCCTCACCAGAAACGTTCACTCACGTGCAACTCCCTCTGACGGTGGAGGGTGTCCAACTGAACGTGGCCGCCATCCATCGCGACGGCGTGCTGGCGCCGATTGTGTTCCTGCATGGGTTTGGTTCGACCAAGGAGGACTACGCCGATATCGTGCATCAGCCCGCGTTTGCCGGTCACCCTTTCATCGCTTACGACGCACCGGGTTGCGGTGAAAGCCAGTGCAGTGACCTTTCCAGGATTTCCATTCCCTTTTTGTTGCAGACGGCGCTGCAGGTGCTGGCGCATTTCGGTATCGAGCGCTTCCATCTGGTCGGCCACTCGATGGGCGGGCTGACCGCGCTGATGCTGGCCCATCAGTTCCCGGATCGGGTGCTCAGCTTTGTCGATATCGAGGGCAATATCGCCCCGGAAGACTGCTTCCTCAGCCGGCAGATCGTTGACTACCCGAGCGACGATCCCGAGGCGTTTTTCGCCGCTTTCATCGAGCGTGCCCGACACGCTCCGGCGTATGCCAGCGCACTCTATTCCGCGAGCTTGCGGCACAAGGTGCGTGCCGGTGCGGTGCGAGGCATTTTCCAGTCGATGGTCGACCTCTCCGATAACGCCGACCTGATGGGCAAATTCCTCGGGTTGAAGTGCCCGCGCATGCTCATGTACGGCGAACAGAACGCGTCATTGTCCTACTTGCCACACATCCAGGCTGAAGGTGTGCGGCTGGCGCCCATTCCCGAGTGTGGGCATTTCCCGATGTATTCCAACCCGATCGCGATGTGGCAACAGATCGCCGATTTCCAGGCGAGCACTGCGCAATAACAAAACAGGGCGCAGAACCTGTGGGATCGCGGCACCGCGCGCTCCCACAGGACTTTTGGCGCTCAAATTTCTTGGTCAGACCCCGGCAGCGCTCGGTTTTGAATAACCCTTGAGCCCGGTGCGCTCTTCGACTTCACCCGAACCGCTGATGTACCCGTAGCGAGACAGATTCGGCATCAACATCGCGGCGATGAAGGTGATGGTCACTACCGCGGCGACATAGAAGAAGAAATACTCCTCGATCCCCTGCGAACGAAGCGACAAGGCGACGTACTCGGCAGTGCCGCCGAATGCCGCATTGCCGACGGCATACGGAAAGCCCACGCCCAACGCGCGTACGGCAGGTGGAAACAGTTCGGCTTTGACGATCCCGGCGATCGGGGTGTAGAGCGATGCGATGGTCAGCCCGCCAAACACCAGTAGAAACGCCATGAACGGACTGCTGACCGACTGCAATGAATAGAGCAGGGGGATCACCAGCAACATGGCGAACCCGGAAAACATCAGCATGTGCGCCTTGATCCCGATACGGTCAGCGAGCAGGCCAAAGAGCGGTTGGCAGAGCATGAAGCCGACGAGGGCGGCGGTCATGATGAAGCTCACCGTTTCCGGGCTGAAGCCTGCGGAGATCACCAGGAATTTCTGCATGTAGGTGGTGAAGGTGTAGAAGTACAGCGAGCCACCGATGGTGAACGCCACCACCAGGGCGACCGCCCGTTTGTGTTTGAACATACCGCGCAGAGAGCCGGCATCTTTGCGGTTCATGTCTTTTTTGGTCGCGGTTTCATGCATGGCCCGCCGCAGATACACCACCACGATCGAGCTCACGGCGCCGATGAAGAACGGAATCCTCCAGCCCCATTCGCGCAACTCTTCGCCGGTCAGGGTTTGCTGGAGAATGACCACGGTCATCAAGGCCAGCAGCTGCCCGGCAATGATGGTGAAGTACTGAAACGATCCATAGAAACAGCGGCGTCCCGGTGTCGCGATTTCGCTGATGTAGGTGGCGCCGGTGCCGTACTCCGCGCCGACGGACAGGCCCTGAATCAACCTGGCTACCACCAGCAGGATCGGTGCCGCGACGCCTATGGATGCGTAGGTGGGCATGACGGCGATCAGCAGCGAGCCGGCGCACATCATGAACACCGAGATAATCATCGACACCTTGCGGCCACGAGTGTCGGCAATCCAGCCGAAGATCCAGCCTCCGAGCGGGCGCATGAAAAAGCCGACGGCGAAGACCCCCGCAGTCGACAATAACTGGCTGGTGGTGTCCCCCTTGGGGAAAAACGAAGCGGCAAAATAGATGGCGGTGTAGGCGTAAATGAAAAAGTCGTACCACTCCACCAGATTGCCCGAGCAGGCACCCATGATGGCTTTGACGCGGTTCGGCGCTCTCATCGGAGCGGCTTCGCCAGCGTGGTCTTTGGCGTCTGTGATTGATGCGCACATGCTGTTCACCCTTTCTTCAAGGCGAGGCGATACGAGGAGCACGCTGATGCGTGTCCGACGTGACGGGCTCGATGGGTTGTCGGGTTTAACGAAGCGGCGTGGACCCGTTCGTGGCCGGGTTTACTGAAGAGAAAGGGGAGGGAGGATGCACGAGCATGGCGAGTTGTACGTGGCCCGGGGAAACCGGGCAGGTCAGGTAAGACGAAGCATTGAACATCATGGCGCGAGCCCTCGAATCTTATTCTTGTAGTGAGTCGGACGCTCTTTGGCGCCGACGTTGATTGCACGCTACCGCAGAGTCAGGGGGCTAATAAGCCGTCAGGCAGGCCTAACTGATATACCTGAATTCTATAGCTTGGCATGCAGCCCCGGCGCGCTGGGGGATACAGCCGACTCGCCAGTCCTGAGGCCCCGCGACACACGGTTGGCGAGGCATTCCAAGGTGCGCAAATGCGATTACACTCACAACACTTTCGACGCATGTCGCGCCGAGCCCGATGCTGACTGGCCTGGTAATGGATGTCGTTCAACTCAAGACCCTGATTCATGTGGCCGAGCTGGGCAGTCTCAGCAAGGCCTCGGATCGTCTTCACATCGCGCAGCCGGCCCTGAGCCGGCAAATCCGATTACTGGAAAAGGAACTCGGCACCTACCTGTTCGACCGACATGGGCGAGGCATGGAAATTACCGAGGCCGGCCGCGAAGTGCTGGCCCATGCCACCCGAATCATGGAAGAGATGGAGTCCATCCGAAGCTCGGTGGTGGGCGGGAAGACCTCTTTTCGGGGAACGGTGGTCATCGGGACAACGCCGACGGTCGCGGAAATCGTCACCGTCCCTCTGGTGCGCAAGATCAAAGAGGCGCATCCGAATCTCGGCATCAGGTTTTCCTCGGCCTTCAGCGGCTACCTGCTGGATTGGGTTCAGCGTGGCGAGTTGGAACTGGCGATTTCCTACGATCCGCAACCCCTGCACACGCTGCGTATCGTGCCGGTGATGATGGAAAACCTGCTGCTGGTCGGCCCTGCCAGCGCCAACCTGCGTCTTGATACGCCGGTGTCGTTCGCGTCTCTGGCCGAGCAGCAATTGGTACTGCCCAGCGCCCGACATGGCCTTCGGGTGATTCTGGATAACTGTGCGCGTGAAGTCGGGATCAAGCTCAAGACCAGCGTTGAAGCCGATTCTTTCGGCGCGATGATCGATCTGGTCCGCAATGGCTTCGGTTTGACCGCTTTGCCGTTGGCCTCGATTTACGCGCAAATCGAAGCGGGCGTGCTCAGTGCGGCACCGTTGGTCGACCCCGCTCCCATGCGTAAATTGGTCCTGGTCTTTCCCGCGGACAGGCGCGTCAGCCCGGCCGCGAAATTTGTCGGGGAGGCTTTTATCGAGATCGCCGCTGATCTGGTCAATCGCAAGATTTGGGCCGGGCACATGCTTTGAGCCATCGGCCAATCTGTTAGCCCCTATCCGTTGTTGCGTAGCTGCTCACGACTTCTGTTTTTTTCTCACCACTGATGACACTGTCTTGAACCATCAAACGCGACTGCCTGGCGTATTCGGCATTTTTATATTGGGGATGCTGCAAGTTCTGGTCTGGGGAGGTTCGTTCTTCCTGATGGCCGTCATGGCCGATCCGATCATGAGAGAGACCGGTTGGGCTAGCCAATGGGTGTATGGCGCGCTGTCTCTGAGCATTCTGGTTTCTGCAATGCTGGCGCCATTGACCAGTCGGCTTATCGCCCGCTACGGCGGCCGCCCCATCCTTGCCAGTAGCGGCCTGGGCGTCGCCATCGGGTTGTTTCTGATGGCGAGCTCGACCTCGTTGCCGATGTTTCTTTTGTCTTGGGCAGTGATTGGCGTCGGTATGGCGCTGGGGCTGTATGAAGCGTTGTTCGCCGCTTTAGGTTCTCTGTACGGGGAGCGGGCGGGCAGTGCGATTACCGGGATCACGCTTATTTCAGGGTTTGCGACAACGCTGTCATGGCCAGCGGTTGCGTTGGTCATCGAGCACGTTGGCTGGCGCACGACGTGCTTGGCTTACGGGGTGTTATTGGTCATTGCCGTAGCACCGCTTTATCTCTGGGTGCTGGCGCGGGGCGCGGGGCCACTCGCAAAAAGCCGTGCCATGAGTGATGAACGCCTCTCGATCGACCGGCGGATCTACCTGCTGCTCACACTGATTTTTGCGTTGGGTGCAGTGATCATGACGGCGATGTCTGTCCAGCTGATTTCATTGTTGCAGGGGCAGGGCTATTCGCTCGCAGCCGCCATCGGACTGAGCGCCTTGCTGGGTCCAAGTCAGGTCGGTTCACGTGTTCTACAAGTGTTTTCGCGAAAGAGACATCCAATCTGGACGACATTGATCTGCGTGGTATTCGTGGCAGTTGGTCTGTTGCTGGTGACCATGGCGCCGGCAATGACCGCAGTGGGACTGGTGATCTACGGCGCGGGTAATGGTTTGCGGGCGATCGTTCGAGGACTACTGCCGCTGGCCCTTATGTCGCCCACCCATTATGTTTTGCTGATGGGGCGCATGGCTCGGCCTTCGCTCATTGGACAAGCCTTGACTCCCCTCGCTGGCGGCTACCTATTGCAGACCTGGGGCGCCGGCGGAGTGCTTGCGGGCTTGAGTTCGTTGGCCGTGTTGAATGTGCTGTTGGTCTTGCTGCTCATTAGGCTGGTGTGAAAAGAACAGTGCCGACCCTGCGACAAGGTCAGCCATGCACGCTGCTCAGATACTCGAACAACTTGGCCGCTTCCGGGGTCAGTTGCGCCTGACTCGCAACCCCCACGAACAAGGTGCGGTGCGCCCAGTCATCGCTCAGGTCGACAGCAATCAGACGGCTGCCGAGCAATTCGGCACGCACGGATGACAACGGCAAGATCCCGATGCCCAAGCCGGCTTCGATCATCCGACAGATGCCGTCGAAGCTGCTGACCTGGATCCGCACCTTGAGGATCTTGCCCGCACTGACGGCGGCATCGGTGATTCTGCGCAGCAACGAGCTGCCCTGGTTGAGCGCGACATAATCGAAGCCAAGCGTGTCGGCAAAGGACACGTTGCGCTCATTCGCCAGTTCATGGCCGACCGGCACCAAGAGCACGAGTCGGTCGTCGCGATAGGGCAGTTTGTACAGGCCCTCGGCCGGTACGTTGTCGGCAAAAATGCCGATGTCGGCGCGCCCGTTTTCCACGGCTTGAATAATCGGTTCGCTGAGTGCTTCTTCCAGCCCGATACGCACGTTCGGATTGGCGCGCAGGAAAGACGCGAGGTCGTCCGGCAGAAACTGGACGACGGCGGAAGTGTTGGCGAACAGCCGCACATGCCCGCGCACCCCGACCGCGTAATCGCTGGCGTCGCACGCCATCCGGTTCACGCCTTCCAGAATCGTTCTGGCATGTTCAACGATCCCTTGTCCCGCGGCGGTCAGTTCGAGCCCCCTTGGCAGGCGCACGAACAGTGGGCACTGGGTGGTTCGCTCCAGCTCGGCTAACCGTTTGCTGGCCGCCGAGACCGTCATGTTGGCCTTTTCGGCGGCACGGGTCAGGTTGCCGGATTCGGCGGCGAAGATCAGCAGGCGCAACGACAGCAGATCGAAATGCAGGGGATTGATCATCAAGAGGATCCAAGGTTTTCCATTCTGGAAAGAGTAGTGGCGAAATTTGAAATTTTCATCTGCCCGGTTTGTGTCGATTATCCATGCCACAAGCACTCAACAAGAACGGGAAACGTCATGAGGTTACCTCTGCAAGGTGTCAAGGTCGTGGAGCTCGGTCAACTGATTGCCGGGCCGTTTGCGGCGAAAATGCTCGGTGAATTTGGCGCCGACGTGATCAAGATCGAGCCTCCGGTCACCGGTGACCCATTGCGCAAATGGCGCTTGCTGCATGACGGTACTTCCGTCTGGTGGGCCGCGCAATCGCGCAACAAACGCTCGCTGACCCTTGATTTGCGCCAGGCTGAAGCCCAACAAGTGGTGCGCCAGTTGCTGGCCGACGCGGATGTACTGATAGAGAACTTTCGCCCAGGGACTCTGGAAAACTGGGGGCTGGGTTGGGACACGCTGCATGCGCTGAATCCGAAACTCGTCATGCTCCGGGTCTCCGGTTACGGCCAGACCGGGCCTTACCGTGACCGTCCCGGCTTTGGCGTGATCGGTGAAGCGATGGGCGGGTTGCGGCATCTATCCGGCGAGCCCGGGCGGACCCCGGTCAGGGTTGGCGTTTCCATTGGCGACTCGTTGTCGGCCTTGCACGGGGTTATAGGGATTCTGCTTGCCCTGCGTCATCGCGAGCAGAACGGCGGTGACGGCCAGCAGATCGACGTGGCGCTGTACGAGTCGGTGTTCAACATGATGGAAAGCCTGTTGCCCGAATACTCGGTATTCAATGCCGTTCGTGAGCCCGCCGGCAGCAGTTTGCCGGGTATCGCGCCGACCAATGCCTATCGCTGCCGTGACGGTGGTTTTGCCTTGATCGCCGGCAATGGCGACAGCATCTATCAACGCCTGATGGAAGTGATTGGGCGCCGCGATCTGGGGGCTGATCCAGCGCTTGCGCAGAACCACGGCCGAGTACTGCAGGTTGAGCGCATCGATGCCGCCATCTCCGAATGGACCGCGCGACTCAGCCTCGACGAAGTCTTGTCGATCCTGACCGAGGCGCGCATCCCGGCCGGCCGGATTTACAACGCTGCCGACATTGCCCAGGACCCGCATTACCGGGCGCGCGACATGCTGCTCGACAGCCAGCTGGACGACGGCACGCCGGTGACCTTGCCCGGCATCGTCCCCAAGCTGGGTACCACGCCTGGCAGCGTGACTCGCTCGGCGCCGACCCTGGGTCAGCACACCGCCGAGATTCTTGGCGAGCTCGGCATCGACGCTGCGCAGCAAGCCGACTGGCGCCAACGCGGCATCATTTGAACCGGAGAATCAACATGCAACGTCTTTTCTTGCAGGAAGTCGCGACCCGTGACGGCTTCCAGAATGAAGCGCGCTTTATTGAAACCGTCGACAAGATCGCCATGATCGACGCCCTCAGCCAGTGTGGTTTCGCCAAGATCGAGGTCACCTCGTTCACCTCGCCCAAGGCCATTACCGCGCTGCGCGATGCTGAGGCGGTGATGCAGGGTATCCGGCGCAATCCGGCGGTGGAGTACACCGTGCTGGTGCCTAACGTGCGCGGTGCCGAGCGGGCCCTGACGTGCAACATCGATGAAGCCAACCTGGTGATGTCGGTAAGCGAACCGCACAACCGTTCCAATCTGCGCATGAGCCGCGAACAGTCGTTTGCCCAGCTCAGCGAAGTGGTCAGCGTGATCGGCCAGGGGCCGGTGGCGATCAATGTGTCGTTGTCGACCGTGTTCGGCTGCCCGATGCAGGGCGATGTTCCGGTGGGGGAGGTGTTGCACTGGGTCGAGCGTTTCGCCGAGCTGGGAGCTCGCGGCGTGACCCTGTGTGACACCACCGGCATGGCGTACCCGAGTCAGGTCGAGATGCTGTCCCGGGCCGTCCGTGAGCGTTTTCCGGCGCTGCAGCTGACCCTGCATTTCCACAATACCCGTGGCATGGGCCTGGCCAATGCGCTGGCGGCCATCGAGGCCGGGGTCGATCGTTTCGATTCGTCCCTTGGCGGCCTGGGCGGTTGCCCTTATGCGCCGGGGGCCAGCGGCAATGTGTGCACCGAAGACCTGTTGCACATGCTGCAGTTGATGGGCTTCAACACCGGGGTTGATCTGGACCGGGTGCTGGCTGTCGCCGCGCAGTTGCCGGGTCTGGTCGGTCACGACATTCCCAGCCAGATCCTCAAGGCCGGCAAACGCCTGGACCTGCACCCGATTCCCGCCCATGTCGCCAACCTGGAAAAACAGGTGCCGTCGGCCCGAGCCCAGGAGCTGCACTCATGATCGATCATCTCGACCATTTAGTGCTGACCACCATCGACCCCGTGGCTGCCGAGGATTTTTACGTGCGGGTCATGGGCATGCAGGTGCAAACCTTTGCTGGTGGGCGCAAGGCGTTCGCTTTCGGCCAGCAGAAAATCAACCTGCACGTGCGTGGCCACGAGTTCGAGCCCAAGGCGCATTTGCCGGTGCCGGGAGCGCTGGACCTGTGTTTTATCGCCTCGATCCCTCTGGACCAAATGATCGCGCACCTGGCCCGTGTCGACTGGCCCATCATCGAAGGCCCGGTGTTACGTACCGGTGCCACCGGGCCGATACGTTCGGTGTATGTGCGTGATCCGGACCTGAACCTGATCGAGATTTCCGAACCCGTCCAGCCGGAGCGTGCAGCATGAAAGTGGTATTTCTTGATGGCGATAGCCTGCCCGTGAGCATTGCTCGCCCGGCCTGGGTCACCGACTGGCAGGACCGCCCCGACACGACGCCAGACCAGGTGGTGGAAGCCGCCCGGGATGCCGATGCGGTGATCACCAACAAGGTGCGCATCGGTCGGGCCGAACTTGAGCAACTGCCGAACCTGCGCTTCATCTGCGTCGCGGCCACCGGTTACGACTGTATTGATCTGGCGGCCTGCCGTGATTTTGCCGTGACGGTGTGTAACGTCCCGGCCTACTCGGCACAAAGCGTCGCCGAGTCGGTGATCGCGTCAATCTTCGCCCTGCGTCGACAGCTGTTCGCTTACCAGTCTGCTGCGCTGCGGGACTGGTCGGACTCGCGGCATTTCTGCGTCCATCGCGCGCCGATCCGCGATGTTCAGGGCTGTGTGTTGGGCATCGTCGGTCGGGGCGGAATCGGTTTGGCTACGGCGCGTCTGGCGAGTGCGCTGGGCATGCAGTTGTTGTTTGCCGAACACCGTGGCGTGGTCCCGGTGCGCAAGGGGTATCAGTCCTTTGAAACGGTGCTGGCGCAAAGCGACGTGATTTCTCTGCACTGTCCATTGACCGAGCGTACCCGACACCTGATCGGGGCACTGGAACTGGCGCAGATGAAACCCGGCGCGTTGCTGATCAATACCGCTCGCGGACCGTTGGTGGATGAAGCGGCGGTACTCGATGCGCTGGACAGCGGCCGCCTCGGTGGCGCGGCCCTCGATGTGCTTTGCCAGGAGCCACCACCGGCCGACCATCTTTTGCTCAATAGCCGCCATGCCAACCTGATCGTCACCCCCCATGTGGCCTGGGCCAGCCAGAGCAGCCTGCAACGGCTGGCCGACGGCATCCTTGGCAACCTGCAGGGCTACCACTCGGGGAACCTGATCAACCTCGTGTCGTGAAGGCTTCACCACCCAACAAGAAGGTCCACTCATGAAAACAATAACAATCACACCGGTCCGTCAGTTTGTCTCGTTGTTCATTGCCGCGCTGTCCCTGGGCGCATTGCTGCAGGTAACGCCTGCCGTGGCGACCGCCATCGTGCCGCCAGGTGCTCCGGTGGTTGGGATGATCGATCACGTCGACCACATCGTCCTGACTGCCACCGACCCGCAAGCGACCATTCATTTCTACACCGAGGTGATGGGCATGCACCTGGAGAAATTCGGCGAGGGCCGGGTGGCTTTCACGTTCGGCAACCAGAAAATCAACATGCACGTGCGCGGTCATGAAATCGAACCCAAGGCCCACGTGCCCGTGCCAGGGGCCCTGGACCTGTGCTTTATCGCCAGCGCGCCACTGGACGAAGTCATCGCCCACCTCAAAACGGTGAACTGGCCGCTGGTGGAAGGTCCGGTGACCCGAACCGGGGCCCGGGGGCCCATTCGCTCGGTGTACCTGCGCGATCCCGATCTCAACCTGATCGAGATTTCCGAGTACATCCAGAAGTAATCATTCCCCCGAACACTCTTTCCCAGGCGATCGGTCGTGCACCGATGTGGCGGTCGGCTACCTGGGGAAATGCATCACGCCTGCGAGGAAGCCATCATGACAACAACAATTACACCCTCGATTGCCGAAAAAAAGCCGAGCCATTCACGCCTGCGCCGAGTGTTCCGCCACCTGTATGTGCAGGTGCTGCTGGCGATTGTGCTGGGCATCATCTTCGGTCATTTCTATCCCAGTCTCGGCGAAGAAATGAAGCCCCTGGGCGATACGTTCATCAAGCTGATCAAGATGCTGATTGCACCGATCATCTTCTGCACCGTGGTCAGTGGCATTGCCAGCATGCAGAGCCTCAAGCGCATCGGCCGGGTCGGCTTCAAATCGTTGCTGTACTTCGAAGTGCTGACCACCCTGGCGCTGGTGATCGGGCTGATCGGGGTCAACCTGATGCAGCCTGGTACGGGCATGCACATCAACCCGGCGACCCTCGACGGCCATGCCATCGACAGCTACAGCAAGCTGGCCCATGAACAGAGTGTGGTGGGCTTTCTCACCCATATCGTGCCCAGTACCGTGTTTGGTGCCTTTGCCGAAGGCGATATTCTCCAGGTGCTGTTCATTTCCATCCTGTTTGCCTTCGCCTTGCAGATGCTCGGTGCTGCCGGCAAGCCGTTGCTGAACCTGATCGATCTGGTAGCCCAGGCGTTTTTCCGCATGGTCAAGATCGTGATGTATGTCTCGCCGCTCGGGGCCTTCGGCGGCATGGCCTTTACGATCGGCAAGTACGGCGTCGGCTCCCTGGGGGCGTATGGCAACTTGCTGATCTGCTATTACGTGACGGCGCTGTTTTTTGTGTTCGTGATTCTCAACCTGGTCGCGCGCCTGGCCGGTTTCAGCCTGTGGCAGTTTCTCAAGTACATCCGCGATGAGCTGTTTCTGGTGTTGGGCACCTCATCTTCGGAGTCAGCCTTGCCTCGGTTGATGGGCAAGCTCGAGCGTCTGGGGTGCGAGAAGTCGGTGGTGGGATTGGTGGTGCCTTCGGGATACTGTTTTAACCTCGATGGCAGCTGCATCAACATGACAGTGTTGGCGATTTTCATCGCCCAAGCGCTGGATATCCCGCTCGACCTGTGGCACCAGGTCACCCTGTTGTTGATTCTGTTGTTGACCTCCAAGGGCGCGGCCAGCGTCACCGGCGGTGCGTTCATTACCCTCGCGGCCACCCTTGGCAGCCTGGATGTGATTCCGGCGGCCGGGTTGGTGTTGGTGCTTGGGGTCTACCGGTTTATTTCCGAAGGCGGGGCGTTGATCAACGTCATCGGCAACGGTGTCGCCACGCTGTTCATCGCCAAGTGGGAAGGGGCGCTGGACGAACAGACGTTGGCGTCAGAGTTGCGCAATGGCTGTACCCGGGAGGTTGAGGCACAGTCCTGAACGAGTTGTCGCAAGACAGCCCCAAGACCGCCCGGTCCACGAAAGCCGGGCGGTTTTGGGTTTCCAGATTGCCCATGGGGCAAGCCCTGTCAGATATCACTTCTTCGACGATTTGCTGCTGGCAGGAATATGCAAGTAAGACATCACGCTCTCGGTCAGCTCGGTCGCCAGCTTGACCGCTTCTTTATTGCGCGCCATCACACCCGCCACCAAACCTTCGATCAAGGCGAGCACGGCGATGTTGGAGCTGGTCATTACCGGATGGTCGGCGGGGGCAAACAGCACGTGTTCGGCAATGCTGGTGAGCGGCGATGCGGGTGAGTCGGTGATCGCCAGCACCGAGGCGCCGCGCTCATTGGCGAAGCGGGCGAGTTGCAGGGTGTCGAGGGAATAGCGCGGCAGGGAGATCGCCAGCAACACATCCTGATCGGTGATGGCGGCCAGGCGGTAAGCAGCGTTTTCGTTGCCGCCCTCCATGCTGATGGCGGTGGCGTCCGCACAGAAGGGCATCAGGGTCGAGGCGGCGAGGCCGGCGAAGTAGACGCTGTTGCCAAAGCCCAGGATGTAAATTTTGCGCGCTTCGATCAGGCGGGTGACGAACGCTTCAAAGGTGTCGGCGTGGTTGTTGGTGGCTGCCGTGGCGAGGTTGCTGGTGGCGCTCTGGATTTGCTCATGCAGGCCAAATGCGCCGCCAGGACGATGCGCCAGTTCGTTGCGCAGTTTGTCGACCGGCGACACCATCTGCTGCAACGTCGCGACCAGCTCGGCCTTCATGCCGGTGTAGCCACCCAGGTTCAGTGCCTTGGCCAGACGATTGACCGCGGCCGGCGAGGTGGAGGTTTCATGGGCCATTTCTTCGATGGTCAGCGTCGCGGCCCTTAGCGGGTGACGCAGGATAAAATCCGCCACCTTGCGCAGTGACGGCTGTAGATCGGAAACGATTTCCGCCAGTTTACGCATCACCGGCGCGGCATAGACCGTGGTGTCTTTCGAAGGGGTCGGCATGTCCGGCTCTACAGTTCCTGAAGGGTTGGAGAAGGCTTGGTTCGAGGTTGGCTGGAGTGTATCGCATGCCAAACCTCGTTGTGCATCGCCAAGCCAGGGAGCGGTGAGCGAGCCGGTGGTTATTTCAAGCTGCCGGCCAGAAACTGCCGAAGCCGCTCGGACTGTGGATTGACCAGCACTTCACGCGGATTGCCGCGCTCCTCGACCAGGCCCTTGTGCAGGAACACCAGCTGGTTCGAGACCTCGCGGGCAAAGCCCATTTCGTGGGTCACGACTACCATGGTGCGGCCTTCGAGTGCGAGGTCCTGCATGACTTTCAGCACTTCGCCGACCAGCTCGGGGTCGAGGGCTGAAGTCGGTTCATCGAACAGCATCACTTCCGGCTCCATGGCCAGCGCCCGGGCAATCGCTACCCGCTGCTGCTCACCACCCGACATGTGCGCCGGCCAGGCGTCCATGCGGTGCGCCACGCCAACTTTGTTCAGGTAATGCTCGGCCTTTTCCCGTGCTTCTTTCTTGTTGATGCCCAACACATGCACCGGGGCCTCCATGACGTTTTCAAGGGCACTCATGTGCGACCAGAGGTTGAAGTGCTGAAACACCATCGACAGTCGCGAACGCATGCGTTGTAGCTGTTTGGGCTCGGCAGCCTTGAGCCCGCCGAGTTTGTTGGTCACCAGCTTGAGCGGTTCGCCATTGAGCACGATGTTGCCGGCGTTGGGCTGCTCCAGCAGGTTGATGCAACGCAGGAAGGTGCTTTTGCCGGAACCGCTGGAGCCGATGATGCTGATCACGTCACCGGCCTTCGCTTCCAGGGACACGCCCTTGAGCACTTCGTGGGTGCCATAGCTTTTGTGAAGATCCTGAATTTCAAGTTTGTACATGGTTTCAACTCTCTGGAATCAGTCGCTGAGCAAGCGGCCTTGGCGAATAGGGCGAGTACCGGCCACTTTGGCCAGCCACAAACCGGGCTGGGCAAAGCGCAGACGTTCACGGGCATAGAGGATGCCGTCGGTGCTGGCGCGCACGATGCTGTGGCGATCGGTCAGCGGATCAATCACTTCGAACAGCGGGTCGCCGACCCTGACCCGGGCACCCAGCGGTTGCAGATAACTCACCACCCCCGGGTGCGGTGCGTAGGCGTACTGCGCACCGGCGAATGGCGTCGCTTCACACTCGGTCGGTGGCGCGGCGGGCCAGTCACCGCTGATCAGGCCTTGTTCGGCGAGATAGCCGAGAATGGCCTGCGCGCTGTCGATGCAGGGCTCGCGTTCGGTATCGGCCATGCCGCGCAGTTCAATGGTGGTCGCCACACAGGCCAAAGAAATATCGGCTTCAGGAAAGAGTTCGGCCAGACGCAACCAGGGAATCGCGCAGGCTTCATCAAAGGCACTGCCGCCCGCATCCTCGGCCAGCAATGCGGCGCCGGCACCCAGTCGAGCGGCCAATGAGCGCAGGCGCGGCCAGTGTTGCGGCATGGCGTAAAGCAGCATGATCGACTCGAAATCGCAGTGCAGGTCCAGCACCACATCGGCGTCACAGGCATGTGAAAGCAACAGGCGGCGCAGGCCATCGAGTTCCGAGGTCGGCGGTGGCATGTCGGCGAGAACATCGGCCATGGCGCGGCGGATCAGCCCGGTGTTGACGTCGGCGTGGGCGCCCAGTTGACCTTTCACCAGCGCCGCCACAGCTTCGGCCAGCTCTGGAAAATCACGATTGAAGTTCTTCCCGCTGGAGAACTCAAAACGACCTTGATGGGTGGCCTGGAACATCTGGGCGATGCCAATCGGGTTGGCCATCGGCACCAACTCGACGACCCCATTCAGGCGACCTTGTTCTTCCAGCACGCGCAGACGCTGCTTAAGTTCAACCGCCACACGCATCCCCGGCAACTCATCGGCATGCAGGGAGGCCTGGATGTAAGCCTTGCGCGGCCCGCTGCCAAAACGAAACAGCGACAGCCGTCGTTCTGTGCCCGAGGCACCCCACGGCAACAGGTATTCAATGTGCTCCATAACAGCTCCTTAGTGCTTGCGCGGTGCCAGATAGGCCAGCCAGCGGCGCTCGGCCAGCTTGAACAGACGAACCAGGATGAAGGTCAGGGCCAGATAGATAAGGCCGGCGGTGATGAACGCTTCGAACGGCAGATAGAACCGCGAACTGACCGTACGAGCGGCTCCGGTGATGTCGACCAGGGTGACGATCGACGCCAGGCTGGTGGTCTGCAGCATCATCAACACTTCGTTGCTGTATTGCGGCAGTGCCCGGCGCAAGGCCGACGGCAGGAGCACGCGGCGGTACAAGGTAAAGCGCGACATGCCCATGGCCTTGGCGGCTTCGATCTCGCCGTGGGCCGTGGCCTTCAAACTGCCGGCCAGCAGTTCCGCGCTATAGGCGCTGGTATTGATCGCGAAGGCCAGGCAGGCACAAAAGGTTGCGCTGGACAGGTAAGGCCAGAGCACGCTTTGGCGTACCGCTTCGAACTGCGCCAAGCCGTAATAGATCAGGAACAATTGCACCAGCATCGGGGTGCCGCGAATCACATAGGTGTAGAGCCAGGCCGGGAAGCTGATCAACGGCGATCGGGAGACGCGCATCAGCGCTAAAGGAATCGCCAGCACCAGGCCAACGGCCAGGGAAATCAGCAGGACTTTGAGGGTCAACAAGGCGCCATTGAGGTACAGCGGCAGGTTTTCCCAGATCAGGTTGTAGTCGAGAATCATGGCTGTGCTCCCCGTCACAGTTCGGCGGCTTTGATGCCGACCGAGTAGTGGTTTTCCAGATAGCGCAGCACCAGCAATGACACGCTGGTCAGCATCAGGTAGAGCGCGGCAACCGCGAGGAAAAACGTGAACGGCTCATGGGTGGCGTCCGCTGCGTTTTTGGCTTTGAACATCATGTCCTGCAACCCGATCACCGAGATCAGCGCGGTGGATTTGGTCAGCACCAACCAGTTGTTGGTGAACCCCGGAATGGCGAAACGAATCATCTGCGGCACCAGAATCCGCCAGAACACCTGAGCGCCGCTCATGCCATAAGCCACACCGGCCTCGCCCTGGCCTTTGGGGATTGCCATAAAGGCGCCGCGAAAGGTCTCCGAGAGGTAGGCACCAAAAATGAAACCCATGGTGCAGACGCCGGCGATAAAGGGGTTGATGTCGATGTAGCGGGTGTAACCGAGCGCGAGGGCAATGCGGTTCACCAGATCCTGGCCGCCGTAGAAAATCAGCAGGATCAACACCAGGTCGGGAATACCGCGAATCAGGGTGGTATAGCCTTCGCCCAGCATCGCCAGCCATTTGAACGGTGACAAACGAAAGGCGGCGCCGATCAGACCCAGGGCAATCGCCATGGTCATGGAGGTCAGGGCCAGATTAATGGTCAGCCAGGCGCCATCGAGAATGCTCGATCCGTAGCCGTGAAGCATGATGAAGTTCCTCAAGCGAGCGCCGGGAGGCGCGCGAGACAAGCCAGAAGTGGCACCCGCAAACGCCGGCGCCAGGGTTTCGGGTAACGGCTTATTCGCCGTAGATATCGAAGGCGAAGTACTTGGCCATCACTTGCTGGTACTTGCCATTGGCGCGGATGGCGTCAATCGCTGCGCTCAGGCGTGCAACGTTCGCACTGTCGCCTTTACGCACCGCGATCCCGGCGCCTCTGCCGAAGTATTTCGGGTCGTTGATGTCCGGCCCAACCAGCGCGAAACCTTTACCTATGGGGGTTTTGATAAAGCTCTCGTCGGTGTTGACGATGTCGGCGAGGGTGGCGTCCAGGCGACCTGATGCCAGATCGAGGAAGGCTTCATTTTGTGAGCCGTAGCGGACCACTTCGACGCCGGCTTGCGCCAGCTGCTCGGTGGCGAAACGGTCGTAGGTCGAGGCGCGTTGCACGCCGACTTTCTTGCCTTTGAGATCGACCAGCGGGTCGTTGATCACGCTGCCGCTCTTCATCGCGAACTTGCCCGGCGTGTGGTAGTACTTTTTGCTGAAGTCGACCGATTTCAAGCGGTCTTCAGTGATCGACATCGACGACAGCACAGCGTCGATCTTGCGCACTTTGAGCGACGGGATCATGCCGTCGAATTCCTGGATGACCCACTCGCATTTGACCTTCATCTCTGCGCACAGCGCGTTGCCGATGTCGTAATCGAAACCACTGACATTGCCCTCCGGCGTCTTGAAGGAGAAGGGCGGGTAGGCGGCTTCGATGCCGATACGCAGGCTGTCCTCGTCGGCGTGTGCCAGCAAGCTTGCGGCGCACAGTGCCAGAGCACCTAGAAGTTCTGTCTTGTTCATATTGTTGACTCCTTGGATGGGGCGTTGGTGATACGGGGCTGCCGTCCGGTCTGGCGAGGTGGACTGTCCTGATGATTTGCGAGGATATAAATGACATAAAATATTTCACAAATCAACTGCGTGAAAATAAACATGTCAAAATAGGGTGAGGATTCATGGACGTACCTGGCTAGGGCGCCGAAGGTATGGCGTCAGCTTTTGGCCCAGAGTGGCAGGGATAAGAGGCAGATCTTCAGCAAGATCGCGGGAAGGGGGAAGCGGGCTAGTCAGTCTTGTCTCTGTCATCTATAACGGCACACTGGGTGACGATGCGCATCACCCAGTGTGTAGGCTCTTACAGAATATTCAGCGGGTAGCTGATGATCACTCGATGCTCATCACTGTCCCGTTGCGTGGACACTTCAGTGCGCAACGAAGCGTGGCGCAGGGCGATGCTCAGGTCTTTGAGCGGCCCTTGCTGGACCACATAACTCACGGTCAGGTTGCGCTCCCATTCGCTTTTGTCGCCGGTGGGAGTACGGATGTTGGAACCGCTTTCGTACATGCCCATGAAACTCAAACCCGGAACCCCGACCTTGGCGAAGTCATAGCCGTAGCGAACCTGCCAGGTGGTTTCGCCGGCGCGCTGGAACTTGCCGATCATCGACTCCGTCATGAAATAGGCGGTGGAGCCGTCACCCTGGTTCAGCCAGACCGCGTCGCTGTCGCCGCTGACTTGCTGCAGGCCGGCGGCGATGGTGTGGCCGTTCACCAGGTAGGTGAATTGCGCGCTGCTCAGGCGACTGTCGACTTTGCCTTTGGTGACGCCGTCGCCGTAGTAGCCAAACGTGTAGAAAGCCGGGTCATGACCGTTGGCGCCATCGGAGCGGTTGTCGAAGTGACGCAGGTCGGTGCGCAGGGTGCCGGGGCCGACCTGCCAATCGTATTTGAGGCCCAGAAAGTTCTGTTTGTAGAAGTCCTGCAGGTTGCCGTAGTAGTACTGTAAGGTCAGGTCTTTGGTCGCTTTGTAGTCCACGCCACCGTAATAGAACTTGTTGACGAACTCGCCCGTCTGCGCGTTGTTTGCACCGGGAATGGACATGCCCATCTGGTTGCTTGAGCCGCGACCTTTGACATGCTCCAGCTGGCCGAGGGTGAAGGTGAAGTTCTCCAGATCCTTGGACTGGATCTGCCCGCCATTGAAGGTTTGTTGCAGCATGCGGTCGGTGGACATTACCACCGGCAACATCGGGACCAGCGTGCCGTATTTCAGTTCAGTGTTGGAGAACTTCGCCTTGGCCGTCAGGCCCAGGCTGCCGAACTCATCCACGGCACGCCCGTCGCTGTCGGTCGGAAAGATGTTGCCGTTGAAGTTTTTGCTTTCGGGGTTGTAGTGCCGGCCCTTGCCGGAGTCCAGCCGGATACCGTACATGCCAATGGCGTCCACGCCGAAACCGACCGTGCCCTGGGTGTAGCCGGACTGAAAGTTGGCGATGAAACCCTGGCCCCATTCCTGGGTGTAGTTGGGGTCGGCGGCGCCGCTGCGGTTGTCGGCATTACTGAAAAAGTTGCGGGCCAGCACGCTGAGCTTGCTGTCTTCTACCAGGCCTGCGGCGTAACCCTGTTGAGCGATGATCAGGCCGCAAATGCCGGCCACTACTTTAGGTGCGCGATTGAAAAGCTCCATCGGAGTCATCCCCATGAGTTGTCGAATGTTGTGAGAGGCAGTCAAAAGCGGCAGTAAAGGTTTTTATTGTTTTTCAGGAGCAGCGGTGGCCGGCAAGACGTTCAGTCTCACGGGCGGCAAGCGGTACAGGATGAACAGTGCGAGCACGCCGATGCCGGCGCAGAGCAGCAGGCCGACGCCCACCGACTGGGCCAGTGCATCGCGGGCCAGGTTCAGCCATTGTGGGTGTTCGAGCAGTGCGGCGTCGGGGTGCAAAAGGATCTGCGGGTCGGCGTACAACGCCAGTCCGTCGGCGTGCCCTTGGGCGATAAAAAGTCGTTGCAGGTTGGCGCTGTAAAGCAGGTTGACCAGCACGCCCATCGAAGCGGTTCCGAGCAATCCGCCCACCAGGCGCAGCGATTGGGTCAGCGCGGTGGCGATCCCGAGGAACTGGCGCTCGGCGAGGGTTTGAGTGAATACCGTCAGGTTCAGCAGGATGAATCCCAAGCCAAGACCCGCCAGCAGGATTAAGCCGAGCAACACATTGAAGGAGGCGCTACGCCCGGCGAGAGCCAGGCAGAAACATGCCAGCAGCAGCGCCACAAAACCGCACAGCGGTAACAGGTTTGGATTACGCAAACGGGTCACGATGCGGCTGTTGACGATCGCCCCCAGGGTGATACTCAGTGCCAGTGGTGTGATCAACAGGCCGGCATCTTGCGGCGAGTAGCCATAGCTGCCCTGCAGCAACAGCGGTAGATAGAACAGCAGCGAAAACATGATCGCGCCGGCCGCCATCGACAGCAGAAACAGCAGGCGCATGCTCGGTAGTCGCAGCAATGCCGAGGGCAGCAATGCATGCGTGCAGCGCTGTTCCCAAACGCACAGCGCGACAGTCGCCGCCACGCAGATCAAACCCAGTGCCGCACTCAGCATCAGGCTGGAATGCCCCAGCCATTCGACGAACAACTGCAGACTGCCCAATGCCAGGGCGATCAGCAGCGCGCCCGGCCAATCGAGGCTGATCTTTGTCAGTTGCTGCGGGCGGTAATAAGGCAGGTAGCGCCAGGCAAAAAACAGCGCCAGGCAACCCAGCGGCAGATTGAGATAGAACACCGAGCGCCAGCCAAACGCCCCCGTCAGGTAGCCACCCAGCCCGGGGCCGATGGCGTTGACCACACTGAACAGGGCGCTGAGCAGCATCTGCCAGCGCAGGCGTTGCCTGGTGTCGGGAAACAGTTCCGGAATGCAGGCGAATGCGGTGCCGATCAACATGCCGCCGCCGACGCCCTGCAAGGCGCGACCGATCACCAGCAACAGCATGTCACTGGCCAGTGCGCAGGCCAGTGAAGCCAAGGTGAAAATCAGGGTGGCGGCGATCACGAAGGGCTTGCGCCCATAGTAATCCCCCAGTCGACCAAAGATCGGGATGGTGACGATAGACGCCAGCATGTAGCCCGTGGCGACCCACGCGTAAAGTTCAAAGCCCTTGAGTTCGGCGACGATGCTTGGCAAGGCATTGCCGATCACCGTCTGGTCGAGTGCCGAGAGCATCAACACCAGCGAGATGCCCAGCATCGCCAGCAAGGCCTGTTTGAAACTCAGGGGAGGGAGGGTCGCCACGGCCATCGTCGGTCCTCAGCTCAACGCCGCAACGGCAGCAGCAATGCGCGAGCAACCTTCGTCGAGGGTCTTGATGTCGGTGGCAATCGACATCCGGAAGAACGGCGCCAGGCCATATGCGGTGCCTGCCACCACGGCCACACCCTGGCTTTCCAGCAGGTACATGACCACGTCGTAGTCGCTGTCCAGCTGCTTGCCCTGGGCCGTGGTTCTACCGAGCAAACCTGAGCAGTTCACATAGAGGTAGAACGCCCCGTCGGGCTTGCGGCAACTCAAGCCGTCAATGGCGTTGAGCAGTACCAGGCAGCGATCCCGACGTTGCTGATAGACCGCCACGCTTTCCTTGACGAACGCCTGGTCGCCATTGAGCGCTTCGACGGCGGCGGCCTGGCTGACCGAACAGGCATTGCTGGTCGATTGCGATTGCAGGGTCGCCATGGCAGCGATCAGGTCGGCCGGGCCTGCGGCGTAGCCGATACGCCAGCCAGTCATGGCATAAGTCTTGGACACGCCGTTGACCACCAGGGTGCGCTCGGTCAACGCTGGTTCGATGGCGAGGATGTGCGGGTTGTCCAGGCCTTCGTAGCGGATGTGCTCGTAAATGTCGTCGGTCATCAGCAACACCTGCGGATAATCCAACAGCACATCGGCCAGGGCGCGCAGTTCGGCGGCGCTGTAGCTGGCGCCGGTCGGGTTGCTGGGAGAGTTGAGCAGCAGCCAGCGAGTGCGTTCGGTGATCGCGCCGCGCAGTTGCGCCGGGGTCAGCTTGAAGGCGTGTCCTTCCGGGCAGGCGAGGGTGACGGGTTCACCTTCGCAGGCCAGCACCATGTCGGGGTACGACACCCAGTACGGCGCCGGAATCAACACTTCCTCGCCCACGCCGAGGGTGGCGGCGAAGGCATTGAAGATCGCGCTCTTCGCACCGCTGGTGACCAGGATCTGATTCGTACCGTAGGTCAGGCCGTTTTCTCGGGCCAGCTTGGCGACGATGGCCTGGCGCAACTCCGGGGTGCCGGCATTTTGCGTGTAACGGGTTTCGCCGCGTTCGATGGCGGCGCTGGCCGCTTGCCGAATGTGCACCGGGGTATCGAAGTCCGGCTCGCCGACGACCAGATTGATGATGGACTTGCCTTGCCGGCGCAGTTCGTTCGCACGGTCGGATGCGGCGCTGCTGGGCGATGGTTTGATACGTTGCACACGGGCGGCGATGCGGGAGGCGGTCACGTGTCGTTCCTCGTTGATGACGTTGACGAGGCCCTACAGTACGAGTCGCTACCCTGGCCGCCATAAGACGAGATCGTTCTGGTCGGATAGGCATCGCTTATGGCTGGAACTGCACAGTGCTTGCACTAATACGGTGCGCCCAGGCCTGTATGCCCTTGGCGGGTATCAACGCCGGCAGCAACGATCAAGCCATAGCAAAGGCTTATGGTTGAGCCTTGCCGTTCACCACGTGTGCAATGTTCGGGGCTGGCCTGGCTCTTGCTAAAGCTTGTGGGCAGCCCCCCTTTGTTGAGCAAGAGCATCGCCACCGTGAACCTGCGTCGTTTGAAGTATTTCGTGAAACTCGTCGATATCGGCAGCATGACCCAGGCCGCTGATGTGCTGCATGTCGCCCAACCGGCACTCAGTCAGCAACTGGCCACGCTGGAGGCGGAGTTGCAGCAACAATTGCTGATCCGCACCAAACGCGGCGTCACCCCGACCGAGGCGGGGAAGGTGCTCTATGGGCACGCGCAAATCATTCTGCGCCAGTGCGAACAAGCTCAGAGCGATATCAACGCCACGGGGCGGGCCTTGTCCGGGCAAGTGTCGGTCGGGCTGGCGCCAGGCACTGCCGCTTCGACGCTGTCCCTGCCGCTGTTGCGCAGGGTGCGCGAGCGTCATCCGGGCATTCTGCTGTACCTCAATGAAAACTTCGGCACCACCTTGAGCGAGTTGATCATGAATGGCCGGATGGACATGGCCGTGCTCTATGGCGGGCGTGAAGTCCATGGCTTGAGCTTCGTCTCGCTGCTGCGCGAGCACCTCTATCTGGTGAGTGCCGATTCTGCTGTCAGCGCTCTCGACGAGATCCCTCTGGCCGACCTGGCGGACATGGACATGCTCCTGCCGCGTCCCTACAACGTCATGCGCCGACTGGTGGATGAAGCCTTCCTGCGCATCGGCCTGAGTGCGCGGGTGGTGGCTGAAATCGAATCTTCGATCACCCTGACCGCTGCGGTCGCCGAGCACTTCGGTTCGACGATCCTGCCCGAGTCCTCGGCGCGGGTGATGGTCGCCGCCACCTCGATGCACATGTGTCGCATTGTCGAGCCCGAGGTCGAGGCGCCACTGGCGCTGTGTCTGTCCGGTCACCTGCCGCTGTCGGTGCCGGCCCAAGCGGTCAAGGCGATCCTGCTGGAACTGGTCGCCGAGATGCGCGGCAGCCTGATCTGAGTGGTCATAAGGACGGCTTATCACCCCAAAGCCAAAGCGTCTTGGTCGTCGTTCGGCGGGCTCGCTACATTGACCCCATCCACTTAAGACACGCTCGACAGGCAGGGGCCCACGCATGGATTCAGAACGCATCAAGGGGTTGATCGATTTGCTCGCCGAATCCGATCTGCTCGAACTGAGTCTGACCGAAGGTGACAGTACGGTTCGTCTTTTCAAGCAGGCCGGAAAGGTTTTGACCGCAGAGCCGTTGACCGGGCCATTGCCGGTATCGGCACCGCCGCCATCCACGGCAGATACCCCGACGGTGCAGGCCATCGAGGTCAAGGCCAGCCTGTACGGCGTACTACATCTGACGCCCGCCGCAGGGGAAGCACCGTTTGTCACGGTCGGCGGGCAGGTCGAAGCCGGGCAGACCCTGGCGGTCATCGAGGCGATGAAAATGTTCCACCCGGTCAAGGCCAAAGCCGCCGGACGGATCGCCGCGATCCTCGCCCAGAGTGGCGCCGAAGTCGAAGCCGGTCAGTCGTTGTTCCGTCTCGACTGATCCCAAAGCCCATCCTCTTTCAGGTGAATTCAATGTTCGACAAAGTGCTGATCGCCAACCGTGGCGAAATCGCCCTGCGCATTCAGCGTGCCTGCCGTGGCCTGGGGATACAGACCGTGGTCGTGCACTCCGAGGCCGATCGCTACGCCCAGTACGTGCAAAACGCCGATCAGGCCCTGTGCATCGGGCCGGCGTCTCCCGGCCAGAGTTATTTGAACCAGGCTGCACTGCTGTTCGCGGCCAAGGTCAGCGGTGCTCAGGCGATCCATCCGGGTTATGGCTTTCTGTCGGAGAATGCCGGGTTTGCCGAACGCATCGAAGCCGCCGGCCTGACCTTTATCGGGCCGAGCGCCGAATGCATTCGCACCATGGGTGACAAGGTCGCCGCCAAACGGGCGATGCGCGAAGCCGGCGTACCGTGCGTGCCGGGTCCGGATTCGGTGATGCCCACCGATGATGAAAGCATCCAGGCCATCGCACGTGAAATCGGTTATCCGGTGATCGTCAAGGCCGCTGGCGGCGGCGGTGGTCGTGGCATGCGCGTGGTGAAAGAGGAGGGTGAACTGCTCGATGCCATCGCGCTGACCCGTGAAGAAGCACGGCTGGCCTTTGGTAATCCGGAGCTCTACATCGAGAAGTTTCTCGGTCATCCGCGGCACGTGGAAATACAGGTGTTGTGCGATGCCCATGGCCATGCGATCTGGCTGGGTTGCCGCGATTGCTCCTTGCAACGCAGGCATCAAAAGGTGCTTGAAGAAGCGCCGGCACCTGGCATTGATGCCGAGCTGATTGCCAAAGTCGGTGAACGCTGTGCCGCTGCTTGCCGGCAGATCGGCTATCGCGGCGTCGGCACCTTCGAGTTTCTGTATGAGGACGGTGAGTTCTTCTTCATCGAGATGAACACCCGGCTGCAAGTCGAACACCCGGTGACGGAGATGACCACCGGCATCGACATCGTCCAGCAGCAACTGCGCATGGCCCGAGGTGAAGTGCTTGAGCTGCGTCAACAAGACGTGCAGCTCAACGGTCACTCGCTGGAATGCCGGATCAACGCCGAAGACCCGATCTCGTTCATGCCGACCCCGGGGCTGATTCAGCGCTGGGAAGTCCCCGGGGGCTTTGGTGTGCGGGTCGACTCTCATGTCACCGCCGGCTATCGGGTGCCGCCTTACTACGACTCGATGGTGGCCAAGGTCATCACCCACGGCGCGACACGCGATGAGGCCATGGCCCGGATGCGTCTGGCCCTGAGTGAAATGTACGTGGAAGGCATCTCGACCAATATCCCGCTGCACCGCGACATTCTCGACGACCCGGCGTTCTGCAGCGGTGGCGTGGACATTCACCACCTGGAGCGCTGGCTGCAACAACGGAGTCCGACATGAGTACTGCTTCTGTATCGCTGCGTCCGCACATCAGCCTGCTGGGGTCCACGGCTTTGCTGTTCGAAGCCCCCGGCGAGCTGGATCTGGCGCCGCAACAACGCATTTGGAGCCTGGCTTTGCAGGCTGGGCAATGGGCCGACATACACGAAGCGGTCCCTGGCATGAACAACCTGATGCTGACCTTCACCAAGCCGCCGCGCGACCTCAACGGATTGTGCGAGCGATTGCTTGAGGCCTGGGAGCAGAGTCAACCGCTGCCGCTCGAAGGGCGCATTGTCGAGTTGCCGGTGGTGTATGGCGGTGAGTTCGGTCCGCACATGGCTGATGTGGTGGCGCACACCGGGCTGGATATCGACACCATCGCCAACCTGCATTGCGAACCGTTGTATCCGGTGTACGCCTTGGGCAGCCATCCCGGTTACTGCTACCTCGGCGGCATGGACCCGCGTCTGGCCACGCCACGGCGGCAGGTGCCGGTGATCAGTATTGCCGCTGGCTCCGTGTCGATCGGTGGGGTGCAGACCGGTGTTTCGGCATCGGCCGGTCCCAGCGGCTGGAACACCATTGGCCGCACCGAAATGTCATTTTTTGACCCGACCCAAAACCCTCCGGCCATGCTGCGGCCGGGCGATATGTTGCGCTTGCGCATCGAGAGGATCATTCGATGATCGAGATTTTATCGGCCACCGCCCTGGCCACCGTGCAGGACTTCGGCCGCTTCGGCAGCCTCGGTTACGGGGTGGGAACCTCCGGCGCGATGGACCATCTGGCGCTGGCGTTGGGCAACCTGTTGTTGGGCAATCCCGAGGACGCGGCGGCGATCGAAATTCCGCTGTTTCCATTTGAGGTGCGGTTTGTTCAGGACTGTGCTTTCGCGGTGACCGGCGCGGCCTGCGAAGCCTCCCTCGACGGTCAGCCACTACCGCCGTTCTGGGTGGCGCAGGCCAGGGAGGGCCAGGTGCTCAGCCTTGGTTATCCGACCTCCGGTAGTCGTGCCTATCTGTGCCTGGCCGGCGGAATCGATGTGCCGCAGGTGCTTGGCTCGCGCAGCACTCAATTGCGTGGTGAGTTCGGTGGCTTGCAGGGACGAGCCCTGCAGCAGGGCGACCGACTCGCAGCGCTGCGTCCGGGAAAGAGTGCGCTGCCCACTGATTTCGGGGTGGTGTCGCCGAGCCAGGCGTTGCCATTGCAACGCGATGGGCTGCCGGCCATGCGCGTACTGCCAGCGGCTGAATACGAGTGCTTTCTGGAGGATTCCCGTGCGGCATTCTGGGCTGGCGAGTGGAAGGTCACCACCCAGAGCAACCGTTACGGTTACCGCCTCGAAGGCACGCCGATCTTGCCCAAGGCCGCCATGGAAATCCGTTCCCACGGCATCGTTCCCGGGGTGATTCAGGTGCCCCACGGTGGCCAACCGATCATCCAGATGCGCGACGCGCAACCCAGTGGCGGTTATCCGAAATTCGGCACAGTGATCGAGGCCGACCTGTGGCGCCTGGGTCAGGCACCGATCGGTAGCAAAGTGCGGTTTATCGAGTGCAGCTACAGCGAAGCCGTCGCAGCCCTGGAAGACAATCAGCGCTATCTCGAGGAGGTTCGCCGCTTGGTCGAGCTTCACGGGCTGGCCTCGCGTTAAGGACATTTGAACATGACAAATCAGGAAATCCGCCAGTTGGCGGTATGGCTCAAGGAGACCCACCTGGCTGGCGCGGAAATACGTCGTCCGGGGCTGCACCTGGTGCTCAAGCGCAGTGCCGACGAAGTTGCCGTACCGGCTCGAATCGCGGTGTCAGCGGCAGCAAACGCAACCGATGAACCGCTATTGAAAACCCCAGGCCTGGGCCGATTGCTGCTGACGCACCCCGAGCAGAGCGACGTGCTGGCATCGGTTGGCAGTCGGGTGGAACAAGGGCAACTGATTGCCCTGCTGCAAGTCGGCGACCTGCTGCTGCCGGTCCGCAGCGACAGGGCCGGGCGGGTGACGGCGGTGCTGGTGCCTTGTGGCACGACGGTCGGTTATGGCGAGGCGTTCATGCGCCTGGATGCGGCATGAACGGGCGAGGAAAGCAGTGATGAAAATTGATTTGAACGCTGATCTGGGCGAGGGCTTCGGTCCGTGGCGCATGGGCGAGGATGAGGCGTTGATGAGCTTGATCTCCTCGGCGAACGTGGCGTGCGGTTTCCATGCCGGCGATCCGCTGATCATGGACAACACCGTGCACCTGGCCAAGGCCGGTGGCATCGATCTGGGCGCTCATGTGGGCTTCCCCGACTTGATGGGGTTCGGTCGGCGGCAGATGAACATCGACCTCAAGGAGCTCGCGACTTATGTGATCTATCAGCTCGGCGCGCTGGCGGGGATGGCGGCGGTCAATGGTCACCGCATGAGCCACATGAGCTTTCACGGCGCGCTGGGCAACATGGTCGCGGCCGATGCGGCGCTGGCTGAGCCATTGGTGTGTGCGGTGGCGGCGTTCGATCCGACGCTAATCATCAGTTCGTCTAGCAGTCGCGCCATCGAAAACGCTGCTGAGAAATGCGGACTGCGGGTCGCCACGACGTTTCTCGCCGACCGCGCCTACGACGATGACTGCCTGCTGGTGCCGCGAAAAGTGCCGGGGTCGGTGATCAAGGAACCGGCCGCCGTGCTGCTGCGGGTTCGGCAGTTGCTGGAGGAGGGCACGGTGACCAGTCTCAATGGCAAGCGCATTGCCGTGCCGGCGCACTCGATCCTGTTGCATGGCGACACGCCCGGTGCAGTGGAACTGGCACGTACGATCCGTCGTGAAATCGAGTTGGCCGGCGGCTGTATCACACCGATTTCGCAGCTGTTGGCGTAACGGCCGCACGGTCATAAGCAGGGCTTATTGCCACACAGTCATTCCGTCTTGGTCCAGCGCTTCAGGGCTGGATAGAGTCGAAGCCATTGCGATCACCCGAGTGATCCGCACACGTAATACGAGGACAGCTTCATGCCATTTTCAGATTACAAAACCGCGCTGGTGACCGGCGCTTCTTCCGGGATTGGCGCCGCCGTCGTCGAGCGTCTCTGTCAGGAAGGCGTGCAGGTGCATGCCTTGGCCCGCAGCGCCGACAAGCTGCAAGAACTGGCCGCTAAAACCGGCTGTATCGCTCACGCCATCGATGTCACCGACCTGGCCGGGCTGACGCGCCTGTTCGAAACCCAGCCGTTCGACATTCTGGTGAACAACGCCGGTGTCGACAAACCGGGCTCGATTCTCAAGGCCGACGCCGAAGGCATCGACTTGCTGATTGACGTCAACCTGCGTGCGGTATTGCACCTGGCTCGTCTGGCGTTGCCGGGGATGGTCGAGCGCGATTGCGGCCACATCATCAACATCAGTTCGATTGCCGCGGCGTACAACTTCGGCGGCAACTCGACTTATCACGCGACCAAAGCGGCGGTGAGCATGCTGTCGCGACAGTTGCGCATCGATGCCTTTGGCAAGCGGGTGCGGGTCACCGAGATCTGCCCAGGCCGAGTGGCCACCGACATCTTCGCCCACGTCCACGGTGACTCCGAAGAGACCTACAAGCGCTTTGTCGAAGGGTTCGAACTGCCTCAGGCCAAGGACATCGCCGACGCCATCGCGTTTGCCATTGCCGCACCGATTGCGGTCAACGTCGGGCACATGGAAATCACCCCGACCCTGCAAGTGCCCGGCGGCCTTTCCACCGCCCGTCCGCAGGATTACCAGGGCTGAGTTCCCCCGCACGAAACGCTACAGAAGAACGGATTGATCCGTCATCGCGGTACCCACGCCAAGCCTGTGCCTGGCGCCTTATCCCTGCCCTTATCCCAATGCCGATGGGGATTGACCATGAAGCATGACTTCGATTTGGCCGCGGTTCTGCAAGGCGAATATGCCGAGCTGATCGTCAAGGGCATCGAAATAACTCTACAGCTGGCGCTGTTCGCCTGGCTGCTGGCAATGGCCCTGGCGCTGTTGCTGGTAACCGTACGCCTGACCGGCAACAAGTATGCCGACCGACTGGTGGCCGGCTACGTGTCTTACCACCGCAACGTGCCGACACTGGTGCAATTGATGCTCTGGTATTTCGGTGTGCCGACCTTGCTCAGCGAGTCCACGCAACTGTGGCTGGCGAACTACAGCACTGAATACCTGTTCTCGGTGATTGCCCTGGGGCTGTGTCAGGCGGCGTATTTCTGTGAAGACATCCGCAGTGGCCTGCGCGCCATTCCGGCCGGGCAGACCGAAGCCTCCAGGGCGCTCGGGTTGGGTTATGTGCGCTCGATGCGTTACGTGATCCTGCCGCAAGGCGTACGCAACTGCCTGCCGTCCTTGATCAACCACACCGTGCTGTTGTTCAAGAACACCAGCCTGGCCATGGCCATCGGCGTGGTGGAGCTGACTTACGCCACCCGCGAGGTCGAGAACTACACCTTCCGCACGTTCGAGTCTTACCTGGTCGCCACGGTGTTCTACCTGGTCTTTTCATTGCTGTTGATGGGGCTCGGCGCGCTGTTGGCACGACGCTTCAACAAAGCGCTGGCGAGGTAGACGACGATGTTCGATATCTTTTCGATTGTGCAGCAAAACTGGACCTTGTTTCTGATCGGCCAGTACCCGCACGGCCCTTTGGGCGGGTTGGCGAGTACGTTGATTCTGGCGGCACTGGCGCTGTTGCTGGCATTCCCTTTCGGCTTGCTGCTGGCGTTGGCGCGGGTTTCGCCATGGACCGGACTGCGCTGGGCCGCCACGGTCTGGGTGTATGTGCTGCGAGGCATCCCGCTGCTGATGGTGATCTTCTGGACCTACTTCCTGGTGCCGTTGCTGATCGGCCATAACATCACCGGGTTCGTGACCATGCTCTGCACACTGGTGATCTACCAGAGCGCCTACCTGTGCGAAATCATTCGCGGCGGCATTCAGGCACTGCCGGCGGGGCAGTACGAAGCGTCCCGGGCGCTGGGCCTTGGTTACCTGCGCACGACGATCTGGGTGATCTTGCCGCAAGCGCTGTACAACGCTCTACCCAGCCTGATCAGCCAGTTCATCTCGATCATCAAGGAAACCTCCCTGGGTTATGTGATCAACGTCCAGGAAGTGACCTTCGCCGCCAACCAGGTCAACAACCAACTGCTGACCAAGCCGTTCCAGGTGTTTTTCATCCTGGCGATCATCTACTACCTGCTCTGTTTCGGCCTGACCCATCTGGCCGGCTGGGTGGAGCGCCGTATCGCTCGCAAGCGTCTGGGCAATGGCGGTCAGGCCGTGGCGGCCGACCCCTTGCTGGCCATCGATAATTGAAGAGGGTTGCGTCCATGCATCCAATGATCATGTTTTCCAACATCAATAAATGGTACGGCGAGTACCACGCGCTGACCGACATCACTGCTGAGGTGAAACCCGGAGAAGTGGTGGTGTTGTGCGGCCCGTCAGGGTCTGGCAAGTCGACGTTGATCCGTACGGTCAATCGTCTGGAAGACATCCAGAAAGGCCAGATACTGTTCGATGGCCAGGACGTGCACGGCACTGATGCACACATCAATCGGCTGCGCAGCCGTGTAGGTTTCGTGTTCCAGAGTTTCAATCTTTTTCCGCACCTGTCGGTGCTGGAAAACATCACATTGGCACCGACCAAAATCCGCAGCCTGAAAGGCTCGGCGGCCAAGCAACAAGCCATGCAGTTGCTTGATCGGGTAGGCCTGGCGCACAAGGCCGGTGCGTATCCGGCGCAGTTGTCCGGCGGTCAGCAGCAACGGGTGGCGATCGCCCGGGCGCTGGCGATGGAGCCGCCGGTGATGTTGTTCGATGAACCCACCAGTGCCCTCGACCCGGAAATGGTCGGTGAAGTGCTGAACGTCATGAAGAGTTTGGCCAAGGATGGAATGACCATGATGTGTGTGACCCACGAGATGAATTTCGCCCGTGAAGTCGCCGACACCATCTGGTTCATGGACGCGGGTCAGATTCTGGAAAAGAGCACGCCCGAGAGCTTTTTCAATCAGCCCTCGCACCCGCGGGCACAACGCTTTATTGCCGATCTGCGTGCCCATTGAGCCGCAGTGATTTTGCTCCCTCTGCCATCCGACTTTCCAATCCCAGGAGTTTTTCCATGCGTATGAAGCATCTGTTTGTCACGCTGGCGTTAGGTCCTCTGGCTGTTGCGGTAGCGCAGGCCGATCAATTGAGCGACATCATGGCCAAGAAGTCGTTGAGCTGCGGTGTGTACGCCGACGTGCCGCCATTTTCCGCCCCGGACCCGAAAACCCGTGAGCTGGTGGGCATGGACGTCGACCTGTGCAAGGCACTGGCCAAGACCATGGGCGTCGCATTGGAGCTCAAGCCGCTGTCTGTCGAAGCACGGATTCCTGAAGTGAAAATGGGCCGAGTCGATGTGATCTTCGCCAACCTGGCTTACACAAAAACGCGGGCTGAACAGATCCAGTTCAGCGATCCGTACTACATCGCCAAGGAAACCCTTGTGGTGCGCGCGGCCCACGCCGATCAGCCGAAGAGCTACTTCAAGGACAAGCGCATCAGCTCCACCAAAGGCTCGACCTCCGAGCAGTCGATCCGCATTGCCGGGGCCACACCGGTGACGTTCCAGGACACCGGTTCGGCCTACATGGCCTTGCAGCAGAACAAGGTCGTGGGCCTGGTCACCAACACCATGACCGCCCTGAAACTGGTCAATCAGGCCAAGGCCAGCGGCGTCGAATTGGCGCTCGCCAAGGAGCCGATGGCGCTCGAGCCAATTGGCGCGGGCATGCGCAGGGATGAGCCGGCGTTCCTCGCCAAGGTCAACGAGTCGTTGGCGACCATGGAAAAAGCCGGCGAGATCGACGCGATCTGGGATCGCTGGATCGGCCCGAACACCGAGTACAAAATGGTTCGCGAGGACAAAGTGCAGAGCCTCAGCAGCTTGAAGTTCGATCCTTTGCCTTGAACCGATACACCGTCATTGCCGGGCAATGATAGAAAAAGTCCGGCGAGTGTTCCAGCGTCGGGCTTTTTTACGTGTGCGGATGGTGCGAAAGAAACGATCAGCAGACGTTCATTCCTCGGCTTTCGTCGATTTGATGAGATTGCTGCGCAGTTTCACGATCGCGTTCTGCAACTGTGCGAACTCGTCCGGTTCCAGACCGGTTGCGTGGGAAAGGCCCTTCTCAGGGCGGTCTTCGCGTAGCTGTCGACCGCTTTTCGTCAGGCTGATCCGCACCTGTCTTTCGTCCTCGGGATCACGCTGCCTCTGCAGATAGCCCATCGCTTCCAGTTTTTTCAGGATCGGTGTGAGCGTGTTCGATTCGAGAAACAACTTCTCGCCCAGGCTGCCCACGGTTTGGTGGTCTTCCTCCCATAGCGCAACGATGGTGATGTATTGCGTATAGGTGAGCCCCAAGTGCTCGAGTATCGGCTTGTAGGCCTTGCCGAAGGCCAGGTTCGTGGAATAAACCGCAAAACACAGGAAGTCGGAGAGCTTCAGATCAGCGGGGACGGTCTTGTCGGTGCGTTTCATGTGCTTCCTCATTGGCCAAAGTAGAAGGCTCGCAAAAGCAAAATATACCTCGTGTACGATTTTATCGGAATGGGTTTGGCCTTGTTATTCGCATGCGCTTAAAGCGCATGCGATGTATGTGGGTAAAAAAAATGCCAATCGCGGTGCGTTAAACCGTGAGGACGTTCAGGGCCACGTCGATATTGCCGCGCGTCGCCTTCGAGTACGGGCAAATCTGATCGGCGGTGTGCGCCAGTGTCGTTGCAACGTCGTGCGCCAGACCCGGCACGCGGAGCGTCAATCGAGCCTGAAGGAAGTAGGCCGCACCGGTCTGGCCCAGATCGACTTCGATGTCGACCGACAAATCAGACGGCAGCACCACGTTCATGTCATTGGCCACCAGCCCGACAGCGGCGGTGTAACAGGCCGACCATGCACCGGCGAACAGTTGCTCGGCGGTCGGGTGTGGCTGAATGGCGGTGAACACGTGCGCCGGTTTCGCGCTTCCAGGCGACGACAGCGTAATGTCGAGGCTGCCGTTATGACCACGCGACGTGTTGCCAGCGGCGCTGGCGGTGGTGTGAGTTTTGCCGGTCATCAGGACTTTTTCGATCTTGCTCATGGGGTGGATCCTCAGTGTTTCGAATGATGTGATTTGTGTGTCGTATACGTTTGTATCGCATGCGATCTAATAATAATTGCGCAGGCACCCATCGCTGTCAATCAGTCGGGTTGCGCCACCCGACGAGTGGCCTGTTGATGCCGCCCGTACCCGCCGGCTCACTGTCATGAAATGAAAAGCCATTGTCGTCTGATGAGAAGCGGCTCGTCAGGCGGCGTCCTACAGTCCAGTCAGCGCAAATCGACGCTGCACGCCAACCTTGCAGACTGGAGAATAAGAAAACATGGCCAAAGCCGTACGCTTCTACGAAACCGGTGGTCCCGAAGTCCTTCGTTATGAGGACGTCGAAGTCGGCGAGCCCGGTCCAGGTCAGGTTCGTCTGCGTCATGTGGCGGTGGGTCTGAACTATGCCGATACCTACTTTCGCAATGGCACCTATCCGATCCCGATGCCCAATGGCATGGGGGTCGAAGCCTCCGGCGTGGTCCAGGCGATCGGCGAGGGGGTTACCAACGTGCGCGTGGGGGATCGCGTCACTTACACCGGTTTTCTCAATACATTGGGTGCCTACAGCACCGAACGGCTGATCCCGGCCGCACCGCTGATCAAGTTGCCGGAAACCATCAGTTTCGAGACCGCCGCGGCGATGACCATGCGCGGCCTGACGTCGTCGTACCTGATGCGGCGCATTTACGATTTCAAGGTCGGCGACAGCATTCTGCTGCACGCTGCCGCCGGTGGTGTGGGCCTGATCGTGGCGCAGTGGGCCAAGCTGCTCGGCCTGACCGTCATCGGCACCGTGTCCACCGAGGTCAAGGGTGAAATCGCCAAGGCCCATGGCTGCGACCATGTGATCAATTACAGCCATGAAGACGTCGCCCCGCGTGTGCGCGAGTTGACGGACGGCGTTGGTGTCAACGTGGTGTTCGACAGTGTCGGCAAGAACACCTTCATGGGTTCCCTGGATTCGCTCAAGCGTCGCGGTCTGATGGTGTGCGTCGGCACGGCCTCCGGTCCGATCCCGGCTGTCGATCCGGTACTGCTGGCGATGAAAGGCTCGCTGTTCATGACCCGCCCGGCCCTGGCCGACTACATCGCCGACCCGGCGGAAAAAACCGCGTTGGCCAATGAGTTGTTCGACCATGTCGGCAGCGGCCGGATCAAGATCGAGATCAACCAGCACTATGCCTTGCAGGATGCCGTCCAGGCCCATCGTGACCTGGAATCACGCAAGACCACGGGCTCATCGATTTTCGTCATTTAAGGGAGTCGTCTTCCATGAAAGTCGAACAATTGACCTGCAGCATTGGCGCGGAACTGCTGGGCGTCAACCTCGCCGATGCGGTGCATGACGACGGTCTTTTTGCCGAGATCCGTGCTCAGTTGCTCACGCATCGCGTGGTGTTCCTGCGTGATCAGGAGATCACCCGGGCCGAGCACGTGGCCTTCGCCCGGCGCTTTGGCGAGCTGGAGGATCACCCGGTGGCCGGCAGTGATCCGGATCATCCAGGGCTGGTGCGCATCTACAAGCGCCCGGACCAGCCGATGGACCGTTATGAGAACGCCTGGCACACCGATGCGACCTGGCGCGAAGCGCCGCCAATGGGCTGTGTGTTGCGTTGCGTGGAATGCCCGCCAGTTGGCGGCGACACCATGTGGGCCAACATGGTGGAGGCCTACGCGCGGTTGCCGGATGACGTAAAGGCGAAGATCGCCGACCTGCGTGCGCGCCACAGCATCGAAGCGAGTTTCGGTGCCGCGATGCCGATTGAAAAGCGTCTGGCGCTCAAGGCGATGTACCCGGATGCCGAGCATCCGGTGGTCCGTACCCATCCGGAGACTGGCGAAAAGGTGCTGTTCGTCAACGCCTTTACTACCCACTTGAGCAACTACCACACCCCCGAGCGGGTGCGCTTCGGCCAGGACGCCAACCCGGGTGCCAGTGAGTTGCTGCGCTACCTGATCAGCCAGGCTTACATCCCCGAGTACCAGGTGCGCTGGCGCTGGAAACCCAACAGCATTGCCATCTGGGACAACCGCAGTACCCAGCACTACGCCGTCATGGATTACCCGCCGTGCCATCGCAAGATGGAACGCGCCGGCATCATCGGCGACAAGACTTAACGATCGACCGCAGCTGCATTCGCTCTCACAGACACGTCCGCCCGGCGCGATCCGGGCGTGCGGACAACCATAATAATAGGAGTAACCCATGCAATTCTTCGACGATTCCCTGCACCCGGAAAACATGGAAAAGGTAGTCATCACCGTGGCCCCGTATGGCCCCGAGTGGATGCCGGAAGACTTTCCCGAAGACATCCCGTTGACCATGGATGAGCAGGTGCAGAAAGCGGTCGATTGTTATGAGGCGGGTGCCACGGTTTTGCACCTGCACGTGCGCGAACTGGACGGCAAGGGTTCCAAGCGTCTGTCCAAGTTCAACGAGTTGATCGCCGGTGTGCGTGAAGCCGTGCCGGACATGATCATCCAGGTTGGCGGTTCGATTTCCTTCGCACCCGAAAGCGATGGTGAAGCGGCCAAGTGGCTGTCTGACGACACTCGCCACATGCTCGCGGAGCTGACGCCAAAACCGGATCAGGTGACGGTGGCTATCAACACCACCCAGATGAACATCATGGAGTTGCTGTATCCGGAATACCTGGAAGGTACGTCCCTGGCCAACCCTGCCTATCAGGCGGCCTATAGCGAAATGACCGTACCGGCTGGCCCGGCCTGGGTCGCCGAACACCTCAAGCGTCTGATGGACAACGGCATCCAGCCGCATTTCCAACTGACCGGCATGCATGCCATGGAGACCCTTGAACGCCTGGTTCGCAAAGGCGTGTACAGGGGGCCGTTGAACCTGACCTGGATCGGCATCGGCGGCGGTTTCGATGGCCCCAATCCGTTCAACTTCTTCAACTTCATCCATCGTGCGCCGGACGGTTGCACCCTGACCGCCGAATCGCTGCTCAAGAACGTACTGCCGTTCAATACCATGGCGCTGGCGATGGGGCTGCACCCTCGCGTGGGGATTGAAGACACGATCATTGATCAGAAGGGCAAGCGTTTCAGCTCGGTGCAGCAAATCGAGCAAACCGTACGCATCGCCCATGAACTGGGTCGCGAAATCGCCACCGGTAAAGAAGCCCGCGAGATCTATCGCATCGGTGTGCAGTACCAAAGCATCGAAGAAGCCCTGTTGGCCAATGGCATGGCCCCCAACCGCAAGGCCGGACAAAAAGGTGTGCCGCAACGCGGCTGATCGACCGATCGGCAGACGAAGCGGGCGGTCAAAAGCCTCCCGCTCGCTGCTTGGCAACACGCTTGATAACAACAATAAAACGAAGCTTTGAGGAGGCTGCATGGCCTTTCACCCAATCGCCGCAGACGATGACGACGGCAGTGGCGTCGGCATTGCGCGCAAGTATGCCTGGATCGTCTTCGCACTGACGTTCGGCCTGCTGATTTCCGATTACATGTCGCGCCAGGTACTGAATGCGGTGTTTCCGATGCTCAAGGGCGAGTGGGCCCTGAGCGACGGTCAACTCGGCCTGCTCAGTGGCATTGTTGCCCTGATGGTCGGCCTGCTCACCTTCCCCTTGTCGTTGTTGGCGGATCGCTTCGGTCGGGTCAAAAGCCTGGCGTTGATGGCGCTGTTGTGGAGCCTGGCCACACTGGGCTGCGCGTTGGCGCAGGACTACCAGCAGATGTTTATCGCCCGCTTCATGGTGGGGGTAGGCGAGGCAGCCTATGGCAGCGTCGGCATCGCGGTGGTGATTTCGGTGTTTCCCAAACACATGCGTGCAACGCTGGCCAGTGCCTTCATGGCGGGCGGCATGTTTGGCTCGGTATTAGGCATGGCGCTGGGCGGTGCCATCGCCGCCAAACTGGGCTGGCGCTGGTCGTTCGCCGGCATGGCGCTGTTCGGCCTGCTGCTGGCGGTGCTTTACCCGATCATCGTCAAGGAAGCACGCATTGCTCCGCAGCGTGCCGCGCAGGCGGCGAACAAGGCGGCTGCCGCGGTCAAGCGTCCGTTGCGTACGCTGTTTTCCAGCCGCTCGGTGATCGCGGCCTACATCGGCAGTGGCTTGCAACTGTTCGTCGGCGGCACCGTGATTGTGTGGATGCCCAGCTACCTCAATCGCTATTACGACATGGCCACGGACAAGGCGGGCGGCGTCGCGGCGATCATCGTGCTGTGCAGCGGCGCGGGGATGATCCTGTGCGGCATGCTCAGCGATCGACTGTGTCGCCATTGGCCGGAGCGCAAAGTCGCTTTGGCCATCGCCTATTGCCTGGGCAGTTGTCTGCTGTTGTCGACGGCCTTCGCCCTGCCGCCAGGGCCTGTGCAATTGGTGCTGATCTGCCTGGGGATGTTGATTGCCGCCGGCACGACCGGTCCTTGCGGAGCCATGGTTGCCAACCTGACCCATTACTCGGTCCATGGCACGGCCTTCGCCACGCTGACCTTGGCCAACAACATGCTGGGGCTGGCGCCTGGGCCGTTCATCACCGGCCGGGTGTCCGACCTCATCGGCTTGCAGGCGGCTTTTCAAATGGTGCCACTGGTCAGTATCGCGGCAGCGGCCGTGTTCTTTTACGCCAAGTGTCATTACCACAAGGACATGGCCCGGCTTCAGGGCGAGCAAGTCCACGATTCGATTGGCAAAGCGGTGTTAGAGGTGAAGTTGTGAGTGGTCGTTTACGTATTGATGTGTTTTTCGATTTCATCTGCCCCTGGTGCCTGATCGGCAAGCGCCAACTGGAGCGCGCGCAAGACCTGCTGCGTGTCCAGCAACCCGGCGTGGAAATCACCACGGTGTGGCACGGGGTGCAATTGCTGCCGCAGCTGCCGGCACAGGGTGAACCCTTTGTCGATTTTTACCTCAAGCGCCTGGGCAGTCTTAAAGCCGTAGCGATGCGCCTGGCCCAGGTGCAGCAGGCTGCGATGGCGGAGGGCGTGCCCATCGATTTGAGTCGCATCGTCCGCATGCCCAATACCGCCGACGCCCATCGCTTGCTGGAGCGTGCGAAGGTGCTGGGCAATAGCGCCCAATGCGATGTTTTGCTTGAGCGTTTGTTCGCAGCCTATTTCCAGCTTCAGGGATCAGAGAGCGGTGAGGATCTGGGCAGCCAGGAGACCTTGCTTGCCATCGCCCGGTCGTGTGGTTTCGACCCTGATGCCATGGCCTCCTGCCTGCAAGGCGACGGCGATCCTTACATTGGCAACGAGGCGGGAGCCGCCAGTGGCGTGCCCAGTTTTCAGTTCGACGGTCGCCTGACGGTGGTGGGCGCGCAGCCTGCCGAGGCGCTATTTGACGCCATGTGCGAAGCCTTGCTCGACAGTCATCGCGCGCGGCAACCGGCATGAGTCTTCGAATCCCCGTGCCCGCTGGAAAACTCCCGCCGGCAGGCGGTCGTGCGCTGTTCGAATGCGATGGTAAAAGCCTGGCGTTATTCAACATCGAAGGTGACCTGTTCGCCATTGACGACAGTTGCCCGCACCAGGGCGCCTCGTTGTGTGGCGGGCGCCTTGAGGGGCGGGTGATCCAGTGCTGCGCCCATGGCCTGCGCTTCGATCTGCGCAGCGGTTACTTGCTCAATTCAACCCAGGTCAAAGTTGCCAACTATCCGGTCGAGACAATTGACGGCCAGGCATTCATCGTCATCGCTTGCGAGGAGCCCGCGCCATGAACGCTATCGCACTTACCCGTATCCACAGCCGAACGCGCGAATTGGCGCCAGGCTTTATCGTCAGCTTGATCGTGGCGGCCGCCGCGTCCTTTTTGTCCGAGCATTACGGTGCGCCGGTGATGCTGTTTGCCTTGCTGTTGGGCATGGCGCTGAACTTCCTGGCCAGTGATGGTGCCTGCAAGGCTGGCATCGAATTCACTGCACGTACTGTGTTGCGCATTGGCGTGGCCTTGCTCGGCATGCGCATCACCCTTGAGCAGATTGCCGCGCTGGGCTGGAAGCCTGTGGCCCTAGTGGTGATTCTGGTGGTGGTGACAATCGGCGTTTCGGTGATCGCGGCCAAGGCGCTAGGGTTTCAGCGCTTGTTCGGCATGCTCACCGGCGGAGCCACTGCGATTTGTGGTGCCTCGGCGGCGTTGGCGCTGGCGGCGGCATTGCCCAATCATCCACAGAAAGAACGCGCGACGTTGTTCACGGTGATCGGGGTGTCGGCGCTGTCGACCCTGGCGATGATCGTGTACCCGATGATTGCCAATTGGCTGTCGTTGTCGCCGCAAGTGGCGGGGGTGTTCCTGGGGGGCGACCATCCACGATGTCGCCCAGGTCGTCGGCGCTGGTTACAGCCTGTCGACCGAAACTGGCGATACCGCAACAGTGGTCAAGTTGATGCGGGTGGCGATGCTGCTGCCGGTGATCGTGTGTGCGGCGATGGTCACGCGCATGCAGGGTGCCGATCCGACCGGCAAGCGACCACCACTGCTACCGTGGTTCGCCGTCGGTTTTCTGCTGCTGGCCTGTATCAACAGCACCGGCTGGGTTGCCCCGGTGGTGCAAGGTTCGGTCAATGAACTGTCGCGTTGGTGCCTGGTGGTGTCCATCAGCGCCCTGGGTATGAAGACTCAGCTCAAGGAGCTGGCGGCGGTCGGTATCAAACCCATTCTGCTGATGGTGGGGGAGACGGTGTTCCTGGTCGTGCTGGTGTTGCTGTTGCTGCGCTGGGGGCTGTAGACACGCGACAACCTCATTCACGAGCGGCGTTGCACTGCGTTGCCTCCATGGCGCGGTGGGACTCTCGGCCGGTGTCCCTGACACCGGTTCTTTTGCGGCGACTGTGCCAGCAGTCGCCGTTTTTTTTGTTTGACCGGTTCTGGAACAACGATACGTCGTCACCAACTGCCATAGGGAATGCCAAAGCGTTCGATGTAGCGTTTGGAAGAGTCTTTGATCTTTCCGTGGTAGCCGTTGTACTTGCCTTGATAGGGGCCTAACGGCTCGATGCCGACTTGGCCACGGTCGACTTTGTGGGCACGGAAACAATCGTCCCAGACCCAGACCTGAATGATGCCACCCGGCGCCAATCCCAGATTCAGGGCCGCACTCGGGTTGGCGGTGAACTCTGGGGTCTCGTGGCAACGTTGGGCTGTCGAGTTGCGCATGATATCGCGGGTGGACTCGGAGATATCGATCCAGCCCGCGTAGGTCTTGCGCTCGACAATCGATTGCCAGCGCACATAGAGGCGCTTCGGCAGGTCGGCGCCTGTGACGGGCTTGCCGGCCCCGCCAATACCTACCCAGCCCCGCGCATTTTCAGTTCCATTCTCGTGGTCGCTGCTACCCGCTACCCCCGCAGCGATATTGTAAAAAATTCGCCCGTTTATATCCTCGACAGCGGAGGTCTCGACCCATACCGTCATATGAGCGGGCTCGGTGAAGCCGATGTACCACCAGGATGTCCTGTAGTCGTTTTTGGCCGACAGCGGATCGACGGGTTGGCAGGCACCTATCGATATAAGCGCCAATAACAGGATCAGAATTTTCATGGTTACAGTGTCCATTCCGGTACATGAGGGTGGTGCACCCTTGCGGCATCTGCCGTTGGGATATGGGCATAGGCCAGTTCGAATCGGGTGATGCGAGGCCCCGAAAGGAAAGTCGGGGTCCAGTGCGCTGACTGGTGGATGTAGTGCAGCTTCAGCAATTGCTCCTCTGCGGCGGTAACGCGGTAATCACCGGCGACAAACCGCTCGCACATTGGCTCAAGTTCCGCGGGTGGTGCTAATTCGGGATCTTCCTGAGGATCGTCAAATTCAACCCCATGCTTTTTGGCAGCTTCATACATCACCCGCAGGTACACCCGCGACAGCCCGGCACCGATCTTACGTCGTAGCTGTAAACCGACAAATACCCGCTTTTGTTTTGGCGCGTTCTGCTCTCTTGGTTCAGGCAGCAGCTTTACCGGATCTGGGGTGATCAGTTCCAGCATCTCCATGGGCCAGCCCTTGGCGTGCCATTTCGCCCGTTCCTGTTGGGCATCGCGGTAGATCGAGGTGGTTTTTACGTCGGTGAACTCACCAACTTCCAAGGCCTGCATGGGGTTGAGTAACACGCACTCTTCGATGTCTTCGCGGTAACCACCGCCGATATCCGAGTGAGCACCCGGCAGGCTGATTTCCAGATGGTCCGGACCGACGCTGTTGAGGGCGAAGTTCGCGCGGTACTCGTCCCGTGCCACCAGTTGCAGAACATTGGGAAAGAAGCGCGGCATCAAATACAACTTGACCCCGGGGGCTACCGGGCTGCGCACATAACCCAGGTTACTCAGGCCACCCACGGAAGCGACGGTGTCGAACAGGCCGACAAACCCGATGTTGACCCCTTCACCAAAGACCTTGCTGAAGCCCCGGGCGAACAGGCTATTCGGCAAGTACAGCGTTTCCCTGAGCGGACTGTTGGTCCCTGACAGGCACAAACAGGCGAAATGTCGGGCGGCGGCCGCACCACGGCTGAAGCCGAACACGTCGAAGGTCAAGGAGCTGATCTGGATGTCCGGGAAGACCTGATGAAAGTTGCGTAACCGCCGTTTGATCTGGCCGAATGCGTCAAATACCCGAGCTTCGATACCGGTCTCACCCCGGCCCCAAGCCATGCCCAGCAGACTGTCTTGCCCGCCTGCGGTCGTGCCAATACCTTCGACATAGACTTTATCGAATGCCTTTTTTTGCTGGATGATTTTTCCCCGGTCGGTAGATGTCATGTACAAATCATGTAACCGCGCAACATTCGTCACCTCACCCCCATAGCTGCCGTCAGGGTCCTGCATATACGGCTTGCAACTCCCATCCATATCCTCCGTCGACACCGGATGATGAGCCCCGCACTTGCGCCCCATCTCCACATTGAACGGGTTATTGCCGGTGCCATCGAAAAACACCCCGATACGCAGGGTGACATTCGCGAGAGCGGCTTCCTCGCGTTTTTCCTTGGCTTCCCACTCAGCGTTGTGGTGCTCCTCCCGCGCCCGCTGTCGGGCCATCATTTCATCGTATTGAGCCTGGTTCGGTCGGTGCACGGGCCGTCGGGCACGCTCTGCCAGAGCTCGCTCGCGGCAGACGGCACAGTGGTAACCCACAAAGTCCTTTTCCATGGATGCATCCCTTTTGCGCAAAGCCCGTCCCCGGGCGCCAAATCAGTGATCGGTTTCCTGGGAACAACGGTGCGCGTTGGGGAATAGGTGACGCTGCCAGTCGCGGCTTGATCGCTTGTAGGATCGAGATGGGATGGTTGAAGCCTGAGGCTGTCAGAAAAGCCTTCAGGCAATGAATGCGGGGTATGAGGTGTGGAATGGCAGCGGACTTTTTTGCCCGCGCCAGCCATAGATGACTCGAAGGTGCGGCTAGCTCAGGACTCTTTGGAACCAGAGAGCGGTCTTGAGATGGTTTGTTTTTGTGCGCTGCGCCATGTAGCGGGCGGCATGCCGAACTGGGTGATGAACCAGCGTGTGAAGGAGCTCGCCATGGAGTAGCCGAGCATGTCGGCGATCCGGCCCAGCGAGTAATTCGGATTGTCCAGGTAGCGCAGCACCAGGTCGCGGCGAACGTCGTTGATCAGGTCGTTGAAGGCGCAGCCGTCGTCTTTGAGGCGACGCTGCAGAGTCCGGACATTCATGCCCTGGGTCTGGGCGATCTGCTCGATGGTGGCGCGTCCCATCGGCAGCAGCAGGTAGATGGCTTTGCGCACCTCGAACAGTATCGACGGGCCTTCGTGGTTGAGCAGCGAGTCGAGGTAACTCTGGGCGTAGCGCGCCATGGCCGGGTCGGCATTGGGGTTGGTCATGTCGAGGCTGGCGTCGGAGCAGACAATGCCATTGAACTCACTGCCGAACTCCAGCGTGCAGCCGAACAGACGGCGATGCAGTTGCAGGTTGTCCGGGGGCTGGTGCGTGAAGTTGACGCTGTAGGGGTGCCAGTGGGTGCCGAGCAAGGCAGCGCACAGACGGAACATGACCCCGATGGCCAGCTCAGTGGCCTGGCGGGAAGGCATGGGCGATTCAGTGACTACCTCCTCGCGAATGATCACCATCTTGTCGGCCTCTTCAATGAAGATGGCCAGCGAATCATTCATCAGGTGACGGTAATTCACCACGACCTGCAAGGCATCACGCAGCGTACGTTGGTGGCTGAGGAGCAGGCTGACCACTCCGAAGTCCGAGAGTTGGCGCGACTCGGCCATGCTCAGGCCGAAATTCTGGCAGCCGCTGGCGGCGGCCGAGTCTTCCAGCAGGCGTACGGCGGCATCAATGGGAATGCGGTGTTCGGGCGCTTGCAGCAGGGCTTTGCTCAGGCCGACGCCGGCCAGTACATCGCGCGGGTTGAACCCCAGGTATTGAGTGACCTCCAGGTAGTTGGTCAAGACGGCGGCGCGAACAAGCTTGGGCATGCGAAAGTCTTTCCTGGGCCGGTTGCGATTCAAATGAGCGTGGCGACTATATCCAGCACATCAGCAATTGAACAGTTGCGAGGTTGTCGAGGGCGCTCGCTCAAATCTGTCCAGGATCACCTCCGTTGTCGTGGCGCAATCGACGCTCACCCGTTGATTACAGTGACCCGCAGAGAACCTGCGGGGATTTACGACCAATGGTCGCCGCGTGCCGATCCCTGAAAATTTGTCATGAAAAGAAAAGTGCTTGACGTCCAATGAAAAGCGCTTCGGGTGGGCGCTCTTTAATGTCAGTCCTACAAAAAGCCCCTGGCCAATAGAGCCAGTCGAGTCATCGAGAAAGCGAAGGTGTTGACGTGGACAAACTGCAAACTGCCGCAACCGTTCTGATCGTACCGGGCCTGCGCGAGCACGTTGCCGAGCATTGGCAAACGCTGCTTGAAGCCAGGTTGTGCAAGGTGCGCAGTGTGCCGCCGCAGGCAACCGACAAGCTCGATTGCGCCAAGCGGGTCGAAGCGATTCAACACCAGCTGGAGCAGATCGATGGGCCGGTGATTCTGGTGGCCCACAGCGCGGGCGTGTTGATGGTCGCACACTGGGCTGCGCAACACAGCCGGCCGATCAAGGGTGCGCTGCTGGCCACTCCTCCGGATCTCGATGCTGATTGGCCGCAAGGCTACCCATCCGCTGAAACCCTGCGTACCCAGGGTTGGAACCCTCTGCCAAAAGGGCCGCTGCCGTTCCGCAGTCTGGTGGCCGCCAGTACCAACGACCATCTCGCCAGCCTGGCCGCCGTCACTCAGCTGGCTGAAGGCTGGGGCAGTGAACTGCTCAACGTAGGCGATGCAGGTCATCTCAATCCGGCTGCAGGCTTTGGCCACTGGCCTCAAGCCGAAGCTCTCATCCTGGAGCTGGACCGCTAGTTCAGGCGCCGGGTGGCCCTCAGTCATCCGGCATTTGCCCTCATTCCTGAAAAACGCAACCCCCTGGAACAAGGGGGGGTGAGGGCGGCTGCGCTTAAAACAAATACAAAAAGGCGGAGACAACGCAATGCACAACAATAAGAGTCACGGGTTCGCCCCCTCGCGATGCACCTTATTGGCCTCGGCCATGCTGGCCGCAGCCGTGCCGGTTGCCCATGCGGTCGAACTGGACACAGGTAACCCGGACTGGACCGCGCGCCTGGATAACACCGTCAAGTACAACTACGGTGTGCGCACCGAAAGCGCCGACAAGCGCCTGTTGGCGACGCCGAACAACAATGATGGCGACTACAACTTCCGCAAGGCCGGAACCAACATCACCAACCGCGTTGACCTGTTGACCGAAATGGATGTGGTCTACAAGGACCACATGGGCTTTCGCGTCAGCGCCGCCAGTTGGTATGACAAGGCCTACGAGAACACCGGTTCCAATTCCAACCCGTTCGTCAATGGCAATGACGCAAGGTCGGGTCTGGTCGCCAACGATCCGCGCCTGGCCGGGGTCACGGGCGACAATGTCGGCAATGGCAGCCCCCACCTGAGCCACTACGCCGAGCGTTACTACACCGGTCCTTCCGGCGAAATCCTCGATGCCTTCGTGTTCTACAGCACCGAAGTGGGCGGGGAGTCGCTGTTGAGCGTCAAGGCCGGTCAACACAACGTGTTTTGGGGCGAGACCATTCTCAACCCGGTGCACTCGATCAGCTACGGCCAGTCCGGGCTGGACCTGGCCAAACTGGCCGCCTCGCCGGGAACCGAAGCCAAGGAACTGTTCGTTCCGCGTAACCAGCTGTCGATGTCGTTCACCGTCAATCCCGAGTTGACCGTGGCCGCTCAGTATTTCCTCGATTGGGATGCCGCCCGCCTGCCGGAAGCCGGTACTTACTATGGCGGCTCCGATCTGGTCGGCTTCGGTGCGCAGTCGTTCCTGCTGGGCAACACCAATGGTGTGGTGCCGGGCAGCCCGTTGGGTTGCGGTCTGGCACCCTGCAACAGTTTGACCAATGTGCGTCGCGGTCATGACCTGACGCCGGACAAGCGCGGCGACTGGGGGGTAATGGCCAAGTGGTCGCCGGCCTGGCTGGATGGCACCCTCGGTGTTTACTACCGCAATACCTCGGAAATCCTGCCGCAAGCCTGGCTGAACGCCACCGGGCTGACGTCTGCCAATCCCAACGGCACCCCGCCTGCCGGCATGGTGCCGGCGGTGGTCAACACCCTCAATTCGTTGAGCACCAGCACCTATCAACTGGCCTATGCCGACAACATTCAGATCTTTGGCCTGAGCCTGTCCAAGGATGTGCGCGGTATCAGTGTGGGTTCGGACCTGAACATTCGTCACAACATGCCGCTGGCCAGTATTCCGGCGATTGTCAGCTCGACCGGGCCGCAGGGCTTCGGCGCCGGTCTGGGTCTGCTGCCGGCCCGTACGGCGGCCACCGGTGTGATCTATGACACCCCGCAAAAGGGCGACAGCCTGAGTGCCACCGGTGACACGTTGCACTGGACGCTCAACGGCCTGATGACATTCCCGAAAACGCCAGTGTTCGATTCGGCCAGCCTGCTCGCCGAGTTGTACTACAGCAACCTGCTCAAGCTCGATAGCAAGAACGAAGCGCTCTACAAGGGCCAGGACACCTATCGCGGCATCGACCAGCCGACCCGGGACAACTGGGGCATCGCGGTCAACTTCACACCGACCTGGTACCAGGTATTCCCGGGGGTCGATCTCAACGCCCCGATGTCCATCAACGTCGGCCTCGCCGGCGTGTCACCGGTGTCCGGTGGCGGTGCCAAAGACACCGGCAACTATGCCTTGGGCGTGGGTGCCGTTGTGTACAACAAATACTTCATCGACCTGAAGTACGTGGACTCCTTCGGCAAGACCGACAAGTGCGACGTCAGTGGTTTGAGCACCGGCGCGGCCAATGCCGGCAGCGGAGACGGCTCCACACCCAATGCCTTTAGCGGCAATGAAAACTACGCGTGTTACGGCGGTGGCTACTCGGCCTTCTCCGGTGGTGGTGCCACGACTGAGGACCGTGGCGCCGTTTACCTGACGATGAAAACCACTTTTTGATTCACCACTGGCTTACGCAAAGTAAGCAGGAGAATAACAAGATGAAATGTGTGCAAACCGTGTTAGCCGCCTCGTTGGCGATGGTTATTGCCAGCCAGGCACAGGCCGCTGTATCGACTCAGGAAGCCGCCAGGCTCGGCACCAGCCTGACCCTGGTCGGGGCTGAAAAGGCCGGGAATGCCGACGGATCCATCCCCGCCTATGACGGTGGCCTGACCACGCCGCCGGCCAGCTTCAAATCCGGTGACAGCATGCGCCCGGATCCCTTCGCCAACGAAAAGCCGCTGCTGGTGATCGACGGCAAGAACGTCGATCAGTACAAGGGCTTGCTCAGTGCAACCACCGCGGAACTGGCCAAGCGTTTCCCAAGTTTCCACGTCAATGTCTACCCGACCCACCGTACCGTCTCTTTGCCCAAGGCGGTGCTGGACAACGGGGTGAAAAATGCCACCGGCGCCAAGTCCCTCGAAGGTGGGTTGGCCGTCGATAACGTGCTGCCCGGCGTGCCGTTCCCGATTCCGCAGACGGGTAACGAGGCGATGTGGAACTTCCTGTTGCGTTATCAGGGCGTCAGCATCAACTCCAAGTACGACTCCTGGAACGTCGACTCCGCAGGCATTCCGAGCCTGGCGACCACCGGGCAGGCGTTCATTTCCTATCCGATCTACGAGAACCTGGCGCAGCCGATCAGCAGCGCCGACGTGTACTACCAGATGAAGCTGTCCTACACCGGCCCTGCGCGCCGGGCCGGTGAAGCGGTGATGCTCAAGGACGCCGCCAACCCGCTGCAGCAACCGCGCCGTGCCTGGCAATACTTGCCTGGCCAGCGTCGGGTCAAGCTGGCACCGAACCTGGCTTACGACACGCCCAACCCCGGCACCGCCGGCGCGGGTACCTACGACGATGTTTTCGTGTTCAACGGTGCGCTGGACCGTTACGACTGGAAGCTGGTGGGCAAGCAGGAAATGATCGTGCCCTACAACACTTACAAGCTGACCTACGCCCAGGACCCCAAGTCGCTGACCACTGCCAATCACCTGGCACCCGATTATGTGCGTTGGGAAAAACATCGCGTCTGGGTGGTGGAGGGCAATCTCAAGGCTGGCGCCCGACACATCTATCAGAAGCGTCGCTTCTACCTCGATGAAGACAGTTGGACCGCTCTGGCCTCTGACCAGTACGACGCCCGTGGTCAGCTGTACCGTGGCTCCTTCGCGTTCCTCAGCCAGAGCTACGACAAGCAAGTCCCGGACTCCACGCCCTTCATGATCTACGACCTGGTGGGTGGCTCCTACAACATCAATGGCGTGGTCGGGCCTTACGGCGGGATCAAGTACATCGAGCCGCTCTCCAAGGCGCAGTGGTCGTCGGAATCCCTGGCAGGTAGCGGGATTCGCTAAGCAAACCGTGACAACGCGTCCGAGCGTTCCGTTGCCCGCAAGGCAAGGGACCGCACGACGGTCGGCGTATGCCGATCGTTTCGGGCGTCAGGTTTGAAAGTCAGGCACACGGATGTGTGTCCCGGCGCGGTTATCCGAAGAGGACGCGGTATGTGTTCGTACAAAAATTATCTGCGGCTGGCGCTCGGCGCACTGCTTGCAATGTTGCAGGGCTTGAGCCAGGCCTCCGGTTATGTCGACGTGCTGGATCTGCCGGCCAGGGTCAGCGCCCTGGCTGTCAACAGCCCGCTATCGGGCATGGCCCGCGACGGCGACCGTCTGGTCGCCGTCGGGCAGCGTGGCCACATTCTGTATTCCGATGATGCCGGCAAACACTGGCAGCAGGCAGCGGTGCCAGTCAGTGCCGACCTCAATGCCGTCAGTTTTCCTTCCACTACCCAAGGCTGGGCGGTGGGCGGTGACGGCGTGGTGTTGCACAGCAGTGACGCGGGTGCGACCTGGCGCAAGCAACTGGATGGCCGCGAGATCGGCGCCTTGCTGGTCAAGCATTACGGCGCGTTGGCCAGTGCAGAGCCCGGCAACGAGCAATGGCCACTGCTGGTCGCCGAAGGTGAGCGCCTGATTGCGCAGGGCGCCGACAAACCCTTGCTCGATGTCTGGTTCGCTAACGACCGCCTCGGCTATGTGGTCGGGGTGTTCAACCTGATCCTGCGTACCGAAGACGGCGGCCAGAGCTGGACGCCGTTTCAGGACCGCACCGACAACCCGCAGGGCTTTCACCTCAACGCCATCGCCTCCACCGGCGATGCGTTGTACATCGCCGGTGAACAGGGCCTGTTGCTCAAATGGAACAACACCGATCAGCGCTTCGCCGCCGTACCGACACCCTATCAGGGCAGTTTTTTCGGCGTGCTTGGCAAATCCGGCGAAGTGATTGCCTACGGCCTGCGCGGCAACGTGTTGCGCAGCACGGACGGCGGCCTCAACTGGACCCCGCTGGACAGTGGCCTGCACGTCAGCATCACCGCCGGCCTCGTCGATAACCGTGGCAACTATCGCTTGTTCACCCAGGGCGGGCAGATGCTGGTCAGCCAGGGCACAGGCGCGCAATTGCACCTGGTTCAGCAACCGGCATCGACCCCGGTGACCGGCGCCGCTCAGTCCGCCGACGGTGCGCTGGTGCTGGTTGGCAGCCGTGGTGCACGGACGCTGTCCGTTGATTAAGTCCTCGAACCCTTAGAGCGAGAACCCAGACATGGGCCATACCAAACAAGAAACCATGCCGGTGATCCGCGATCTGCGGGATTTCGACTGCCATTCCGGCAACCGGCTGGAGCGGCTGGTGTTCAACTATCGTCCGCTGTTCATGCTGCTGATGGCGCTGGTCACCCTGATGCTGGGCTACATGGCCGCGACTCGCCTGGAGCTGCGTCCAAGCTTCGAAAAGATGATTCCGCAGAGCCAGCCGTACATCCAGAACTTCCTGGAAAACCGCCAGTCGCTGCGCGGTTTGGGGAACTCGGTACGGGTGGTGGTGGAGAACACTCAGGGCGATATCTTCGACCCCGGTTACCTGGACGTGCTCAAACAGGTCAACGACCGATTGTTCCTTGCCGAGGGTGTCGACCGTGCCTGGATGAAGTCGTTGTGGAGCCCGGCGGTGCGCTGGACCGAAGTCACCGAGGAAGGTTTCCAGGGCGGCCCGGTGATGCCCGATACCTACCAGGGCAAGCCGGCAGAAATAGAACAGCTGCGCCAGAATATTTCCCGCGCCGGTATCGTCGGCAGTCTGGTGGCCAGCGACTACAAATCGAGCATGCTGATCGTGCCGCTGCTGGACAAGGCCACGGCCAGCGGTCAGCGCATCGACTACCACGCCTTTTCGCAAATGCTCGAAGAACAGTTGCGCGACCAGATCGAGTTTGCCGGTGACAGTGCTGCACGCAAGGCCGGGGAGGAGGGCAAGGGCCCGTACAAAGTCCGGGTGATCGGTTTCGCCAAACTGATGGGCGACCTGATCGACGGGTTGATCCAGGTGATGATGTTCTTTGGCCTGGCCGTCGTCACTTCGCTGATCATCATTTACGCCTACACCCGATGCGTGCGCAGCACCTTGCTGGTGGTCGGCTGCTCGCTGATCGCGGTGGTCTGGCAGCTGGGCATCGTCGCCTGGCTCGGCTATGCCATCGACCCGTACTCGGTGCTCGTGCCTTTCCTGATCTTCGCCATCGGCGTGTCCCACGCGGCGCAGAAGATGAACGGCATCATGCAAGACATCGCCCGTGGCACCCACAAACTGATCGCCGCACGCTACACCTTCCGCCGCCTGTTCATTGCCGGCGTTACCGCGCTGCTGGCCGACGCCGTCGGCTTCGCGGTACTGATGCTGATCGATATTCCGGTGATCCGGGATCTGGCGATCACCGCCAGTATCGGTGTGGCGGTGCTGATTTTCACTTCGCTGTTGCTGATGCCGGTGGCGCTGTCTTATGTCGGCGTGGGCGCCAGGGCTGCCGAGCGTGCGCTGAACATCGACACGCGTGCCGAAGGGCACAAAGGCTTCGGCAAACTGTGGGACTTGCTCGACCGCTTCACCACGGCCAAATGGGCCACGGGGGCGGTAGTGGTCGCGGTACTGATGGGCATCGGCGGTTTCATGATCAGCCAGCAGCTGAAGATCGGCGATCTGGAAAGTGGCGCACCGGAGTTGCGTGCCGACTCTCGCTATAACCGTGATAACGCCTACATCACCAGCCACTACGCGCTGTCCAGCGACCTGTTCGCGGTGATGATCAAGACCGCGCCGGAAGGCTGCCTGAGCTACAAGACGCTGATTCTCGCCGACCGTCTGGCCTGGGAGCTGCAGCAGTATCCGGGCGTACAGGCCACGGCTTCGCTGGTTAACGCGGTGCGCCAGATCACCGCCGGTACTTATGAAGGCAACCCCAAGCTCAACAGCATCCAGCGCAATCAGGACGTGCTGAACTACGCCGCGCAGCAAGCCTCGGTCAACTCCCCGGAGTTGTTCAACGCTGATTGTTCGTTGATGCCGGTGATCACGTTCCTCAAGGACCACAAGGCCGAGACCCTCGATGCCGTGGTGGGCATCGCCGAAAAATTCGCCCGGGACAACAACAGCGACGATCGCCAGTTCCTGCTCGCGGCCGGGTCGGCCGGGATTGAGGCGGCGACCAACATTGTGGTGCGCGAGGCCAATCGCACCATGCTGCTTTATGTCTATGCGGCGGTGACGCTGTTCTGTCTGATCACCTTCCGCAGTTGGCGCGCAACCCTGGTCGCCCTGTTGCCATTGGTCCTGACCTCGATCCTGTGCGAGGCGTTGATGGTGGCCATGGGCATTGGCGTGAAAGTCGCGACCCTGCCAGTGATCGCCTTGGGCGTGGGCATCGGCGTGGATTACGCCTTGTACCTGCTCAGCGTGCAATTGCATTACCAGCGCCAGGGCCTGCCGCTGAGCCAGGCCTACCGCAGCGCCGTGTCGTTTACCGGCCGGGTGGTGGGCCTGGTGGGCATCACCCTCGCGGCGGGCGTTGTGTGCTGGGTCTGGTCGCCGATCAAGTTCCAGGCCGACATGGGCATCCTGCTGACCTTCATGTTCCTGTGGAACATGCTCGGCGCGCTGATCCTGATCCCGGCCCTGTCGTACTTCTTGCTGCGTCACCCCGTTGCGCAAGCTGATGTGGCGCAAACCGCTGAAACCGATACAACCCAACGTCAGGCCATGTCGCATGCCCTGACCACTTCTGAGTAAGCCAACTATGTCTGATTACAAAGCTCCCTTGCGCGACATGCGCTTCGTACTCAACGAGGTCTTCGAGGTGTCCCGGCTCTGGGCCAGATTGCCTGGTCTGGCCGAGGTGATCGATGAAGAAACGGCTGCCGCGATCCTTGAAGAGGCCGGCAAGATCAGCGCCGAGGTGGTCGCACCGCTGAACCGCAGCAGCGACGAACAGGGCTGCACCTGGAGCAGTGGCATCGTCATCGCTCCCGAAGGTTTTGTCGCGGCTTACCAAGCGTTCGCCGCAGGCGGTTGGGTGGGTGTCGGCGGTGATCCGCAGTTCGGTGGCATGGGCATGCCCAAGGCCATTTCGGCTCAGGTCGAGGAGATGGTCAACTCGGCGAGTCTGTCGTTCGGTCTATACCCGATGTTGACCGCCGGGGCGTGCCTGTCGATCAATGCCCATGCCAGCCAGGAACTCAAGGAGCGTTATCTGCCGAACATGTATGCCGGCACCTGGACCGGTTCCATGTGCCTGACCGAGGCGCATGCCGGCACCGACCTGGGCCTGATCCGCACCCGAGCCGAGCCTCAGGCCGACGGCAGTTTCAAGATCAGTGGCAGCAAGATTTTCATCACCGGCGGCGAGCACGACCTGACCGAAAACATCATTCACCTGGTGCTGGCCAGACTGCCCGATGCACCCGCCGGCCCCAAGGGCATTTCACTGTTCCTGGTGCCCAAGGTGCTGGTGAATGCCGATGGCTCGCTGGGTGAACGCAATGCACTGTCCTGCGGTTCAATCGAACACAAGATGGGCATCAAGGCGTCCGCGACCTGCGTGATGAACTTTGACGGCGCCACTGGCTGGATCGTCGATGCGCCGAACAAGGGGCTGGCGGCGATGTTCACCATGATGAACTACGAACGCCTGGGCGTGGGTATCCAGGGCCTGGCGTTGGGTGAGCGCTCGTACCAGAACGCCGTCGCATACGCCCGTGACCGTCTGCAAAGCCGTTCGCCGACGGGCGCGCAGAGCGAGGACAAGGCTGCCGATCCGATCATCGTGCATCCGGATGTACGGCGGATGCTGTTGACCATGAAGGCCTTGAACGAAGGCGGGCGGGCGTTTTCCAGCTACGTGGCCCTGCAACTGGATACCGCCAGGTACAGCGATGACGCGCCAACCCGAACCCGCGCCCAGGAACTGGTGTCGCTGCTGACCCCTGTGGCCAAGGCGTTCCTCACCGACATGGGGCTGGAAACCACGGTGCATGGCCAGCAGATCTTCGGCGGTCACGGTTACATCCGCGAATGGGGCCAGGAGCAATTGGTTCGCGATGTGCGTATCACTCAGATCTACGAAGGCACCAACGGCATTCAGTCGCTGGACCTGGCCGGGCGCAAAATAGTCGCCAGCGGCGGGGCGCTCTACCGCTTGTTCGCCGCCGAAGTTCGCCACTACACCGCCAACGCCTGCGCTGACCTGGGTGAGTTCACCAAACCGTTGAATGCCGCGATGGACACCCTTGACGAACTGACCGCGTGGCTGCTGGATCGAGCCCAGAGCAACCCGAATGAAATCGGCGCGGCCTCGGTCGAGTACCTGCATGTGTTCGGCTATACCGCGTACGCCTACATGTGGACGCGAATGGCCAAGACTGCGATGAGTACGCACTCCAAGGACGCTTTCTATGCCAGTAAACTGGCCACCGCGCGCTTCTACTTCGCCCGCCTGCTGCCGCGCATCCACTCGCTGAGTGCATCGGCCAGGGCCGGTAGCGAATGCCTCTTTGAACTGGAATCAGCGCAGTTTTGATCGAAAGGGCACTGTGCCCATTTCGTCACCCTCCGTCCCTAAACCGATCAAGCCACCGCTCCTTGGATAGACCACGCTGAACGGTCTGTCCAAGGAGATGACCATGATTCGACTGACCCTGATCGAAGCCCGTGAATTGGCCGAAGCGATCCTGTTGCACAACGGTTTTAACCTGGCCCATGCGCAAGCGGTGGCGGCGACGGTGATCGCCGGCGAGCGCGATGGCTGCGCCTCCCACGGTTTGTACCGGATTCTGGGCTGCGTGAATTCCCTGCGGGCCGGCAAGGTGTCGGCCAACGCCGAGCCACGGGTGATCGACCAGGCACCGTCGATTGTGCGGGTGGATGCCGGGGGTGGTTTTTCGCAGTTGGCGTTCCAGGCAGGTTTGCCGCTACTGGCGGAGAAAACCCGGGCCAACGGGATTGCGGCGTTGGCGATCAATCGCTGCGTGCATTTCTCGGCGCTGTGGGTGGAGATCGAGCAGTTGACCGCCGCCGGGCTGGTGGCGCTGGCGTGTAATCCGAGCCATGCCTGGGTGGCGCCGGCCGGGGGACGGGTGCCGGTGTTCGGTACCAATCCCATTGCCTTTGGCTGGCCACGCGTGGGGCAGGATCCGTTTGTGTTCGACTTCGCCACCAGTGCAATTGCCCGTGGCGATATCGAGTTGCATCGGCGTGCCGGCAAGGCGATTCCCGAGGGCTGGGGCGTGGACGCCGAGGGGCGGCCGAGCACCGATGCCAACGTGGTGCTCGATAGCGGCGCGATGCTGACGTTCGGTGGGCACAAGGGCTCCGCGCTGGCGGCGATGGTGGAGTTGATTGCCGGGCCTTTGATCGGTGACCTGACCAGCGCCGAGTCACTGGCTTACGACGCGGGCAGCAAGTCATCGCCCTACCATGGCGAGTTGATCATCGCGCTGGATCCGCGACGTTTTCTGGGAGCGGCCACTGAAGAGCACTTGGCCCGGGCCGAGGTGTTGTTTCAAGGGATTGAAGGGCAGGGCGCGCGCTTGCCGTCGCAACGGCGTTATGCGGCGCGGGCGCACAGTTTGGTGGAGGGCGTGCAGATTCCCGAGGCGCTGTACAACGATCTGAAAGTGCTGCTGACTTGATAATCCGAACTCCTGTGGAAGCGAGCCTGTGTGGCGAGGGGGCTTGTGTGGTGAGGGGGCTTGCCCCCGTTCGGCTGCGTAGCAGTCGTAAAACCATTACATGCGGTGTACCTGATACACCGCGATTGCAGGTTTTGGGGCCGCTTCGCAACCCAACGGGGGCAAGCCCCCTCACCACACAAGCCCCCTCACCACACAGGAGCGTTGTGTTGTCAGACCGGTTCGCGGTGGCTGGCGCCATCGACCAGGCGGGCAATGCCCAGCGGGTTGGCGTTTTTCAGGGCGTCGGGCAGCAAGGCATCCGGGCAGTTCTGGTAGCACACCGGGCGCAGGAAACGCTCGATGGCCAGGCTGCCGACCGACGTGCCACGGGCGTCGGAGGTCGCCGGGTAAGGGCCGCCATGCACCATCGCATCGCACACTTCAACGCCGGTGGGGTAGCCATTGAACAGCACCCGGCCGGCCTTTTGTTCCAGCAGCACCAGCAGATCGGCGTGTTCGTGCAGGTCCTGCGTTTCGCCAATCAAAGTGGCGGTGAGTTGACCGTGCAAACTGTTCAGCGCTTGTTGTAACTCGGCTTTATCGGCCACTTCGACGACGAGGGTGGTCGGGCCGAACACTTCTTCCTGCAACAGCGGATCACCCTTGAGCAACAGACTGACGTCGGCCTTGAACAGTTGCGGCCGCGCTTGATTACCGTGCTGCTCCTGGCCTGCCAGATGGCTTATCCCTGGATGGTCGACTAACGCCTGCACACCTTTTTCGTAGCTGGCGAGGGTGCCGGCGTTGAGCATGGTTTGCGCCGGCTGTTCGGCCATCAAGGCACTGAGCCGAGCGGTGAACGCGCTGAACTGTGGTGAGCGGATACCGATCACCAACCCTGGATTGGTGCAGAACTGACCGCACCCCTGAACCACCGACGCCACCAGTTCACCGGCGATTTTTTCGCCCCGTGCGCGCAGGGCTTCAGGCAATACCAGCACCGGGTTGATGCTGCTCATTTCGGCGAACACCGGAATCGGTTGTGGCCGTGCGGCGGCCATGTCACAGAGGGCGCGACCGCCTTTGAGCGAGCCGGTGAAACCGACGGCCTGGATCGCCGGATGCTTGACCAGCGTTTCACCGACGCCCGCGCCGTAGATCATGTTGAACACGCCTTTAGGCATGTCGGTTTGCTCGGCGGCGCGGATGATTGCGTCGGCCACGCGTTCAGCGGTCGCCATGTGTCCGCTGTGGGCCTTGAACACCACCGGGCAACCGGCGGCCAGAGCCGCCGCGGTATCACCGCCAGCGGTAGAAAAGGCCAGCGGGAAGTTACTGGCACCGAACACGGCCACCGGGCCGACGCCGATCCGGTATTGACGCAGGTCGACCCGTGGCAGTGGCTGACGTTCGGGCAATGCGCGGTCGATGCGCGCACCATAGAAATCGCCCCGGCGCAGCACCTGAGCGAACAGGCGCATCTGGCCGCTGGTGCGGCTGCGTTCGCCCTGGATGCGTCCGGTTGGCAGGGCGGTTTCGCGAGTGACCAGGGCGACGAATTCGTCATCCAGGGCATCCAGTTGCGCGGCGATGGCCTCGAGAAACTCTGCACGGCGCGTCGCCGGCAAGTTACGAAAGGCGGGGTAAGCGGCAGCGGCGGCTTGGGCTGCGGCGTGCACTTCCTCGACGGTGGCTTGCATGAACGAATAGGGCAGTACTGCGCCGGTGCTGGCGTCATGGCTCTGCATCGCGATGTTGCCAGCGGCGCTGCGGGCACCGCCGATGTAGTTGTGGCCGATGATCTCGGGCATGGAAAACTCCTGTCGAAAAAGGGCAGTTTTGATTGAGGAAAAGGCGCGTCGAACACAAAACCCGTGGCGAGGGGGCTTGCCCCCGTTGGGTCGCGAAGCGGCCCTGAAAGGGATTTGCGACCGCTGCGCGGTCGAACGGGGCGATGCGGCGTTCCGACAAGCCCCCTCGCCACAAATGTTTGCCGGACTAAAGATCCGGTTCAGGCCAGCGAATCACCCCGGCGCGCAGCGGCCGGCACGGCGTTGTCCAGCGCAGCAATACGCGCAGCAGATTCGGCATCCACCTGGTGCAACGACTTGCCACGGGTTTCCCGGGTCAGGCCGACAGCCACAATGGAGATCAGCGCGGCGCCCACCAGGTACCAGGCGATCGGTGTCGAGCTGTGGTACTTGTTGAGCAGGTTGATGGCGATCAGCGGCGCGAGGGATCCGGCGAAGATCGGCGCCACCTGGTAGCACAGCGAAAGGGCGGTGTAGCGCACATGGGTCGGGAACATTTCGGCCATCAGCGCCGAGTAGGGCGCATAGGTCATCGACTCGATGGCCAGGCCCAGGGTGATGGCGCCGATGATCAGCCAGTTGTTGCCGGTGTCCATCATCGGGAAGCCGATGAAGCCCCAGAACGCAGTGAGCACCGCGCCGATCAGGTACACCGGTTTACGCCCCACGATATCCGACAGATAGCCCATCAACGGGATCAGGAAAAAGTGCAGCAGGTGCGCGCCGAACATCAGCAACAGAATCTCTGAAGTGTCCTTGTGCACCACCAGTTTCAGGTAGGTGATCGAAAAGGTGACCACCGTGTAATAGAGGATGTTCTCGGCAAACCGCGCGCCGATCCCCACCAGCACCGCGCGCCAGTGATGGCGCAACACTTCCACCACGCCCAGTTGTTGCTGTTTGGTCTGCGCTTGCCGGGCCTGGGCCTCCTTGAAAATCGGTGCGTCATCGACGCTGGTGCGAATCCAGTAGCCGATCAGCACCACCACCGCCGAGAACCAGAACGCCACGCGCCAGCCCCAGGCGAGGAATTGTTGCTCTGACAGGTTCGACGACAACAGCAGCAAGGCAACGGTCGCCACCAGGTTACCGGCCGGCACCCCGGCTTGCGGCCAACTGGCCCAGAAGCCTCGGCGATTGTCCGGGCAGTGCTCGGACACCAGCAGAATCGCGCCACCCCATTCGCCACCAAAGGCAAAGCCCTGGATCAGCCGCAGCAGCACCAATAACACCGGCGCGGCATAGCCGATGCTGTCGAAGCCGGGCAGGCAACCCATCAGGAACGTGGTGATGCCAACCACCACCAGGCTCAGTTGCAGCAGGCGCTTGCGGCCGAACTTGTCACCGTAGTGACCGAACACCAGACCGCCCAACGGACGGGCGAGGAAGCCGACGGCGTACAGGGCGAAGGCGGCGATGATGCCGTCGATCGGACTGTCGGTCTGGCGGAAGAACAGCTGGCCGAAGACCAAGGCCGAGGCGGTGCCGTAGAGAAAGAATTCATACCACTCGGCGACAGTGCCGGCCATGGCGGCGGCCACCACGCGTTTGAGTCCCGAGGGTGTGGTTGCGCTGGACGTGCTGTGAGGATTGGACATGCTGACGTTTCCTGTAGAGGCGCGAAAACAGGTAGCCGGGCCGGACCTGCAAGGATCCGCCCGGCAATCACTCAGAGACCGACGTCCGGCAACTCCGGACGATTGGCCATGGCCTTGGCCATGATCTGCTCGACGAACTCCCGATCCGCTTGCGGCAGTGCCAGGCGTGGCGGACGGGTCAGGGCGCTGCCGCGACCGGCGATGGCTTCGCAGAGTTTGATGCACTGCACCAGGTCGGCACGGGCATCGAGGTGCAGGATCGGCATCAGCCATTCGTAGATCGGCATGGCTTCGGCGAAGCGACCGGCCTTGGCCAGGCGGAAGATGGTCTCGCCTTCTTTCGGGAATACGTTCGACATGCCCGAGACCCAGCCTTCGGCCCCCACCGCGATGCTTTCCAGCACCACGTCATCGAGACCTGCGAACAGCACGAAACGGTCGCCGACTTCATTGCGCACGTCGATGAAACGGCGGGTATCGCCAGAGGAATCCTTGAAGCACACCACGTTGTCGCAGTCGGCCAGGGAAATCAGGATGTCCGGGGTGACGTCGTTTTTGTAGATCGGCGGGTTGTTGTAAACCATCAACGGTACGTCGGCGTTCTTCGCCACGTAGCGGTAATGCTCGGCGGTCTCGAATGGCTTGGAACCGTAGACCAGCGCCGGCATCAGCATCACGCCGTCGACACCGACCCTGCGCACCGCGTTGGCCACCTTGGCCGCTTGCACACTGGTGAACTCGGCCACACCGCAAATCACCGGCACGCGGCCGCGGGAAGCGTCGACCGCAACTTCGGTCACGGCGATTTTTTCTTCGGCGGTCAATGAGGTGTTTTCCCCCACCGAACCACACACCACCAGGCCCGATACGCCGTCACGGATCACGTTGGAAATCACCTGATGGGTTTTTTCCAGGTTGATGGAGAAGTCATCGTTGAATTGAGTGGTCACCGCGGGGAAGACGCCACTCCAGTTAATGCGCTTGCTCATTGTTGCCTCCGGTTCGTTTTTGTATTTCGTATACGATATTTTAAATGCCGATGCTCGGCCAGTGGTTTTTTCAATCAATCAGGGGTTTTGGGTTGCCGTTGGTCTGGGGGAGTTTCAGGCACCTGGCCAGGTGTCTGACAGGCGATAGCCCTGTGGCCAGGGATCGCTGGGGTCGAGCAGCAATTGGTGGGTGCCGGTGATCCAGGCCCGGCCGGAAATGCACGGGTAGATCGCCGGGCGGCCGGCCACTTCGGTCATCGAATCGATGCGGCAATGGAATTCGGAACCGAGGATCGAACGGCCGATAAAGCGCTCGCCGACCTGCATCAATCCCTTGGCCTGCAACACCGCCATACGCGCCGAACAACCAGTGCCGGTGGGCGAGCGGTCGATCTTGCCGGGTTGAATCACCACGGCGTTGGCCCCGGTGGCGATGCCATTTTCAACCACGATGGGCGCGGCAATCTGGCAGAAGGAAATATGCGACCACTCGGGGTTCAGCGGATGGACGAAGCCCAGTTGATCATTGGCCGCGCGGGTGATTTTCAACCCGACCTCGACCAGCTCGGCCGCCTCGTCAGGGCGGATGGAAAAGCCCAGGCGTTTGGCGTCGGCGATGACAAAACTGTCGCCACCGTACGCGGTGTCGACCTGTAACGAGCCGAAGCCTTCGACTTCGATCCAGGCGTCGAGGCGATCAGCGAAGGAGGGCACGTTCTTGATTTCTACCCGTTCGACCTTGCCGTCACGGCAATCGGCCACGGCCTCGATCAAGCCTCCGGGCGCTTCGAGCACCAGCCGGGTTTGCGGTTCGGTCATCGGCAAGATGCCGCTGTCGAGCAGCACCGTGGCGACGCACAGCGAGTTGGAGCCGGACATCGGTGGCGTGTCGGCCGGTTCCATGATGATCCAGGCCATTTGCGCCCGAGGGTCCTTGGCCGGCACCAGCAGGTTGACGTGGCGGAACACGCCGCCGCGGGGTTCGTTGAGGACGAAATTGCGCAGGGTTTCATCCTTGGCGATCCAGCGCGATTGTTCCCACACGGTGGCGCCGGGCGGTGGGGCGACACCGCCGACGATCACATCGCCGACTTCGCCTTCGGCGTGGCAACTGACCACATGAATGACTTTCGATGAACGCATGGCTGACTCCTTTTATCGCCGGTCGTTATTTCACTGATTTGAGAAACGCCGCCGTTTCCGCATGTATCGGATTGCCAATCACCTGATCCGGCGAGCCGATCTCGTGCACCAGGCCATTGCGAAAGAACGCCACGCGGTCGGACACATCGCGGGCAAAGCGGATTTCGTGGGTCACCAGCACCATGGTCATGCCGTCTTCGGCGAGCATGCGCATGGTGTCCAGCACCTCGCCGACCAGTTGCGGGTCGAGGGCCGAGGTGGCTTCGTCGAACAGCATGTAGTCCGGCGACATGGCCAGGGCGCGGGCGATGGCCATGCGTTGCTGCTGGCCTCCGGACAACTTGCCGGGGAAGGTCTTGAGCTTGTCGCCAAGGCCCACGTGGGTCAGTTGCTGCACCGCCAGCTCTTCAGCTTCGGCCTTGCTTTTGCCCAGCACTTTGCGCGGCGCCAGCATCACGTTTTCCAGCACGGTCAGGTGCGGGAAGGCATTCCATTGCTGGAACACGATGCCGATTTTCTGCCGCAGGCGGTTGAGGTCGGTGGCGCTGTGATGGACCTCGACGCCGTCGACCCGGATGTTGCCTTTCTGGATCGGCTCCAGGCCGTTGATGCACATCAGCAGGGTCGATTTGCCGGAGCCCGAGCCGCCGATGATCGACACCACTTCGCCCTTGTCCACCGTCAGGCTGACACCCTTGACCACGGCCAGATCGCCGAAGGATTTATGTACGTTGTCGATCTCAATCATTTTCTTGCCACCTTCTTTCCAGACGAGCGCCCAGGCGTGCAACCACCAGGCTCATGACGTAATAGATAAGGCCCGCGATGCACAGCACCAGCAACGGTTCCTGAATGCGGGTGACGATGGTTTGCGAGGCGCGCAGCAGTTCGACGATGCCGATCCACATCACCAGCGCGGTGTCTTTCATCACCCCGAGCACCAGGTTCAGCCAGCCGGGGAAGGCCACGCGGGTGGCCATCGGCAGGACGATCCAGCGCAGGTCCTGCATAAAACTCAGGCCCAGCGAACGACTGGCCCGCCGCAAGGTGAACGGCACCGACAGCACGCCGCTGCGCACGATCTCGGTGAAGTACGCGGCGGTGTAGACCCCCAGCACAATGCAGCCGACGCTGAATGCACTGATGTTCAAGCCGACGATGCTTTTGAGCGAGTTGAACAGCACGAACTGGATCAACAGCGGCACACTGCGAAACACGTCCAGCACCCAGGCCAGGGGCAGGCTGGCGCGTGGCAACAGCGCTCGCAGCAGGCCAAACAACAGCCCGGCGAAGGAGCCGAGGATGATCGACCAGAACGTCAGTTGCAGGGTGACCCAGGCGCCGTCGAGCAGGAACAGCAGGTCATTCCAGGAAAAACTGGTGGAAAACATGGTCAAGCCCTCAGTAACGGAACAACCGCCAGGCCATCAGCCGGGCTGACGCGACGATCGCCTTGGCAATCAGGTAATACAGCGCGGCGGCGATGGCGAAGTATTCGAAGGTGCGGAACGTTTTGACGTTGTAGTCCTGGGTCACCCCGGTCAGGTCATTGTTCAGCCCGACGATCACCCCCAGCGACGTCATCAGCACCGCCCAGACCATCTGATTGGTCAGCGGGTAGAAGACGATCCGCAACAGCTGCGGGACGATGATCATGCGGTAGGCCTGGAAGGCACTCATGCCCAGCGAACGCGCGGCGCGCACTTGCGTGTCGGGTACGGCCTTGAGGCCGCCGCGAAAGTTCTCCGCCAGATACCCGGCATTGTTGAAGGTGATCCCGGCGAGCAGGGCGAACCATGAGCTGACGTGCAAGCCCAGCGAGCCGAGGCCGAAGTAGAGGACGTAGATCTGGAACAGCGACGGGGTGTTGCGCGCGATCGATACCCAGCCGTTGCCGATGCCGCGCAGCAGCGGGGTTTTGCTTTCGCGCATCACCGTCAGGGCCAGGGCGATCAGCACGCCGAAGATCATCGACAACGCGGCGGTCTCGAAAGTGACCCAGGCACCGGCGAGCATGTCCGGCAGGGCGCGCAGGGTGGCGCGCCATTGGAAGGTGTAATCAAACATGCGCGAGCGTCTCCAGAGGGGTGGCAATGTTCAGCCAGGCCGGCAGACGACCGCTGGCCTTGGCACTGCAAGCGGTATCGACACATTCAGCCAGGCTGGCGAAATGCACCTTGCGGCCCACCAGACCGGGTGCGTAATGGGCGTATTTGCCGGAGTTGGTCATCAAGGTTGTTGCACCCGGCGGGATCACCGGTTCGCCGAGCATGCACCAGCAGGTATCGGTGACCAGGGTCGCGCCGAAGGCTTCGATCACGGCGATATGCCCGGCTTCGCGAGCCTGCTCCAGCACGGCGCGGCCGCAAGTAATGGCGAGGACCACGTCGGGGTGTTTGTGCCGACCCAGGCACAGTCGCGCCAGGTGAGCGAACTCGCTGAGGGAGAAATGCGGGTTACCCAGCGAGACCACATCCACCCGGCTGTCGCGGGCACTGTTGAGTTCGCGCCAACTGACCAATAGATCCTTCAGACGGATTGTTTCCACGGGCAGGGCTACATCTCCCTCCAGCACCTGCGCCGGGTCGATAGCTTCCGGGGTGATCCCGGCGATATGGAACAAGGGAGCGGCGGAGGTGGTGGCAAACGCTGCGCCGAACGCCTTGAGGTCGTCCAGGCTCGGCTTGCGGTTTTCCAACCCGCGCACCAGTGGAATCCGGCTGCCCGCCAACGCGCCGATGTGGTAACCGAGCAGCGGGTAGAAGGCATCGTCCAGTTCGCCCAGGGCGGGCACCTCGACCTGCAGTCGGGCCTTGCGTTGTGCGTCCAGGTGGCAGCCGATCAACGGGGCGCGGCCGGTCAGGGCGATGCAGATATCCAGGTAGTCCGGGTACTTCAGGGTGCGTGCCCCCAGCACGCTGTTGGCGTAGACCACCGCGTTGGATTCGGCCCAGACGATCTGCTCGCCCGCCTTGGGTGCGCTGTCGAGCAGGTAGGGCGCACAGGTGAAACTGAGTTGCGCACCCATCGCCATATAGGCATCGCCCAAGGCACTGGCCGGTTCGCCGAGCGCCGGGTCGATGCCCAATTCGCGCCAGCGACGCTGGTCCACGGAAATCGAATTGAGGGTGGTGGGCACCCGCACGTTGGCGCCCCATTGCACCAGTTGTTCGGCAAAGCGCAGGCTCGCAGGTCCGGTGTAGATGCAGCCGTCGATGTGTGCCTGGGTGACATCCACCAGGCGGCGGGCACCTTGCAGTTCGGCCATGCGCAGAACAATCTGCATGGCCACTTGTGCAGCCTTGCCATGTTGGCCGTCGAGTAGCGCCCGGTCGTGTTCGGTGAGTTCGAGCGGGGCGCTTGGGTCTTGCGTTTGCAACGGGCTGTCGAGTGCCTGCCAGGCATCGCCCGGCAGGTGTTCGAACACGGTTACCGAGGCGCCGTCGACCCGAGCGAAGGCCTTGCCGCGCAACGCGGCGAAGGCCTCCCGGCCGATGCACAGCACCGGCAGGGAACGCTCGAAAATCGTCTGCGCCACGAGCACGCCCAGGGTCAGGATCTCATCGGGTTCGGCCAGCACCAATGCAGCCGGTGCGTGACCGTTGCTGATCAGTTCCATCAACACGCTACTGCCGGTGCACGAGCCGCGACCGCTGGGAATGGCCAGCACGCGGCCGGCCAGGTATTCGCCGCTGAGCGGATGGTGACGGTCAATGATCTCGCCGCTAAACGGATCGACCCCGCCCCAGAAACTCAACCCGACATCGGCGAACAGCAGGGCGCCCTCGGCGGCGCCCGCGACCAGGCTACGACCGGTCAGAGAAGTGGGCCTAGGCATGCCGGACACCTCAGTAGTAGACCTGGGGCACGGTCAGGTTGGTCGGCGGGATTTCAGTGCCGACCCATTTGACGAACAGCTCTTTGTAACGACCGGTGCGCACCTGTTGGTTGACGAACAGGTTGAGGTAGTTGAGCAGGCCATACTCGTTACGCTTGGCGCCGAGGGAGACATAGTCGATCACGTACGGCGCGTTACCGGCGACTTTAAGGTTTTTGTATTTGCCCGATTTGAGGGTGGCAGCGGCCACGGTGTTGGTGACCACGGTGGCGTCGATATGGCCCTGGGCGACGGCCAGCAGGGTGTCGTTCTGCGATTGATAGGCGCGGAAGGTGCCGGTGCCCCAGTTCTTCACGTCTTTCTCCAGAGCGATGGCCTCATAGGTGCCGCTGGTATTACCCACGGGTTTGCCCTTGAGGTCATCGAAGCTGTTGATGCCGGTGTCGTCGCGGGTCAGCACCACCATCTGGAAGGCGAAGTAAGGCACGGTGAGGCCCACGGTCTTGGCCCGTTCGAGGGTGTCGGAAGTGGAGGCGACAATCACATCGGCCCGCCCGGAGACCAGCGCCGGAATACGGTCCGGGAACGGCGTCTCGACCACTTCGGCCTCGACCCCGAGGATTTTCGCCAGATCACGGCAGTAGTCCACGTCGAAACCGGCCGGGTTGTTACCGGCATCGCGGAAACCCATGGGCGGGAAGTCCAGGGTCACGGCGCAGCGCAGCTTGCCCGAACCGATGATGTCGTCGAGCTTGTCGGCCTGGGCGGTGGCAATGAAAGAGGTACTGAGAACAGCGCTGAGGGCTACGGCAAATGCGGGGTTTTTCATAGAGGCCTCGTTGATGTGAAGTGCTGCTGGATATCGTATTGGGGATTTCGTATACGATATTAAATATAGCAATCAGCGTGCCCGTTTCCAGGCCGAGGCGTGAATTTGTTGGCAGACCTTGGAAGTAGAGGTGTTGCGGTGCGTCAGAGTGACGCCGTGAGGAGCGGGGGCCGCGATGGTGGGTGTTACAGATGGGAGCAATGGTTGTGCGGGGCGCCCCTTTAGGGAACATCGGCGCCCTGCGATCACCCCGTGCTCTGACACACCCATGTGGCGAGGGGGCTTGCCCCCGTTGGGTTGCGAAGCGACCCCAAAACCTGCAACCGCGGTGTATCAGAGAAATCGCATACACCGGTTTTACGACTGCTTCGCAGCCGAACGGGGGCAAGCCCCCTCGCCACAACAAGCCCCTTTGCCACAGATTCTGGCTAGCCCTGCGGATCGAGGTTATCCAGCACTCGATTCACCGCCAATTCACCGAGCATGACCACCGATTGAATCCCCAACATCACGTTGCGATGGGGCATCTCCATCAAACCGGCGAACTCACTGAGCATCATGCTGGCTGACGCCAGGGATTCGCAGGCATTGACCAGCAGGGTTTCGTTATCGACCTTCGCACCCACATGGTAAATGGTGCTGGGTTTGCGCTTGGTGTCTTTGGGGGGGGGGGGCGGTTTGAGGTAATGATCGAGGGCGCGGTCGGCGGCTGCGTGGAGCTTTTTCGAATCGAGGGATTCGTAGGGGGAAACGTCGTCGGTTTCCGGTGGATTTGGCGTTGGTTTGAACATAGATGGAACTCCATATGTGATTAGAGGAGCCATCACTCTCGCTACCAAACGAAGAGGTGGTGGCCATACGAAGGTTGGTAGACCGGCCCACATGGCAAAACCGGCGTGCCCGAGGGCACCCTACGCATGGCCACCATAAATACAAATGCTGAAGAAGCACCTGCATAAGGTGAAGCTATGCGACATGTGAACGGCGGGCTACCAAACCCGATCGCTGTTTTTTTCAGCGACAGGGAAACGATATAGCCCGGGCCACAGGCGCACTAGCCGGCGGATTCTGGCGTAGTCGTAGGCAGAGGCGCAAGGATGTGTAGCCTGGGTGAGTATCTGGAGATGTCTATTAAACATCGCCTGTTTATTGGTCTTACTGTGGGTTGATCATTCCCATGCTCCGCGTGGGAACGATCCTTAGCGCTGAGTATCGCGATACTGGCTCGGTGACAGACCGGTCAACGCACGAAACTGTCGGCTGAACGCACTGTGGTCGGTGTAACCGCAGCGCAGGGCGATCTCGGTGATCGGCAGGTCGCTGTGCAGCAGCAACCGCGAGCCTTCTTCCAGGCGCGCCTTGTTGATCATCTGCCGTGGCGTGAGCTGGAACACCCGCTTGCAGTGACGCTCCAGTTGCGCCACGGAATAACCGGCGATGGCGGTCAGTTCGGCGAGGCTGATGGGGCGGGCGAAGTGGCTGCGGATGTGTGCGTCCACGGCGGCGAGTTTCTGGAACGCGGGGTGATTGGACTGTGGCGATTGCAGGTCGCGGGAGATCCCGGCCAGGCCCACGATGTGACCCTGTTCATCCTTCAAGGCGAGTTTGTGGGTCAGGCACCAGATCGGCTGGTTGCCGTAATACAGGTGCAGTTCCAGTTGGTCGGCCATCTCGCGGCCGCTGGACAGCACCCGCCGATCCTGTTCGGTGTACAGCGGGCCGAAGCGTTCCGGGAAGACCATCTCGGCGGTGAGCCCCAGCAGATCCTCGCGATGTTTGAAACCGCAACGCCGGGCCAGGGTCTGGTTGACGAAGGCGTAGCGAGCTTCGCGGTCCTTGATGAAAAACACCACGTCCGCCAGGGTGTCGAGCAGCGGCGCAATCGGCTGCAGGCTGTTCAACAGCGTGGGCAGATCGCAGGGTTTGAAGGTGCTGAGCGAGGGGTACATGGCGCTGGGGTCTGAGGGCGACCCCGGGATCATAGAGGCTCGACAGCGCGGCTGAAACCCCCGAGGGGGTTTCAGGCTGGCGGGGTGTCGTCCAGGCACATCAAGGTCTCGATTCGTGCCGGGCTGAAGGGCGGGCGGGGGGCCGAGGGTTGCCAGCCAAACAGGTGCTGCACCGCGCCACCACACACCCGGCCCTGACAGGCGCCCATGCCACAGCGACTGGCCAGTTTGGCTTCACGCCAGTCGGTGTGCCCGGTCAATGCGCCGTAGGGCACGTCTTCGCAGCGGCAGACCAGGGTGTCGGGGCGGGCCAGGGATTTGAGTTGCGGGTCGAGGGCGAAGGCCTGATTCAGTGCCTTGGCGAAACCCTGCCAGCGTGCCCGGCGTGGCCACAACTGGCGTGCCGCTTCAAGGTCACCGACCGCCGCGTGGCCAGCAATGGCACCTTCGACCAACGCCAGTTCACTGCCACCAAACCCGGTGCATTCTCCCGCCGCATAATGATCGACGCGACTGGCCTGCCAGGCATCCACGGCCAACGCCTGACCCTCGATGGCGTAACCCAGTGCCTGGCCCAATTGAATGTTCGGGATCAAGCCGAAACCACAGGCTAACCGATCACATTCAAGTTCGATGATTTTGCCCTGCTGTTGCAGGCGCACACCTTCCAGCCGGTCAGTGCCAAGGGCGGCCAGCACATGCGTCGCGGTGCGGTAATGGCGGTCGAACAGGCTGAACGATTGCAGCCATTTGCCAGGCCAGCGGGGCAGTTGCACGGCGAAACCGGCGACGGCGGTGCGCGAGGCTTGCTCGGCGATGCGCTGGATCTGCGCGCCGTGTTTTTTCGCGGTGGCGGCACTGGCCAGTAACAACGGGCCGCTGCCGGCGATCACCACGCGCTCACCCTGCACCGGCAGGCCCGCCTTGATCAGCGCCTGCAAGCCACCAGCGCCGGTCACGCCGGGCAACGTCCAGCCGGGGAAGGGCAGCAGCAACTCGCGGGCGCCGGTGCACAGAATCAGCTTGTCGTAACTGATCAGCCAACCGGCATCGTCATTTTCGACCAACAGTTGTTTCGGACCGGGACTGGCGATCACCCGGGTGCCGGCGTGACGGCGGATGTTGCTGCACGCCTGCAAACGTTCACGCAGGCGACGGGCCTGATCGGGCACATTGGCTTGCGGACCATCACGCCAGATTTGCCCGCCCGGCAGCGGATTGTCGTCGAGCATGACGATGCGTGCGCCACTGGGGGCAGCGGCAAGAGCAGCGGCCATGCCAGCGGGGCCGGCTCCGATGATCAGCAGATCGGCGTATTCGTTCATGGGCATGTCTGCACCTGCATGCCGTCACGGCACAGAGTCTGGCAGGCCAGGCGTCGCCGGCCGTCGATGGTCACCCGGCATTCCTGGCAAATGCCCATGCCGCACAGCGGTGCGCGGCGTTGGCCACTGACCGAAGTGCGCGTGCAGCCGTCGCTGCCCAGCGCCAAGGCAGCGGCGACGCTGGTGCCCTCGGCCACCTTCAAGGCGCGGCCGTCCAGCAGTAATTCAGGCATAGACGGGTTCTCCGAGGAAACGCTGGGGCAGATAGGGTTGCGCGGCCAGTGGCGGGGTTTCGTTGAACAGCTGCGCCACCAGCAAGTCGGCCGTGCCGGGGGCCGTGGTGACGCCCAACCCTTCGTGCCCGACCGCCAGCCACAAGCCCTGCTGCTGTGGGTGCTGGCCAACCAGCGGCAGGCCGTCGGGGCTGGCGGCGCGAAAACCGGTCCAGGCGCGGATGCCGTTGAGCCGGGCCAGCCCTGGCATGTACTCGGCGGCACGCTTGAGCATTTTCGCCAGCATCCAGCCTTCGACCTGCGGGTCGGTGGTGCCGAATTGCCGTGAGGCTCCGATGAACAATTGCCCGGTCGGGCGCGGCTGAATATTGCAGGCGGTCGATGGCCCGGTGGCGTTGTGCGCGCTGGTGACGTAACCCAACTCCACCAAGGTGTGGGTGACGGTGCGGGGGTAGCGGTCGGTAATCAGCAGGTGGCCTTTTTTCGGCTCGATGGGTAATTCCGGGCACAGTTCGTTGGCCTGAACACCGTTGGCCAACACCACCGCTTCGGCCCGCAACCAATGGCCGTCATCGAGGCAAACGCGGTGACCATCGACCGCGCTGACCCGCGCCCGGTGCTGACGGATGTTCGGTGTGTCGAGCATCCAGCGGGCCGTCGCCGGCGCATACAGAATGCCGTCGCCATTGATCAGCAAGCCGCCTTCCAGATCCTCGCGCAGTTCCGGTTCACGCTGACGCAAGGCGCTGGCGCTGACCAGTTCACACGCCACGCCCTGGGCTTTCAGGTTCAGGTATTTGCTGTGGGCGACCGCCATTTCCTCGGCGTTGGCCGCCAGCCACAGTGTGCCGTTGTTGCGGTAAGCGCAGCCGGCGGGCAGGTCTGGCGCCAGTTCGCGCCAGCGTTGCAGGGAATATTGGCTCAGGGCCAATTCGGCCGGGTTGTCATCGAGCACCAGCAGGTGGCCCATGCCCGCCGCCGTCGCACCGTGCAGGCCGGCGTCCAGCACCAGCACCTGCAAGCCACGACGGGCCAGCGCCTGGGCGCAGGCGGCGCCGATGATGCCGGCGCCGATCACGATCACATCGGCCACCAGGCCCTCGCTCATGGGCGAATGCCCCAGGCGAACGGGTCATCCTGTTCGATGATCAAACTGGCTTCGGCGCTGATAAAGGCACGGCCACGAATAGTCGGCACGATGCGCTCGCCTTGCCATTCATAAGAGCCTTCGAACTCGCTGCCGATGACACTGGCCTGACGCCAGATCTGCCCCGGTTGCAACTTGTCGTCGGCCGCCAGGCACGCCAGTTTGGCACTGGTGCCGGTGCCGCACGGTGAGCGGTCATAGGCTTTGCCGGGGCATAGGACAAAGTTGCGGCTGTCGGCTTGATCGTCATCGGCGAACAGTTCGATATGGTCGATCACCCCGCCGTCTTCGCCACGAATGCCCTGGGCTTCCAGCGCTTGTTGCACGGCGTAGGTATAAGCGGTCAGCGCGTCGAGGTTGTCGCCGGCGACCCGCAGGCCATGCTCGGCGATCAGGAAAAACCAGTTCCCGCCCCAGGCAATATCGCCGACCACCTGGCCGATGCCCGGCACCTGCAACGCCAGCGCTTTGCGGTAACGGTAGGCCGGCACATTGCGCACGCTCACCGAATGGTCTTCGTGCAGGGTCGCCTGCACCGTCCCCACCGGCGTCTCGATGCGGTGCACACCGGGGCCGATCTTGCCCAGGTGCGCCAACGACGCCACCAGGCCGATGGTGCCGTGGCCGCACATGCCCAGGTAACCGGTGTTGTTGAAAAAAATCACCCCGGCACAGGCGCTCGGGTCTACCGGTGTGCAGAGCAGGGCACCCACCAGCACGTCGCTGCCTCGTGGTTCCAGCACACAGGCCGCGCGCCATTGATCGTGATGGTCGGCCAGCAACTTACGCCGTTCAGCCATGCTGCCGGTGCCCAGGTCAGGAAAACCGGCGGTCACCAGGCGGGTCGGTTCGCCGCCGGTGTGGGAGTCGATCACGGTGATGCGTTTCATGGGAGGGCCACGTCCGTTCAGATGAGTGAACGCAAGAGTGGCCTGTGCAGCGGGGTGCCGGCTTGATGGATTTATCCTGTGCCGATGACGAAATCGGCACAGCGCTTAGTGAGCGTGGGGCAGGTGTTCGAACAGGGTCTTGCAGACTCCGGCAATGTGTTCGTCAAGCAGCTTCACCGCCAGCTCCACATCGCCGGCACGGCAGGCCGCGAGGATCTCACGGTGTTCGTGATCGGCCCGTTCCTTGCCAGCCGACAGGCTCATTTGCATGCGAAGGTAGCGCTCCAGCTTGTCGTTGACCGAACGAATCAGGCTGACCAGAAACGGCCGTTGTGCCGGTTCGTAAAGGCAGGCGTGCAGCTCCCAATTGAGCTCGGCCCAGCGGCCCACGTCGTCCTCGCCGATGAATTCCTGACAGATGCGCTCGGCCCGGGCGAAGGTTTCTTCGGTCATGTTGGGAATGGCCAGGCGCAGTATTTTGTCTTCCAGCAACATGCGCACTTCGAACATCTGCGCCAACTCGGCATCGGACACCCGCGTGACCATCGCCCCGCGATTGCGCTGGAACATCACCAGCCCTTCGGCCTCCAGCCGCTTGAGGGCCTCGCGCACCGGAATCTTGCTGACGTTGAACTGGCGGGCAATGTCGTCCTGGCGAATCGGCTCATCTTCGGCGAAATGCCCGGCGACGATCGCGTCGCGCAGATGACGGGTGATGATTTCCGAGGTCGAAGGCGTATTGCCAAGGTCGGGAGCGTTGAGTTTGGGTAGGTTCACGGCGGCGGTCGTTTGGAAGTGAGATAGCGATAGGGTATACGAAATCCTTTCGCTGATCTTCCTTGGGCCGTATGAACCTCAGGACGTATGCTGTACCCCGGATCGCTTCGCCACGCAGTGCAGGCTCGACCAATCCCGACTTCAAGGAACATGGATGTGAGAAACAAATACGCAGCGGGTCTGTTTTTTTTACTGACGATTGTGGCTGTTCAATGTGCTTATTCCAGCGGTATGGACGAGTCCGTCGAGAACGCCTCACTGCTCAGCAAAATACTGGATGGGAATGACACGATGAACTTGACCCAGGCTAGCGAATACTCAGCCGAGAATCGTTCGGTCAACATCGATGTAGATCACTCTCCGGAGGAGGCCAAAAAACTTTGCTCCGAAATCAGTGCCATCGTTGAGTATCACGACTTGGTTTTTGCCCCAGGCTGGACTGTGCAGATGACCACCCCAAGCACTGATGGTGCCGTTATCGCAGTCTGCCCGCTTTAAAACGAATGCCTGTCAGTAAACTGCGCAAAACGCGTGGGGGCGAGCAGACTCGCTCCCACGGGTATTTTGCTTACCTGACCGGCAAGGGCGTTTGATTTCAGGTGTTCAGTCAGAACCGGTAGTTGGTACTCAACTCCAGGGTCCGTGGCGCTCCAGGGGTGATCAGGTCCACGGAGCCATGGGCCGAGGCGTAATAGTCCTTGTCGAAGACGTTACGCAAACGCAGCGCCATGTCCCACTTCGGCAGGTTATAGAGCAATGCCGCGTCCACGGTGGTGTAGGCGGGCATGACCACCCGGTTGTCCAGGGCGGTGTAGCGGTCATCGACATAGTTCGCGCCCATGCCGACACGCCAGGTGTTGGTCAGCGAGCGCACCAGCCAGAGGTTGGCACTGTGACGCGGGGTCAGGGTCGGTGTCTGGCCTTCGTTGGCGACGCCATTGGTCCGGTTGTTGGACTTGGTGATCTCGGCATCCAGGTAGGCGTAGCCGGCATAGACCTGCCACTTGTCGCTCAACTGCCCGCTGGCGGTCAGTTCCAGGCCGTCGGTGCGCTGCTCGCCCGACAGGACCAGTTTGGTCGGGTTCGCCGGGTCGGTGGTTTTCATGTTGGTGCGTTCCAGGCGGAACAGCGCCGCCGTCAACGCCAGGCGATTGTCGAGCAGGTCCCACTTGCCGCCGATTTCGAAGTTAGTGGTTTGCTCCGGTTCAAGGTCCTGGTTGGTGGTGCTCAGGGCGAAGACTTCGGAAGACGGCTGGTAAGAGCGACTCACCGAAATGTAGTAGGACTGGACCTGATCAGGCTGGTAGACCAGGCCTGCACGCGGGCTCCAGGTGTTGTCGGTTCGAGACATGGTGGCGCGGGTCAGGTCATCCGAATATTCCTGGTCGAACACGTCATGGCGCACGCCCAGCAGCGCTTTCCAGTTCGGGGTCAGTTCAATCAGATCCTGGACGTAGAAACCGGCCGTGTCCTGGGTATTGGTGCCCTTGGCGGTTTGCCGATTGGCCTGGAACGGTACGGCGACCAGAGCATCGCGGTACACCGGAACCCGCGCTACGTTGTTCTGGCTGAAGACGGATTGATCCTTGACCTGGCGCCCCAGTTCCACACCATAGAGCAGGTTGTGGTTCATCCCGGCGAGCGTGGCCTGTTGCTTGAGTTCGGTCTGGTTGAACCAGCCCTCTTCCTTGCGCTGCACGTTGCCGCGGTTGAGCTTGACCAGCAATTCGCCGTTGGGGGCAGTGACGAAGCGTGTCGGGCTGGAGTCGGCGAGGGTGTTGTTGCGATCCAGGTCGTAGTGGTAGTAGCGGCTGGTGTTGCTCAGGGTGAAGTCGTCGTTGAGGCGGTAGTCGACGCCCGCCGTGAACGAGAACACTTCGCTGCGAGTGTAATCATCATCCGGGTCGGCGGCGCCGAAGCGCTTGTCCCGGTCGACATTGACCGGACGGTTGCCCAGCGCGGGGATGCCGAAGTCGATCAGGCGTTTATCGTAGAGGTACGTGGCGCCCAGATTCAGCTCAAGATCATCGGAGAGCTTGAAGTAGGCCGAAGGCGCAATGGCCTTGCGGTCGATGTAACCGTCATCGCGGAAGGTGTCGCTGTTTTCCAGTGCGCCAGTTACCCGGAAAGCCTTGTCGTTTTGCTGCTGATCGGCCCAGCCCGCATCGAACTGCGTGCGCTTTTTGCCTTCGCTGTCGAAGCTGACACCCACTTCCTGCTTGGGAGTGAAGTTGGGTTTCTTACTGATGCTGTTGATCAGGCCACCGGATGAACCGCGGCCATAGAGCACCGCTGCCGGCCCCTTGATCACTTCCACCCGCTCGACGTTAGACAGATCGCGGAAGTACAGCGCGTCGTCGCGGACGCCATCGACGTACATGTCGCCAATCGCACTGAAGCCGCGAATGGTGACCTGATCGCGCTGGCCATCGCCATTGGAAAGACCGATGCCAGGAACGTTTTTCAGCACGTCTTCCATCGATCGCGCGCCCTGGTCCTTGATCACGCTCTGCGGGATCACGTTCACCGTTTGCGGAATGTCGCGCAGTGGGGCATCGATCTTCAGCGCACTGCGGTTGTCGGTCGGCCTGTAACTTTGCTCGCTGTAATCACTGGTCACAGCGGTGGCAGGCAAGGTGACTGCCGATTGGGTTTCTGCCTGTAAATCGGGGACTGCCAACAGCCCCAGCAGCGAGAGAGAGGCGGGGTAAATGCGCGGTAAAGCCACCATGAGCTCCTTTTTAGTTATGGTGCTAATGATAACGATTACCTTTTGTAAGTAAATAAATATCATTCAGCTATGAAGTCGACACACTGACTGTTGGCGCTTTACCGCACATGCGGAAAAACATATATTCGGCCAATCGCATATAAGCTGATGCTCCGTTGTGACGCATAGCCCAAACCAGCGAGAACCGAAATGTCTGACTCTCTGACGCCGACCACCGTTTTCAAATGCCTGGCTGACGACAACCGCGTCCGCATGATGCTGCTCATCGCCCGTGAGGGAGAGTTGTGTGTTTGCGAGCTGACCTGCGCGTTGAACGAGAGCCAGCCGAAAATCTCCAGGCACCTGGCGCAGTTGCGCACCTGCGGATTGCTGGCGGACCGTCGGCAAGGTCAATGGGTTTACTACCGATTGCACCCGACTCTTCCTGACTGGGTGAATCAGATGCTGATCGTGGCGCTTCAAGCCAACACGCACTGGTTGAGCCCCGATGCCAAACGCCTTGAACAAATGGGCGACCGTCCTGAACGGGCAGCCGCCTGCTGTCCGGCTTGATGATTGCCAAAGCACCCTCCCTGACAACCGCTACAGAGCACCTCGACATGACTATCAAAGTGGGCATCAATGGTTTTGGCCGCATCGGTCGTCTCGCCATGCGCGCCGCCTGGCACTGGCCAGAGTTTGAGTTCGTGCAGATCAACGACCCGGCAGGCGACGCGGCGACGCATGCGCACCTGCTGAACTTCGATTCGGTGCATGGTCGCTGGAATGATCAAGCCAGCGCCGAAGGTAACTGCATTGTCATCGACGGCAAGCGCATCAAGGTTTCTGCCAACAAGGCGATTGCCGATACCGATTGGTCGGGCTGCGATCTAGTGATTGAAGCCAGCGGGAAGATGAAGACTGTCGCGGTGCTTCAGGCGTACCTCGACCAGGGCGTCAAGCGCGTGGTGGTCAGTGCTCCGGTGAAAGAAGAGGGCGCGCTGAACATCGTCATGGGCGTCAACCATCAACTGTTCAATCCGGCGGAACATCGCATCGTTACCGCTGCGTCGTGCACCACCAATTGCCTCGCGCCAGTGGTCAAGGTGATCCATGAAGCGCTAGGCATTCGCCACGGCTCGATCACCACCATTCACGACTTGACCAACACCCAAAGCATTCTCGACCAACCCCACAAGGATCTGCGTCGCGCGCGGGCTTCGGGCATGAGCCTGATCCCGACCAGCACCGGTTCGGCCACCGCCATCGCGGAAATTTTCCCGGAGCTGCGCGGGCGACTGAATGGCCACGCGGTGCGCGTACCGTTGGCCAATGCTTCGCTGACTGATTGTGTGTTCGAGGTCGAGCGCGTCACCACGGTTGACGAAGTGAATCGGTTTCTCAAGGACGCGTCCGAGAACGAACTCAAAGGTATTCTCGGTTTCGAGGAGCGCCCGCTGGTGTCCATCGACTACCGCACCGATCCGCGCTCATCGATCATCGATGCGCTGTCGACCATGGTCATCAACGGCACCCAGGTCAAAATCTATGCCTGGTACGACAACGAATGGGGTTACGCAAACCGCACCGTCGAATTGGCCAGGATGGTCGGTCTGGCCGTTTAAGGAGCGTTGATGAAAGCCTTGTCAGCCCTCGCGCCGTCAGTGCGGCAATACCTGCTTGTTACGGGCAATTACTGGGCTTTTACCCTCACCGACGGTGCCTTGCGCATGTTGGTGGTGCTGCACTTTCACGGGTTGGGCTACAGCCCTTTGCAAATCGCGGCGTTATTTCTGTTCTACGAACTCTTTGGCGTGATCACCAACCTGCTGGGCGGTTATCTCGGTGCGCGACTGGGGCTGAACCGGACCATGAACATCGGGCTGGGAATGCAGGTTGTGGCGCTGTTGATGCTGACGGTGCCAGTCACCTGGCTGACGATTCCTTGGGTGATGGGGGCTCAGGCGCTGTCGGGGATCGCCAAAGACCTGAACAAGATGAGCGCCAAAAGCTCGATCAAGCTGCTGGTGCCTGACGGGCAACAGGGCACGCTTTATCAATGGATAGCCATCCTCACCGGCTCGAAGAATGCCCTCAAGGGCGTCGGTTTCTTTCTCGGCGGGGCATTGCTCGCCCTGATCGGTTTCAGAGGGGCGCTGCTGGCCATGGCAGGCGTTCTTTCGCTGATCTGGCTCGGCAGCTTGATCCTGTTGAAAAAGGACCTGGGCAAGGCGAAAGCCAAGCCCAGGTTCCGCGACATCCTCTCCAAGAGCCGGGCCATCAACATCTTGTCGGCGGCACGGATGTTCCTGTTCGGTGCCCGCGATGTCTGGTTCGTCGTGGCTTTGCCGGTGTACTTGAGCAGCGTTTTTGGCTGGGACTTCTGGAAGGTCGGTGGATTCCTCGCGGCCTGGGTGATTGGCTACGGCATTGTGCAATCGCTCGCGCCGCGGATCACCGGCAAGCAACGAGGGCATGTCCCGGATGGCCGCGCGGCGTTTCTTTGGGCGGTTGCCTTGGCAGGCCTGCCAGCGGCAATCGCGCTGGGGCTGAACACCGGGTTGTCGCCGCAGTGGGTGCTGTTGGGCGGTCTGATGATCTTTGGTGCGTTGTTCGCGGTGAATTCCTCGCTGCACAGCTACCTGATCGTGTCCTACGCCAAGGAAGACGGCGTATCGCTGGATGTGGGCTTCTACTACATGTCCAACGCCATGGGACGGCTGATCGGCACCGTGCTCTCCGGTTGGGTTTTTCAGGTCTTCGGGCTGGAAGCGTGTTTATGGATATCCAGCGCATTTGTTATTTTCGCGGCACTGATTTCTGTTAGGTTGCCGCGGCATTCCAACGTGCTCTAAATCGCTCTAAAAGTGCTGTTTCACGGGTTTTACACTTATTAAGTGTAACTTCCATTTATATTTATTTTGGCGCATGTGACATTTTTCAGGCGCCAAATATTTGAAGTTTTTTATATGTAACGAAAAGCGATTGTTCTTAGCGCAATAAATTCATACACACGCTTACAATCTAAGCCATACATTACCCACCAGAACAGGCGGCGAGGAACAACTACAACAACCTGATCACTAAAAACCTGACATAACAAAAACTAAAATCTCCTTATAAGTCGGTGAACATCATGATTAAAATCATGGCCTACTTTTTAATAGGAGCTGGTATTGCAGGATGCAACGGTATGGTAAAACCCGACTTGTCGGGGCCTGCCAATGATTCATATTTCTCAGTCTTCTCAGGCTTTCCCTTGCCCTATCTGTACACGGCCTCGGCCGTGCAATGGAACGAGGATTACGCCGTCACCACCCGCCACACCCCACTCATTCGCAACGTGATATACAGCTGCAGCACCGGTTGCGACCTGGTCTTCATCAAGCACAAGGCTGACGGCCATTATCCATCATGGCGCGCACCGCGCGTGGGTGAGCACATTACTGCCGTGGGAACGAGCCCGTATATGACAACGGTCAGCGGGCAAGGCAAGGTGTATCCGGCGCCTTTCATCAACAGTGATGAAGGCAGCGGCGAACGCTATGCCATCCATGATGCCCCGATGATCAAGGGAATGTCGGGTGGGCCCGTTATCGCCAATGACGGCAGCATTGTCGGTATTAATGTCGGATTCTTCTCCACCACACTTCACGATGTGAGTTTTCACCCTGGGGTAAAGGGCGCTGAGCGGATCAGTATCTTTATTCCTTACTCGATCATTCAGCGTGAGTGGGGGTTGATGCAGGCACAGCTTAATGATCAGCACGGCACGAAATATGCCCAGAAGTAGTGTTGGGTTGTCACCCGGTTGGTATGGGGTGACAGCTCTTTAGCTCGTTATTGAATCCAGGCGTATATTGATAGTGTCGATCCCGTTAGTTGAGGCGATAGCAGGTCGTCGGTGGTGACGGGGGTCTGGAGGTGTTACATGAGCCAATATCAACGACTCTTTCTGATAGCCGGCCCAGCCATGCGTCACACTCCAGCGTTGGAACGAGCTGTCGCCATCGCCGAAGCCACTGGCGCAGCGCTGCACATCACGGTGTTTATCGAAGACTCCCACCTTTTGGGTTTGATGAGCGCCAGTGCGCGGTTTCGTGAGACCTGTCAGCAAGAGAACGAAAAGTGGCTGAAGGATGAAGCAGATCTGATACGCGGGCGCGGGGTCACGGTAAGCACCGAAGTGCTTATAACCCGCAGCGCGTTGCAAGAGATCCTTCGGCATGTGGCAGAAATGCAGCCGGATCTGGTGATCAAGGACGTGCAGCACGAGTCTGCACTCAAGCGCGTTTTCGTTACGCCTCTGGATTGGCACCTGTTGCGCGAATGTCCGGTGCCTGTGCATCTGGTCAGCGAAGTCAGGTGTCCGCTGCCGCGGGTGATCGTGGCGGCGGTCGATCCGTCGCAACCCGAGACGCAGATCACCGGCATCAACGACCGCATCATCCAGGCAGCGAACGGACTGGCCATGCAATGCAACGCAGAACTGCATCTGCTGCATGCCTATGATCTGTCGCTGACGCATATAGCTGACGCGGGCGCGGGGGCAGTGACGATGCCAGGCTTCAACAGTGACGTGCGCAAGTCTCTGCATAAGTCATTCATCGCATTGGCTGACCACTTTGGCGTGCCCACCGAGCGACAACACTTCGTTGCGGGCCCGCCCGGCAAAGCGCTGGCTGACTTTGCAGCGCATCACCGGGCCGATGTGATCGTCATGGGCAATGCGCATCGCAAGGGGTTGGGCAAGTGGGTGGGCAGTACGACGGAGCATGTTCTGTATCGAGTGCCCTGCAACATCTTCGCGGTCACGGGGTCAGCGGATCAGTGAATGGAGTCGTTGTTAAATGATTCGCGAGGGACGCCTCGGCGACCGGGGCGGTTTTTTTTGTGGGCACGTGCCGAGATGTCCTCGAAGGTCTCGCTATCGGTTGCCGCCAGGAGCTTGCCACCGTCCTTCAGAGTGGCCATGAAGGTCACTTCCGTGTTGTTGCCCGCGAGCAGATAGCCAGCGATGGCACCGACCGGCCCCAACAACATTGCGCCCGCAATGCCCAGGCCGATGGCGCTCTTTATATTCTTGTTGGAATCCGTGTTCTGGATCGTTAGATCTTTAAATTCCGAGACCGGGAAGCTTTTCCCCAGTCGTGGCTTAAGGGCCGTTTTGAGCGTGATGGTACCCGAGTGATATTCCCCGTCGCACTGCGGGAAGTCACCAGCGAGCACTATGATCTTTGCCATGTGGAATGTTCTCTTGGGCGATCATTTTTGGGGTAGCCATTGCGCGCGTCCAAACTCAAAACGTCAACGAGCTGACGATGAGTGGCAGCCATGGATTTGCAACACACAAGTATCAGTCTTCCGGGTCAATTTCTTCATCAGGCGTCCATCTGGCGTCGGGCCGGGCGGGGGTAGGATCGTCCGGCATGGTTATCCCTCCAGTCATGAACGCAAAGCGTAGCAGGCGGATAGGGCCGTCGAGGTGTTCATAGCCCTGGTCATGGACGTTTTATAACGTTTGGCTCAAGCCGGCGGGTAATGCGTTTTAATTCTCCGTTGACCCGACAGATGCTCGGAACCAACAACAGACCTTTCAGCCGAGAGGGGTTAACGGGGGATTAATGGACTTCTGGACCACCACGCAAGTATCGATTCTAGGGCTGGTTGAAGGACTCACAGAGTTTTTGCCGATCTCCAGTACAGGCCACCAGATTATTGCCGCGGACTTGCTCGACTTTGGCGGTGAGCGAGCCATGGCGTTCAATATCATTATTCAGTTGGGCGCTATTCTGGCGGTCGTCTGGGAGTTCCGTCGCAAGATTCTGGACATCACCACGGGTTTGCCGACCCAGCGAAATGCACAACGTTTCACTCTGAATTTGTTGATCGGTTTTTTGCCGGCGGTGGTCCTGGGGGTGATGTTCGCCGACAAAATCCATCAGTATCTGTTCAACCCGATCACCGTGGCCGTGGCGCTGGTGATCGGCGGGATCATCATGTTATGGGCCGAACAGCGCGAGCACGTGGTAGTGGTCGATCACGTGGACGAGATGCGCTGGACCGATGCCTTGAAAGTCGGATGTGCACAATGCCTGGCGATGATTCCCGGCACTTCGCGCTCAGGGTCGACGATTATCGGCGGGTTGCTGTTTGGCCTGTCACGCAAGACGGCCACCGAGTTTTCGTTCTTCCTGGCGATGCCGACAATGGTGGGTGCCGCGGTGTACTCGGGCTATAAATATCGCGACCTGTTCCAGGCCGCAGATTTGCCGGTGTTTGCCCTAGGGTTTGTCGCCGCTTTCGTCTTTGCGATGATTGCCGTGCGCGGGTTGCTCAAGTTCATCGCCAACCATAGTTATGCGGTGTTTGCCTGGTACCGGATCGCCTTCGGTTTACTGATTCTGGCGACGTGGTTTTTGGGTTGGGTCGACTGGAATCACCTCTCGGAAGGGGCGTAGGTTTTCCTGTGTTGATAAAAAACGCCGCTTGTTGAGCGGCGTTTTTGTGTGAGCAACTAAAAGCATCTAAAGCTTGTTGACCCGCGCCAGTGGCAGGCTGATTTGCTGTTCACGCTGCAGCAAATTCATCATCAGCAGCACCCGTTCTTCGCCGTCCATGGCCAGGAACACCGCTTCGAGATCGCAGAACGGACCGTCAGTGATGCGCACCGCATCTCCGTGCTTCAACAGCGTGGTCACGATCGCCTGGCTGTCCGGTTCCTGGAGTTCGTCGATCAGCTCATCGCGGATCGGCAATGGCTGACCACCGAACCCGACGACCCGCGAAACGCCGCGGGTCGAGCGCAGTGGACCCCAACTGTCCTGAAGGCTCAGTTGAATAAACAGGTAGCCCGGAAACAGCGACTCGCTGATCACTCGACGTTGTCCGCGCAATATGCGCTCACGTCTGTAGGTTTTGCGAAAGCAGGCATAGCCTTGGCGCTGCAAATGTTCTTCGGCGCGCTCATCTTGTTTGGGCTTGCACTGGACCAGGTACCAGGCTTTGGTGGCGTGTTCGGCAATCGCGTTCATTCAAATGCCCTCCCTGCATCAATCTGCTCCAGCAGCTCGGTAGTTTTGCGCTGCAGGAGCGAGCTGTCGCCCCGACTCTCCACGGTCAGGCAAGCTACGCAACCCTCGCCCGAGAGGCGCAAGCTGAAGCGCCAGTCGGCAAAGACCAGGTTCAGCCCGCTGCTCTCGTTGAGGTCGAGGGCATCGCGGGCGTAACGCTGCTTGATGCTCGCCAACAGCGCCGGACCATCCTTGACTTGGCGGCGGATCTCCCCGGAAGAGGGAAACGCGCCGATGCGTTCCACCAGCAGTACCGGTGGTTTTCGCACGCGAGGGGAAATCAGTTCCGACGCATAGGCGCGCACGATGCGGTACGCGAGGTTGTGCTTAAGGTCAGTGCTATACGGGTGGCGACTGTCATCTGCCTTGAAACCGCTCAACGTATTCATAGAGGCTTCGTCCATAAGGTGATAAAGACCATATCGGGGGACAGCAACATCACAGGGCGTTTTGATGCAGATGCTCGAAGCAGAAGTTGGTGGCTTCGATATAACCTTCGGCACCGCCACAGTCGAAGCGTCGACCCTCGAACTTGTAAGCCAGTACGCAACCGTTCTGGGCCTGCTTCATCAGCGCATCGGTGATCTGGATTTCACCGCCCTTGCCAGGTTCGGTGTCAGCGATCAGGTCGAAGATGTCGGGGGTCAGAATGTATCGACCGATGATCGCCAGGTTGGACGGAGCGTCTTCCGGACGGGGTTTTTCGACCATGCTGTTGACCCGGTAAATCCCCTCGCGAATCAACTCGCCGGCAATCACGCCGTACTTCTGAGTCTGCTCGCGGGGCACTTCCTGGATCGCCACGATCGAACAGCGGAACTGCTCATAAAGTTTGAGCATTTGCGCCAGAACTCCATCCCCCTCCAGGTTCAGGCACAGGTCGTCGGCCAGCACCACGGCGAATGGCTCATCACCGATCAACGAGCGGCCGCTGAGAATGGCGTGCCCCAGGCCTTTCATTTCCACCTGACGGGTGTAGGAAAAGCTGCAGGTATCGATCAGCTCGCGAGTGCCGTGCAGGAACTTTTCCTTATCGGTGCCACGAATCTGGTGCTCCAGCTCGTAGCTGGTATCGAAATGATCCTCCAGCGCGCGCTTGCCGCGACCGGTGACGATGGCCATGTGTTGCAGGCCGGCGTCACGCGCTTCCTCGACGGCGTACTGGATCAGCGGCTTACTGACGATCGGCAGCATCTCCTTCGGCATGGCCTTGGTGGCGGGTAAAAAGCGGGTCCCATAACCGGCGGCGGGGAACAGGCATTTACGAATCATGGAAGCGTCCTTGAAAGTAGACTGATGGAATAGCTGATGGCAGTAGGAAAGGTTCGATCCAGGCTGGCCGAACCGGTCACGCTGGGGAGTGCGGGCTCGAAGCGGCCCGGTCACTCGAGAAAAATGTTCGCAACGCGCAAGGGGCTGCGAATGGTCTGCACGCCATGCTTCTCGCCAGGCGTGGGCAGGGGAGACATCGAGCAGCCGATTGGCCGGCGAGCATGCCCGGTTGTTCCACGGCATGCTCGTGACGTAACCCGCTGTAAATAGAGTTATTGCCCAAGGCGTCCCTTACCCAACTACTAACCAAATGTTCGACACCCTGGCAATGCATTAGCGGAACGGCTATACATTAGTCATTCGCTATTTCAGTGTAATTTAGATTGAACGGTCGCCAGAAAACGACAACCGTTAGAAATTGTCTGGATAAATTCACTAGCTGTTATTTTCACACTCTGGAGAGTGTGGTGTTATTTTTTGTCTGGATAAAAAGTTGGGGGCTGTTCAAACCTCATGGTAATAAATACGCATTGATTGTCTGAAAGTTTCAGTCGCAGTTCCTGGCCATTATAAGTGCCCGGGCTCATTCGTAATTTAAAGCTCTTATGTTCGGCAAGTGCTAGGTCACCGCCAATGTTGACAAGACGGGGAAGGTCATCTTGCTTAAAAGGGTTTTGATTGTCTGTGTTGGCAATATATGCCGCAGTCCCACCGCGGAGCATTTGCTGCGTGGGGCACTCGTCCATTCCGATATTCAGGTCAGTTCAGCCGGCCTTGCCGCCCTGACGGGCAAGCCCATCGAGCCGACAGCACACGCCGTACTCACGGAGCATGGTCATCTGCCCCATGAGCACCAGGCCGTTCAACTTACGTCTCAAGCCGTTAGTGAGGCGGACTTGATACTGGTGATGGAGCGGCGGCATGTCAGTGGCGTGCTCAACATTGCCCCTGAAGCGCGGGGCAAAGTGTTGTTGTTGGGCAAATGGCAGGACGATCGAGAGATCAGCGACCCCTACCGTCAAGGCAAACCTGCTTTTGTGCACGCTTATGCGTTGATCGAAGAAGCCGTACACGCATGGGCACAGCGCCTGGCACGCTGATGGCCACTTCCTTTTTGAATCGTAATCAAGGCAAAGAATCCGACTTATGCAGCAAGCACCGGTAGTCAACGTGCGGGACGACGACAATGACGAGATTGATCTTCTCGGCCTGTTTGGGACACTTATCGACCATAGCTGATTGCCGCAGTTACCGGCGCCTTCATGGAGGCCGGGGCGGCGTACGCGGTGCTGGTGACGCCGGTATACCAAGCGAATGCATTGTTGCAGGTTGAAGCGAAAAAGAACGATTGTTGGGTGTCTCGGATATCGGCAGCATGTTGGGAAAGGAGATCGCCGAGTCTTCTTCGGCCACCGAGATCGAATTGATCCAGTCCCGCTCTGTGATTGGCAAAACTGTCGACAACTTGAAGCTTGATATTGTCATACAACCGAAGTACTTTCCGGTAGTCGGTGAGTTCCTAGTGTGCTGTTATTCGAAATAACTTGCCCTTCCAACTGCGTCTCCATCGCCTCGCGTGCTCGCCGTATCTTGTTCAAAATTTCCTCGCCCTTTGCGTTCCAAACGTACCGGGTCGGTCGTGCGTTCCGTAATGCCAGGAAGGTGGTGATCGAGCTTTCCAACTCACGTACGGAGCCGAAGCTGCCGTCGTGCAAGAACACGGTAATGTCCCTGAAAAACCGCTCGACCATGTTCATCCACGGGCTGGAGGTCGGCGTGAAATGCACATGGAAGCGCGGATGTTTCGCCAGCCAAGCCTTCACCTTGGCGTGCTTGTGTGTCGCATAGTTATCCACGATCAGATGCAGCTGGAGGTGCTTGGGGGGGGGCTTGTCGATTTTCTTGAGGAAAGCCAACCACTCCTGATAGCGGTGCTGGTGCTCGATGCTACTGATCAGTTTGCCTTGGAGATAATCCAGCGCTGCGAACAGCGTGACCGTACCCTGGCGAGTGTAATCATGGGATTTTGTTTGGATATGACCGATCCCCAGAGGCAGTCCAGGCTGTGTGCGTTCCAAGGCTTGCACCTGACTTTTCTCGTCGCAGCAGAGCATCAACGCCTTGTCTGGCTGGGCCAGGTACAAGCCGATGACATCCCAGAATTTCTCCTCGAACTGCGGGTCGTTCGACAGTTTGAAGGTACGTGTCAGATGAGGCTTCATGTCATTGGCCGCCCACAGTTTATGCACGGTGGTCGCTGATATGCCGGCGGCACGGGCCATGCTTCGGCAGCTCCAGCGGGGCTCGCCGATACGAGGTTGAGTGACCTGTTCAAGCACGCGGCGGATCGTGTCGGCCGGCAGAGGGGATTTGCGTCCTCGGCCAGGCTTGTCGAGCAGGTCTTCCAATCTGAGCGCCTGAAAACACCTGAAGTGTAGTGCAAGCATTGAGAAATTTATTTCGCGAACAGCACAGGGTAGGGAAAGTCTGAAGTAGTCACCGATGTTTTGATATCCCTTCATTGGGCGCTCAAAAAATCGGTGACCTGACAAAATCAGGCTTTGGCGCTTTTTAATTCATGTCTTTTCCTTGAATCACCCCTTTTCTCGGTGCATTTCGCGCATCACGGGCGCACCTCTCCTACATTCAACAACCGCTTTCGCACCATCCACAGATTCGACAACGCGAACAACGTCGTCTGCTGAGCGATGTTTTCCGCCAGACCACGAAAGCGCACTTTCGTATAACCGAACTGGCGCTTGATGACCCGAAATGAATGTTCAACCTTGGCCCTGAGATGGGCCTTGGTGTATTCGATTGTGCGGCGCAGACAACCGATCAAACTCTCCTTGTCGTGCTTTTTTGTAATTGAATGGACTCGCCCAAGCCGAGGCGTCTATGCGCCACGGTGGCATTCTATGAAAGCCAACGACAGCGAGGGCGAGGCCATGAGCAAGCATACGACGATAAACAAATCCTTGTCGCCAGCCGATCTTCCGGCGTGCACGACAGTAGCGGTGGATCTTGCGAAGTATGTGTTTCAGGTCGCGGGGGAAAATCCCCTTGGCCAAGTGGTCCACGAGCAACGGATCAAGTCTCGTGAAGCTTTCCACCGGTTCCTGCGCCAGTTGTCGGCGGATGTGACGATACTCATGGAAACCGGGCCGGGCGCGCAGGCCTGGGCACGGCTATTACAGGCGCAAGGCAACCCAGTGCGGATACTGCCTGCACAGCGTGTGGCCGAGCACCGCAGCGGAGCGAAGAATGACCGCAACGATGTGCTGGCGATATTGCGTGCAGGCCGAGACCAAAAAATTGCAGCAGTGCCGGTCAAAAGTGAGTCGGCGTTAGCGATGAAAGCGCTGCACCGCGTCCGGCAGGGATGCATGCGACGGCACACGGCCTTGGGCAACCAGATGCGTGGTTTGCTGCTGGAGCACGGCATTGCCATGGCGCAGGGCGAGACAGCCCTCAGTCGAGGTGTACCAAGGGTACTCGAAGACCCCAACCAGCCGCTGCCGGATATGTTGCGCGAACTGATCGCCGAAATACTGGTTGAGGGGAGTCAACTGAGCGAACACATCAACGTGCTGACGGGACGCCTGGAAGCCAGTGCACGCGCGGACGAGACGGCGAAACGCCTGATGACGATATGAGGTGTCGGCCCGATCTTTTCCACGGCGATGCTAGCCAAACAGACTGAACCTGAACGCTTTGCCAACGCGCGCCAGTTCGCGGCCTATTTCGGCACGGTGCCCGAACAGCACAGCAGCGGGCAAAAGATTCGACTGGGCAAGATGTGCAAGCGCAGTGATGCCTATCTGCGCAGCTTGGCGTTTCAAGGTGCGCACGCCGTATTGAGGCAGGTGCCCAGATTCGGAGCATCCAGATGACCAGCGTCTGCGACGCTGGTTGAGCCATCACGGTCAAAAAGGCGCGGCGGTGCGGTTGGCTAACCGCAACTTGCGCATCATGTGGGTGCTGTTGCAAAACGAGCAGACCTATGATCGCCAGCCGGCCACTGGTCGGAGGCTGTGATGAGGGACTGATCAAGCGTAATTTGACAGAGTTCTGCCACCGAGGCGCTGAGCCGCCTCAACCCTTGCTGAAGAACATTGACCCCAGACCAGACCGTCGCGGATAGATGCCTGAGTCATACGAAGAGGTCATTCTCGCAATGGGCGTCGGCACCGTCGCTGCAATCGGTGCAGTTCCTGCAATAGCACTTCGTGGACCTCGGCGAGCCTAGATTTGATCGATGGAACAAGCCCACCCACAGACCAGTTCAGGCTATTGCGCACGGTCGTCGGAGAGTTAATGGGTTAATAGATCACTGGTTCTTCGTTAAACATTCGTATGCGATCCATGAACCCCATATTTTAAAGGTGGGACCTGTAGCTATCTTGGTATTTGCGGCGTGCAGTTCCATGGCAACAAGGCTTCGAAGTCTTCTACTGCGGCGGCTTGCGGCAACCGTTCAAGTGCGTGGCGCAGCCACGCATAGGGCTCTTGGCCGTTGGCTTTAGCCGTCTCGAGCAAACTGTAAAGTTGAGCGCTGGCCGTCGCGCCTTTGGGCGTGTCGCTGAACAGCCAGTTCTTGCGCCCGATCACGAAGGGCCTGATCGCACGCTCTGCCGCGTTGTTGTCGATCGGCAAAAAACCGGCTTCGGTGTAGCGCACTAACTTGTTCCAGTTGTTGGCCAGATAACTGATAGCTTTGCCCAGCGCGTTTTGTGCCGCCACCTGAGGCTGCGTGTTCTCCAGCCAGGCGTGTAACTGCGCCAGCACCGGCAGGCTGTTTTGCTGACGACCTTCATGGCGATGTTCATCGCCGACTTCTTTTAAATCTCGCTCGATACCGTACAGCTTGTTGATCAGATTCAGGGCGATATCGGCACGTCCGGTTTTGCCCTTGGATTGCACTTTTTGCGCCTCGACAAACTTGCGTCGCGCATGTGCCCAGCAGCCTAAACGTTCGACACCAGCCTCCGCGCCCAAGGCGTTATAACCGGCGTAATCGTCGGTCATCAGATAGCCGCGATAACCTTCGAGCAGGCGCGACGGCACCTCTTGCGCTCGGCTGGTCGAGTAATCAAACAAGATAACGGGCTGATTCGGCGGTCCACCGGTTTGTACCCACATCCAGGATTGGCTAGTCGGCTCTCGATCAGGCTCTTTCATCACCTGGACACGCGTTTCGTCGCAGTGGATCACTCGACTTTCCAGCAGCCGGTCACGCATCAAGTTGAGCAGCGGTTGCAGGTGTTCGCCGCACTGGATGACCCAACGCGCCAAGGTTTGTCGTGGAATATCGACGCCATGGCGACCGAGTACTTTTTCGAAGCGATGCAGCGGCAGACCGTCGACGTATTTGGTAGTCAGCAACATCGCCAACACACTGGGACTAGCCATGCTCTTTTCAATCAATTGCGCTGGCTTGTCAGCGGTGACCGGCGCGGTTTCACAGCCACGGCAGGCGTAGCCCTTGCGGATGTGTTTGATCACGCGGATCTGCATCGGCACGATTTCCAGCTGCTCGCTGGTCTCTTCGCCAATGGCGTGCTTGCGGCAGCCGCAAGCACAAGTCAGCTCGTGCTCGGGCAGTTCGTGGATGACTTCGATACGGGGCAAGTCGGCGGGCAGAGGTCTGCGTTTGCCGCGGCGTTTGGTCGGAGCTACGACTTCTTCCTTCGCCTCTTCGGCGGCAGGTTCAGCGACACTTTCGGCTTCATTAAAAAGAGCCAATTGCGGGGTCGCTGGATCGATTGTTTGTTCGGATTTACGCCCGAAGAGACGCTGACGGAGCAGCGCATTCTGTTCTTCGAGATGAACAACCTTGGACTGCATCTGAGCAAGTAATTGCTTGAGCACAGTCAGGTCATCGGGAAGGTTGTCGGGCATGGAAATCATGCCGTGGATTATACCGAATCAGGCGACAAATCGAGGTGTCAAAACTTGATGTGGACGGTTGCGCCACAGATCAAAACCATCGAGCAGCCAGTTCAGTTCCTGGACCGTCAGCACGATGGCTTCGTCGGTGTGATCGGGCGATGTTTTGAAGCGTTCGGATTCAAGGCGTTTGAGCCAAAGGCAAAAGCCGTTGCGTTCCCAGTACAAAATTTTCACGCGGTTTCGGGACTTGTTGAGGAAAATGAAAAGCACAGGGTCAAACACGGCGACCTTGATGTCCAATTCGACCAGCGCGGCCAGGCCATCAATGGATTTTCGGAAATCCACGGGCTTGGGGTAGAGATAGACTTTTTCGACTTTGGCATCGGGACGCATCATGGCCGCTGGCTTCTGAAAGAGATCGGAAGCACAGCATCAGGCATCAAATAGCGGCTTTGAATGTGGGGTTCGTGGAGCGGTATACGTTATGTATACGATATAGATTTAAATAACAAAATAATAACGATACTTTATTTCGTTGCTATTAATAGTTGTGCGCAACAGATACCATAATCTATGTAATGGTGCATATAAAAATCATAAATCTTAAGTTTCGTCTAGGAAGGTGAATGACGTTAACTTTTTTTGGTTTGATACATTTCAGGATCGTGTTCGCCTACCTTGTTCTTGGTTAAACTGGAGGATGGGTGTAATTTGATAAAACGCTTATTCTATAGCCGGTGATTAAACGATAACCAGTTTTGCAGCAAGTGGGTACGCAACATGCCAGGCTAGGCTCGCAGAAAAATAATTTCGATTTCTTGCGCTAGTAAAGTTCTTCAGAACTCAGACTGCTACCCCTTGATCAGACCCATGAAAGAATTAGCGGGGGCGTTAGGTAGCCTTGGAAAAATACTAGAAAGTTGATTGTCTGAAAGGTTTAATCCTTTTTGGCAAATATGCGAGAGCACATGTCGGAAATCCGTTGTGATGGCGACATCCCTTCGTTGATACAGTACATCATCTGAGAGACCGGGCCATTCACCGTAAATTTTCTCACCACCAACATTCCCTCCAAGAACCATCATTACGTTTCCATGACCATGATCTGTGCCGCCAGTGCTGTTTTCTTTAGCAGTTCTACCGAATTCTGACATCACGACTACAGTAGTAGATTGCCAATGGGGGCCAAGGAGTTTTGGTAGTTGCGAAAGACCGCTGCTTAGTTGGGAAAGATTAGTCGCGAGTATCCCCTTTGCACCGCCTTGATCGACATGCGTATCCCATCCGCTTAGTTGCATGAAAGCAAACTGCAAATCAGGTTGAGTGTTGATCAAAGAACTGAGCAAATTAATATCTCTGGAAAAAAGCGTAGGAGGTGCGGCGCCATTGTTTGCCATTAGCACCTCCTTATCTAGTTTAGGAGCGTTAATGGACTTAACTATTTCTTCGCGAAATTTCAAGCCTTGGCTGTAGTTATGATGTAACGAGTTACTGGGCGAGTAGAGCGATGCCAAAGAACTTCGAAAGTCCCTCCTGTCAACTGGCAAACGATGCCCATAATTCTCCTGAGAGTTTATGCTGGCTATAGGTTTTTTTCCCGAAAAAATCTGAGGGACAGTTGCTCCAAAACTGACAGCGGTCATTTCATCCAAATCAGTGCTGTTTGCTACAGCTAGTCTATTCATCCAGCCATCGAGTGAACGGTCGGCATCTGGAATCCCGCACTCCATATTAAATTGCGCTGAAAAGTGCGAGCGAGTTTCGCTTGGGCACCCTGAAGCAGGAATAAAGGCGAGCTGGCCTGAACGCCAGAGAGGGAGTAGTGATGAAAGTGCTGGATGAAGCCCAAAATAGTTATTTAATTTATGCATACCTCCTTCATTGCCCGGTAAAGCAATCGCTGTCTTTTCTCGCAATCGGTAGTAGTTTTTTTCTGTGTAAGGGATTAATACGCTTAATCCATCTACTGCACCACGGAGCATCACGACAACCAAGCGTGCTTTTGAATCTGGCGAGTTGGATGGTAGCGTTGAAGCAAGGGGGGAGTTAAAAAAATTATAGGTTCCGATCGCACCAAAAAGCTTTAAAAGACTTCTGCGATTCATTATGTGCTCCTCAGTTTTTGTTATCGGTACATAAAATCTGGGCTACTGAGAATCAAAGCTGAATGGACAGATTCTGGAGCACGTTTGATAACCGATATTGTACTCGGCGATAAGCCTGAGCCAATAGTCGAAAGCATATCTTGATCATTGGGATGAGGATTGCCACCCTCCTGATCACTCCCCCAGAGTGACATCCATCCGGCAGCCAATTTGTAGGAAAAATTTGCCCGGTTGATCAACACATCTGGAGACAACCAAGCACCCTCGGTATTTTTATAGCCATCCGGAGCTGGCCACGCAAAGAGCCCATTTCCGGATTGCTTAACCCAAGTCTGCAAAAGCCTAGAGTCTTGGATGGGAGGAAGCCCTGCCGCCCTTAAGCTGGAGATCATGTAGTAAAGTGGTGTCTTGAATTTTGTCTTGTGGTTTTTTTGCGACCAGAACTCATCACTTTGAAAAATCGTTATGAGGAGTTCTTTTATGTCACCGTCGCTTTCCATGTACCGTTGGGCCACCTTGTGTACCAGTAACTGAGGGGGCGTATCATTGACAAAAAGCTCAACTAGATCATGTGCAATATGCTGTGCGGTTTTTGGGCTATTAGCAAGATTTAATAGAGCTTGTTCGCCTTCGCTGTAACCGCCGCCAGCAGGAAATGAAACACCTAAAAACGTTTTTTCGTTCGGGTCGTGAGATTTTGCGTCAAATAAAAAATTCCCTGCATTAGAAGCATTAGGGTCGGAGACGTAGGTCCAACCAGACAATAATCTCGCCAATGCGTTGATGTCCGATTGACTATAACCACCGACCCCGAGAGTGTGGAGTTCCATTACCTCTCTTGCGTAGTTTTCATTAATGTTTTTTGTGCCAGTGGATGTGTATCGGTTTCGCCAATTATCTAAGTAGTAGAGCATTGCCATCTCTTTGGCGTTTGCGAGTAGTAAATCCTTGAATTTTCCAAGAGCATAAGGCCGAATAGCATTGTTTTCGTAAGCACCAAGAATTGCGCCGTTAGTGGGTGTTTTGCTTTCCCAGATATTGAAGTGGTTGTACCAAAAATCTACCATCACTTCTTGAAGCTGAGCGGGACTATAAAGTGCTCTAAGTATTCTCGCCTCTCGAGCCTGATTTACAAAATTCGTTCTATCTAGAATGAAGGTTTTGCGTGCGGCGGTATCAGACTCAATTTCTTTAAAGGCTTGCGAACTATATTTTTTGTAAATGGTTGTTTGGTTCTGATTTATAGCATCAATTCTGGACAAGCGCTCACTCAACCAGTCGGGATCTTTAATGCTTTCGGGGTGGAGTTGTTGAGAGATGTATTGTTGTATTCCAAGGGTGGATACGTTTCGGCTGTCTTCTGGAGAAGGTCCATAACCCAATCTATCTAACACATGAACTACTTTCTGATCAGATGACAAGCCCGGGGCCGCATTAGATGCGTAAACTGAATGCAAAGACACAAGAAAAGTAGCAGTTACTCCGAATCTTGATAGTGATTTCATTTGTTTGGCGGCCTCATAACTGATGTAGGCGATCGCAAGAAAATCTTTCAAGGATAGGTTAAGTGGGGGAGTGCGTTAATACTATATTTACTGGTGCAGTTTGTGGGTTTCTTTTGGGCGTTTGTACCCAGGATGTGCTCAGTGAATTAAAGCTTTGGATTTATACCAGTTCTGTTGCAGGTGTGGTTGTTGGTATTGGTTGAGCTATTTTTTGATCTACAAAACTTTTTAAATCATTACGAAAATTCTGACTCGAAAATTTTTCTGCGTTCGCTCTGATTAGCGCGGGGGAGAAAATGAAGGACTTTTCAAAATTATCAACAGCCTGCTGAATCGCCTCTGCGGTCTGGGTAGGAAAGAAGACCCCTGTCTCCCCGTCAATAACAGTTTCCAGTGCTCCACCTTTGGAAAAGGCAATCACCGGCGTACCGCAGGCTTGCGCTTCTACTGGAATAATCCCAAAATCTTCTTCCGCAGCAAAAACGAAAGCACGAGCGCGCTCCATATAGTCACGCAGTACGGAAAATTCCTGATAACCCAGTATTTCGATATTTGGAGCAGCGTTCTCTTTTATTTTATTGAATTGTGGGCCATCCCCTATGACGACGAGTTTTCGATCCGGCATGTTTTTAAATGCATCAACTATGAGATCGATTTTTTTGTAAGGAACCAAGCGAGATGCGGTCAGATAGAAATCTTCCTTTTTCTCGATCATAGTAAAATTTTCAATTGCTACGGATGGATGAATGACGGTTGACTTTCGACGATATATCTTCCAGATCCTTCTGGAGATGAAGTCACTGTTGCATATAAAGTGATCCACCCCATTTGAGGTGCGATGATCCCATATGCGGATACGATGTAACAGGGTACGAGTCAGCCAGCTTTTTATACCGGTACTTAATCCGCCGTCTCTTAGGTACTGAGCTTGCATATCCCACGCATAACGTATTGGAGAATGGCAGTAACAGATATGCAGTTGGTCAGGACCTGTGAGCACACCTTTAGCGACCGCGTGGCTACTACTGATGATAAGGTTGTAAGAAGAGAGATCGAACTGTTCGATCGCAATAGGCATCAATGGCAGATATGACCGATAGTTTTTCTTGGCGAAAGGTAGTTTTTGAATAAATGATGTTGTTGTTTTCTTGTTGAATATTTCGGTCCTTTGTTCTGGGGTCAGAAAGTCCACCACGGTAAAGATGTCGGCTTCTGGATAAATAGTTAGGATCTCTTTTAAAACCTTTTCCGCGCCACCCAGCGTTACCAGCCAGTCATGTATAATGGCTACTTTCATATTAAGATCTCTTTTTCGAAGTTAACAATAGTGCTGTTCAAGCAGTTGCGCGCGACAGCTTCATCATCGAAGTGAGGAAGTCATTCCTCAGGTTTTGAATTACAGCTGCGTTGTATGTTCTGGCAACTAACAAATTTCTGGATGACTGAGAGTGAAGCAGGTCGGGGGAAGATAGGAACTCTATAATTTTGTTAGCCAGAAGTTGTTCATCATCTGGGGGAACAAGCGCACACTCTTCCACTAACTCTGGGGTTCCCCCTACGCGCGTTGCAATAGCAGGCAAAGCCCTTGCCATAGCCTCCAGTAGTGCTCTAGGCAATCCCTCCTGACGTGACGGCAAGACAAATAAATCTGCGGTGTCCAGTATTCTCCTGATAGGCTCTCCTGACGCCATTTTGCCTGTGAATGTGACAAAATTTTCTAAGTTAAGATCCGCACACATCTTTCTATAAAGCGGCTCATTGTTGCCATACCCGATAATCGTAAGCTTCGCTTTAATGCCTTTCTTGTGAATAATTGCCAAAGCATTTAATAACGTATCATGCCCTTTCATTTTACCCTGCATATTGCCTGTTAAAACAATGTGCGGGGTGGATGTTTCGAAATCTTCAATTCTCTTGGCATTTAGCGCGTAAGCTTCCTCGAAGAGATCAATTGAGGTAAATGCATACGATGTCGCCGGTTCGCCAGGTGGATACATCAGTTGTAGAGCGTTCCTTGTCACATAAGCTGTGGCCACAGCCTTACGACATTGCCATTTGACCAGGCCGACAAAAAATTTCTGGAATAAGCGACTTAGAGGGTGATTGTTTAAAGCTTTTGCACTATAGGAGTCAAACGGGTCTGCGCAGACCTCGATGCAAAAAGGAATCCTTTTTAACCATAATACAAGAGCGTAGATGCTAGGAACATTTGCCGGGACGCGCAACAGATAAGCGCTTCCAGGAGAAGTTGTAGAAAGGACAGTCTTCAGGATCGAAGGAAGGCTCTTGATTAATCCAATCGGACCATGTCCGGCAGGTAGTTTTAAAAAACTTACATTTGGACCATCAACGGGCAGGGCAGTCGGATCCTGCTTCTCAAAAAGACGACCTACAATAATGACTTCAGAGAAAACCGATAGGTATCTTCGGCCGTAAAATTCGTAATGTAGGAGATTTGAGGCCGGACGACCATTAGTTGTCGTAAATACTCCATCTCTGACGAGGTAAATTTTCATGCATTGTACCTTTTTACAATCTCATTTATGTTGTCAAATGAAATTTGTTTTAACTTGTTTAGATGTGAATTATCTATGCCTATTTGTAAAACGCTCTCGATTGCTTCAAAGGCTACTGACGCCGTGGGTAATTTTTCAAAGCACCAAGATTCGCGCCCCATTATTTTGGCGAATGATTTGACTTTCGCATCCCAGCCAAGTTGTACGGTGGGTATGAGTAAAGAGTTTGCAATGATATTTGCATGGAGGCGGTGGGAGATCACTGCGTGAAATCTATTGATATTTTTGACCAGATCTACCGGCTGGAGTGGTGCAGCACTCAGCTCTACTTTTGAGGCATATCCTTGCTGTGCGAGGTTTGTGTAAACTTCTTCGCAGAATGAAACGTCCTCCGCAGAACCATTGGAAAACAAGACCGGTTTTTTATCTGCGTTGACAAGTTTTATCGTCAAGTCAGTCCAGAATTTAAGCGTTTCATCAGGTGATATTTTTTTGCTCTTTTCAATATGGGCTGAAAGCTCTAATGGGTGTGCAATACCCAAACCGATGGTTTCAGGATGTTCTTGCGTACGATCATTTTCAAGGCTGTAACACTCTCTTGTCCACAGTGCTGGATCGACAGTAAGAGATACATCTTTAGAATTGTTGACAAGTGTTTGTAGTGCTTTTTGACTTTCCTGATCTCTTACACTCAGATGAATCCACTTTTTAGAATTAAGAGAGTTGGTGTACAGCAGCTTCCCCACGGTAGACATCTTGGAGGAAACACCAATAGCATTGGTCGCCAGTTTTGCGTTTATTGACGTTGTTTTATTAATAAGGTGATTAAACTTTAACGGGAAGTTTAACGCCACATCGCTAATAAGCTGTCCGCCGCCAAACAATAATAGAAAATTTCCGCCAGGCGCATTTTTAGACCATGCGGAATCCAGGCGTTTTTTCATGAACAAATGCCAGGCAACTAATGTCATCACCGGTTGTAAAAAGTGAGGAATAAAAAAGAATATCTTTTTTGTGATTTTTATATCCTGCTTAGCGCTGGACCGGTACTGAGTTCGGCCAGCAATATCTATATGATTAATAGACGACTCTGGACTGGCTTTATTTATCAGGTACTCAGTGCAGTCCGATATCACTCCGTCTCCCAAGTTGTCACTGTATTTTGCGGTGCATATAAGAAATTTTTTGGGGGGGGTATTTGGCATCGTTTGCATCCATGTACGAATTTAAGCATGAAAAGGGTGTTCTTGGCTCAGGAAGTTATCTGAAACAAACTAAGCTGAAGTGCGCGCATATATTTGGTGAATTTGTTGTCAGTCAAGCTTGTAATAAAGTTTATGCGGCGCCACTAAGAGGAGTGGTCAGGTTCATTGGGGATAGGCTCGTATTCTTTTTCTTTATCTTGAGGCATAAGACCGTAAGAATTAGCGGTATTGTTAGGTAACGCACCAATTGCATTAAAAGTACGTTCATGTCTGTGCCAATCATCAATAGAGGGATCAAACACGTCACGGGGATGAACAGGAGTCTTATATCGCGCTTAGGTAAGTGCTTTATCAGGCTTCTTATTTTCCCAACAAATAGACCTAGCGCCGCATAAAACAGAAAAATACCCGGAATACCAAAATTAACTAATGATTCGCCAAACTGTCCCAGTACAAGCGTGGTCTGCCTGGCTTCACCGCGCTGATAACTGCCGCGACCATGGATAAGTTCGGTTTTTTCTTTGGTTACTTGGTCTGGTATAAAAGGCAATATCGATTTTGGTATGCTCGAAAATATACTAACCAAATAGGTTCGGCCAAAAGACAATGGCTGCTCGCCCGATACGATTTTTTTGAGCGCTAGCGTTTGCATATCCATGCGTCCTAAGTCTCTAACGACAAGGTATTGGTCGACGTTTTGACGGCTGCTATGGAAGCTTTGACGGGCACTGGAGTCCACAATGGCACTCAACCCATCCGCACCTGCAATTTTGTACCAATAATAGGAGGTTGCAAATAGTAATGAGAATGCAACACCAGCAAGTAACATTCTAACCGGCAGCTTTCTGATCCAGAAATGGTACATGCCTGCTGCAAATATTAAAGAAAATAGTGTGCTGCTCCTGCTACCTCGTAATCCTCCAAATAAGATGAAAGTAATCAGTAAGCCGATCATAATAATTGCGAAGCAATAATTACTTTTTGCCCACTTCCAATCCTTTATCCAATAGATTACAAATATGGAAAACAGGAACTTAAAGCTCTCGGCGACTAGCATGAGCATGCCCATTCCGGCAAACGGGTCTTCGTCTTCAATTCCCGCAGCTTGTCTCGCTGTGAACGTAGCAATAAACCCAAGAATCCCACCGAAGGATGCATAGATATAGAGTTGGCAAACAGCACATAGTGCAAGAAGCATTAAAGATAAAAATATAAATCGTTTGTGATTGAATGTCGCTGGCGCCACGTATGTAGTGGCGCTACGTTTGAATTTGACTCGGCTGAAAAACTTATAAGTTAACGCGCCGAATAGATTTAAGACGGACCAAAAGGAAATCCAACTCGAATCATTGGTCAGGGCGGGCAAATAAGGCCAGAAGTCCCATGAGACCTGGGAAACCGGACTGATCAGGAAGTACATGAGGCCTGCCAGACCAAGAATCGCACCTGGGTCAAAACTATCCAGCCGCGAACGGGCCCAGTCGACAGTGTCCTTTAGTAATATGGAGGATGTTAATATTCCGATAGCCAAGGGAATGCCGATTGCAGACTCACCGAATATAATGATCAGTATGAACGCGACACTTGCACAGCAAATGAACGACATTGTATAGGAGGATATTTTCTTCATTTGGCTTGTTCGGCAAATTCTGGCGAGTTTTTCGAGGAGGCAGATTTAAGGGAGTTTATCAGTGTGATGATATATCCCGATAATGCTACGCTATTTGCAATTAATGTAGCGGCTACAGCCCCTTTCAATCCGTACAGAGGAATCAAAATAAGCGATGCAGCCAGCGCGGCTATAGACGCGGCCGCTTGAACGCTAACCAGAGATATATTGCGTTTGGTGGAAGAAATGGCATAACCGAATAAACTTCCGAGGTATTGAACAGGCGAAATGGCAAACATCAAGGTAAGCAGGTGTGCATTCTTGGATACCTCGCTGCCGAAAGCCAACTCTAAAAAGTAGTCGGCGAAGAAAAATGATGCAATCGTGCCAAGAATGCTCAAGAGCAGTACAACGAGTGAAGCTTTGACCGTAAGAGCCAGAAACGCTTTAGTATCTTTTTGGCTAAACTGTACTGATAGCTTTGGAAGGATAGCTTGCCCAGTAGAGTTTATAATCAAGCTGCCGGTCTGTACTATAAAGGCCATGATGGAGTAGATGCCAATAGCATGCATGCCGTCAGATTGACCGATAAAGATACGTGGAATGCCGGTATTAAGATTTATGAGTAACGCGGAAATACCCAGCGGTAGACCTGCATATACCAATGGCATAAGGTCTGCGTATCGAGTGTTTTTATTGTCTCCAATACTACTGATACTTCGGCGTGTACATTTTTTATCATAAAATATGCAGATGACCCACCAGGAAACGGTGTAGCAGATGACGCCAGTGATTAGATTTCCTGAAAAATAGGTCCCCGCGGCAAGACTTGTTGCGCCTATGACCCCTCTGATAGCCAGTGAAATTGCAACTATACGATGTTTGTATTGCTTTTGCAGGATGCCGTAAAACAGTTCCGACTGATTTTCCGCGGATTTTGAGAGCGTTACGAGAATAACTACAATGATTAGTTCTGTCGTCGATGACATGACAGTCGCGATAGCAACACAGAGGCCCGCGCCAACTGCGCTACAGAGTTGACGAAGTTTTTGATACTCACGCAGCGAGTAAGCGTTCTGTGTATCGGTAATAATCTGAGTGCGCAAACCTATGTTAGACAATAACATAATGGGAGCTGTGATCGCCAATGCGAAGCTAAACATCCCAACCGCTTCGACATTCACTAGTCTTGCCAGAATAGCTAAAATCGCGGCTTGGCTAATGGCATAGATGCCATTTCCCATCACCATCCACGCTGCGCTGTGTTTAATCATTGTTCCCTCAATCTTCGGTTTGTCGGGCCTGACGTAATGCTAGTTACGAAAGACAGTATTAGCGATAAGGCTTCTGTCTAAAAACGAACCAGCCCCGATGACGCAATGATCTCCAACATTGATGGGTCCGACAATGACACTATTAGGATAAATGATTGTATGGTTACCTATCTCTGGGTAACCGTTCTTTGAGCCAATCGTACTATTTTGGTATATGGTAATACTGCTGTGCAAAACGGCATTGTTCCCGATCACTATTCCAATGGGGTGTGGAAGTCTCAAGGCGGGACCAATTACCGCAGTTGAGCTAACATCCATTGAGTGTTTTGATATCAATAGGTTTCTGATAATGGCGCTGAATATCTTGTTTTTACTGCGTACTAATCTGGTCAGTACGCATGCATGAACGCTTGGATTAAAAAAGGATTTAACAAGGGTTTTCAGGTTGATCGTATTATAGATCGCAGTGATGTCTGATTTTATCAAATCCCTAGTTTTCATTGTCGCTGCTCTTTTCTCTGTTGCTATACTTCAAGTACCAATCAGTAAATATTGCCATTCCGGTTTCTATATTTGTTGAGGGTTTGAAACCCACATCCTTAATCAAGTCGTCGACGTCAGCATACGTTAGAGGGACATCTCCAGGCTGCATCGGAAGTTCGTTTTTTGTCGCCTTTTTTTCAAGCGCGCTCTCGATAGAGGATATAAATCGCTCTAAGGTGATCGGGTTGTTGTTTCCTATATTGTATATTTTGTATCGGGCGGGGGAGTTTGTATTGACGGTACTTTGCGAGGTAGGAATTTTATCCATGACCTTCACAATGCCATTGACGATGTCGTCAATATAGGTGAAATCCCGCTCCATTTTACCTTTATTAAATACATTGATGGGCTCCCCCATGCAAATGGATTTACTAAATGAAAAATATGCCATGTCTGGCCTGCCCCAAGGGCCATATACCGTAAAGAAGCGTAAGCCAGTCGTCGGGATATCAAAAAGGTGGCTATAGGAGTGCGCCATCAGTTCATTAGATTTTTTGGTGGCTGCATACAAACTAATAGGATTGTCTGTGTTGTCATGGGTTGAAAATGGTATTTTGCTGTTCATTCCGTAAACAGAACTAGATGAGGCATATACCAAGTGTGGTGTTTTCTGGGCTCTGCATGATTCCAGGATATTCAGAAAACCCACAATGTTAGAGTCAATATAGGCTTTTGGGTTTTCTATTGAATACCGAACCCCCGCTTGCGCAGCGAGATGTATAACTCGATCAAAATTATTTTCTTTAAACAATGAAGTGATGGCCGGCGCATCGACCAGATCCATTAGTTCAAATTTAAAATTTTCGCTTTTTTGAAGCTTCTCGCAGTATAGGTGTAAATCAGTGAGCCTATCTTTCTTTAGCTGTGGGTCGTAGTAGTCGTTGAGGTTGTCAATGCCGTAAACGATATGGTTCTCAGCAATCAATTTCTTCGTGACGTGATACCCGATGAAGCCCGCTACGCCGGTTACTAGAATTTTCATCAAGCGCGTCCTACGGAATAATAGGTCAGTTCTTTGTTTTTCATTGCTTTAGGGTCGAACAAGTTACGCCCGTCGAAAATAAGTGGATTCTTCAATTGTGCTTTGATCATATCAAAATCGGGAGAGCGGAAATTTTGCCATTCGGTAACGATAATGAGCGCATCTGCTTGCTTCAAAGCACTTTCCTTCGTTCCACATAGTGTCAAGCTATCCACTTCACCATAAAGCCGTTGTGTTTCTTCCATAGCTTCTGGATCAAAGGCTTGGATCTTCGCACCTGCTGCCCAGAGTGCTTCCATGATCACTCGGCTAGGCGCTTCGCGCATATCATCAGTGTTTGGTTTGAAACTTAATCCCCACAAGGCAAATGTTTTATCGTGCAGATCGCCGTTGAAATGTTTATGAATCTTCGAAAACAAAGTGGTTTTTTGTTCATTGTTTCTATTTTCAACGGCTTTCAAAACTTTTGCATCGTAGTCAATGGATGTCGCTGTCTTAATCAAAGCCTGAACGTCTTTTGGAAAGCAAGAACCACCGTAACCCACGCCTGGGTAAATGAAGTGATAGCCTATCCGTGGATCCGCGCCAATACCTTTGCGGACCATCTCAATATCGGCCTCTAGTATTTCAGCCAAGTTCGCTATTTCATTCATGAAGCTGATTTTTGTAGCGAGCATGCAGTTGGCAGCGTATTTGGTCAGTTCCGCACTACGCACATCCATCATGATTATTTTTTCATGATTGCGATTGAAGGGAGAATAAAGTTCGCGCATTAGCTCCTCCGATTGCTCGCTTTCTGAGCCGATAATAATACGATCAGGACGCATGCAATCGTTAACTGCCGAACCTTCTTTTAGAAATTCCGGGTTGGACACTACATCATATGAAATTTTCAGATCACGCCGAGCGAGTACTTCTGAGATACGATCGCTTACGCGCTGTGCGGTACCTACGGGAACGGTGGATTTATTTACAATAATTCGATGTTCTTCCATGTTCTGGGCTATCGTTTCGGCTACTGCGAGCACATGTTTCAGGTCCGCCGATCCATCTTCGTCGGGAGGAGTGCCCACTGCAATAAACTGAATTGTTCCGTGATTCACTCCGAGTGCGGCGTCAGTGGAAAACTGAAGAGTTCCAGCGCTGTAATTCTTCTTGACGAGTTCTTCCAGGCCCGGCTCGAATATAGGGATGATTCCCTGCTTTAAACGCTCAATTTTTTTTGCGTCAACATCAATACATATGACGTTGTGCCCAGCATCGGCAAGAACGGCTCCCTGTACAAGTCCGACGTAGCCAGTGCCAAAAACAGTAACTTTCATGTTGATCACCTAAGAGGGTAAAAATCGGTTTGGCGTATTTATCAGGCCAAACGCTTGTGTAGGAATACTGTTGTAATACCCGTGATTGATACGGCAAGCGTGGTTCGCCGTACGCCTGTTTCGCGTGGCGGCGATTATTATCTTGAGCCTGACATGCAATTGAGTTTATTTTTTGTCGGTTACGTATGAATATTGATAATAACCGTAGGAGTTGTAGCCAGTTTTTGAGGTCGCCCGTTTCTCTACATAATTGAGTATCGCGCCCTTCAAGTTGACTCCATTTTGCGCGAATCGTCGAATAGTCAGTTTTATTTCACCCACCGGATTCATGCCAAATCGAGTAACAATCATCGACGTTCCCGACAGGCGCCCGACGATAGCAGCATCAGTAACGGCCAAGATTGGCGGAGTGTCGAGAATAACCAGGTCGAATTGCTCACTGGCCTCCTCAAGGAAGTTACTGAAATTCTTGTGCATCAGGAGTTCTGCAGGATTCGGCGGTGTTTGTCCACGGCTGATGAAGTACAGGTTTTTTACTTCCGTCTCATGCAACGCACTGCTCAAACTGCTACGCGAGGTGAGAATGTCAGATAGGCCATTTTCCGCAGGTTTGCTGAATGACTTATGGAGATATCCCTTGCGCATATCAACGTCAACAATCAGTACACGTTTTCCAGACTGTGCAATCAGTGCGGCGAGGTTTGAAGAAACAAAAGTTTTACCTACAGACGGACTAGGGCCAGAGATCATAAGGCGGTTATTTTGTGCCTCTAGCATGGCGAAGTGCAGGCTGGTGCGTAGGCTTCGGACCGCCTCAACCGCGAGGTCAGTAGGTTGGCTTATGGCAAGTATTTGGGCATGATCTTGCGCACTTGTCTTTTTAGAACCGACCTCAACCGATTTTTGTAAAGTGCTGAAGGGAATTGAAGCGTATACAGGCAGCCCCAGTTGCTCAATAACATCTGCATTTTCAATCCCTCGATTGATTGCCCGGCGGAGCATCACGAATATGACCGAAAGGAAAGCCCCCAACAGAGTTGCCATCAGTACCACAAGCGCTTTTTTGGGGCGGACGGGTTCTCTCAGATCAACATCTGCATCGTCAACAATATGGACGTTACCTACGGAGCCGGCACGAACAATATCGAGCTCTTGTGCTCGGTTTAGTAGTTGAGTGTATATTTCTGTGCTGACTTGGACATCCCGAGTCAGACTCAACAATTCTTGCTGAGTCGCGGGAAGACTTTCGACCCTCTTGGAAAGCCCACTTTGTTTACTGCTCAACTCATCAATCTTTGTTAACAATGCTTTGTAAGCAGGGTGTTGAGTGGTGAATTTTCTATCCATCTCTGCTTGTTGCAGCTTTAACTCTGAAATGCTTGTATCAAGAGCAACGATCTGGTCCAGGATCGCTTTGGTTTCCAAGCTAATATCAATGGACTTACTGCGAGTTTGATATTTGTTAAGTGCGTCTTCTGCTTCCTCTAGATCCTTGTGTACCTGAGGCAACTGATTTTTGAGAAAGTCGAGGCTGGCAGCGGCTTCTGCAGAAGTACGCTCGACATTCTGGCGAACGTATAACCGCGAAATCTCGTTCAGTGTTTTGACTGCTTTTTGTGGATCGGTGCTTTCTAGAGCAAGGCCCAAAATTCCTGAGTCTTTACCGCGCTCACTGACATCCAGTGCTTCCTGATAGTCCTTGATACTGTTCAGGCGCGGTTCACGCACTACTGAGAATGTGGCGCCCGGGTTGGCTCGCAACTCGGAAACTAGAATCTCGACACCGTTGTTTTCTGCCCGGGATCCCACATGTCCACTAACCAGAAGATTGCCGTCTTCATCCAATAGATCATAGGAGCCCTTCTCCTTGGATGTCAGCGTGAGTTCTTCTCCAAGTAATTCCTGGGACACGTCAAGTCTAGAAATTGTGAGTGATTCTCCTCCCCAGTTATAGCTATTCATACCAAACCAAGGTGTGGCTAGAGAATCGGGCGTGTCTCCTGTATATCTTGTTGCTAAAAATCTGCCAAAAACTGGAAAGTAGTGAGGTTCGCTTATGATGTTAAGTTTTAAGTTGTCGATCGCTTTTCCTAGAACGGATCGAGATTTGATAAGCTCAATTTCTGTACCAGAGGGGGACTCTCCACCCAATAGACTGCTCATATCATTGAACCCGAGCACATCATTTTTTTTGGGTTCTACCTGGATGATGGCATTCGCCCTATAAACAGGGGCGGCCAATACCGCGTAGGATAATCCGCCAATCATAAATACACTGGTGATCCCAGCGATAACAAATTTGTAGTCTATCAGGGTGCCTAACAAATCAAGCAAATCTATTTCTTCGCTTTCATTTGGGCTAATGGTATTTATTGGCGGCTGCTGCATGTATGGACTTCTATATGATATTGGTATGAGAGGGAGGGCTTCAAAGCGTTAATCGGGTAGCCCATGCTTGTACCGATTCTTTTATCAAGGCATGTGCATGTTCAAATGCAGCCTTTCCTTGGCGATAGGGGTCGGGTATTTCGCGTTCATCTTGCCATTTGCCGAGCAGAAAAACTTTTCCACGAGCTTCGGAAGAGAGCTGGAGTACACTGGCTAACTGACGTTTTTCCATAACCAGCACAAGATCAGCGTCACCAAGCATTGCAGATGTTAATTGACGCGCTTTATGGGCCGCGGGTGTGTGACCGTGTTTGTCTAACACGGCTAGCGTGGTTGATTCAATAGGCTGGTCGACCAGTGCGCCTAAGCCGGCGGACCTGATTTTTATATCAGTTCCCTCTAACAACTCGGCAAATATTGTTTCAGCCATAGGGCTTCTGCATATGTTCCCGGTGCAGACGATCAAAATACTTTTAAACAAAGCAGTTTTCGCCTCTCATGCTGGATGTTGATCGGATCGGATCGGATCGGATCGGATCGGATCGGATCGGATGCGTGTTGACGTGGGGGGTATTCAGAAAACTAAATACGATTTTTGAGTTGGGTATGCAATGGTGGGAGAGCTAAGCTCTGCCATACTTGTCTTCGAAGCGAACAATATCGTCCTCTCCTAGATATGAACCGGACTGCACCTCAATTAACTCCAGTGGAATCACACCTGGGTTTTCTAACGCATGTATTTGACCGATAGGAATATAGGTTGATTCATTTTCGGCGACGAGATAGGTGTTTTCACCGTTTGTAACTTTTGCGGTACCACTCACAACGATCCAGTGTTCTGCTCGATGATGATGCATCTGAACCGAGAGTTTGGCCCCAGGTTGTACTGTAATACGTTTAACTTGGTAGCGGGGACCGTTATCAATCGAGTCGTACATTCCCCAAGGGCGGTAAACTTCACGATGATTGATGTGCTCGTGCCGTCCAGACTGTTTCAGTTGTTCAACCAGCTTCTTGATATCCTGCTCATGGGATTTGTGAGCAACCAACACTGCGTCTTTTGTTTCTACGATGATGAGGTCTTGAACGCCTAAAGTCGCGACCAGACGATTGTTTGCATGGATATAGGTATTTAGTGTGCCTTCCATCAGAACGTCCCCTTTAGGGGTATTACCTGCTTCGTCTTTGGTCGAAACATTTGCCAATGCATTCCAAGAACCGAGATCACTCCAGCCTGCATTCAAAGGTACCAATACTGCATCGGTCGTATTTTCCATTACTGCATAGTCAATGGATTCATCGGCGCAGGTCGCAAAAATTTCGCTATTTATGCGTGTGAAGTACATATCCTCAGACCCGCTACTCAATGCGGATCGGCAGATAGATAACATTTCAGGACGGAACTTTTCCAGTTCCTCAAGGTAACGGCTGGCCTTGAACATAAACATTCCGCTGTTCCAAAGGTACCGTTTACTTTCGAGATAGTTCTTTGCTGTCGCAGCGTCCGGCTTTTCAACGAAACGTTTTACCCGGTATCCCTTTTCGCCAACTTCCTCGCCTATTTCGAGATAACCATATCCCGTTTCTGGTGTTTTAGGTAAAATGCCGAAAGTTACTAGTTTCCCATCTTCTGCCAGCGGTATCGCTGCCTTCACACTTGTATGGAACTCTGCGATATCTTCGATCAAGTGGTCAGCAGCAAGTACCAATAAAATAGGGTCGCTTTCTGTAGAGGCAGCCTGAATCGCAGCAATTGCTATTGCGGGAGCTGTGTTCCGTCCGATCGGTTCAAGCAAAATTCGGAAGTCTTCTATTCCAAGATTGAGCACCTGTTCCGCTGCCAGGAAACGATGTGCTTCATTACAGATGAGCTGTGGTGCTTGTAGGCCCAATCCGTCTAAACGTTGGATAGTCGCCTGCAGCATCGAAAACGTGTCGTCGGAAAGAGGTAGAAATTGTTTTGGGCGTTGTTGACGAGATAGGGGCCATAAGCGGGACCCTGTCCCGCCTGACAAAATAATGGGGATCATAACGGTACTCTGCTGAAGTGATTTGTGATGTTCGACTTGGTGCAAACGACGCGGGTAATAAGGTCGCGCTTCGTTCCTTTTTTAGGGCGCGGACATCTGGATGAATTCAAAAATGGCACGCTACCGCCCCAGGATTTAGAGTATTAGTCCTGAAAACTCTTTGGAGCAAGCGAGTGCTCCAAGGTGTCAATCTGATGCTGTAAAAAATCCCTACGTATATTCGGGGTTTTGGTCGTGCAAATGAATGTCAGTTTTCTTGCTCGGAATGTTATCTACGCTATTAATCTGTATGGCTGGGTATTTTACGTAGTCAGAAAGTATTCGTCATGCAATTTAGAAAGTATCTTTGTACAGGCTCAATTTGACATAATTTCTAACATGATTTCCCATCGTTGCGGCAATATTTTTGCTGACCAAAAATAACAGTTATTTCGCTTGGGTTGAGCTCACAAGTATCTGTTTTTATTGTATAAATGACATTGCTGTGCGTCTTTTAACATGCTAGATTCGCTCTTGGTGATTTTTCTCGAGCGCCTCGCCAGTCAGTTGAAAGGAGGGTAATTGCTCTCAATGTCTCTACGACGATGAAGCTGGAGTTTTTATGTGGGTACAAATCAGACATTTATTAACATCTTGCTCGATGGGTGACTGTTAAAAATCCATAAAATAAGTCTGAAAGCACCGGTAATGCGCTGAATTTCATAGGAAAATGTGGGGTAATATAGTTTTGCGAAATTAACTTTCAGTCTGTGCGCTTGATCGCGCTCTACGCCCTCACTGGCATTGGTGATCTTTCAGTGATATGGTCTACTAGAAGGTGAAAAGTGGGGGCGGGCACAGGCGTTTGATGCTTATATTAGTCGGTGTCTGTTCACTCTTTCGTTTTTGGTACTTAGTATCAAACCCCCGTAACTAGAGAAGGAGTCTGATATGAAAATTTTTTTTGCTGTTAGTCTGTTGACTATTTTGAGTGCCTCAGCAATCGCGGCAGAAGAACCGCTGACTCTGAGTACTCCATTGGTGGGTTCAGTCACTGTTGGTACGAGTTTGCTTATCGGTGGTGCAGTGGTCGCGGGCGTGGTTGCTGCATCTAATAGTGGTGGAAGTTCAAATGGCGGTACCGGTGGTACCGGTGGTACCACCGGTACCACCGGAACTACTAATTGAAATTGCAGAGGCGTTTCGGACAAGGTCACGCAGGGCTACCTGTGTGACCTTGTTTTTTTGGGTGAGCTCTTAACTAACGTAGTGCCAATATGATACGAAATCTTTCTGTTGCCGTGCTGGCAAGTATTACTTTGCAGGGTTGTATGTTTTCTCCTGGCCAACATATGGACACCAGTCAAATCGTACGTGATGGAACGTCTGAGAACAGCCGTGTTGAGTTAATCCCGATCACCCCTAAATTGATCGCCATGGACGCGGCCACGAAAGAAGGTGAGATCATTTCGCCCGAACTATTGCGCTATTCACCCGCCAGTTATCGGATTGGAGCCAATGATTTACTGTTTATTACTGTTTGGGACCATCCGGAGTTAACGGCACCCTCTGGGCCACAGCAGCAAATCGATGCGAACGGGCGTCTTGTTCGCCCGGATGGTAGTCTTTTTTACCCCTATGTAGGCAACGTCGCTGCAGCGGGTAAAACAATTGAAGAACTACGCGAGCATATCTCCAGTCGGCTTTCGCAGTTTATTGAAAGTCCACAAGTAGACGTGAGTGTATTGCGTTTCGCCAGCCAAAAAGTCGTTGTTTCTGGCGCGGTCATCAGGGCAGGGCAACAACCCCTCACCACTACACCACTGAGTGTTGTCGAAGCTGTTGGTGCTGCCGGCATCGATCCACTGAATGCTGACCTTTCGGGTTTGGTGCTTTTACGAGACGGTCATGAATATAAGCTGGACCTGGATGCGCTGAACCGTCAGAACAATTCCCCGTTGCCAAATGTTTACCTCAAGGCTGGCGATCAGTTGTATGTACCTTACAACGATCGCAAGCGAATCTATGTCATGGGTGAGGTTAACCAGCCCCGGGCATTGAGCTTCAAAACTAAAACCATGAACTTGTCCGATGTGTTGGGAACAGTGGGGGGCTTGAACCAGACGACTTCTAATGGCAACGCTGTTTATGTCATCAGGGGTGTAGAAAACTTGGATAAAGAACCAGCTAAGATTTTCCAGTTGGAGGCTTCTTCGCCCTCTGCAATGGCATTGGCGACACGGTTCGATGTGCAAGCGCAGGACGTAGTCTATGTTGGACCTGCCAACGTTACTCGTTGGAATCGCCTTATCAGCCAGTTGGTTCCATCTGCATCCATCGTGGGTATTGGAGCGAAGGCCAAGAACGACGTAAGCGACTAAGGGCAAAGGCTACCGGTGAACATTTTACGCAGCAGCGTCTACTTGGCGCTGGCTTTCATTTTGTGCGGGTGTAACCCGTTGATGAAAGCCTCTTTCGACACGCTTAAAGCGTCCACTATGGGGCCAGACTCTTTGCAGTTGACCCAGGCGCAGGTGGACGCCGTTCCCTATCCTCAAATTAAAGTGACAACGTCTTCCAGCGAGGGCGTCATGGCGATGATTCGCCAACGGGGCGACCTGCAGTTCTGGGTTGCCTCCGGTAAGCAGGTGTTGTTGATGCGCGACGGCTTGATCGTGCGCAGCGTCGGGCTCGGTATCAACCTCGATGGTACCCGCTGGGAGAGCGAGTCGCCGTTCAAGCGTGGACTGCATCTACTACCCGACGGGTACAGCAGCACTCGCTGGATCGATATCAATGACGGCTACCGAGTCGGTATTGCCGTGAACAGTCGGTTTAGCAAAGAAGGCATCGAGGACATCAGGGTGATGGACAAGACTTATGCCTTGCTCCGTGTTGATGAGCGCATTGATGCGCCTGAAATAGATTTCCATGCAGTCAATCGTTATTGGATCAGACCAAGTGATGGTTTCGTCATTCAGAGCGAGCAGCATCTAACGCCTCAAATTTCCCTGAAGGTCATTCAGTTGCGTTCTGCTCAGGGAGCTATCAATTGAAGCGTCTGAATATTGTGTTTGCGGGTTTACTATTAGCCAGCTCAGGTCTGAGTCATGCCGATGTTACTGTCATTGGCGACGTTCGCAGCCCTGGCTATTTCAAGATCCAGTCGGGCGCTCGTTTGCTGGATGTTATTACCGCTGCGCAGCCCAATGCTGAGAGTTACTGGTTGGGTGCCGCATGGCTCCGCCAGCCTTTGCTAGAGGAACAGCGCCGACTGAAAGTCGGCGTATTGTTTGATCTGAAAGTTCTACAGCGTGGTGCGTTGCTGTTTGACAAGCCTGCCCGGGCTTCCTTGGCGAATCAGCTCTTTGAGGAGATCGGCCGGTTACCGGTAACGGGTCGCCAGGTTGCGGTACTTGACCCCGTTGCCGTAGAGGTCGGGTTTGCGCTTAACGAGCATCTTGCTGATGGCGACCGTCTAGTCTATCCGCTTCGCCCGAATACCGTGGAAGTGTTGGGCGCCGTCGCGAAACCTTGCCGACTGCCTTATCGCGCGATGCAGGAAGCCCGTGACTATCTTCGATCCTGTCAGGCCTTGTCCGACGCAGAGACGGACTACCTGTGGGTTATTCAGCCCGATGGTCACACCCGGCGGATCGGTATCGCACTGTGGAATCGGGAAGAGGGGTATTGGCCCGCCGCCGGCAGCAAAATCCTCGTGCCGATCAAGAACGATGATCTTGATCCGCCTACACCTGAACTCAATCAGCAGTTGGCCGAATTCCTCGCCACTCAACCTGTGGCTGAGGTGGCCCCTTGAAGTTACGTTTTGCAGCGGTCCTGTTGTTGCCTTGTGGTTTAGCTCATGGAGAGCCGCGTTATACCCAGAATGATTTCGGTGGTGTGGGCTTGTTACAAACCCCTACCGCACGCATGGCACCTGCCGGTGAGCTGAGTGTCAATGCCAGTCGAACCGATCCCTATACTCGCTACAGCCTTTCGCTACAGCCCTTTGATTGGCTTGAAGGCTCGTTTCGATATACCGCCATTACCAACCGGGCGTACGGACCTGAGTCCCTCAGTGGCGATCAAAGCTACAAAGATAAAGCTGTCGATGCCAAAATTCGTTTGTGGCAGGAAAGTCACTGGCTTCCTCAAGTGGCGTTAGGTTTTCAGGACATCGGTGGTACTGGATTGTTTTCCAGCGAGTATTTTGTGAGTAACAAACGCGTTGGCAACTTCGACTTCAGCGTTGGTGTCGCTTGGGGATACATGGGCCGTCGGGGGGATTTTGATAACCCGCTTGGCTGGGTCGATGAGCGCTTTGATACACGACCACCCAGCGAAGGGACAGGCGACTTCAATGCGAATTATTTTAGAGGATCGCCATCCTTGTTTGGTGGTGTCGCCTATCAAACACCTTGGGCCCCCCTCAGTCTGAAACTTGAATACGAAGGCAACGACTATAAAAACGAGCCGAAGGATAACGACATCAAGCAAGACTCGCCGATTAATGTCGGCGCGGTTTTCAAGCTGACAGACTCGATTGACCTCAGCGCGGCCTGGGAACGTGGTAATACCGCGATGTTCGGTATCACGCTGCACACCAACTTTGCCAGCCGCAAGACGCCAACAAAGACCTATGACCCGCCAGCGGAACCTCTTCCGGCCCAGGCACCTGTCACCTCCCCGGACCAGGTCAATTGGGCCAATGTGTCCCAGCGTCTGCAAAACAACGCCGGTTATAAAGTGGAGCGCATCACCCAGCGTGGCTCTGAGTTGTTGGTGTACGGTGAGCAGTCGCGTTACTTCTATTCGGCGAAAGCCGTGGGTCGGGCTAGCCGGATTCTGGACAACAGCGTCAATGACGATATCGATTGGTTCACCTTGGTGAACAAGCGATACGACATGCCGCTGGAAGAAACCAGCGTGCCCCGCGAAACATTTCGCGAAGTGGTTAATCACCAGGAGCCCTTGCAGGACTTGCATCGCGCCACCGAGGTCAATGCCGCGGTACCGCACACCGAGACCACGCTATTTACCGGGGCACGGGATCCCTTCTCTTATGGGCTGGGTCTGGGCTACAAGCAGAACATCGGTGGTCCCGATGGCTTGCTCTATCAGCTCACTGCCGATGCGGATGCCGAGTATCGCTTTACCCGTGATACCTGGTGGAGTGGTTTGCTGAGCGTCAATTTGTTGAATAACTATGACAAATTTACCTACGACGCACCGAGCGGACTGCCGCGAGTGCGCACTGACTTGCGCAAGTATCTGACGACATCGGATGTCACCATGCCGACGTTCCAGCTCAATCACGCCAAGCAGTTGGATAAAGACCTGTATGGCATGGTCTACGGCGGCTATCTGGAGTCGATGTTTGCCGGCGTCGGCGGTGAGGTGCTGTTTCGTCCGGCAGGCCAGCGCTGGTCCGTAGGTGCCGATCTGAACTTCGTTCGCCAGCGTGACTTTGATCAGGGATTCGGTCTGCGTGACTACTCGACCGTCACAGGCCACATCACTGGCTATACCGATTTGCCTTTCGAGGCCCAGGCGGCCGTTAGTGTCGGCCGTTACTTGGCTCGCGATTGGGGTACCACGATCGACCTGTCCCGTGAGTTCCGCAACGGTGTGCGATTTGGTGGCTGGGTCACGCTGACCACGGCGACTAAAGAGGAGTATGGCGAAGGTAGTTTCGACAAAGGCATCTACATCTCCATCCCTTTCGACGAGTTGATGAGCGTGTCGACGATGCGTCGCGCCAATATCGTCTGGGCGCCTTTGACCCGGGACGGTGGTGCACGGCTTAACCGTAGTTATTCGCTGCACACCATGACTGATAGCCGTGACAGTGATCTGTTCTATCGCAACTTTGAGAAGATCACGGAATGAGGGTTGGCGATCGACAGGGCGGGTAAGCCCTGTCGTGAAGCGCATCACTCAACGCGGTTCGGAGCTGATGGTGTATGGCGAGCAGTCCCGCTATTTTTATTCGTCCAAAGCTGTCGGGCGAGCCAGTCGGATTCTTGATAACAGCGTCAATCAAGACATCGACTGGTTCACCGTGGTGAACCAGCGCTATGGCATGTCCATTGAGGAAACCAGCGTGCCGCGAGAGACTTTCCGCGCGGTCGTGAACAATGACCAGCCGCCGAAAGACCTGCACCGTACCACCGAGGTCAATCCGGCGATTGCGCACCGCGAAACCACGCTCTACACCCAGGCGTTGGAACCGTTCAGCTATGGCCTCGGCCTGGGCTACAAACAGAACATCGGCGGCCCCGACGGCCTGCTCTACCAGTTCAGCGCCGATGCCGACGCGGAGTACCGTTTCACCCGCAACACCTGGTGGAGCGGCTTGCTCAGCGCCAATCTGGTGAACAACTACGACAACTTTGCCTACGATGCACCGAGCGGGTTGCCACGAATGCGCACCGATTTGCGCAAATACCTCACCACCTCCGATGTGACGATGCCGACGTTCCAGTTCAACCATGCGGCGCAGCTGGATCGGGATTTGTACGGCATGGTCTATGGCGGCTATCTGGAATCCATGTTCGCCGGCGTCGGCAGCGAAGTGCTGTATCGACCCACGGGTAAACGCTGGTCGCTGGGCGCCGATCTGAACTTCGTGCGTCAGCGTGATTTCGATCAGGGCTTCGGCCTGCGTGATTACCAGACCGTGACGGGCCATGTCACCAGCTATACTGAGCTGCCCAATGACATGCTTGCAGCGGTCAGCGTCGGGCGTTATCTGGCACGGGACTGGGGCACCACCGTCGACTTGTCGCGGGTGTTCAAGAACGGCGTGAAGTTTGGTGCCTGGGTCACCCTGACCAGCGCGTCGAAGGAGGAGTATGGCGAGGGCAGCTTCGACAAAGGGATCTATGTTTCCATCCCGTTCGACGAGTTGCACCTCCACCATGCGTCGGGCCAGCATCGTCTGGGCGCCACTGACCCGCGATGGCGGTGCACGCCTGAGCCGAGCTTACTCGCTGCAAACCATGACTGACGGACGTGACAGCGACCTGTTCTACAACAACTTCGAGAAAATTACCGAATGATCATGTGGCTTAAGGGCTTGATTGAGTTGCCGTTCTGGCTCCGGGGCCTGATCTTTGCCACCGTGACAGTGATTCTTCTGTTCGCGGGTCTGCGCTCTCAGCCGATCCCGGAGCTGTTCGTCGAAGAGGACAAGCTCCATCACTGGATCGGCTTTCTGGTATTTGCGTGCAGCTGCCGTCTGGCCTTTCCCAATGTGAAATTTCACTGGATAGCCTTGGGGTGTTTGCTCACCGGCGTACTCATCGAGGCCGCGCAGGGGTTGATGCCGCTGCGCACGGCTTCGCCCTATGACATGCTGGCAAATACTATCGGCGTGTTGATGGGGTTGTTGATTTCAAGGTACTGGGTACGTTGAAACGGCGCGAAATACCAAGCAGTCTGCCGGCACGTTGCAACCGTAGATCCTCTCTCTATCCCCCTCCAGCAACACCTCTCTTGCCACTTCACCCAGTCAAAAGCCTGTAGCCGTAGCCGAGTCTGGGTTCGGCTTCACGGGCGCTGCATGACGTGAGGCCGTCTTCGCTGGCAAGCCAGCTCCTACAATATTGTGAACGACGCGAACCCCGGAGGAGCCTGGCTTGCCGGCGAAGGCGTTTTCATGGGCGCTGCATGATGTGAGACCGTCTTCGCTGGCAAGCCAGCTGCTACAGATACCGTGAACGATGCGAACCCCGTAGGAGCCCGGCTTGCCGGCGAAGGCGTTTTCATGGGCGCTGCATGACGTGAGGCCGTTTTCGCTGGCAAGCCAGCTCCTACAATATTATGAACGACACCGAACCCCCTGGAGCCGGCTTGCCGGCGAAGGCATTTTCACGGTAAGCGCGCCATAAACCTGGAGCAACGATCATGGAATACGACGATAAACTGATTGAAGAAGCCGTGCTTGCCCTGTTGGCAGCCTTCAGTTTCGATAACGGCAATACTTGGAAAGGGTTCGACTTCGAGACCATGAACCGATTGCATGAACAGGGTTTCATCAGCGATCCGGTGAACAAGAACAAATCGATTTGGTTGACGGCTGAAGGACTGGAGCGAGGTCGGCAGATAGCCGACCGGTTGTTTGGGGTAAGAACTCAAGTGGAGCACATATCCGACTCGGATACCTGACTTCATACCCCGGCCATACGGTAGATGGGGTTTATGGATCGCTTACCTTAAACACTGGGTAGCGCTGAAGCGCTACCTGGACGATGGGGCTGTGCTCATTGACAATAACCAAGTTGAAGGGAGCTCCCATCAATCTCTTCATGCGAATAAACCGGGAGGAATATGATCAACATTCGTGAAGCAACTAGAGCCGACCTCGATGTTCTATGTGAAGTCGGCTGTGAGACCTACCGAGAGCATTTCTCGGCCATCTGGTCTCTCGCCGGCATACAGCGCTTTCTCAATCAAGACTTCTCACCCGGCACGCTCAGTCAGTCACTCGAATCATCGGCCAGCCATTTGTGGCTTATAGCCTCAGACGAAAGCGGTAGGGTCGTAGGTTTTTCCAAAGTTAACTGGTCAACGCCAGCGCCGCTGACTGGCGCAATGGGCGCGGAGCTTCAAAAGAGGGTATGGGAAACAGCTTCTGCGTTTCATTTGCAATCGAGCGATAGAGCGCGGAGAACGCTTGCTCTGGCTTGACGTACTCAAGACCAATTCAAATGCCCGGCGCTTCTATAAGGATTTCGGTTTTCAAGAGATCGGTGAAATCCCATTCAAGACTGACCTGGCTGAAATTGGGATGCTTGTAATGGTGTGTGAGCTTTCCCAATAAGCGCGTTCGATGTCAGAACGCAGCCTTTGGCAGCGGCTACAAAAAAGAGTGCGAATGAGATGAGAAAGAGAGGCTCCGGGCAGTCAGAGATCTGACTGCCCGGACTGTGGCCTTGTTAGCCACAAGCTGAAGAAAAGGCGGGGGGGGGCGAATCGCAGGGGTTAATAGATATCCTTGGAAAAGAGCGTAAAGGGCGTCTTGATCAGAATCTTGATGTCGAGCCATAACGACCAGTTGTTGATGTAGTTGAGGTCGATCTCCACGCGCTTTTGCATTTTGTCGAGGGTCTCGGTTTCGCCACGGCAGCCGCTGATCTGGGCCAGCCCGGTGATGCCCGGTTTGATTCGGTGGCGCGCCATGTAGGCCTGGATCTTGCCGGTGTAGTAGTCGTTATGGGCAATCGCATGCGGCCGCGGTCCGACCAGCGCCATATGGCCTTGCAGTACGTTGAAGAACTGCGGCAGTTCATCGATGGACGTGCGTCGAATGAAACGGCCAACAGGGGTAATGCGTGGGTCTTCACGGCCGGCCTGGCGGACTTGATGGTCGTCGTGCAGGCGCATGGAGCGGAATTTCCAGACCTTGATGATCTTGCCGTTCCAGCCGTGCCGTTCCTGTTTGAAAATGATCGGCCCCGGGGAGGAGATCTTCACTGCGACGGCGATCACCAGCAGCAGTGGACTGAAAGCGATCAGCGCCAGGGCGGCGAGACCTCTGTCCAGCAGGGTCTTGCTGAGCGCCGCCGTCGGGTAACTGGTCAGCGGGCTTTCATTGAGGTGAATAGCGGGCAGGCCATCCAGTTCGCTGACGGAATGATTGAGCAACGTCATGCTGCCCAGGTCGGGAACCCAGACCACATCCACATTCGAGTCGAGAAGGTCGATGTACAGCGCTTCGACCTGTTTGGCTTCGCTCAAAGGCAGCGCGATGTACAACCGCCGGACATCGTGCACCCGGATCAGCTCGCGCAGTTCCTGCAGTTGGCCCACGATCCGGTGGGTATTGACGTTGGTCGACAGCTCGTTGGGTTTTGAGCTGATCAGACCGACCAGCGGCGGATACTCGGTTTTGGCCAGTTTGTCCGCCAGATTCACCGCCAGTTGGTCGGTGCCGATGATCAGAGTGTTGTTTTGGCTGTGCAATTGCCGGTGGTAGTGCCTGGAAAAACTATGCAGAGGCAGGTACAGCAAGGCCTGCACGCAATAACCTGCCACAGCCCAGACCATGATGATTTCCCGGGAGAACAATTCGCTGGTCTTGCTGAGAAAGCCAATGCTGGTCATCCCGGCCAGCAGCAGCAGCCATCCCAGCAGCAAGCGTCCCAGGCCGGAGAGGTATCCATGTTGCTTGTGATAGACCAGCAGCAGGGAGTAAGAAGGGACCGAGCCCAGGAAAGTCAGCACGGCAAGCACACGATAATGAGCTTCGATTTCTCCTGTCTGGTACAACGCCAGAGCAAATAACAACGCATTGACCGAAGTGATGGCAATTATCCATTGCCCCCAAAAGGTCAGTCCTTTGGATATGCTGTTTCGATTAATACGATTATGTACCATCGCGGTGTCCCTCGGGCGTGCGCCACGTTGTGTATCAGTCGACGGTTAATAAATGGCAGCCGCGCGCAAAGGCTGAGCGAGCGCAGTTCGGTCAGAGATTATTTTTATTATTGGAAGGGAATAACGCGGGCTATGGCTGGCCATCCGAATGTTGTTTTCAAGTCAGCTGATACGGTTGTCTCAGTGTCCGGTTTTTATACTAGTACCTTAATCTTTGTGGGTGTCTGACGAATTATAACGGGCGCCACTTCCAGGGCTCATGTTATAAAAGGTCGTGCTCTTTTATTAGGAGGGCATCACTAAATCGTCTATAAAATTGCAGCATTCCGATAAGTGCTTGCCCGCCATGGGGAGGGATCCGGCAGGAACGATGGAGAGAAATATGTGCGAGGGACAGGCGGCGGGAAGTACAAGGTGAGGTGGTTAGGCAGTCAAGCGGTATCGGGCGGGTCGGAAAATCGCATTTGTTATTATTGTTTTTGCGATCTCTCTCAGTAAGCGATTCTGATCCTTTGTGCCAGGCAATAACCGCGGTTTCTGGCTGAGCGAATCAGGCGTTCTCCGTTGGCGGCAGTTTTGAATTTTTTCTGCAGTCGGCTCAAGCACATTTCAAGGCCGCTGTAATTCTCCGGGTCTTTATCGATACGTAGGATAAGATCGTTCTTGCTGAGTACCCGTCGATCACTGATGACCAATTGGGTGAGCATTAACGATTCGGTGCCGGTCAATGGGATGGTTATATCTTCCTTGATTAGTGTTCTGTCGTCGGCATTAAACCACCAGATGTCGGGGTTACCCTGCGACTCTTTAATCCGGCTGACTGCAGAGATGAACTCTTCGTCTGCCACCGGTTTCTTGAGAAAGCCATCAACCCCGAAGTGCGAGAAGTGATGGAGTTCTGAATGCTCCGAGTTGGGAGTGATGAGTATGATTTCCGCATCTTTTTGATTTTTGCGGATAAAGCTGACATCGCTCAGCGAGATATCGGCCTGATCGAGCAGGATGTGCGTGAATCGACTCTTTCGGATGCGTTCGCTGCTGAGTTTGCCAGATTCGATTTCAAAAGATAGATGCAGGCGTTGTGCGAGAAGCGATTCTATAGCTTGTCGTGCCAGTTGATCTCGGGTGAAAATTAGAAAGCTGTTGTTTGATGTATTCACAATAAGGCTCCTTCCTAGTTTGGTGAAATTTTTTAAGCTTAAATAACCTCGGTAGGCGAGTAGTACCTCCCCTGGAAAAAATCGAACGGCATGCTGCGGGCCAGTGTGTGCAGTGCTTTGTGCTCGACCCGGTCCGCAATGAACCTGATCTTGCTGTCATGGATCATGCTGCTCAGGCAGTCGTAAGATCTGTTGAAAAAGTCCTGGCTGTTGTCGACCATGATGTCGAAATTGGATCGAGTCAGGTCCACTTTTATGTAATCGAACAGCTTCGGGCTGATCATTTTTTCAGCGCTGTCATCGCTTAAGTCATAGCCATCGAAAGCAATCTCGATCCCGTTGTCCTTCAATAAATGAATGTGATTGATAATGGTTCTTTTTTCTTTGAGATTGAACGAAAGGAGCGGACTGCCGTTAATGCTGGGGATTAACTGTTGTTCATGCTTCTTGAGTGTCGTTTGAGCGTCGTTCAGTTCTCGGATGAACGCTTTATCCAATAACGCGGATTGGTTCATGGTCACGAATAATTTATTGGGTGTCTGTACGGATGGGGACGACGTGGCCTCGATCTGTGAAAGGGCATTTAATTGGATCCGCATCAGTACTTCACGATAAATCGCCAGCGGGTGATCGGGATGCAATGGCTGATACCCCTTGTTCAGAGGTGTCTGTTGTTTGGTCGCTTTGGCATAAATCTCACTGCCGAACAATTCATCGTTTCGCTTGAGAATTGATTGCCTGAAGAAAACCATGGCGAAGTTATCTTGCACGGTATATTGCCTGCTGGACTCCATCGTTTAGTCCCTTTAAGAATGAAAGTTTGCTTGCTTTACTGAAACGACTCCTCGAAGCAATCGATAGCCATAACCGCGAACACTATGAATGATGTTAATGCCGAAGTGCTTTTTGATTTTGTTTCGAAGTCGGCTTATGGATTTCTCCAGAACACGTGAGTCATAGAGCTTGATATTCAAACCCATGGATTCGGCCATGGAATCATGGTGCAGGATATTACCTTCTGCATTGATAAGTGCATCCAGGGCTTTCATTTCCTGATAAGCCAGATCCAGTTTGAACTCATTGTTGTATAAATGCAGGCATGTTTGGTCCAGGGTCAACTTAATGGCGGGCTGCCATTCAGGTGTTTCGAGCAGCTCTGAAATTAACCTGGCTTTTTCATCCTGGTCGTTAGGTACATTGATACAATGATCGGCACCGGCCAGGTAACATTCAATTTTGGTTTGCGGAGCGCGAAAATTGATTGCAACGATAATGGACAGTTCTGTTGGACTTGTACGTAATTTCTTGATGAGCGCCAGGCAGTCATTAAGAATGGAAGGGCTTTCAATGTCGATTAGTACGGCATCGTCGGCTTGAGTTTCGCTATCTGGGTTTAATGGGTTTGTGTAATCTAATGTATATATATGCGTGAGATTTGGTGCAAATAACTGTCGAAGTTTCTCTGCCGAGCGCCAAGTGCGCCCAATAGCGAGAATACCCCTCTGGCTATTTTCGATCTTGCTCTCAGTACTCATCGTGCAAATTACTCATATGTGCTGGCATTGCAATCTTAATACACAAAATACTGAAATTATCTGACTTTTTATAACATTTTGAGCTTGTCAGCAGGTGCCATTCCATTGCCAGTAGTTTCAGTTGAATCAATGACATAGCCAACTGAGGAGGCTTTAGCCAATTTGATTTTTTGATATCCGATTTAGTTGGTGAGCGCCTTTGTGTCGGACTAGGCCCTCTAGGTTGACTTTTCTATGATCAACACTGAAGCGTGGCTGATCCGCGGATCGGGCTACAGAACGAGGCATCACAGAGAAGTCTTGCGTATAAATTGTGCGGAAGTCCGCATTTTTGATTTCTGGAGTTGATTTATAAGGATATTCCACGGTGTTCTATGGCAGTTTGGGTGCGCGCTCGAAAGGCACCAGTTCAACTGTCGCCTCTTTTTAGGGCAAATTCGAGCGGGGGGTATATTAATTGACTCCTTTTACATTATATTTGTAATATTTTATGTCAAGAGCTGATTTTGTGAACAGTGTAGTTATTCCGTCTGGTGATTGAATACAAAAAGCCAAGTTTGATATTAAATGGCCATTATACTTAAGTATTAGTCTAAGGGGGAGGTCCGTTCATTGGTCTTTTTCGCAATTAATCATCCATGACACGCCAAACCGATCGACCAGCATCCCGAAGCGTGCCGCCCAGAACGTCGTCTCCAATGGCATCTGAATACTCCCGCCTTGCGCCAATGCCGCAAACACTCGCTCTGCCTCAACGACACTGTCGACATTCAACGACACCGAACAACCACTCATGCCGGCGCTAGGGCGATCGGGTGTGGTATCCGACCCCATGATCGACTGATCCCCGACCAACAGGCGCGTATGAATGATCAGGTTGTGGCAGTCCGCTGGCACATGGTCGCGAGCCGGAGTTTCGCCGAAGGTCATCATGACTTCGATCTGGCCAGGCAGGCTTTTGGCGTAGAAATTGAAGGCATCCTGGCAGTCGCCGTTGAAGATCAGGTAGGGGTTGATTTTCATGTTCTGCTCCCGGTGATGGAATGGGGCACATTGGTTGGACGTTCAGGTTCGTCTACCAATCCCGATAGGCATTGACTCCTCATAGCAAAGCGCTAAAACGTAGTGCGCAACGATACTTTTTTAGATGTTTTTCCTATGGACGAGGCGAGGCTTATCGCCTCATATCCACGTAAGTGGGCGTTGCTCATTCCGCATACCGTATGACCTGCCGCGCCCCTCTACATCCGCCACCGAGCCCATTGCCCTATGCCTGTCCTTACCCGTTTCGCCTCTTTGCTCGACCAAGCGAGGCGTGCCTTGCTGCTGGTCTGGGGAACATCACGCGGGCTGTTCCTGGGGTTGGTGCTGGCGACACTGATTGCCGGGGTGCTGCCCGCATTGGCGGCCTGGTTGGGGCAGCGGATTGTCGACGCGGTCGTTACCGCCATGCAGTTGCACGCGCAACAGGGCAGCGCGCCGTTGTGGCCGGTCGTGCGCTATGTGTTGTTTGAAGCGGGCGTGCTTGCGTTGCTGTCCGGGACGCAGCGCGCGTTGTCGGTGCAGCAGTCGTTGTTGCGGGTGCAGTTGGGGCAGAAGGTTAACACGATGATTCTGGAGAAGGCCCAGACGTTATCGTTGGTGCAATTCGAGAATTCCGAGTTCTACGACAAGCTGGTTCGGGTTCGGCGCGAGGCATCGACCCGGCCGTTGGCGCTGGTGATGAAGTCGCTGGGGCTGATCCAGAACCTCATCGTGTTGATCAGCTTCGGTGTGTTGCTGGTGCATTTTTCGCCTTGGGCGCTGGTGTTGCTGGTGGTCGGGGCGTTGCCGGTGTTCTTTGCCGAAGCGCACTTTTCCGGAGATGCCTTTCGGTTGTTCACGCGCCGGGCACCGGAGAGTCGGCAGCAGAACTACATCGAGACACTGCTCTCCCATGAGGGCTACATCAAAGAGGTGAAGCTGTTCGGCTTCGCGCCGCTGTTGTTGCAGCGTTATCGGGACACGTTTGCTCGTCTCTATGCCGAAGACCGGCGCCTGACATTGCGTCGCGATGGCTGGGGATTTGTGCTGGGACTGCTGGGCACCGCGGCGTTTTATCTGGCCTATGCGTGGGTCGTGGTCGATACCGTTCACGGCAGCATCAGCCTCGGGCAAATGACCATGTACCTGGTGCTGTTCAAGCAGGGGCAGACGGCGGTGAGCAGCAGCTTGAGCGCGATCAGCGGTCTCTATGAGGATGGCCTTTACCTGTCGAGCCTCTATGAGTATTTGGCTGAGCCGGTGGTGGCCGATGCCGGAAGCCTTACCGTGGGTGCGGTGCCCGGCGATGGGTTGCGTTTCGAGAGTGTCGGTTTCCGTTATCCGGGGGCGAGCCGCGCTGCTTTGCAGGGCATCGATCTGCACCTGTTGCCCGGACACAGTGTTGCGCTGGTGGGGGAAAACGGCTCGGGCAAAACCACGCTGATCAAGTTGCTGACGCGGCTGTATCGCCCTGATCAGGGCCGCATTCTGTTGGATGGCAGTGATTTGCAGGCCTGGGAAGAAGAGGCGCTGAGACGGCGCATCGGCGTGATCTTCCAGGACTACATTCGCTACCAGTTCTCCGTCGGCGAGAACATTGGTGTCGGCGACACCCTGGCGTTCAACGATGAAACCCGTTGGCAGCAAGCGGCCGCCGAGGGTATGGCTGCGCCCTTCATCGAGCGTCTGGATCGTGGTTATGCCACGCAGTTGGGGCGATGGTTTGCCGGTGGGCAAGAGCTGTCCGGTGGGCAATGGCAAAAGATTGCCTTGTCTCGCGCTTACATGCGCCGCGACGCCGATATCCTGATTCTGGATGAACCGACCTCAGCCCTGGACCCGGCGGCGGAGGCTGCGGTGTTCGAGCATTTCAGCCAACACACTGAAGGGCGCATGACGTTGCTGATTTCTCACCGCTTCTCCAGCGTACGCAATGCCGACCACATCATCGTGCTGGACCAGGGCGCGATCCTTGAGCGGGGTGATCACGACAGCCTGGTCGCGGCGGGTGGGCGCTATGCGCAGTTGTTCAACGTGCAGGCGCGTGGTTATCGATAGCCGCAAACTTGGGTTGCGCGATCATGAACAACCCACCGGCATCATCCGGTCGCGCAGGTTCAGCAAGCGCAAGGCCTGTTCCAGCAAGAGTGCGACGACGATGGCACCGGCCGCGATGACGAACAGTAACCCGTGATGACCGCCGCTGGCGTTGAACAGCGCCGAGTAGGCAAACCCGGCGATGGCCTGAAAGGTTGCGAATGAAACCGTGGCGCGGCTCCAGGCCACTTGCTGTTGATGGTGTTGCGGTACCAGCTCATGCACCCGGGCCAGCGCCAGCGGCACGATGCCCGGCGGGAACGAACCGAGGATCACTGCCAGCAGGGCCAGGGCGGTGAACGAACTCGATATAGCCAGCAGGCCGACGGCAATCGCCTGCACCACCAGTACCAGGCGGATGCTCAGCTTCGCCCCCAGTTGATCGGTCAGAAAGCCATAACTCACCGGCCCGACTATCGCGCCGAGGCCGTACATCACCCAGATCAGTGCACCGACATGGGGCCCGGCACCGAGGCCGCGTGCCACATAATCCACCAGAAACACCATGGCTGGCACCAGCCCGGCAGCCATGAACGCGTACTGTGCAAACAGCAGATAAAGGTTGGGATCAAACGGCGATTTGGTGTGCTGAGCGTGTGGTGCAGCCGTTTCATTGACAACGGATGACGGCCAGCCAAACCAGCTGGCGGCGGTCAGAATCAAGGCCAAGGCGCCGAGCCCAAGCCAAGTGTTCTGTAAACCAAGGCTCAGCAGCGGCGGAACGAGGGTGCCTGAGCCGGCAATCCCCAAGCCGATGCCCAGGAAAATCGCACCGCTGGCCAGGCCTCGGCGCGAGGCGGGCACATGGGGCAACACGGTCGCCGCCACCAGCACCATGATCGCGCCACCGGCAATCCCCGACAGCAATCGCCAACCGAAGAACCAGCTCACCGATAACGGAAAGGCACAGGCAAAAAACGCCAGTGTCACCGCCAGCATCATCAGCCGCAAAGCGGTTTTGTTGGATGTGCGACGGGCCAGCGGATGGCCGAGCAGTGCGCCGATCAAGTAGCCCACCAGATTGGCGGCGCCGAGGTACACCACGTCGCTGGCGGAAAACCACTGGGCCTGAATCAACGACGGTATCAACGGCGTGTAGGCAAAACGCGCCAGACCAATACTGACCAGGCTGGCGCAGAGGCCGGCGAAGATCGGCAGCCAGATCGCGCTGCGCCCAGTGTCGAGGGATGTGCTGTGCATGGGAGCGGTCCTGTGAATTTGTGCTTGGCCTCAAGCATATCGAGGAACGCTGGTGCAATATTGCAGCGATTTCGCGCTACGATGATGCGTATATGCATCGCTGCAGGAAACGCTATGAATTGGGATGATGCGCGAGTGTTTTTGGCGGTATGTCGAGAATCGACCTTACGCGGTGCAGCGCGGGTGCTGAAGGTCGATCAAGCGACCGTCGCCGGCGTATCGCCGCGCTGGAAAAATCGTTGAATGCGACTTTGTTTCTGCGCACCTCCGAGGGCTATGCGCTGACAGCGGTCGGCGAAGCGGCGTTGCAATCCGTGGAAAAGATGGAGCACTCGGCATTTGAGCTGGAGCGGCAGATTCAGGGCCTCGACGAACGATTGATCGGCAATGTGCGCGTCAGCACTACCGATTCTCTGGCCATCGATTTTCTGATCCCGGCCATCGCTCGTTTGCATGCGGTGCACCCCGACGTGCGGGTGCAGTTGGACGCCTCCACGCAAATCCTCAGCCTGGCCAAGCGTGAAGCCGACATCGCCGTGCGCAACACCCGGCCGGACAACCCCGACCTGATCGCCCGGCGCATCGCGCGCTGGCCGGTGGGGCTGTTCGCCTCGCGAAGTTATGTCGAGGCCAACGGCATGCCGCAACCGGGCTCGGCCTTCGAGGGGCATGATCTGGTGGTGTATCAGCCGTACTTGCAGGGCAACAAGAACATGACCCTGGTCTCGGAACCCCTGAGCCGTGGGCGGATTGTCGCCAGCCTGAGTTCCAGCCTGCTGGTGCGTCGTTCGATTGCCGCGGGTCTCGGGGTGGGGGAGATCCCGGTGTACATGGGCGAGCGCGATGGGCTGGTCAGGCTCTGGCCGGAACGCACGCGCCCGCTGCCGTATGAAGTGTGGCTGGTGACCCATGCGGACCTGCGCCACACCGCGCGGGTGCGAGCGGTGATCGAGCAGATTGTCGAGGCGTTTGCACTGGAGAATGAATAAGTCAGGTTGTTCGTGTCGGTCGGGCCGCGCGGATTATTGTGGCGAGGGGGCTTGCCCCCGTTCGGCTGCGCAGCAGTCGCCAAGCCTGTGAATGCGGTATGCCTGATTTACCGTGGTGATCGGGTTTAGGGCCGCTTCGCAGCCCAACGGGGGCAAGCCCCCTCGCCACAAGAGAGCCCATTCAGTCAAAACAAATCACCCATCCTGCCGACCCCCGACCATTCACAGCCTTCCAGCGTCAGCAACCGTTCTTTCGCCTCAAGCCCCCCGGCAAACCCCGTCAATTTCCCCGACGCCCCAATCACCCGATGACACGGCGCGACAATCGATATCGGATTTTTGCCGTTGGCCGCGCCCACTGCCCGAACCGCGCTGGGATTGCCGATCTGCCGGGCTATCTCGCTGTAGCTGCGCGTCTCGCCAAACGGAATCGTCAGCAATGCCTGCCACACCTGCTTCTGAAAGTCCGTCCCGGCAAAGTCCAGTTCCAGCTCGAAATGATTACGCGTGCCGGCAAAGTATTCCCGCAACTGCTGTGCGGCGCGTATCAGGATCGGGTTGTCCGCCGCTTCACTCATCGGCCCCAGTCTTACCCGACCTGGTTTGTCGTTTTCCCAGAGGATGGCCGCCAGACGCGTGCCTTTCGCGACCAGCTTCAACTCGCCGACCGGCGACGCCAGGGTGGTAAATGTGTAGGTCATGCCGGCGGACTCCGCACACGTGCTGAACAGGGGCCCAGCATACTGCCTCGCCGGGGAGGCGCAATACGCAATAGCAGCCATACTTGCCAACTGCTTTTGAACCGTTCCCTCTGTTTTTCCACAGAGCCTAAAAACAAAAAAGAGACCGACCCATGAAGTTTGAACCTTTTGCCAAATCGCTCATGGCGACCTCATTGGCGCTGAGCTGTCTGATGGCTCATGCGGCCTCCGTTGCACCGGTCGCGGCCGAAAATGGCATGGTCGTCACCGCCCAACATCTGGCCAGTCACGTCGGCGTCGATGTCCTCAAGAATGGCGGCAACGCCGTCGATGCAGCGGTTGCGGTGGGTTATGCGCTGGCGGTGGTGTACCCCGCTGCAGGCAACCTGGGCGGCGGCGGTTTCATGACGATTCAATTGGCGGACGGGCGCAAGACCTTCCTCGACTTCCGTGAAAAAGCGCCGCTGGCCGCCACGGCCGACATGTACCTCGACAAGCAGGGCAACGTCATCCCTGATCTCAGCACCCGCGGCCACTTGGCCGTCGGCGTGCCAGGCACCGTGTCTGGCATGGAGCTGGCGCTGAAGAAATTCGGCACCAAACCCCGCAAGGAAGTGATCGCCCCGGCGATCAAGCTTGCCGAAGACGGTTTTGTGCTGGAGCAGGGCGATGTCGATTTGCTGGAGTACGCCACAGATGTCTTCAAGAAAGACATGCGCGACTCGGGCTCGATCTTCCTGAGCAATGGCGAGCCGATGCAGGTCGGGCAGAAACTCGTACAAAAAGACTTGAGCAAAACCCTGCGGGAAATTTCCGAGAAGGGCGCCGACGGTTTCTATAAAGGCTGGGTGGCCGACGCCATCGTCACCTCCAGCCAGGCCAACAAGGGCATCATCACCCAGGCCGACCTCGACAAATACCAGACCCGCGAACTGGCACCCATCGAGTGCGACTACCGCGGCTACCACGTGGTCTCGGCGCCGCCGCCAAGCTCCGGTGGTGTGGTGATCTGCGAGATCATGAACATCCTCGACGGCTACCCGATGAAAGACCTCGGCTACCGCTCAGCGCAGGCCATGCACTACCAGATCGAAGCGATGCGCCACGCGTATGTGGACCGCAACAGCTACCTCGGCGACCCGGACTTCGTGAAAAATCCGATCGCCCATTTGCTGGATAAAAACTACGCGACCAAAATCCGCGCCGCCATCGATCCGCAAAAGGCCGGCGTGTCCCGCGAGCTCAAACCTGGCGTAGCGCCCCACGAAGGCAGTAACACCACCCATTACTCGATCGTCGACAAATGGGGCAACGCGGTGTCGGTGACCTACACCCTCAACGACTGGTTCGGCGCCGGTGTGATGGCGAGCAAAACCGGGGTCATCCTCAACGATGAAATGGACGACTTCACCTCGAAAATCGGCGTGCCGAACATGTACGGCCTGGTGCAGGGCGAAGCCAATGCCATCGCCCCTGGCAAGGCACCGCTGTCGTCCATGAGCCCGACCATCGTCACCAAGGATGGCAAAGTCGTCATGGTCGTCGGCACCCCCGGTGGCAGTCGCATCATCACCGCAACCCTGCTGACCATCCTCAATGTGATCGACTACGGCATGAACATCCAGGAAGCGGTGGATGCGCCGCGTTTCCATCAGCAATGGCTGCCGGAAGCAACCAACCTGGAGAACTTCGCCACCAGCCCGGACACCAAGAAGATGCTCGAAAGTTGGGGCCACAAGTTTGCCGGCCCGCAGGACCCCAACCATATTGCAGCTATTCTGGTAGGTGCACCTTCGCTGGAAGGCAAACCCGTGGGCAAGAACCGCTTCTATGGGGCGAACGATCCACGGCGCAATACCGGGCTGTCGCTCGGTTACTGAAACAGGCGATCATCGACCACCCCGACTCCCTGGGTGGCCTCGATCCCGGGTAGCAGTCGTAAAGTCGGTTAGCCACGTTCATTCGGGCAACCGCATTCGCTGATATGGCGAGCGCTGCGCGCTCGAACGCAGCCTCGCAAGCTCGACAGCTGCTACACCGGCTACATAGGCTAGAAGGGAGTTGAAATCCATCGTTCCAGCGACCTGTCTAAGGAAGGAAGCCATGAGCACCGCACTCCTGATCATCGATGTCCAACGCGCGCTGTGCACCGGCGAGTATGAATGCTTCGACATACAGCGCGTCATCGAAACCATCAACGGCCTCAGCACCAAAGCCCGAACCGCCAATATTCCGGTCATCCTGATCCAGCACGAAGAAGAGGGCGACCTGCTGCAATACGGCGCCGAAGGCTGGCAACTGGCCGAGGGCCTGAAGACCTCACCCCAAGACCTGCGCGTGCGCAAAACCACTCCGGATTCGTTCTACCAGACCCACCTGCATGAACATCTGCAAGAGCTGGACGTCGACCGCCTGATTATCTGCGGCCTGCAAAGCGACTACTGCGTCAACGCCACGGTCCGCGAGGCATTATCGCGAGGCTATGACGTGGTGCTGGCGTCCGATGCTCATTCCACAATCGACAATGGCACGATGAGCGCCGAAGACATCATCAACGAACACAACAAGGATCTGGCGCATCTGACCGGTTCCGTGGCGCGGATCGATGTCGTGCCGGCCAGCGAAATCAATATCTGAAAGCATCGGTGGTTACTGGATATATTTCCCTCTCGCTTCAAATAAAACGGGCGCCGATCATGGCGCCCGTTTTTTGTTCAATCCGTCTGTAGCCGCCGCACCACCGCCTGAAAACGCTCCGACGCAATCCAGTCCGGATCCGCGTCCTCCACCAGCAACATGATCCCCAGGTAGTGTTCCAGATGCAGCGTAATCGTCTGCCCCTCGACGGCCAGGTCCCAATAACGCTGGTCCAACCCATTGATCTGTGCCGTCCAGGTCCCGCCCAGCCCTCGTGCCAGTTCACTGGCGATGCGATTGAACAGATCCCGGTCGGATGTCTGCGAGAGATAAATTTCCCGCGGTGGTGGAGGCGACGGATCAGTCATGTTTTGCTCCTGGAGAATGAACGTGACTTTACGCTTCCTGCGAGATTTGTGGCGAGCGAGCTATACCAAAACAAGCGCCTTTTCACGTTTGTCTCGGCATACTGGCGCGCTCAAAGAATGGAATCTACCCATGCCCCCGACCTTGTTCTGCTCTAACGCTCGCCGCGCTTTACTGCTGGGGTTTCTCGCATTCTCTGCCGCAGCCCATGCCAGTAGCTTCGATTGCACCAGCGCCGCCAGCTCCAGTGAAAAAGCCATTTGCGCCGACGCTTACACGTCGAAGCTGGATCAAAAACTGGGAGCGGTCTGGCGCTCGACGCTGGAAAAAGTCACCGCCCCTGAAGCGTTAAAAGCAGACCAGCGTCAGTGGTTGAAACAACGTAATCGCTGCGCAGACCAAATCGATTGCCTGCGCCAGCAGTACCTGATGCGCATCACTGAACTCGAGCACGCGGCCATTCCGTTTACCTGGGACGCCACTTGGCAGCGTATTCCCTGGGGCGTTTCGACGGGAGCCGAGTTGAAGACAAAGCGCCGGGATTCGACTCATCTCGTCTTCGAAGTTTCTGCCGCGAGCGGCGCCAACTCTGGCGACCTGGATGGCATCGCCAAACTCGACGGCACTCAGGCGCATTACGTCGAAGGTGCATGCGCGTTGACCTTCCAAGCCATCAACGGCGTGCTTGATGTCACCCAGGACGGCGCCGATGCCGATTGTGGTGCTGGCATGGGCGTGTTCTATGCGGGGCGCTATATCGCGTCGGAACAGCCCTTGGTTCTGGACAACGATTTACTGAGTCTGGGGTTGGCGCGTACACAGGAAGAAGACGATGCATTGCGGCAATTGCTCAAGGACGATTACCAGACGCTGGTGGACAGCAGCAGTTCCAGGCTGATCGGCGATGAGTCGAATGACCTGCCGGGCGCCGAAGTGACTGAAATGTGGGTACGCGGGCTGGGCAATACCAACGCCGCCATCCTCATGCGTACAGCGGACGTCCGATTTTGGCTAGTGCTGCTGGTGTTCGATGAGCAGAACAATTCCCGAGCCCGTTACTACACCAACGTGTCGGGCTGGAAAGGCCGCTTACCCGATGTGCTGCAGCATTGGTATGACGAGCGAACGAAAGGGCAGGTGATGCCGTTGGATCTGATGCCTTAATGCAATCTCGTTGGCGACCGCGCTAATGCGACGCTGCCGAGTAGTTATGTCTAGACTCGGTTGTTGGCTCGATAGAAGTGGGCGGTAACTGAACAACAGAAATAAAAGCACGCCCAATGCCGGTGAGTTAAGAAATTTGAGCGACGAAAGCCTCGCTCCCACAGGTTCTGCACTTTGGCTCACTGGCATTAGCGTCTACCTCAATAAGAAGAGAACACAAAAAATGACCAAGGTCAGCGATACCCAGCAGCGAAGTCCCTTGATCGAGACACGCTCGATCGATTACATCCCCGAGGCGGAGCGTCATGGCAGCCTCTACAGCCAGTTCACCCTGTGGCTCGGCGCCAATCTGCAGATCACGGCGATTGTGACGGGCGCGCTGGCCGTGGTGCTGGGTGGCGATGTGTTCTGGTCACTCATTGGTTTGCTGATCGGCCAGTTGCTCGGCGGCGCGGTGGTGGCGCTGCACGCTGCACAAGGACCCAAGCTCGGGCTGCCGCAGATGATCTCCAGTCGTGTGCAGTTCGGGGTCTATGGGGCGGCGATTCCGATTGTGCTGGTGTGCCTGATGTACCTCGGCTTCAGTGCCACCGGCGCGGTATTGTCGGGGCAGGCGATTGCTCAGTTGGTCCATGTCAGCGACAGCGCCGGCATCCTGATTTTCGCCTCCTGCATCGCGTTTCTGACCCTCTTCGGTTATCGGGTCATCCATCTGGTGGGCAGGGTGGCGAGCGTGCTGGGCATCATCGCCTTCGTCTATCTGTTTACCCGGTTGATGACGCTCAATGACATCGGTCTGTTACTGGAGAACCGCCATTTCGGCTGGAGTACTTTCTTGCTGGCGGTGTCTCTTTCCGCATCCTGGCAGATTGCGTTCGGCCCTTATGTGGCCGACTACTCACGCTACCTGCCGAGCAAGACCTCGTCCTGGAAGACGTTCACCGCCGTCGGCCTGGGGACGGTGGTGGGGGCCCAGGCTTCCATGGTGCTGGGAGTGTTCGCCGCTGCGTTGGCGGGCGCGAATTTTCGTGGGCATGAGGTCGCCACCATCGTCGGGTTGGGCAGTACCGGGGTGATGGCCTCCCTGCTGTACTTGAGTGTGGTGTTCGGCAAGGTCACGGTGTCGACCCTCAACGCTTATGGCAGCTTCATGTGCGTGGCCACCATCATCAGTGGCTTTCGTCGTGGCTTCGAAATATCCGCCGGTAAACGCATGCTGTTTGTGCTGGCGATTGTCGGCGCGTCCACCACGCTGGCGCTGTTGGGGCAGTACTCGTTCCTGAGTACGTTCAAGTACTTCATCCTCTTTCTGCTGACGTTCTTCACGCCGTGGAGCGCGATCAACCTGGTGGATTACTACTTCATCAACAAGGAGCGCTATGACATTCCGGCGTTGTCCGACCCGGCGGGGCGTTATGGCCGTTGGAATGCGTTGGGGATCAGCGTGTATGTGCTCGGTGTGTTGGTCCAGCTGCCTTTTGTCGACACTCACTTCTACTCCGGACCAATGGTCGCGCAGCTCGGTGGTGTCGATATTTCCTGGATCGTCGGGCTGGTGGTGCCGGGCATGCTCTATTACTGGCTGGCCAGGACATCTGCGCTTGCGGTGTCGGTCGAGCGCAGTTCGCAGGCTTGAATGCCCGGTCATCAAAGGGGGCAGGGGGCGCGGGGCTAACTACCGGGTCCTCGAGCGTCTCCTATACTGATCCGCGTTGACGATTTAACACAGACACCGAATGCCGCCGGAACAGCAGCCAGCGCTCCGGCGACTTCCCTACGACTCAACAGTAAGGAGAACGAACATGGCAATCCGTATTGGCGACGAAGCACCGGACTTTACCGCTGAAAGCACCGAGGGCCCGCTGCATTTCCATGAGTGGATCGGTGACAAGTGGGCGATTCTGTTCTCGCACCCCAAGGACTTTACTCCGGTGTGCACCACTGAGCTTGGCTACATGGCAGGGCTAAAACCGGAGTTCGATAAGCGCAACACCAAAATCGTCGGGCTCAGTGTCGACCCTGTCAGTAACCATAAGACCTGGGCCAAAGACATCGAAGAGACCCAGGGGCATGCGGTCAACTATCCCATGATCGGCGACGAGAACCTGGTGGTGGCGAAGCTCTACGACATGATTCATCCGAATGCCAGTGGCGGCGCACGGACTGCCGTGGACAATGCCACGGTGCGTTCGGTGTTCATTATCGGCCCGGACAAAAAGGTCAAGGCGATGCTGATCTACCCGATGAGTGCCGGGCGCAACTTCGATGAAGTTCTGCGTCTGCTCGACTCTCTGCAACTGAATGCCAAGCACACCGTTGCCACGCCGGTGAACTGGCGTCCGGGCGAGGACGTCATCATTCCCACTTCGGTCTCCGATGAGGATGCCAGGAAGAAATACCCGGATGGCTTCAAGACGCTGAAACCTTATTTGCGCACCGTGGCGCAACCGAAGTAACTCATCCGTTCGGAGACCACCCACATGGCCGTCCAGGTCCTGCGCGTTGATGCAACCCACATCGATAAAGTCGCCAGCCTCTTCGACGCCTATCGAGGCTTTTACGGCCAGCCCTCGAACCTGATGCAGTCTCGCGCTTTCATCGCAGAGCGCATCGCCAGGGACGAATCGGTGATTTTCTTCGCCGAGGACTCCACGGGCGAAGCGCTCGGCTTTGTCCAGTTGTACCCGACGTTCTCCTCCATCGACGCCCACCGCACCTGGCTGCTCAACGACCTCTTCACCACACCTGCCGCCCGCGGCAGAGGGGTAGGGACGTTGCTGATGAACACCGCCCGAGCCTTTGCGCTGTTGACCGGCGCCAAGGGCATGGTGCTGGAAACGGCCACGGACAATCACCTTGCGCAACGGTTGTATGAGTCATTGGGCTATGTGCGCGATACGGGTTACTACACCTACTGTCTCGACTTGAAGTAGGCGCAAACTTGTGGAAGCGAGCCTGTGTGGCGAGGGGGCTTGCCCCCGTTCGGCTGCGCAGCAGTCGTAAAACCGTTGCATGCGGTGTACCTGATATACCGCGATCGCAGGTTTTGGGGCCGCTTCGCAACCCAACGGGGGCAAGCCCCCTCGCCACACAAGTCTGCGGTGTTCAAGCCCCTAACTGACTGACCCCAGCGCCAGCCATTTTCTATGGACGGTTCGAAACCCTCACTCAAGGCGCGCCAAACAGCATCGTCCAATAAACCCCTTTATTGCTGCGCGAATCGCTGGCATACGCCGCGCCGACCTGGGTAAACATCGGATTCATCAGGTTGGCGCAATGCCCGGGGCTGGCCAGCCAGCCGGACATCGCCTGGCTGGGCGAGCCTTGCCCGGCGGCGATGTTCTCGCCGATCTGCCGGCCGCGGTAACCGGCGGCTCTGGCGCGATCCGCCGGCATATCGCCGTCGGGGTCCTGGTGGGCGAAGTAGTTGCCGTAGGCCATTGCCTTGCTGTGGCCTTGCGCGGCGGCGCCCAGGGCGGCGTTCCAGGTTAATGGGCGCGCGGCGGCAAAGCGTTGGCGCCCACACATACGTGGCCTGGCCCGTGCCGCATTGACCTGCGCCAGCAACGTCTTGCCCGCAGCGCGTGAATCGCCGATACGCCCATCGAGCACCGGTTGTGCCAGTACCACTCGCCATTCACTGCGGGCGCGAGTAACGCCGATGTCGGCGTATTGGGTATCGAGCAGCGCCCCACAGTAATCGCTCTGAAGCATGTCGAACGCCTCATCGGCGTCTTGCGCGCCGACCAGACGGATGGTCCGCACCGTCACCGCCTGATAGCCGTTAGCCTTCAACCCCTCCCGTAAGCCACCGCCATAGCCGATCGGCAAGGACAAGTCCGATTTCAGCGCCAGCGGCCGTAACGGCCTGACCGCACGCCCCGCGCAGCGGTCGGGATCGGCGCGGTAATCGTTGATGACTTCCACCAATTGCCGTTCCCCGCTGGCATGTGCGGGGCTGGTGAACAGCGGAAACAAAGGCATCAGGCACAGCGAAATAAAGCGGCAGCAGCGGACAGTCGGGCGCATGAACAGACAGCTCTGATGAGTTGACGACGATAAGGGTGGGATAAAGATGAGCAATAACCGCATGAGCGCTTCTTTGGGCGAGCGTCTTTTACGGCACGGCTATGACTGCGGGTCTCAAAACTGGTTCACGAGGGGAACAGACAAATTTGACGGCTACGCTGAGAGGCCCGATCCAGGCGGGTGACGAGCCTGGGACAGCAGACGCTCGCACTGGTAACGTACTGACATCATTCGAGTGGTACAGGGACATGACTAAGACCAAGGGCAACAAGGATTGGGTCAAGCGCTCGGCGCAGCCGTTGAAGATGGAGCGCATCGAAGCCTTTTTTGGCGGCCATGGCTTTACGCCGCATCGCCACGATACTTACGCCATCGGGCGAACGCTGTCGGGTGTGCAAAGTTTCCAGTACCGCAAATCCCAACGCCACAGCCTGCCCGGTAAAACCATCGTCTTGCACCCGGACGAGGTGCATGACGGTGAGGCCGGTACCGAAGCAGGTTTTCATTACCGGATGATCTACATCGAACCGGCCTTGATTCAGCAGGTGCTGGGCGGCAAGCCGTTGCCATTTATCGAGGGGGGCTTATCGAGCGACCCACGGCTGGGTGCCGCAACCCAGGTGCTGCTGCAAAACCTCGACGCTTGCATCGAGCCCCTGGAAGAAGACGATGCTATTTATGATCTCGCGCAGGCGCTGGACACGCTCTCTGGCCAGCGTGGGCGGCGCAAGTCGTTTGATTTTGCAGCGGCCGAGCGCGCGCGTGCGCTGATTCATGACTCGCTGGATCGGGTCATTACCCTGGATGAGTTATCGCAAGCGAGTGGCCGGGATCGCTGGAGCCTGAGCCGCGACTTTCGTGCGCTGTACGGTACGAGCCCCTATCGGTACATGACCCAACGCCGGCTCGACCTGGCAAGAGCATTGATGATTGGGGGCCATTCGATGGCAGAGGCGGCCGTCTGCGCAGGTTTTTTCGACCAAAGCCACATGACGCGTCAATTCGTCCAGACCTATGGCGTTTCACCCGGCCGATGGCTGAAGAGGTTGGGCCTTGCTTGAGAATGGCCCCGGTCGACTTGCACAATCGTGCAATACGCAGCGTCAGGTCATCCCTAAAGTCAGGGCTCGATATCTTGTCCAATGAGGGTGACTTAAATGAATTCCCAGGTCTGCACCGCGATTAACTTTGCCGAAAAATATGCCTTGTTCAGCGAGCAATGGGCGCCCAAGGTGATTGCCGAAATGAACGACTATCAGTTCAAAGTGGTGAAAATCGAAGGCGATTTTGTCTGGCATTCCCATGCCGATACCGATGAAGCCTTCATCGTCCTTGAAGGCAAGCTTCGCATCGATTTTCGAGAGGGGGCGGTCGTGGTCGGGCAGGGAGAAATGTACATCGTCCCCAAGGGCGTCGAACACAAGCCTTACGCTGAACGCGAGGTGAAGTTGTTGCTGATCGAACCGCGTGGTGTGCTGAACACCGGTGATCAGGCCGGGAAAAGAACCGCAATCAATGATGTGTGGATTTAGCCATTTGGTGGTTTCTGTCGGCATTTTCGTTGAAACGATTCAATGGAGGCTGGCGAAATGCCTCTCGTCGGGAGACAAGGCAGCTATTGCGCGCTTTTCAGCTATTCTTCCGGCATCTGGATGGTAGCCATTACGTAGTGGCACACGATGCGCAGGGAAGGGAAAGACAAATGGATGATGTGCATTGCGTGCAAGTTATCGCTGTGACTGGCGGCAAGGGTGGCGTGGGCAAGACCACGGTGGCGGTTAACCTCTCGTTGGCGTTGGCGAAAATGGGGCGGCGCGTCGTACTGCTGGACGCCGACCTTGGACTGGCGAATATCGATATTCTGCTGGGGCTGACCCCGCGCTACACACTGGCCGATGTTCTCGAAGGGCGTTGCGAGCTGTCCGAGGCACTCATGCCAGGGCCTGGAGGCATTCGTGTGGCCCCGGCCTCTTCTGGTTTGCAGAACATGACTCATCTGGAGCCTGCGCAATACCGCGCGCTGATCCAGGCCTTTAGCGATATCGGCGACAAACTGGATGTGCTGATCATCGATACGGCCGCCGGTATCGGTGGCTCAGTGATCAACTTCATCCGCGCGTCTCAGGAAGTGCTGGTGGTGGTGTGCGATGAACCCACCTCGATCAGCGGCGCCTACGGGCTGATCAAATTGCTCAACCTGAACTACGGTCTGCAGCGTTTTCGCGTGCTGGCCAACATGACGGGCAGCCCGGCGGAAGGTCGCAATCTGTTTGCCAAGCTGGAAAAGATTACCGAAATGTTCCTGGATGTCTCGCTGCAATACGTCGGCGCGGTGCCGAACGACGACAGTGCGCACAAAGCCGTGCAGAAGGGACGTGCAGTGTTTGAAGCCTTCCCGCGCTCCAGGTGCGCTCAAGCTTTCCAGGCCCTTGCGCACAACGTCGACAGCTGGCCATTGCCGACTCATCCGAGAGGGCACGTGGAGTTCTTCGTTGAGCAACTCGTGCAGAATTCCGGCAGGTGAGGCTGTCGACGGCGGCAGCCCATCGTTAGCTCAGCAGCGAAACGTGTTTCACTGCTTGTAGCCAATCTGCCGCAACAAATTCTTGCGCCACAGGATGTCTTCGTCGCCTTCAATGCCATTGGCACAGAAGCCATCCACGACGCCCAGGATCGCGCGTCCCTGTTCCGTCTCGGCAAGAATCACTTCGGTTGGATTGGCTGTTGCACAAAAAATGCGGCACACCTCTGGCACCATTTTGACGGCGTTCAACACGTTCAGCGGATAGAAACCGTCGCCGAGGAAAATGATGAAGCTATGGCCGGCGGCAATGGCTTGCGCGTTTTTCTGCGCAAGCTCGATCATGGCGGTATTGGTGCCAGACCATCGCACCAGGCATTTGCCGGAGGCTTCACAAAAAGCCACGCCAAACTGGATGCCTGGCACGGCGTTTATCAACGCTTCGTGGAGGTCTTCAACGGACTTGATGAAGTGCGTCTGACCAAAAATGAAATTCGTCGCTTCCGGTTTGTCGATTTTCAACGTGATGAGTTGCATCTCAAACGCCTCCTGTCACGATGTCGCGGACCGGCATCGGGCCTCTATTCAAGCCGGGACGATCTCCTGCTCTTCTGGCTGTGACTCCGGGTGGATGCGAACATCACCCAGTCTCCTTATGGTTGACTTGGGTAAGGTCGGGGCATCCAGAAGAATCGAATCAATGCGCTTGCGGATGTCCAGCACGATTGGCCCCAGGATAGCTTCGTCCTTGCCGCTGGCGATTTCGTCCTGAATCTCGCGAGACATCGCACCGAGCTTCTCGGAGGTGTCTTTGTGCCCGGCAGCCCGGGTATCAAAGTTCAGGAAGGTCTGCACTGAACTCAGCACCAGGGTCAGCAGTGAAAGGATGCCGGCTGCATATTGGAGCCATGCTGGCGATGAGTCACTGATTGAACCAAAGACGCTGGCGCTGACTATCGCCGACAACACCACGCAAGGGATGCCCAGTTTCCAGCTGAACTTCTCGAAATCTCGGGCACTGATTTCGTGCTCGATCTGCAACCGCACGATCATGCGATTCCATTTGGTCAGTAACTCGAGCCGGCTCATGATTGCAGTCCTTTGCAGGGGAATACAGATGAATATTAGCTCCTATTTGACCACCAGCCAGGGCGCCGGGATTCAGTCTGTGGGCTGTCGTCGTACCTTAACGCGGTTTCATACGATAGGCCGTCGCGCTCCAGTACCGGTTACCATTGCTGGTATGGCGAATCCATCCGGTAGTCTCCAGGTGCTTGGCAATCATTCGATTCATTATTCCATGACCGAGCAGTAAAACGGGCCCTTCGTCGGCAAGGGATTGAAGCCGTTGAGCTGCCGTATTGGCGCGCATTCTGGCCTTACTGGCAGACTCGACCTTCCCCGAGAAACCGCACAACCATAAAACACGAAGAATGAATGCCCACGTAAATGGTGAAAGGCGCGGCAGTGACCATCGTCCATGGGGCAGTTGGGCTTCGCAGAACATATCATCGACAAGGCTGGCTTGAAGGCCTAGCGCTCGAACCGACGTCAGCGCCCGGGGCGCACTGCTCGACACGATCATTCTGGCGGTACGCGCCAGCGCCACACTCGATTGCGGGGCGGGTTGGTCGATGATTTCTGACAGGTCGTATTGCTCGATCCAGCGTTTCATATCGCGCGCTGAAACTTTGTCTTGCACGGCCAGATCTGGCTGGCCATGACGCATCAAGATGATTTCCTTTTCCACTGTTGTTACGTCCTTGTTTTGCTATTCCGTGAGTGCACAAGTTGCATCCATCGGAGATTTGAAGGCAAACGACCCGTTGTGGGTCAAACTGCAACGCCTGCGTTGTAGTCCTGTCAGCGATACTCAAGAGGCAGGCGAGCGACAATCATTATGAAGAGGGATAGCCAGTATGAGCAAGGAGACGGCTGGATCTAAGGACACTGAGGGGCAAGGCTCTGCCTCTGCGCTGATCGAGGCGAAAATCAAGGCACTGGATGATTGGCGGGGCGAGACGCTTGCTCGGGTTCGAGCGCTCATCAAGCAAGCCGACCCCGAAGTGGTCGAGGAGTTGAAGTGGCGGGGCGTTCCGGTGTGGTCCCATGCCGGCATCATCTGCACCGGCGAGACGTACAAGAATGCCGTGAAGATGACGTTCGCCAAGGGCGCCTCGCTGGAAGACCCTTCAGGACTGTTCAACGCCAGCCTCGATGGCAACACCCGGCGTGCCATCGATATTCATGAGGGCGACCGGATTGATGAAACGGCCTTGAAGGCGCTGATCCGCGCCGCCGTGGCGCTCAATCTGTCGTAGCGCCGTTCAGTCGAGCACAGATTCCGGTTCATCCAGGTGATCGATGTGCTTGAAGCGCTCGACCAGAAAATCGATCAAGCTGCGCACTCGCGCCGACAGGTGTAACTGTTGCGGGTAGATGGCATAGACATCGGCGCGGGTCGGTGTCTGGTCCTCCAGCACCAGGCGCAAGCGGCCACTGCGCACGTAGCGGGCGATGTCCCATTCGGCCCGCAGCAGAATCCCATGACCTTCCAGCGCCCAATTGAGGGCCACTTCACCGTCGTTGCAGCCTAACGCGCCACGCACTTTGACGTTTTGCGTGCGCCCACCGTTGGTAAAGCTCCATACGCCGTAGGGCGTTTCGTTTTGCCGCAGGAAGATGCAGTTGTGTTGTTGTAAATCCGCCAGGCGTTGCGGCACGCCAGCCTCGCGACCTACACCACGGCGGTGAAACATGCGTCGTTCATGGACTTTGTGATGAACATCATCCCCGACACCATCGTGGATGCCTTCGCCAAAGGCAACGTCCTGCAAATCCTGCTGTTCTCCATTCTGCTGGGTGTTGCCCTGGCGCATGTCGGGCCGCGCGAAAAAGTGTTCGGACCTTCAACCCGGACGGCCAGGCGATCTACTACACCATCGCCGCGATCTTCATTGCCCAGGCGACCAACACGCCGCTGACCCTCATGGACCAGTTGATCGTGCTGGCGGTGCTGATGTTCACCTCCAAAGGCTCGGCGGGGGTGACCGGTTCGGGGTTCATCATCCTGGCGGCGACGCTGTCCTCCCTCGGCACCATCCCGGTGGCGGGCATGGTGCTGTTGTTGGGCGTCGATCGGTTCATGTCGGAAGCACGCGCGATCACCAACACCATCGGCAACGGCGTCGGCACCATGGCCATTGCCAAATGGGTCGGTGCGTTGGATACGGTGAAGATGAACAAGGCGCTGAACGGGGAGGGCGCAGAGGCAAAGCCCGAGATGGTTCAGGCGGACGTTATTGCTGTTCCTTCATCGATGACAGCGGGGCGGTTGAGCAACTAGCTTCTTCCCCTCGCAGCTGACGGCTCATGTCGTCGCAGCTTTGCGACCAGGCCGTCAGCCACATCGACATCTCGGGTGACTGTTCGGCCAATCCCAGCTCGCGGACGAACTCGACCGGTGCAACCGTGCCTTTGGCCGAGCGGAACAGACCTCGCATGATGACGACGCCGATTACCCGGCCTTTGCTCACGAAGCGGTGTTCCATAAAGCTCCATTTATCGTCCCAGCCGAGTATGCGGGTATGAATCTCGAACGATTCGAACAGCTTCAGCTCACGCCGAAACTTGCCCCAGGTATCGCCAACGATCGGCACGGCCTTGTTGCGCAAGGCTACTCGAAAGGCGCCGCTGCGCAGCGTGAAATCCATGCGGCCTACGTCGGCCAGGGTGAAATAGCGGCCATTGGTGACGTGGCGGTTGAGGTCGAGGTCGAGCGGCCAGACGCGCAGGCGGATGACGGTGGTGGCCAGGCCGTCGACCGGTTTGCGCCATGGGCGACGGAACAGCATGAGGATAAGTCGGAACCAGAGATTCATAAGTACGCCGAGGATTGAATGACCAGCGCACTTTAGGGGGCAGAAATCGGATAAGGTAGGTGCACAAATGACTTTTTTCATGCGAAAAGCGCAATCTGGATGATTCATGCACGTCACCCTGCTACTGGCTGATCAATGTTCCGCCGCCAGCGCCACCCTGGCGCTGGAAGTGCTCAGTGCCGCCAACCTGTTCGCCGATACCGCCAGTGCGCCGTTTGAGGTGGTTGCCGCCTCGCTGGATGGCGCCGATGTCGCCGCATGGGGAGGGCAAACGCTGCGCGTGGACCGATCCATCGCCGACATCACCCGAACCGATCTGGTGCTGATCCCGGGGTTTCTCTTTACCCTGAAAGACGCCTTGCCGGCATTTCCCGGTTATGGGCCGTGGCTGCGTCAACAGCATGCACAAGGTGCCGTCATGGCTTCCATGTGTACAGCGGCGTTCATGCTCGCAGAGGCGGGAATGCTGGACGGCGTTCGTGCCACCACGCACTGGGCCTTTGCCGATTTTTTTCGTCGCCGGTATTCAGAGGCCTGTCTGGAGGAGGCGCAGATCCTCTGTGAAGACAATCGCGTGATCACCTGCGGTGGCGCGACGGCCGCCATGGACCTGTTGCTGCATCTGATCCGCCGCTTCGCATCACTGGAGCTGGCGCAGAAGTGCGGCAAATACTTGCTGGCCGACAACGTACGCAGCGAGCAATCGGTCTATGTCATGTGGTCGATGCCGAAGAACCATGGGGACGGCGAAATCCTGCGGGTTCAGGCGTGGCTGGAAGATCACTTCCATCAGCCGCTGCTGATCAATGACATGGCCGAGCGATTCGGATTCGGCGTCAGGAACTTCAAAAGGCGTTTCAAGGAAGCCACCGGTTACACGCCGCTGACCTACCTGCAAACACTGCGTCTGGAAAAGGCAAAGCAGTTGCTCGAATCCACACGAATGACCCTGGACAGCATCACCTACAAAGTAGGTTACGAGGACAGCAACTCATTTCGCAGGCTTTTCCAGCAGCGCGTGGGCCTGCTACCGGCGGCTTACCGGAAGAAGTTTCAAGCGAGTGTGGGTTGAGTGACACGTCTGGTCCAGATCAGTGTTTCGACGTAGCAGCCAGTCATGATGAAATAGCCGCCCGCTTTTGCTGTCAGCCGCATCGATTTGGAGCCGAACATGAAAAACGCCGCCGTACTCACCTTGGCCTTGATGCTCAATATGGGGTTGTTCAGTACGCAAGCAGTAGCGGCTGGCGATGCTGAGGCGGGCGAGAAACTGTTCAAGCGAATCTGCGGCGGCTGCCATCAGGTAGGGAGTTCAGCGCGAGGGTTTTTTGGTCCGCAACTCAATGCGATTTTCGGGCGCCCTGCGGGCAGCACGACGGACTACCAGTACTCAGATGCGATGAAATCATCAGGCGTCGTCTGGACCCGCGAAACACTCACCGCCTACATCGAAGCGCCAAAAACAGTGGTCCCCGGCACCCGCATGATTTTCTGGGGCCTCAGCGATCCGGAAAAGATCGAAAACCTGTTGGCCTATCTGCAGACGTTTCAGCCGCAATGATCGGTGCCTCATCGATCCGCTTTTTTCAGTGCTGAGTGATATCAATGGGCCACTTCATCCGTTAGAGTATGCGCCGCCCGAGAGATGGATCCCGGGTATTTCTAATGGAGTGACACAGTGAATTACCTCAGCAAAGCGGTTGCCGTAGCCCTGTTTGGCCTGGTTCTGGCGGGTTGCACCGGCACCCCGATGAAGACCCAGCAATACGACAGCAGCCAGTACACCGTCGTCGGCCACAGTGAAGCGACCGCCACTGGCCTGCTGCTGTTCGGCGTCATCCCGATCCAGCAGAACAACCGCTTCATCCGCGCTCAGGATGCGGCGATCAAAGCCAAGGGCGGCGACGCCATGATCAACACCCAAGTGCAGGAAAACTGGTTCTGGGCTTGGGTCCTGACCGGCTACACCACCAAAATCTCCGGTGATGTGGTCAAGCTGAAAACCGTTCAGTAAGTGCGGTGCGCCTTCAGTCATTTCAGCTGCGGCGCATTCCTTGTAGCAGCAGCCGAGCTCGCGAGGCTGCGTTCGGCTGCGAAGCAGTCGTGAATCCGACTGACGCGGTCTGCCTGATGCACCGCAAGTTCTGATCTTACGACTGCTGCGCAGCCGAACGCAGCCTCGCGAGCTCGGCAGCGGCTACAGATCGCATTACGGCTTAGGACATCGACCGGGGTGAGGCACATCCAGATGCCATCACCCGGCTCATTGATCGAACCTCACGCCCACGCTTTTCCGAGCTCCTCCAGACCGGCGTTTTGCAGGTCTTGCGGGTTCATGACCACACGGAATTTGCAGTTGGCCTGGAAGTTGAGGAAGAAGGGTTCCGCATATCCGGGTATTTCGGAGGGATCCACGACATCGATCAGAAAAATCCCACCTCGCATGCCATCTTGCTCAGTGAAATAAGCCGCTTCGGGCTTAATGGTGTCCAGGATACGGTTCATGATTTCGCCGACCTTCCCCGACCGGACAAACGCGTTGAAAGGCTCATGGGGAAACTCGACCATCAGTAGCATTTTCATTATTTGATACTCAGTTTGAAGTGGCGCACTCCTTACCCGGATCCTTACTCCTGATTTTGATGCCGCAAGCCGTGCCCGCGGTGTGTGTGGTTAAGAATAGCGAAGGGGGAGAGGTCGTCGGGGTGGGGTTACGGACGGTCGTTGTTGATGATTCAGCGCAGGTGCCAATTCGCTGAAACCCGCGTCTATGCTGCTTCGGGCGAACATCGATGCAGTTGGGCACCAAAAAAACGCATGAAAAAACCCGGCTGATGAGGCCGGGTTCTTTGGTCGAGTGTTGCGGTAAAGCCACTCATTCATGCTGCACGGTTTTCGATCAGACGGTCGGAACCACCTTCAGCGACGCGATTCTCGATCAGACGATCCGAACCACCTTCAGCGACGCGATTCTCGATCAGACGATCCGAGCCACCTTCAGCGACGCGGTTTTCGATCAGACGATCCGAGCCACCTTGAGCGACGCGGTTTTCGATCAGACGATCCGAACCACCTTCAGCAACGCGATTCTCGATCAGACGATCCGAGCCACCTTCAGCGACGCGGTTTTCGATCAGACGATCCGAACCGCCTTCAGCGACGCGGTTTTCGATCAGACGATCCGAACCACCTTCAGCGACGCGGTTTTCGATCAAGCGATCCGAACCACCTTCAGCCACACGGCTTTCAATCAGGCGATCCGAGCCGCCTTCAGCGACGACCGGGTGAGTAGAAGAGGCGGCGAAAGCGTTTACTGCAAAAACCGAGAAAGCGATGCTGAGAAGGGTTTGGCGTTTCATGATGGTGTGCTCCGGGGTGTTACTGGTTGGGTATGGAGCGGATGTTACGCCGAGGATTTTTTATGAGAACTTCATTGACGTGATGGTGACTATCGACGCCAGCAATGGTTGAAACGCGGTGGGCAAATGCCGCGTCCACGCGTCATGGACCCACACCTATCGAACATTGGATGCGGGCTGTTTTCCTCAGGCTTACACGAACAGGTCATAGGACAGTTTGCCGATCAGGATCAGCAGCAACACCAGGAACAGCGCCCGGACAAAGGGCACGCCTTTATGAACCGCCAGCCAGGTGCCGGTCAGTGCGCCGAGGATGTTGAATGCGGCCATGGGGATGGCGATCAGGTAGAGCACGTTCCCCGTCGGAATGAAGAACATCAGCGCTGCTACGTTGGTCGCGATGTTCACCAGTTTTGCCGACGCCGAGGCATGCAGGAAGTCGAAGGCGAAGCAGCGGATGAACAGGAAGATCAGGAAGCTGCCAGTGCCGGGCCCGAACAGTCCGTCGTAGAAGCCGATGGCGCCGCCGATGACGATCGCCAGCAGTTTTTCCTTGGTGCCGATGTGCATGGGCTTGTGCAGGGCGCCGAAGTCCTTTTTCCAGAAGGTGTAGATCGCCATCAGCACGATCAACACCAGCACCGCTGGCCGGATCACCGACTGGGGCACGAACGACACCGTGGCCGCTCCGAAGAAGGACATGACAAACGCCGCACTGGCGGCGGGGATCACCAGACTCCAGTTGATCACCACCTTGCGCACGAAGGATCGGGCCGCGAATGCAGTGCCGCAGGCTGCCGCAACCTTGTTGGTCCCCAGCAGCGCCGCCGGTTGTGCCGTGGGCAGCACGTTGAACAGCGCGGGAATCTGGATCAGTCCGCCGCCGCCCACCGCCGCATCGATCAGGCCGGCGGAGAAGGCGAACACGCAAAGGATGACAATATCGATCATGGAATCAGGCTCTGACGGTGAAAGGTGGGTGAGAGTCCAGGTTGAACGGGAAGGTTAACCAAAGCGCTTTTTTTGTGTTGCAATACCACGTTGTGAAAAGTGCAATGAGGTGGCGCATGGCATTGGATATGTTGGGGGAACTTGAAGCCTTCGCGACGGTGGCTCGCAAGCGCAGCTTCGTCGCGGCGGCACGTACTCTGGGGCGCTCCCCAAGTGCGCTGACCCGCGCCGTTCAGGCTCTGGAGGAAAGTGTCGGAGTCAAGTTGTTCAATCGCTCCTCCAATGCCGTGAGCTTGACCGAGGCGGGTGAGCGCTTGTTGCCCCACGCCTACAAAATGCTGGATCTGCAACGTGAGGCGGATGAAGACCTCGCTGGCATCAGCGGCCAGGCCTACGGCTGGGTCCGCTTTTCCGCCCCCGAATTTCTCGGGCACGGGGTATTGCCCCGGCTGATCGCGCAGTACGCCGAGCGTTATCCAGACGTGAACGTCGACGTGATTTTCACTGATGAAACCATCGACCCGGCCAAGAGCAAACTGGACTTCTCGATTCGCGGCGGCTATCCGCAATCCAGTGACCTGATCGGCTTTCCACTCTGGAGTTATTCACGTTATCTGTACGCCAGCCCCGAGTATCTGGAGCGGCACGGGATACCCGACTCCATCGAGGCGCTGGAGGCGCACTCGCTGATCCTGCACACGGCGCCGCGGATTCTCAAGGAGTGGAATTTTCGTAGTGAGACGCAGGCCATCAGCGTTCGGGCTCACCCCAAGTTCCGCTTCAACTCAGGTTCGGCGGCGTTCCAGGCGGCCCTGGCGGGCCTCGGCATCGCCCGCCTGGCGGACTGGCTGGCGGAGCCCGAAGTGGAAGCGGGGCGCCTGCTGCGGGTCTGTCCCCAGTACAAACTCACCTCCAGCAGCGGTGAGAGCCCGCAGATGCACGCGGTGTACCCGGCCGGGAATCTGCCGCTGCGGGTGAAGTCATTGCTGGAGATGATCCGTGGCTATGGCGAAAGCCTTGATCGAAAGCACGCAGTAACGCTCCAGGGTGGCTGATGCATCACCAATTGCGGACACAAAAAACGGGCGCCCTTCAGCTGGCTTTGTCGAAACCCAGTTGCTCAAAGTCCAGAAGCGAAACATAGGCTTCGATGACGCGAACCAGATGATCATCGGGAATAAGTTCGTCCAGCGACACTGGAAACAGTGCGGTCTGGGAGCGGTTTTCACCTTGGATATAGCGCATAAGAAAAATGCCCGTATCTTGCGATACGGGCATTTTCTTTAACCGGCCAGCAGATTGCTAGGTTTTCACACAGTCTGCCTTCAGGTGCCCGTTTTTGTCTGCTCCATCGCTTGCGCCCGTAAGCGCCAAACGACCGGTTCTAACGCTTGATCAGGGAAATCTTGGTGCCTTCGATGCTGACGCCAGCCATTAACCCTTGCTGGTCGAAAATGAACGCGTAGGCATCGCCCTTCAGCGTCGTACTGGACAGATTTTTCGCCACACCCGCATCTACCAATACAACAGTGGGGCCTACGCCGATTTCCCAACCCTTGGTTTTACGTACATAGTCCACGGCTTTGTCGGTCATCAGGAAAACCGCATAGGCATACGACTGTGCGCCTGCCTGTAGCCCCCAGGACCCGGTTACGGTGTTGTAGTAATTCTCTACTTTCTTGTTCTTCAACAATACGCCTTCGCCGTAGCTACCGCCGAATACAAGGCCCGCCTTGACGATATTCGGGAAGACAAGAATCGCTTTGGCATTGTGCGAAATGGATTCGGCCAGTGGTGTGGACTTGTAAAGAGTTTGCAACGCTTGCTGAGAGTCGGCATTCAGATCCTCAGCGGTTGCCGCACCTGCGGTGTTCAGGAAACTTGCCGATACCAGTGAAGCTGTCGCAAGGACGATCGATAAGAAGAACCGCATTGACTGAGTCATGTCAGGTACTCCAATACGGGAGCATTGGATGTCAGCAGCAGCCAGCACTTGCCCCGGCAGAATCCGGGCCTGCTGAAATTATCCGGCGCACCCTAAAGTGGTGTGAGCTACTGGCTTCGCCCTTGAATGAAGCAGGCCGGCGGCCTGTGATCAGTAGCGATGCCATCACTGGTTTCGACCTCTGCGTGTTGGCCGGGTTCGAAAAAAACAAAACGGGCGCCTGACGAGGCGCCCGTTTTCATTTATTCCGCGGCCTGCGCCCGCAAGCGTCTGCCGATCACATCCATCAAATCACAACCATCGCGCAACGGTATGGCCAGCAGTTTGGCAAAGTCCGACAGCACCACCGTGTCGCAACCGATCTCGGCGCGGAAGGCGATGTTTTCCAGCACCTGCGTGACCGCGCGGATGCGGTAGTCGGCCATGGCTTGCAGGACGTCGAGTGGGGCTTGGGTGTCGATGAGCAGGGAGGCCGGGATCAGGTCGATTCCGGTGAGGGGCATGTATCTATCCATAGGTGAAACTCCGAATCAGATTTAAAGGGACTGATCCGATCTGCAGGTCGCCAAACCTGGTCGCTTCGTGGGCGGCGGGGTGACTATAGGTTCTTCGCGCCAGTAGGGGGTAGGGGCGATTTCCGAGGTTGGTGTAGGACTTGTATGTAAAGCTGGCGTGATTAGTTTGGTTGAAAGTTGGAGCCCGGAGCATGCAGCGTTGCGTATCTGCTTAGCGCTCATTCGCACGGCGGATACGATTCGGGAAGTTCATACCATGGTGCCTTGGAGGCAACATGAATATGTTTCTGTTTCTGCGGTATGAAGGGAGTGTCCAGCGTGCCCAGAGCTACAGAAATCCAATGGGTGTACTCGCCTTGAATTCTTGACCAGAACAATGTCGAGCCACAGTGCGCACAGAACTGGCGAAGCACAGATTCGGACGAAGGGTAGGACTTGATATCAGATGCGCCGCTCAAGATCCGAAACTCACTGCGTAGAACACTGCCGTAAGTAGCGAATGCCGCCCCGTGGCTTTTCCGACACTGGCCGCAATGGCAATGATTCACCGCTTTTGGCGGAACAAGCATCTCGTAACTCACCGCTGCACAAAGGCAGCTTCCCTGGTAAACCTTCGTCACTCACTCGACCTTCCGTGAAAAATAGAAGCTTAACGACCACGCACTCATCCGTCGATCGTTCGCTTTCGGCCTAGCCCGGAAGCAGCCATTACACATCCAAATCCACAAAATAGGAGCGCGTTGTTCCCAGTTCCGTAGCGTAGAATTTCCAAAACGCCAGCCCCCACCCGAGACGGACCCTCAATGCAAACCCCAGCCAAACCCCAACACCCCCTCTGGCAAACCTACCTCCTGTTCCTCGCCCCCATGGTCCTCTCCAACTTCCTCCAGGCCATGTCCGGCACCGTCAACAGCATCTACATCGGTCAATTGCTCGGCACCCAGGCGTTAGCGGCGGTGTCCGGCATGTTCCCCGTGGTGTTCTTTTTCATCGCCCTGGTTATCGGCCTCGGTGCGGGCGCTGGGGTGTTGATCGGCCAGGCCTGGGGCGCCCGTGAGCCGCATCTGGTGAAGGCCATCGCCGGTTCGACGCTGCTGTTGGGGGCGATGATCGGGTTGGTGGCGGCGGTGTTGGGCAGTGTGTTTGCCCGGCTGGCGTTGCAGGGGTTGGGCACGCCGGGGGATGTGCTGGACGATGCGGTGGCGTATGCGCATGTGATGATGTGGATTTTGCCGTCGCTGTTGGTGTTTGTGTTGTTCACGCAGTTGCTGCGTGGGGTGAGCGATACGCTGTCGCCGTTGTTGGCGCTGGTGGTGTCGACGTGTGTCGGGTTGGCGCTGACGCCGGCGTTGATTCTCGGTTGGTTGGGGCTGCCGCCGATGGGGATTCAGAGTGCGGCGTGGGCGGGGTTGGTGGGTAACCTGTCGGCGATGGGGTGGCTGGCGTGGCGGTTGATTCGCAAGGGGCATCCGTTGGCGCCGGATCGGGAGATGTTTGCGGCGATGCGGCTCGACAGGGTCATCCTCGGCAAGGTGCTGCGCATCGGGCTGCCGACCGGGTTGCAGATGGTGGTGCTGTCGTTGTCGGAGTTGGTGATTCTGGCGCTGGTGAACCAGCACGGCTCCCAAGCGACGGCGGCGTACGGGGCGGTGACGCAGATCGTCAATTACGTGCAGTTCCCGGCGCTGTCGATTGCGATCACGGCGTCGATCCTTGGCGCGCAGGCGATCGGGGCCGGGCGCATTGAGCGCATGGGGGAGATTTTGCGCACCGGGTTGTTGATCAACGTGTGCCTGACCGGCGGCCTGGTGCTGTTGGGTTATCTGCTGTCGCACTGGTTGCTGGGGTTGTTTCTTACGGATGATTCCACCCGGGCAATGGCCGAGCACTTGTTGCACATCATGCTCTGGAGCCTGCTGGTGTTTGGTTTTCAGGCGATTGTCGGCGGCATCATGCGCGCCAGCGGCACGGTGTTGGTGCCGGTAGCGGTGTCGATTGTGTGCGTGGTCGGGGTGCAGTTGCCGGTGGCGTATCTGCTGGATGCGCGCTTTGGGTTGCCTGGAGTGTGGATGGCGTTTCCGGTGGCGTATCTGGGCATGCTGATGCTGCAGACGCTGTATTACAAAATGGTCTGGCAGCATCAGAAGATCGAGCGGTTGGTGTAGGGGGCCTCTCAAGTATTGCTCTTGAGCCAGGTTTCGAAGCGTGTCGGCCCGACGATGGGGTGCTCGCCCGGCGTCAGCGAGTGGTCATCGATCGGCGCGCCGAAGTAGGGGACCGTGTCGTCCGGTTGGGCCTGGCGCGGGTCGTTGGTGTGTTGCAAAAACAAGCGCACGAACTCCACCAGCGGCCAGCGCTCAGGCCCGGCCACTTCCAGGGTGTTGTTGCTCGGCGCTTGCACGGCGACTTTCGCCAGCGCCGTCGCGACGTCGAACGCGGCAATCGGTTGCAACGCGGCGGAGGTCAAGCGCACGGTGTCGCCTTCCTGTACGCCCGAGTGGGAAATGGCCCCAATGAATTCAAAGAACTGTGTGGCCCGCAGGATTGTGTAAGGAATGCCTGAGTCCTTGATGAGTTGTTCCTGGGCCATTTTTGCCCGGAAATAGCCGCTGTCGAGCATGCGCTCGGTGCCTACCACCGACAGCGCGACATGGTGTTTGATCCCGGCGGCCTTCTCGGCGGCGAGCAGGTTGCGCCCGGAGGTTTCGAAGAACTCAAGCACTGCAGCGTCTTCGAAGGAGGGCGAGTTGGCCACGTCGACCACTACATCGGCGCCTTGCAAGGCGTTTTGCAAGCCCTCGCCGGTGAGGGCGTTGACGCCGGTGCTGGGTGACGCGGCCAGGGTTTCATGCCCCAGGTCTTGCAGGTTTTTGCAGAGCTGCCTGCCGATCAGCCCGGTACCGCCAATCACGACGATTTTCATGACGAGTCTCCCGATGCGTGTGCAGTGGGGTGCGAGGTGTCAGCCCCGCTTGGACATCGTGTTTCTGGTCGGGGAGGGGGCTGGCTTGGAATCCTGCAACCATTAAAGACCCGGAATCGGTTTAATGGCGCAAGGGGCGGGAAGTTGTCCGATAGGTGGTCAGTTCAGCCGTGATTCGATCCGTAGCAGCTGCCGAGCTTGCGAGGCTGCTGCTACGGATAGTGCCGGCACCATCCGGTGCAAAACCCATTATTGCTTCTGCTGATTCTCTGCCACAGCAGCCTTGGATTTGGAGAACCGATAGAACAGGTTGGGCTCGCTCACAATGTAAAGCTCGCCGGAAGTGTCCATGGTCATGCCTTCGGCTTGCGGTATGGTTTTTTTCAGGTCATTCAGGCCGAGCAGGGAGCGGAAGCTGACGAAGTTGCCGTCTTGGTCCAGTTCGGTCACGTTGTTGGATTGCTCGCTCAATAACAGCAAGTGACCGGTCCGCGGATCGTAGTAACCCTCGGAAAGGTCCAGGCCGGAGACGCTACGGTCGATCCAATGGGTCAAGTCCTGGATGTGCACCTGCAACGGGCTGCCGATGGACGCCAGCATGCCCGTGACCGTAAACAGCTGCCGCGGATCGCGCTCCTTGATCGCGAAGATACGATCATTGGCCGCGTCATAGGTCACGCCTTCAAAGCCCTTGTTGTGTTCGCTCAGGTTGATCTCGATGGCAACAAACGGGGTGTTCTCGACATGGATCGGGCCAGGGCTGTCCGGCAAGGTGACGACGTACAGTCGCTGCAACTGTTCATCGGCGATCACTACGCGACCGTTACCGAGGTAAGCAAGGCCTTCGGTGTCCTGGAAGCCGATCAGCGGGTAACGTTCAAGCAGATCACCGTTGCGGTTCATGGCCACAATCTGCATGGGCCCACCATTGGTGATGCCCAGCAGCCGATCATGGTCCGGGTCATAGGCGATGCCGGACAGATTGGTGATGTCCGCGACAGGCTTGGCCTGGATCACGGCTTTATAGTCCGGCAGCCAGATATTTTTATCGGGCGCCTGATTGCCATGCCAGAGGGTTTGCCAGTACGCATAAAGCTGCTGGTGGACCATGAAGCGTGCGGAAACCACGTAGGCGCCAAGTAGTACAACAATGAAAAATACTCCCAGCGTCCATCTCTTGCTCATGACCTGTCCTTGTCCCAGCTGAAGCGATAGACCTTGGCGGGTTGTCCGGGCTGGCATTGGCCGTTATCGGCATCGGCGCCCACGATCGACCACTGCGCACGAGATGTTTCGCCCAGCTCATGAGCGGCTTGGGGATTGAAACACTTGCTCAGCACATCGTCGGGGACCAAGGCGTAGGCGTCACGGTGTTCGCGCAGCCACTGCGCCGCCAGTTCGACCGTAGAGTTGGTCATCCCGAAATGCACGATCGGCTGCCGGGCGAATAACCAGTGGCCCTCGCGCCAGTTGACCAACACCAGATCGGCGCCGTGGGTCATGGTCGCCGCCTGCGCCATGATCGCTTCATGGGGGTTTTGACCTTCCTTGATCGGCTCGATGAACCCGCGGGCGAACCACAGAACAAACCAGGTCGCCACCAGCGCCTGGAATACCCGCATACCGCGCGGACGCTTGCCAAACCAGCGCTTAAGCAGCCAGGGAATCAGTGGCGCCGCCACCAGTACCAGACCGGGCAACGCCGGATAGATGTACAACTTGCGCTTGCCGGTGCTCAGGCAGAAAAACAGCACCACCAGCACGACCCAGCTCAGCAGCACCAGCACTCGACCGTCGTGCTTGCGCAGTTGCTTGCGCCAGGCCGGCACCAGCCACGGCAGGGCCAGCACCAATGGCAGCCAGTATTGCGGGATCACGTTGACGAAGAAGTACCAGAACGGTTCGCGATGGTCCCACGCGGCGGCATAGCGTCCCGCTGTCTGGCGCAGCAGGATTTCTCGCGCATAGGCGACTTCTTCAGCGGTGCCATTGAGCACGATGGACAGTGCCAGAGGCAGCAGCCAGATCGCGATGGCGCCGAGCGCCACCAAAAAGCCCAGGAACCACTTGCGCTTCTGGCCGGGCATGGCCACCACGCCGGACCAGTTTTTGCGCACCGCGTAGGCATACGGAATCAGCATCAAGGCCGGGACGAAGCCGACCCCTTTGGTGATGATGCCAATGCCCATGGCGGCGCAGCCTACGTAAAACCAGCGCCAGGCCGGCCCGAGCAGCAGGTGCCGTGCCAGTCCGTACAGACCCAGGGAGGTGAACAGAATCAACAGGCTGTCGATCTGGCCGGTACGCAGGATGCTGTAAGTCTGATAGGTGGCCAGGTACAACAGCGCCGCTATTCGACCGATACGCTGATTCCACAACCGGCGGCCCAGGTCATAGACCACGGCCGTGACCGTCGCCGCCGACAACATCCCCGGAATATACAGGGCGAGGGCGGGCAGGCCGGTGAGCCACGCGAAGAACGCCACCATCCACATGAAGACCGGCGGTTTATCGCCGTAGATCTCCGCAGCGCGGTGAGGGATGAACCACGACCCGTTGTGCAGCATCTCCAGCGCTACGCCGAGGAAACGTTCCTCGTCGACGTTTTGCGGTTGACGCAGCCCAAGGCCAGCGCCGATCAACAGCAAGGCAAGCAGCACCAGGCCCAGGCATTCGATGCTGGGCGACAGGTTTTTACGCATGGCTCAGTCCTTCAGGTGTTTGGTGCGGGCAATCAATTGCAAATTGCGCAGATAGACGATGGAACCAAAGGCCTGGCCGGCGATGAACACCGGGTCTGCCCGGTAAATGGCATAAGCGAGCAGCAGGGCGCTGCCGACAATGCTCAGGTACCAGAAACTCACCGGGATCACGCTGCGTTTTTTGTACTCGCTATACAGCCACTGCAGGATGAAGCGACCGGTAAAGGCGATCTGGCCAGCGAAGCCGACCACCAGCCACAGGGTTTCGCGGGAGAGGTTCATCCTTCGATCTCCTGCGCGTTGGTGTTCAACCGCGTGCGCTTGATCAGCCACCACACACCGAACAGGTCGAGAATACCCACCAGGGCGCGGTCGATGTTGCCGTATTTGGACACCCCGGCGGTGCGGGGCCGGTGGTTGACCGGGTGGACAATCATTCGGCCATTGTGACGCTGGATCAGCGCGGGAATGTACCGATGCATATGGTCGAAGTACGGCAGGCGCAGAAACGCCGCGCGCTCGATCAGCTTCAGCCCGCAGCCGGTGTCCGGGGTATCGTCATTAAGCAGGCGGCGACGCAGCCCGTTGGCGAAACGCGAAGCCCAGCGTTTGCTTGCGGTATCGCGGCGGTTGACCCGGTGCCCGGCCACTAGCTGAACGTCGACCAGACCCTTTTCACCGCGCACCAGCGCCAACATCCCGGGGATGTCCGCAGGGTCGTTTTGACCGTCGCCATCAAGCGTGGCCAGCCATTGCCCCCGGGCGGCGGTTGCCGCGTGGTAGAGCGAGGTGCTTTGCCCCAGTGAGCGCTCATGGCGCAGGATGCGCAACGCGTCCAGGCCATTGTTTTTCAGCTGCCGCAGTTCATGCAGGGTGGAGTCGGTGCTGCCATCGTCCACCACAATGATTTCGTAGGCCTCATCGGCCAATGCGGCGCGGACTTCCTCAAGTAACGGCTTGAGGTTGTTTGCTTCGTTCTTTGCTGGAATCAGTACAGATACAAAAATGTCTTGGCTCATAGAGTCCCCCCCTTGCTCCTTGGTCTTTTATTTATCAAGGGCTCGATTCATATCTGATAGAAGTGGCGATACCACTTCACAAATTCTGCTACACCGGTCTCGACCGTCACTTGAGGACGGAAGTCGACCCACTCGGCCAGTGCCGAAATATCGGCCCAGGTCTTGACCACATCGCCTGCCTGTAGCGGCATGAAATTACGTTGGGCCTTGATGCCCAGCGCCGATTCCAGGCAGTCGACAAACTCCAGCAGCGGCACGGGTTGGCCACGGCCGATGTTGAAAATCCGGTTGACGCCAGCGCCCGGCTCGTTCGGCACCGGTGGCTTGGAGCGCAGGCGGGCGATGCTTTCGACGATATCGTCGACATAGGTGAAATCGCGCGACATCTGGCCATGGTTATAGATGTCGATCGGCAAACCTTTGATGATCGCCTCGGTAAACTTGAACAGCGCCATGTCGGGGCGCCCCCAAGGTCCGTAAACGGTAAAAAAGCGCAATCCGCTGGCTTTCAGGCCATAGAGATGGCAATAGCTGTGCGCCAGCAGTTCATTGGAGCGTTTGGTGGCGGCGTACAGCGAAATGGGATGATCGACGGCGTCTTCGACGCTGAACGGCATTTTGCTGTTGGTGCCGTACACCGAGCTGCTCGAGGCATAGATCAGATGTGCGGGGCGATGGTGCCGGCAAGCTTCCAGCACATTCAGAAAACCCACCAAATTGGACTGCGCATAAACATCCGGGTTGTCCAGTGAATAGCGAACACCCGCCTGGGCGGCCAGGTGCACAACCTCGGTAAAAGCGTGAGTTTCGAACAGCGCCATCAAGGCCGGTTTGTCGACGATGTCCATGGCCTGGAAGCGAAAACCCGGCAAGGACTCCAGCTCCTTGAGCCGCGCGTGTTTGAGTTCTACGCTGTAATAGTCGTTGAGATTGTCGATACCGACGACTTCAAGGCCTTCTTGACACAAACGCTTGACGGTGTGATACCCGATGAAACCGGCGGCGCCAGTAACCAGAACAGTCATGAGGCCTGCGCCTGTGCGTGACTGATTCCGATTCTGCGCAAAGGACGCTTTTGCATCACAATACAATCCCCTGTAAGTACTCGTACTCGCTGATCAGTATATTTTTTGGGCTTGTTACCACCATTGGCTCCATGCCTTGCTCCATTGTATTGGTAAAGCCCTGTGCGGTGCTCATCATGAGCCGCAGAACTCGCAGCCGTATACCCTGCCAGTTGGATTGTAAAAAAAACGTTAAGTATTTACTTCGTTTTTCTGACCGTCTGCTTAAAAACGTGCTGCTGTGAGGGTGCTCACAACGCGGCGCCCAGCATTTGCAGGTAGTTGGGGCTCTCGGAGATCGAGTTGTGGCCCGTGTCCGGTATGACCTGCAGCGATGCTACACCCTTGGCGAAATGCGTGTAGAGCTGGTCTGTGCTTGCGCGCGGTACGACTTCGTCGTGCTCGGCCGCAACCAACAGCGTCGGGACCGTGATATGAGCGGCGTATTTCCAGGACTCGAACTTGTCCTGCAACAGCCATTTCACCGGGAACCAGGGAAACTGGCGGGCGGCGAGGTCTTCAAGGCTGTTGTAGGGCGTGATCAGGATCAGCCGCGACGCCGGTCGCTGGCTGGCCAGGCGCACGGCAACGCCTGAACCCAGGCTGCGCCCGATCACTGCAATATCGGGATGGCTGTTGTAGACATAGTCGAACAAGGTCATGGCATCACGCTGAATCGCCTCCTCGGACGGCGACCCGGTACTGCCTCCGTAACCTCGGTAATGCAGCAAGTAGATCGCATGATCCGCAAACGCCTGCGAAAACCCGGGCAGGCTGCGGGAAACGTCCTCGGCATTGCCACCAAAGTAGATCAACGCCTTCGGCCCGTCGTGTGGCCTGACGGTCACCAGCACCTGCGCGTCGGCGACTGACAAGGCAAGAAGTGATTCGGGTGTGCCGATGGCGCGAGGTTGCGGGTAGTAGATGAGGGCCCGTTGAAACACGAACAGCGCGACGCAGAGCAGCAGGTATGCAACGGCAAGGAAAGCGAAGAGAGACACCGGGGTTCGCGACATTCGGCTAAGTTTAGTGGACGGCATGGACTGCTTCGGGCCTTGAGACAGCTATTGCTGGAGCGTCGCCAGAGTGTAGTCCAGCAATTTCAGCTGTGCAGAGGCGCCGCCCAATGCCCGTGTGGGTGCGAGCACCTGTGGCGAGGGGGCTCGCCCCCGTTCGACTGCGTAGCAGTCGTAAATCCGTTGCATGCGGAGTACCTGATACACCGCGACTGCAGGTTTTGGGGCCGCTTCGCAACCCAACGGGGGCAAGCCCCCTCACCACACATGAGGCAAGAACATGCTGACCCGAGCGATTCCTTCCAGCAACGAGCCGTTGCCCATCGTCGGCTTGGGTACTTATCGCGGTTTTGATGTCACGCCCTCCGACGCCGCTTACAAGCAACTGCAGGCGGTGCTCAGCGCGTTGTTCGAGAAGGGTGGAAAGGTGATCGACAGTTCGCCCATGTACGGTCCGCGCCGAGCAGACCACCGGTGAGCTGCTGTCGATCCATCGCCCTCGCTCACCGGCCTTCCTGGCCACCAAGGTCTGGACCCGTGGCCGCGAGGAAGGCATCGCGCAGATGGAGCAGTCGTTCAAACTGTTGCAGACCGACCGGATCGACCTGATGCAGATTCACAACCTGCTGGACTGGAAAACCCATCTGCCGACCCTGCGTCAATGGAAGGCAGAAGGGCGTATCCGCTACATCGGCATCAGCCATTACACGGCGTCGGCCTACGACGAAGTGGAGACGGTGTTGAAAGGCGAGCCGATGGATTTTTTGCAGATCAACTATGCCCTGGACGACCGCGCTGTCGAGAAGCGAATCCTGCCGCTGTGTCGTGAGCGCGGTGTGGCGGTGATCTGCAATCGGCCCTTCGGTGGCGGGGGCCTGATCGCTCGATTGAAAGGCAAACCGCTACCGGGATGGGCTGCGCAAGTGGGGATCAACAGCTGGGCGCAACTGGCGCTCAAGTTCCTGCTGGCTCATCCGGCGGTGACCTGCGTCATCCCCGGCACCAGCAACCCGCGCTACATGACGGAAAACGCCGGTGCAGGTAGAGGACCGATGCTCACGGATGCACAGCGCCAGCAGTTGATTGCGCTGGTGGGTTGACGGCTACCGTGTAGCAGCTGCCGAGCAGCGCGAGGCTGCGTTCGGCTGCGCAGCAGTCGTGAGTCCGATTGACGCGGTCTGCCTGATGCACCGCAAGCTCTGGTTTGACGACGGCTTCGCCGCCGAACGCAGCCTCGCAGGCTCGACAGCTGCTACAGGCTTACGGCGGCCGGCATTACCTGCGCCATCTCCAGCGGAATCTCCAGGGTAAAAACCGCTCCCTGGCCGGGTCCATCGCTATGGACGCGAAGGTGGCCGTTCATTTCCACCGCCGCGAGCGCGCAGCTGTGCAGGCCGAATCCATGGCCTTCCTTGCGCGTGGTGAAGCCGTGATTGAAGATGCGGGTCATGTTCTCGGCGGCGATCCCTTCGCCCTGATCCTCTACGCTGAAGCGTAGCGTTGCGTTATCGATAATACTGACGCCCAGCGTCATACGGCGCTCATGATCGCTGACCCTGGACATCGCATATTTGGCATTGCTGATCAGGTTGATCAGGATCAACAGCAGTCGGTGTTTGTCGCCGATGATGGTCGGTGTGGCCTGGTAGTCTTTAATGACGGTGACATGGTGTCGACTCAAGGCGCCGGAATTCATGCGTAACGCATCTTCGAACAGATCGACGACATTCAACGGCTCGACCAGCCGGGCGGCGCCGGCATAGGCCTGTTGGGTGGCAACAATATCCTTGATGTGATCGATGCTCTTGGTGAGTTGCGCCAGCTCGTCAACGATGCTCGATTGCTCGGCCGCGATGGAATCCACCAGTTGATTGAAGTAAAGGGGCAGCAGTTTGCCTTTTTCATCGTGCGTCATGAACTGACCCAGGTCTTCGGCATGTTCATTGATCATTTTTACCGCTTTGCCCAGGCCGAGGGTTTTGCTGGTCGACAATTTGCGGGTGATCAATTCCGCGGAGACGTTAACGCTATTCAACACATTACCGACGTTGTGCAGCACGTTGGTCGCGATCTCTGCCATACCGGCCATCCGCGCGGCGTCGATCAGTTCGCGCTCGGCTTCAAACAGTTCGCGGGTGCGTTCCTCGACCCGTTGCTCCAGCCGCTCGTTCGCTGTCTGCAATTGGTTGTTCATCTTGTTGATCAGCGCATAACTGCGAATCAGACGGGCGGCCAGGTACAGCAACAGCAGCGCCATGATGCCGGCGCAGATCCCCAGGTAGAGGTGGTATTGGCGATCTGTCGCGGCTGTGCGCCGTTGTGTCTCGTTCAATAACTCGTTGATGCTGTCCAGTTGCTGTGCAACCGGAATGACACTGATGCGATCAACCAGGTCATTGACGATGGGCTGCTCTCGAACAATGGCATTCACAGCGTCTACGAGTGCAGTGAAAGTCGGGCGCCGTTCAGGCGGCAGTTGATTGATGTACTCATTCAGATATTCCAGATGCCCGGAGATTTCTTCGGCCCGTTCGCTGCTGACATAGAGGGCGTATTCAAGGGTGTCCAAGGTAAGGTCGAACACCACTGAGGCCGCCCGGGCATCCACCGACGAGAGTTTGTCGTTGGAATCTTCCTGCAACACCCGAATGGCATCTTCCAGCGTAGGCAGGGCCTCGAATGCTGTTCGCAAGGCCGTGTTGTGCTGTTTGAATTGCTCAACCAACCGGGCTTTGTTTTCTACCGCCTCCAGATAACCCTGGCGTCGGGTTTGCCAAAGGGTCGGGAGCGGGCCGACAGCGTTGAGGTTATCGAGCTGTTGCCAGCGCTCTTCCGCTTCAGGCGGCGCCACCAGCAACAGGTTGTTGTTCATGCCGATTTTGGCTCGCAGGAGCTTCACGTTCCAATTGGCATCGTATTGCTTGAGTTGACGAACGAAGTCGCGCGATTCGAAGTAGGTCGATGTGTCGTACGAGTAGGATTTGATCAGCAAAAATATCAGTACGCTGAAGAGGGTCAGTGCAATGGCTGCCAAGGCAGACCATTTGTAATGATTAGAAATCTGCATGGCGGCATTCCTCCCTGATACAGGCTGTCCTGAGAGAGAGAGGCTGCCAACGGTCAATTAATTCCATTTTTTGCGCTCCCTGCAGAATGACGAGGCATCGCCACGTCATCCGTAAGCCTAGCGTTGTTAGTGGACGGTGCCGGAAAAAACACCGAACGGCAGGGGCGAGCGTCAGGGGACGAGCACGATCGCTCCTTTGACCTGACCGGCCCGCAGGCTTGCCAGCGCCTGATTGGCATCGTCCAGGGCAAAACAGGTGACGTCGCTGTGCACGGGCGTATGACGCAGCTCTGCAAAAAACGCCGTGCCGTCTTCGCGAGTCAGGTTCGCCACCGAGCGGACGCTGCGTTCGCCCCACAACAGTCGATAGGGGAAGCTGGGGATGTCGCTCATGTGGATGCCGGCGCAAATCACACAACCGCCCTTGACGCTGGCCTCCAGCGCCAGCGGCACCAGCGCACCGACGGGGGCGAAGATCAGGCTGGCATCGAGCGGGTGCGGTGGCGGCTGATCCGAGGAACCTGCCCACACGGCGCCCAGCGTCCTGGCATAAGCCTGGCCCTCGCTGTCACCCGGTCGAGTGAAGGCGTACACCTGCTGCCCCCGTCCCCGCGCCACCTGAATTGCCAGATGCGCCGCCGCGCCGAAGCCATAGAGGCCCAGGTGGCGTGCGCCTTTGGCCATTTGCAAGGCGCGAAAACCGATCAGCCCGGCGCACAGCAGCGGTGCGGCTTCGGTGGCCGAGAGCGCGTCCGGGAGGGGGAAACAGAAGTGGGCATCGGCAACCGTGTGGTCGGCATAACCGCCATCCAGATGACAGCCGGTAAACTGTGCCCGGTCGCAGAGGTTTTCCCGGCCCGAGCAGCAAAACGTGCACTCACCACACGTCCAGCCAAGCCAGGGAACGCCGACGCGCTTGCCGACCCAGTCGGGCGCGACATCGGCGCCCACCGCTGTCACTTCACCGACGATTTCATGGCCCGGCACCCGCGGCAGCACTGCTTGCGGCAATTCACCGTCCACCAAATGCAGGTCGGTGCGGCACACGCCACAGGCCAACACCTTGATCAACAGTTGCTGCGCGCCGGGCTGCGGCACGGGACGTTCTTCGCGTTGCAGCGGCTGGCCGGGGGCATGCAGAACCATGGCGCGCATAACGACTCTCCAAAACCGATGCACCGCAAGACGTCAGAGGGGCGCCTCCCGGTGGCAGCCGGCGACCAGTTGCTTGAGCCCGTCCAGATTCAGCACTTTGACGTTACGCCCGGAAATCTCGACCAGTTCCGAGTCCCGTAGATGAGCGATGCCCCGACAGATGGTTTCCAGACGCAGGCCCAGGTAGGAGCCGATCTCTTCGCGACGCATCTTCAGCACAAAATCTCGGGACGAGTAACCTCGAATACTCAGCCGTTGCGACAGGTTCAGCAGGAAGGCGGCCAGGCGTTCATCGGAGTTCATGTTGCCCATCATCATCAGCAGGTTGTGCTCACGGACGATTTCCCGGCTCAGGATCTTGTTCATGTTGTGCTGCAACGAGGGCAGCTCCAGAGCGAGCTTCTCCAGTTGGGTGAAGTTGAAGGGGCAGACTTCGCTGTCCTCCAGGGCAAAGGCACTGCAGGTGTGATGATCGTCGCTGATGGCGTCCAGACCGAGCATCTCGCCGGGGATCTGAAACCCGGTGACCTGCTCGCGACCGTCGACCGACAGCATGCTGGTCTTGAATGAGCCGATCCGCACCGCGTAGAGCGAGCGCAACGGATCGCCGGCCCGGTACAGGGCTGCGCCTTTTTTAACCTTTACGCGCTGAATAATCAGGGTATCCAGCCGTTCGACTTCGTGGCTGCTCAAGCCAATCGGCAGACACAACTCCAGAACGCTGCAATTGGCACACGCGGCTTTCAGATAATGATGTTGATACGGCCGGGTTTCAGGCATCGCAAAAACTCCCCCTGACAGGAGCTTAGAGCATAGTTCGGATCCCCCATTTCAATCGGGCGTTTACAGATAGAATCGATGAGCGGGGAAAAGCTTGTTCCTGTTGAGCCGGGATAGACGGCCTAAGATTTGATGTAAATCAAGTCTTAGGCCGTGCAGACACCCAGAATCGACGCATGTCTCCCGGTTTACCGAGGCCCTGGCGGAGGACGTCATGAGCGATTTTCTGAGTGCCGAGCAACTGGAAGGGCTGGATGCCTACTGGCGGGCGTCCAATTACCTGGCGGTCGGGCAGATCTACCTCAAGGACAATCCGCTGCTGGCGGTGCCGCTGACGCTGGCGGATGTAAAGCCACGGTTACTGGGGCACTGGGGCACGACGCCGGGGTTGAACCTGATCTATACGCACCTCAATCGCCTGATCACGACCCACGACCTGAACATGATCTTCATTGCCGGTCCCGGGCACGGCGGGCCGGCCATCGTGGCCCAGACCTACCTGGAAGGCACGTACACCGAGTGCAACCCGTCGGTGGGGCGCAATACCAATGGCCTGGCCCGACTGTTTCGGCAGTTTTCCTGGCCGTATGGCATTTCCAGCCATGTGTCGGCGCAGATTCCGGGGTCGATCCATGAAGGCGGCGAGCTGGGCTACAGCCTGGCCCATGCCTATGGCGCCGCGTTCGACAATCCGGACCTGATCGTGGCGTGTGTGATTGGCGACGGCGAGGCGGAAACCGGGGCGTTGGCGGCCAGTTGGCATTCCAACAAGTTCCTCAACCCGGCGCGTGACGGGGCGGTGCTGCCGATTCTGCATTTGAACGGATACAAAATCGCCAACCCGACGGTGCTCTCCAGCATCAGCGAGGAGGAGTTGTCGGCGTTGATGTACGGCTATGGCTACGACCCGTATTTCGTCGAAGGCGATGACCCGACAGAGGTTCATCAAACCCTGGCCAGAACGCTGGACACCATCGTGCAGGAGATTCGCGACATTCAGCGGGGCGCGCGTCAACGATCATCGTCCCGGGCAGTGGAGCGACCCCTGTGGCCAATGCTGATCTTGCGCACGCCCAAGGGCTGGACGGGGCCGACATTCGTCGATGGCCAGCGGGTCGAAGGCACCTGGCGGGCGCATCAAGTGCCCTTGGCCGACTTCCAGCAGCCGCAGCATTTGCGGCAACTGGAGGAATGGCTCAGCAGTTACCGCCCCGACGAATTGTTTGATGCCAATGGCACCTTGTTGCCCGAGATCGCGGCGTTGGCGCCGACCGGCCATCGGCGAATGAGCGCCAACCCCCACGCCAACGGTGGGCTGCTGTTGCGCGCGCTGGACCTGCCACGGTTCACCCAGTATGCGGTGAACGTCGAGACGCCCGGTGGCCTGCGGGCAGAGGCCACGCGGGTGCTGGGCCGGTTTTTGCGCGACGTGATGAAATGCAATCTGACGTCGAGCAATTTTCGCCTGTTCGGCCCGGACGAAACCGCCTCGAACCGGCTGGATGCGGTGTATGAAGTCAGTGCCAAGGCGTGGATGGAGCCGCTGGGGCCTGATGACGTCAATCTGTCGACCGATGGCCGGGTGATGGAGATTCTGAGCGAACAGGTGTGCGAAGGCTGGCTCGAAGGTTATTTGCTGACCGGCCGGCATGGGGTGTTTTCCTGTTACGAGGCGTTCATCCACATCGTCGACTCGATGTTCAACCAACATGCCAAATGGCTGAAAACCGCCGCCGAAGTGCCATGGCGCAAACCCGTGGCCTCGCTCAACTATGTGCTCACCTCCCATGTCTGGCGCCAGGACCACAACGGTTTTTCCCATCAGGACCCGGGGTTCATCGATCTGGTGGCGAACAAAACGGCGGACGTGGTGCGGATCTACCTGCCGCCCGATACCAATTGCCTGCTGTCAGTGGCCGAGCACTGCCTCAGGAGCCGCAACTACATCAACGTGATTGTGGCCGGCAAGCAACCGGAGTGGCAGTGGCTGGACATCGATGCCGCCATTCGTCATTGCCAGGCCGGTATCGGACGCTGGGATTGGGCCTGCCGCGATGACAGCGATCCCGACGTGGTGATGGCCTGTGCCGGCGACGTTCCGACCCTGGAAACCCTGGCGGCGGTCACTTTGCTGCGCGAATACGTGCCGGATCTGCGGGTGCGGGTGGTCAATGTCGTCGACCTGATGGTCCTGCAGCCGTCGTACCACCATCCCCACGGTTTGCCCGACAGCGCCTTCGATGAATTGTTTACCGTCGACCGGCCGGTGATCTTTGCCTTCCACGGCTACCCCGCGCTGATCCACCGGCTGCTGTACAAGCGCACCAATCATGAAAACTTCCATGTTCGCGGCTTCAAGGACGAGGGGGCGACCACCACGCCGTTCGACATGGCGGTGCTCAATAATCTGGATCGGTATCAGTTGGCCCTGGATGTCATCGAGCGCGTGCCCAGGCTGCACGATCAACTCCAGACCGCCCGGGCGCGTTACTGGGCGACGATGGAGAAACACAAGCTTTACCTCATCGAACACGGGCAGGACATGCCCGAAGTGATGGAGTGGCAATGGACGCCTGCGCCGGGCAATCAGGGCTGATGGACGGCGCCCGGCGCTATTTGCTCTTCCAGTACTTCTGCATCTCCAGAAACAGGAACGAAGCGGTCCAGGAAATCAGCACCAGCCCTGTCAGTGCCTCCAACCCGGTCAGGTACTTGAGGTTTCCCATGGGTGAAATGTCGCCGAAACCGATGGTCGTGAACGTGGTGAAGGAAAAGTACACGCAGTCCATGAACGAACCATCGAAATTGCCGCTCAGGCTGCCCCATTCACCGGAGCGGATCAGCAGGTAATAGACCAGCGCGAAACACCAGACCTCTAACGCATGGGCCGCCATCGCGCCGAATACCCCGACGACGATCCGGAAGCGGCTCCAGAGTTTGAGCCTGGGCAGCCAATCGTTCAGACGCAGCAGGCATTCGTAGTGGATCACCACCGTGATGACCACCACCAACGTGTTGATCAGCGTGACTGCGAACATGATGAGCCTTCAGCGATGGGGGCAGGGCGCCGTATCCGGGCGATTGATCGGTGCGTCACGGTGCGGGTAATGCCGGGGTGGGCTTGAATGGCATCAGCGGCGGGAACTCCTCGGGCGTGAGGGTTTCCTTTTCCAGCAACAGACGGGCACCCTCATCCAAGTCGGCCCGACGACTCTGGAGCAGCGCCTTGGCCCGTTGGTAGGCTTCATCGAGCAGGGCGCGAATACCCAGGTCGATTTCCCGGGCAGTCTGTTCCGAATAATCCTTTTCGCCCATCGTGGCCATGCGATCTCCCAGGTACGTTGGGGTTTGCTTTTCCAGCACCGACTGGCCGAGCTCAGGGCTCATGCCGAAGCGGGTGATCAGTTGCCGGGCGATATCGGTCGCGCGGCCCAGATCGTCGGCGGCCCCGGTGGAGATCTGGCCGTAGACAAGGTCCTCGGCGGCGCGTCCGGCCATCAGCACGACAATCCGGTCCTTGAGTGTCTGGCAACTGATCAGGAAGTGATCCTCGGTCGGTCGCTGCAAGGTATAGCCCAGTGAGCCGATGGCCCGGGGCACAATCGACACTTTATGCACCGGGTCCATGGCCGGCAGGCTGCTGGCGGCCAGGGCATGCCCCATCTCGTGATAGGCCACCACCCGGCGCTCGTCGGCATCCAGCAGGCTGCTCTTGCGTTCAAGCCCCGCGATAAGGCGTTCCACCGCGGCGGTGAAGTCGTTCAGGCTGACCGCCTCGGCGCCGCGACGGGTGGCGACGATGGCTGCTTCGTTCACCAGGTTGGCCAGGTCGGCGCCGGTGAAACCAGTGGTGATTTCGGCGATACGCGCGCTATCGAGGCCTGGTTCCACGGTGATTTTCTTTAGATGAACCTTAAGAATCGACTGCCGCCCTTTGCGATCGGGGCGGTCGATCAGAATCTGCCGGTCGAAGCGCCCAGCGCGCAACAGCGCCGGATCAAGGACCTCCGGCCGGTTGGTTGCGGCCAGCAACACCACGCCCTCCCGCGGATCGAAGCCGTCCAGCTCGGCCAGTAACTGGTTGAGGGTCTGTTCTTTTTCGTCATTGCCGCCCAACACGCCGACGCCACGCATCTTGCCCAGCGCATCGAGTTCATCAATGAAGATGATGCAGGGCGACGCCTGGCGGGCCTGTTCGAACAGGTCGCGGACCCGGGCCGCACCGACCCCGACGAACATTTCGACAAACTCGGACCCCGAAATCGAGAAAAACGGCACACCGGCTTCACCGGCGATGGCTTTGGCCACCAGGGTCTTGCCGGTGCCTGGCGGGCCGACCAGCAAAGTGCCCTTGGGGATGTGCGCACCCAGGCGTGCGTATCGGGCTTTGTTCTTGAGGAACGAGACAATTTCCACCAGTTCGGCCTTGGCTTCGTCGATGCCCGCGACATCGGCGAAGGTCACTCCGGTGTCCCGTTCGACAAAGATCCTGGCCCGCGACTTGCCGACATTCATCAACCCGCCAAGGCCTTGTTTGTCCGCCATCCCGCGAAACAGGAAATGCCAGAACACCATGATCATTATGAACGGCAACAACCAGCCCAACAGGCTGTTCATAAAGGTGTTTTCGTTGACTCCGGTAAAACCGACGCCCGATTGGGAGAGTTCGGTCGCCAGCGACGGATCGACCCGCACCGTGGAGAACCGGTCGCGTCCGTCGATGGGTTCCACCAATTTGCCGCTGATCCGGTCCTTGTCGATCTGCAAGTCACTGACTTTTTGCTCGTTCAACAATTGCATGAACTGGCTGTAGGGGAGGGGCTGCACGGCCTGGCGCTCGACAAAGAAGACCTGCATGAGGCCCATGACGATAAATGCGATCGCCAAGTAGGACAGGTTCCACTGGTCGTTCTTTTTCATGGCCTTGGCTCAGAGTGGGAACGCATATCGGTAAGCCCGCGGCCAACCCGTTTTATAAAGATAGCCTGCTTCAGCTTCTCCCTCGCGCAGGGCGCCGGATGATGTGCACAGAGACCTCGGGTCTGGATCTCCTCACCTCGTGCCGGTCATTCAGGAAACGGTGGCTGGGCAGGCGATTCCTTTTCTGGAATATCCGTCATGGTCGCCTCGGTGAGCAGCAGGACACTGGCGACCGACACGGCATTTTCCAGGGCAATGCGTACCACTTTGGTCGGGTCGATGATGCCGGCTTCGTACATGTCCACATAACAATTGGTTGCCGCATCGAAGCCCACGTTGCCCGGTTCGGCGAGCATCCGGGCAATGACCACGCCGGCATCCACCGCCGAGTTTTCAGCGATGAACCTGGCCGGTGCTTCCAGTGCCCTGCGCAGAATCTGCAGGCCGGTTTTGACATCGCCCTCATGGCTGGCTTCCTCGGCGGCGATCATCGGCACCGCCTTGAGCAGCGCCAGGCCGCCGCCTGGAACAATGCCTTCGGCGATCGCTGCCCGGGTCGCGGAAATCGCGTCGTCGAGTGCATCCTTGCGCGATTTCATTTCCGCTTCGGAAGGCGCGCCGACGCGGATCACCGCCACGCCGCCAGACAGCCTGGCCAGGCGTTCCTGAAGTTTTTCCCGGTCGTAATCGCTGGTGGTGTTGTCCATTTGCACGCGGATCTGTTGCAGGCGCGCCTCGATAGCCTCGCGTGCACCTGCGCCGCCAATCAGCGCCGTGCTGTCTTTTTGCACCACGACGCGATGAGCCCGGCCCAACTGGCTCAACTCTACCTGTTCGAGGTTGATCCCCAGCTCATTGGAGATCACGGTTGCGCCGGTCAGAACGGCAATGTCCTGAAGCATTTCCTTGCGTCGATCACCGAAGCCTGGCGCCTTGATCGCCACCGCGCGCAATACCCCCCGAATCTGGTTGACCACCAGCGTGGTCAACGCTTCACCCTCTATGTCGTCGGCGATCAGGACCAGTGGCTGGCCACTTTTGGCAATCAGTTCCAGCAATGGCAGCAGGTCTTTGAGCACCCCGATCTTATGGTCACAGAGCAGCAGGTAGGCATCGTCAAGTTCGGCCTGCATCTTCTCGGTGTCGGTTACGAAGTAGGGCGAGACATATCCACGATCCAGACGCATCCCTTCCATGACCTCGACCACTGTTTCGGTGGTCTTGGACTCTTCGACACTGACCACACCTTCAATGCCGACCTTTTCCAGAGCGTCGGCCACCAGTTGACCGATGACCGCGTCGTTATGGGCCGAAAGCGTGGCCACTTGGGCCTTTTCCTTGGGCGTGCTGACCGGGCGCGATTGCGCCAGCAGTGATTGCATGACCAGAGAAAACCCCCGGTCCATACCGCGCTTGAGGTCGATCGCACTGGCGCCGGCGACGACGTTGCGGATGCCGTCGGCCAGCATTGCATGGGCCAATACCGTCGATGTACTGGTGCCGTCCCCCACGGCCTCGCCGGTGCGTTCCGCCGCTTGCCGCAGCATTTGCGCACCCAGATTCTCCTCGGGGTCCAGCAGGTCGATCCGTTTGGCAATTGTCACGCCATCGTTGCAGACCGTCGGATTGCCCCATTTATTTTGAATCAACACCGATTTCGATTTCGGTCCCAGGGTCACCCGGACAGCGTCCGCCAATTGTGTGGCTCCGCTGAGGATTTTCTCGCGAGCGCCAGCACGAAACAGGATTTTAGTGTGAGCCATCAGGTTGTTCTCCTGAAGAGTTCTGCATTGTTTCAGCTTCTATGAAATGGCACGTGCAGCGTTGATTTTTATCAACAAAGTCACACAGGCAGACGTGCAGTCGCAGTACGTACCGTTCGGATGATCGACCGTCGGTTGTTGGCCCGAATTGACAAATATCAACTTGCGCCGCAGCAAACCGGGCCCAAATGAAATCTTCAAATCCACCGTGTTTTCAGTGGACCTGACTGGAAGGGGGCGATTTGAAAACGCGGTTCGCGTGGGATTTTTAGCCAACTCATTTGCGAGGAAAGACCATGGACAAGTTTCAGCAGAGTCAGAAAAACCAGCTGTTCAAAACACCGGCCCATGATCCTTATTGCTTGCCGAAAATCGAAGGCTCTGCCGTCTGCCCGCAGTGTGGGGCCGCTTACCAGGCAGGTAACTGGACCTGGAAAGTTCCTGAAAACACGGTGGTTCATGATGCGCAATCAGTAACCTGTCCAGCCTGTCAGCGTACCAATGACAACAAGCCGGCGGGTACGCTCACGCTATCGGGCAGCTTCTTGGCCGCGCATCGAAGCGAGATCATCAACCTGATCGAAAACACCGAGAAAAACGAAAAAGCGGAACATGCCCTGGAGCGCATCATCAGCCTGGTCGACTCCGAGGGCGCGCTGGTTGTGACCACCACAGGCATCCATCTCGCGAACCGCCTGGGGCATGCACTGAAAGCGGCTTTCAAAGGGCACGCCGATTATCAGTACAGCGATGATGAGTTCGGGGTGAACATCGACTGGACGCGTGACGAGTAGAACCGGGCGAGGGTGTACTCGACGCTACGAACTTGAAGAGGTGACAGGAGGTCGGGATCGTTTACTGGTACTTGCGGGAGGAGTACGACCATGATCGCCAATGATTCAACGACACAATCTTCTGCCTGTTCTGAATCAATCAATCGATGTTCGGCGCTCTTTGCTGAGGCCGACCAACTGAGTAAACAAGCCTATGCGTTGTTGAGTGAGCCTGTTTCGACCCAGACGATACAGCGATTTTCTGCAGCGAAAAAACTGGCGGATGACAAATACCGTCAAGCCCACCAGGAATGGTTGAAAACCATGAGCAAGAGCGACTCATGATGGAGGGCTGCTGCCGGTAGCCTGCCCGGCGAAGGTATTTGATTTATATCAACGCCAAAGCGATTCCAACGGAGGACTCTGGGTTGACGCTGGTGCCTGATCCAGCGAGGGCGCAACGACCGCGCCCTCGCAACAGGCCATGGCGCGTTGAAGCCCACCTGCCTGGAGTCAGATCATGAGCCAGTATCAACGGTTGTTATTGATCATCAACCCGGCCCTGCGCCAGTCTCCTGCGATACAACATGCGGCGGCCCTGGCCAAGGCCAGCGGGGCACGTTTGCATATCGCTGCCTTGATAAAGTCGTTGGATATTCTGTCGCTGCTTGAAGAGGGCGTGCGGGAAACGGCGCGGGAGACCTATCTGCAGGACCATCGCGACTGGTTGAAGTATCAGGCAAAAAATATCCGTGGCCTGGGGATCGAGGTGACGGCAGAAGTGGCCTGGGCCGATGACCTGCAGCAGGATATTCTGGATCACGTCACGGAAATGCAGCCCGACCTGTTGATCAAGGAGGTTCAGCATGAATCGGCGCTCAAGCGCGCGTTCTTCACCCCGCTGGATTGGCACTTGCTGCGCCACTGTCCAGTGCCGGTCTATCTGATAGGCGGCAGTGGCCATACCTTGCCGCACAAGATCGTGGCCGCGGTTGACGCTTCGGGTACCGATGCCGACAAAGAGTTGAATGACCGGATCATCCAGCAGGCCAATGGCCTTGCGCTGCAGTGCAATGCCGAATTGCACCTGCTGTATGCCTGCGACACGACAGACTATCTGGGCGATATGGGCGGCGGCGGCCTGACTCTGTCGCAGCTGACCAAGCAGCTGCGCAGGGAACTGGAAAAATCGTTCCTGGCGCTGGCCGGTCGGTACGGTGTGGCCTCTGACCGTCGGCATTTCATTCTGGGGCACCCGGTCTCGGCGCTGAGTGAGTTTGCCGAGGCAAATCAGGTGGACGTGATCGTGATGGGCAGAGTCCAGTCCCATGGATTGAACAAACTGGTGGGCAGCACGACCGAACATATTCTGTATCAGGTGCCATGCAGCATCCTGGCGGTCTAGGGACAGTCCCGTTCACGGTTGATCACACCCCTGGGTGACGGGTTGTGATGAACAGCCGTTGAGGTGAAGCCCATGCATTTGCCGATGATCAAAAAGCAACTCACCCGTTTGCCGACAAAGCCCAATTGGCTGGACAGCGAGCAAGCCCGCGCAGCCTTTTCATGGCAGGTGGAGGCGCTCGAATTGGCCGGATTGCCAGGGGGCGGCATGAACCTCGCCTATGAGGCGGTGGATCGGCATGCAATGGGAGGGGAGCGTGAACAGACGGCGTTGCGCATTCTCGATCGCCATGGCGGGCACCGCGACATCAGCTATGGGCAACTGAGCACGCTGACTAACCGCTTTGCCAATGTGCTGAAAACGTTGGGCGTGGCCCCCGGTGAACGCTTGTTTGTGCTCTGTGGCCAAGGGCTGGAGCTGTATCTGGGCGTGCTCGGTGGCTTGAAGCTCGGTTGCGTGGTTTCGCCGTTATTCTGCGCGTTCGGCCCCGAGCCCATCGAAACCCGGATGCGTCTTGGTGAAGGCAGCGTGCTGTTGACCAGCGAAACTCTTTATCGACGCAAGATCGTAGCGATTCGTGAGCATTTGCCGGCACTCAAGCATGTGCTGCTGTATGACGCCGAGGGTGGGGATACGAACGCTGTGGCGGGCACCCTCAGTGTGCATCGATTGCTGGCCGAAGCCGCTGACGATTTCGACATCGCCCGGACAACGGTCGACAGCCCCGCACTTTTGCACTTCACCAGCGGCACGACCGGCACCCCCAAAGGCGTGTTGCATGTGCACGGTGCCGCGCTGACGCATCGGGTCACCGCCAAATACGCCCTGGATTTACACCCTGAAGATATTTACTGGTGCAGCGCCGATCCGGGCTGGGTCACGGGGACTTCATACGGGATTTTCGCGCCGCTGCTGATGGGGGTCACCAGCGTGGTCGAGGGCAACGAATTCGATGCCGAACGCTGGTACAGGATTCTCGAAGAGCAACAGGTGACGGTCTGGTACACGGCACCGACGGCCATTCGCCTCTTGATGAAAGCCGGTGACGCCTTGGCGCGCCGCCATCACTTTCCCTGCCTGCGATTTATTGCCAGTGTCGGCGAGCCGCTCAACCCCGAGGCTGTCTGGTGGGGCAAAGAGGTGTTGGGGCTGCCGATCCACGACAACTGGTGGCAGACCGAAACCGGCGGAATCATGATTGCCAACACGGTCTCGATGGCCATTAAACCGGGCTCCATGGGCAAACCGTTGCCCGGCGTCGAGGCGGCCATCGTCGAGCGCAAGGCGGACGGTTCGCTGGTGTTTCTCGAGGCAAATGAAGTCGGTGAACTGGCTCTGAAACGACCGTGGCCCGCCATGTTCCGTACTTATCTGGGGCAAGAGGAGCGCTATCGACAGAGCTTCGTCGGTGAGTGGTACCTCAGTGGTGATCTGGTGCGTCGCGATGCCGACGGTTATTACTGGTTCGTCAGCCGCGGCGACGATGTCATCAAGTCGGCCGGGCACCTTATCGGCCCGTTCGAGGTGGAAAGCTCACTGATGGAACATCCGGCGGTGGCCGAGGCTGCCGTGATTGGAAAGCCCGATCCTCTGCTGGGTGAAACCGTGAAGGCGTTTGTTTCGCTCAAGAGCGGATTCACCGCCAGCCCGGCCCTGCACGATGAATTGCTGGGCCATGGACGCAAGCGTCTCGGTGCCGTGGTTGCGCCAAAGGAACTGGCATTCATCCAGGCACTGCCGCACACCCGCAGCGGAAAGCTCATGCGACGCCTGCTCAAGGCTCGGGAGCTGGGTTTGCCGGAGGGCGATACTTCCAGCCTGGAGAATCCGTCATGAGTCTTCAATCGTTGCCCAAAGACTTTGCTCTCGATTTGCTGCGGGACATGGTGCGCATCCGTCGCCTTGAGGAGCGCGCCGGCGAGCTGTATGGAGAGGGCAAGATCCGTGGCTTCCTGCACCTGTACATCGGTGAAGAAGCGGTGGCGGTCGGCGCTCTGCATGCGCTGGCAGCCGACGATGCGGTGGTCGCGACGTATCGCGAACATGGCCATGCCCTGATCAAGGGAGTGCCCATGAAGACCATCATGGCCGAGATGTACGGGCGCCAGGAAGGCTGTTCGCGAGGGCGTGGTGGTTCGATGCACTTGTTCGATGCCGGTACACGTTTCTTCGGCGGCAATGCCATCGTCGCCGGCGGCTTGCCACTTACCGTCGGCCTGGCGCTGGCCGAGCGTATGCAGGGTGGATCGCGGCTCTCCGCGTGCTTTTTTGGTGAAGGTGCCATGGCCGAGGGAGCGTTTCACGAGTCGATCAACCTGGCCGCCTTGTGGCAGTTGCCGATGCTGTTTTGTTGCGAGAACAACCTCTATGCCATGGGCACGGCCCTGGAGCGTTCGCAATCGCAAACCGACCTGTGTGCCAAAGCCTCGGCGTACAAGGTCCAGACCCGGTCTGTCGATGGCATGGATGTGGTCGCGGTGTACGAAGCCACCCGTGAGGCGGTTGAACACATCCGGCAAGGGAGCGGGCCTTTTTTCCTGGAGTTTCGTACCTATCGGTTTCGCGCCCACTCGATGTTCGACCCGCAGCTGTATCGCGACAAGGCCGAGGTGGAGCAGTGGAAGACCCGTGGGCCGATTCACACCTACAGTGCCCGGCTCAAGGCCGAAGGCCTGTTGGACGAACCCGGTTTTCTGGCGATTCTGGCCCAGGTGGACGCTGAAGTGGAGGCCGCCATCGCTTATGCCGAAAGCGCCAGCCTGGAACCGCTGGAGGATCTGTCTCGCGATGTCTACACCCCGAGGGCTGCGCCATGAGCACTCGCATGACCTACCGCGACGCGTTGCGCGAGGCCCTGCGTGAAGCGTTGCAACGCGACCCTCGGGTGTTTCTGATGGGCGAAGACGTCGGCCGTTACGGTGGCAGCTATGCCGTCTCTTTGGGGCTGCTTGAAGCATTCGGCCCGGAGCGCATTCGAGATGCGCCATTGTCCGAGTTGGGCTTCGTGGGGGCCGGTATCGGGGCGGCGCTGGGGGGCATGCGGCCGATTGTAGAAATCATGACCGTGAACTTCAGCCTGCTCGCCCTCGATCCTCTGATGAACACCGCTGCTGCCCTGCGGCATATGTCCGGCGGACAATTCTCGGTTCCCCTGGTGGTGCGCATGGCGACGGGCGCGGGACGTCAGCTTGCGGCGCAACACTCTCACAGCCTCGAAGGCTGGTATGCGCATATCCCCGGGCTGAAAATTCTCGCCCCGGCGACCGTCGAGGATGCACGCGGTATGCTCTGGCCTGCGCTGCTGGATCCGGACCCGGTGCTGATTTTCGAACACGCCCAGCTCTACAACATGGAGGGTGATACTGGCGACTGGAAGGCTCTGGACATCAGTGCCGCCAAGGTCCGTCGAGTCGGCAAGGACCTGACCCTGATTGCGTATGGCGGCACCCTCGGCAAAGCCCTGACGGCGGCTGAGCAACTGGCCGGGGAGGGGATTGATTGTGAAGTCATCGACCTGCGGGTTCTGCGCCCTCTGGATGACAGCACAATCATGACCTCGGTCTGCAAAACCCGCCGCGCCCTCGTCGTCGATGAAGGCTGGCGCAGCGGCAGCCTGGCAGCGGAAATCATCACGCGGATCGTCGAGCAGGGCTTTTACGAACTGGATGCACCACCGGCGCGGGTGTGCAGCGCCGAAGTGCCGATGCCTTATCCCCGGCATCTTGAAGAAGCCGCACTGCCTCAAGTGTCGACGATCGTCGCCGCCGCGCATGAGCTGTGCGAGGGGACTGCAACGTGATGACAGGCATTTACCGCGTCCAGGTTTCGGGCCAGGAGGGGCAACCATGATCGAATTCAAATTGCCATCGCTGGGAGCCGATATGGATGAAGGCACGTTGCTGGAATGGAAAGTCCATCCCGGCGATGCGGTCAAGCGTGGTCAGGTGATTGCCGTCGTCGATACGGCCAAGGCTGCTATCGATGTGGAGTGTTGGCACGATGGCACGGTGTTGCAACTGCTGATCGATGTCGGCGCCAAAGTGCCTGTCGGTACCGCCATCGCGCAGTTGCTGGAACCGGGTGAAAGTCCGCAGAGCGTGCGACGGACAGCAACGCCCGCGCCTGTGCCGCGTGAGGTGGAAAACCTTTCTGCGCAGCGGCCGAAGATTTCCCCCGCAGCGCGCAAGCGCGCGGCCGAACTGGGGCTCGATGCCAGTCAGTTGCAGGGCCATGGTCCACACGGCGTGGTGACCCTGGAAGATGTCGAAGCCGCCGCCCGTGTGGCGCCGGAGCCCGACCGTAACCAGGCCATGCGTCGTACGATCGCGGCGGCGATGAGTCGTTCAAAACGCGAGATTCCCCATTACTACCTGAGCGAAACCATCGCCCTGGATAAGGCCATGGCCTGGCTGCAGGCACACAACGCGCAAAGCCCACTGCCGGAGCGTCTGTTACCCGGTGTCTTGTTGCTCAAAGCGGTGGCGTTGGCCTTGCGCGACTATCCACAACTCAACGGTTCCTGGCAGGACAACGGCTTTAAACCGGCGGCCGATACAGACCTTGGCGTGGCAATCACCTTGCGCCAGGGCGGGTTGGTCGCCCCGGTTCTGCGGCATGTGGCCGACATGTCCTTGACCGATCTGATGCGTGAACTGTCCAGCCTGGTGGAGCGCGCCCGCGGCGGTTCTCTGCGCAGCTCCGAACTGGGTGGCGCCGGCATCACGGTCACCCAGCTCGGCGATCAGGGCGTAGACAGCGTACTGGGGGTGATCTACCCGCCCCAGGTTGCCTTGGTCGGTTTCGGCCGTATCGGCGATCGGCCCTGGGTCAAGGATGGCCAGTTGTGTGTGATGCCCACCGTCGTCAGCAGCTTGTCAGCCGATCATCGGGTCAGCGATGGTCACTACGGCGCACGCTTCCTGGGGGAAGTCCGTCGTTTGTTACAAACCCCAGAGAATTTGTGAGGGTGAGCCCATGGACCCGCTATCGGTACGCAATCAGGTGTTGAACGCGTTGAAGAGCATCGCTCCTGAAGTCGACCCTGAGCAATTACCCGGTGACCGCCCGCTACGCGAGGAGGTTGATCTGGACTCCATGGATTGGCTTCGCCTCATCGATGCCCTGAATCGGAGCCTGGGGGTGGTCATTCCTGAAATCGAATACCAACAGGTGGACACCCTGGACAAGCTCGTCGCGTATCTGATGCAAAAGGAAAAAACCGGCGGACAGGCGCCATCGATAGGTAGTCGATGACGCTGCCGGGCGGGTCAATACAGCAAGTTCTCCTGCCGTAGCCGCGCGAAATGCGCAAGCAGCTCTGCGTCGAGCGCCTGCGCCGCGTCAGGTGTCGCGCCATCGCGAATCGCCTGCCACACGCTTTGCGAGCCGATTGAATCACGGGTCGCCGCCAGGTCGAGTATGTGGGGATAGAGCGTGTGCAAGGTGGCGAGCAGGGTCAGCCCCAGGCTGGCTACAGGGCGTTGCGCAGGCGTTGAGAGGCGGGTGATGCTCACACCATGACAGAGCCGACCGTGCCAGTTTGATTCGGTGGGGACGAAGTCGACCGGCTCGAAATGCGCGCCGACGTCAAACGCATTCAGTGCGTTTGCGAGCCGGGTCGCGTCGATCCACGGCGCGCCGACCCACTCGAACGGATGCGGCGTGCCACGCCCCACACTCAGATTTGCGCCTTCGAGTAAACCGATATCCGGGTACAGGTCCAGCTGGGAGAGCGTGCGCAGGTTCGGTGAGAGCGGCACCCATCCCAACCCGGTGTCGGCAAAGGTCATCGCGCGCTGGTATCCCAGCATCGGCACAACGCGCAGATCCGCACCAATGTGCTTGTTGCGATTGAATAGACGCGCCAGCTCGCCGACGGTCATGCCGGGCTGCAGTGGTGCAGGGAAATAGCCGGTAAACGATTCACGGCGACTGTCCATCACCGGGCCGCCGAAACGTTGTGCGCCGAGCGGGTCGGGCCGGTCCAGCACGAACAGCGCAATGCCTTGCGCCGCGGCGGCTTCGAGTGCGTAGCCGAGTGTCGTCTCATAGGTGAAGAAGCGCACGCCGGCGTCCTGAATATCGAAGATCAGCGCATCCAGCCCTTTGAGAGAACCGGCCGGGAAGCGCTGCGTTGCGCCGTAGAGACTGTGCACGGTGAGGCCCGTCGCCGGGTCGCGAGTGTCGCCGACTCGTTCGTCCACGTCGATGTTCAGCCCATGCTCGGGCGAAAACAGCGCCACCAGTCTGATGCCTGGCGCATGGGCGAGGACATCGACGGTGCGTCGGCCTTTGGCATCGAATCCGCTGCGATTGGTGATCAAGCCCACGCGCAGGCCGGCGAGCGGGGCAAACTGCTGTGCCTCAAGCACATCAATGCCTGTCTGCACCGGGCCCGTCGAGGTGGGCAGGCGATCGGCGGCACGCAGCGCCGGCAACGCTGAGGGCAGCAACCGGCCGATTTGCGCGCTGTTCGCAGGTGCCCCGCGACTGGCCATCAGTGCAAGCAATTGCGCACGAAGCGGGCGAGCGTCACCGCGGTCATCGGGATACACCCGGTTGCTCAGGATGACGATGAATTGGCGGGTCACCAGATCAATCCACAGCCCCGTGCCGGTGTATCCGGTATGGCCGATGACGCCAATCGGCGGCAGACGATCATGGTTCGATACGAACGGTGCGGCCAGTTCCCAGCCGAGGCCGCGCCACGGCACGCTGTCGAGCGGCGAAGCGGCGCTCGTGAGGGCGGCGATGCTCGCTGGCCGCAGAATCTGCCGGCTGCCTGCGCGTCCCTGGTTCAGCACCATCTGCGCGAAACGCGCAAGGTCGTCCGCCGTGGAAAACAGCCCGGCGTTACCGGATACACCGTCCATCCATTGCGCCGTCGGATCGTGTACGCGCCCCCGGAGCGTGCCGGCCTTGGTGGCGAGTGTCGGTGCGCTACGTATCGTTCGCAGGGTATCCGGCAGAAAAACCGTGTCGCGCATGCCCAGCGGCCCGAAGATGTGAGCCTGGCAATAGGCGTCGAGCGAGCTGTGGGTGATGCGTTCGACCAGCTCGCCGAGCACCACGAAATTCAGGTCACTGTAGATGACTTGGGCACCCGGCGCGTTGCGCAGCCGTTGCGCCGCGATGGCGCTCAACACACCTTTGCGGCCCGCACCGGGTGGCCGCCCAGGCAAATCTGGGCGCAGCCCGGACGTGTGTGCAAGCAGGTCACGCACCTTCACCGCCTCTTTGCCGTGCGCCCCAAAGGCCGGCCAATACCGTGCAACGGGGGCGTCCAGGTTGATGCGGCCCGTTTCGGCCAGTTGCAGGATGGCCGTGGTCGTCGCGATGACTTTGGTCAGCGATGCCAGATCGAACTCGGTGTCCAGCGTCATCGGCTCGCGGGGGGGCGTCGTCGTACGTTGTCCAAAGGCCTGGCGATAGAACACCTTTGTGGCGTCACCGACCAGGACAACGGCTCCCGGAACGCGTCCGGCGGCGATCTGGCCCTCGACGATCTGTGCGGCTTGCAGGCGCGTCGTCGCATCGAGATCGGCGGCGCATGCAATGTGCGCCGCCATCGCCAGGCCAAGCAGCATCGCCCAGCGCTTCAGCGCTGTGGCAAATCGGCGGCCTCGTAGTGATTGCGTGGGTTCCATAACATCCATCCATCGGTGCCGGCTGCGTCGGCGGCGTGAACCTGCGCACTGATCGCGGCCGCGTCAAACGGGCGACGATCGAAGGCATAGTCACGAAAGGCCTGCAACCAGGGACGAAAGCGCACGCCCGGCAGGTGGGTGCGCTTCATCGCCTCCGCCAGGGTACGCCTGACAATCTGGCCGGGGTCGGCTGTCGGGTTGGTAAAGCCCGGCAGCCCCCATGTGAAACTGGACGGGTACAGCATTGGCGAAATGTAGTCGAGCTCCGCGCCCAGCAGTTCGATTTGCTGGCCGATCGCCGTATCGTCGAGGTTCCAGCAGACGTAGCCGAAGATGTCCGCGGAGACGAATACATTGTAGGGGGCGAGCCGTGCGCGTGCGGCCTGCAGAAAGCCGATGATCGCCGCGGTCCGGTTGGCGCGGTTGTTGGGGAGGGCAAAGCGTAGCCCGCTCTTGTCGGGAAAACGCACATAGTCGAACTGGATCTCGTCGAAACCCATCTTCGCTGCCTCTTCGGCGACATCGAGATTGTGCTGCCAGACCTCATGGGAAAACGGATCCATCCATTGCAACGTTTCGAGATCCCGCCACGGCTGGCCGTCAACGGTGTGCACGCTCCATTCTGGATGCGCACTGGCGAATGGATCGTCCTTGAACACCACTATGCGCGCGATCAAGTACGGGTGTTGCGCGCGCAGCTTGGCAAGCAGCGCCGGAAAGTCGCGCATCTGAGGTGCCCGTGTGGTCAAGTGGGCTGTTGCACCGATCGCCTCGCGCGCCGCACTGCGATAGGGCGTCAGGCCACGGTCACCCTTGACGTCGATCACCAATGCATTGATCTCGGTGTTTTCAGCAAGGCTGACAGCGTTGTTGCGCAGGGTCGAACTGGTCACGCCGAACACCGACAGATAGACCGCTTTGGGGCGGAACGGAGTCAGGGCGAGCGTCACAGGCGTTTCGTCGCTCACTTTGGCCTCGGTGCGCAAATACCCAGGGGCGCGGGCGGCGACACTCTCGACTGCCTCGGCCGTCTCGAACCGCCCGTTTTCGTCGGTACGCATCACGCCGGCCGACGTCGTGATGATTGCGTCGGCGAGCGGGTTCTGCGTGCTCGAATCGAGCACGACACCGGTGACGGCCAGTGCGCCTTGCCCGGTCAGCAGGGCAGTGACGACGAGCAGCGCCGGGATCGCATAGCGCCTCAATGCGCGGATGAAGGTCATCGCGGGTTCCCCGCGGTCGGCTGAGTGTCCGGTTCACCGAGCAACTGCGCGAACGCGTGTGCGCCGTAGGCATCACTCATCAGAAAGCGCGGCAGGGCGAGCAGTCGCGCGTGCCGGTCAGCCTTGCGCGCGTCTAGTGTGAAGGCCACTGCGTAACCCTCGTCGGAGGCGAGTGCGATCAACTCGTCGTCATAGATACCGAACGGCCACGCGAGCATGTCGACCTGCTGCGCACCGGTTTGCGACTCGATGCGTTGACGTGATTTTTGCAGTTGGGTTCGGACGAATTGCTGGAAATCCGCCGGCGTGCGGTGCCTGCGCTCGACGTTGAAATTGGGATGCCAGTACGTATGCGACTGGATGTCGATGAGCCCGGTCTGCTTCAGGGTTCGCAACTGCTCCCAGGTCAGCGCATAGGACGCGTTGGAGATGGCCGATGGATAGATAAACAGGGTCACCGGAAAGCGTTCGCGCTGGATGATGGGCAGCAGTTTGTCGAAGACCGAACGGTGCCCGTCGTCGACGGTGATCGCCACCGGCTTTGACGCTAATGTCGCGTCGGGATTGCGCAGCCAGTCGACCACCTCGCGCAGCGACACAATGTGATAACCGTGCTCGCGCAGGACGCGCAACTGGGTTTCGAAGGTGCTCATGCGCACGGTCATCGAGTCGTCCGCCGTGTCCGAGAAACGGTGGTAAACGAGGATCGTGACGCCTGGCTCGACGCTCTGTGCGGCGTTCTGTGTGGCGTTCTGTGCGGCGCCGCCCGTGCTCCAGGCCAGTGCGCAGACGCTTGTCAGCATGACGCGGATCAGCAGCCGGAACGCGACACTCCCACCGATACACGCCATGATTTTCCCGCACATGTCAGCGCTCCTGCGCGAGCCAGACGCTTGCAGTGTGTATTGAGCGTTCATCGTCTATCTGGTGCAGATCAATTTCGCGCAATGTGGTCCGCTCCGAGGGGGGCGAGTCGTCAGACAAAACGGGAGGCCGGTTGTGCCTTGATTTGATTTAGATCAACAGCAAGCCCTCGTGGGCGGATGACTTTATAAAGGATATGACACTCTTTTGAGGTATGCCCCCCATGAACATCAATAAGGCGATCTTGGGCCCCCCGCCCCGGTACCCGTCCCCCGGAAGGAGCCAGTGATCCGCTGGATTAGCACCGCCAATAACGATTGCTGGCTGCTTTTCCAATTACGGGGGCAGCTCGACCGTTTATCCACTTGCCCGGAGGTCTGCCTGTTTTCTGATGTGGATCAGATACGCCCCCAGGCCGACTCCTATTCTCGAATCAACCCACGGTATCGAGATGAACTGAAATGAACAGATCAAGCCTGATCGGCCAATGCATGTTAATGGCGGCAAGCGTGTTGCTGGTGCCCTCTACCAGCGTCTTCGCCAACCCGCCGACGTCTGCTGCGCAAGGTGGTGGCATGTATCATCGTTTCCAGGATTTCGACTGGGTCAAATACACGCAACAGACCCTGGACGATCTCAAGGGCAAGCTCAATCTCAAGCCTGAGCAAATGGCTGCCTGGGACACATGGGCCACGGGGGTCATGGCGGACGCCAATCAGCATCAGGAAAAGGCCAAGGCCGAACGTGATGAAAGCGCGAGCATGAAGAGGGCGTCGATGAATGAAACGACCCCCGAAAGAATGGCCAGAGAGATAGAGCGTTTGCGCACACAAACCAAGTGGATGGAGGCGCATCTGGAGCGCATGGATGCTGCGCTGGTGCGTACCAAAACTTTCTACGAGGTTTTGGATGCTGAGCAGAAAACCATTTTCGATCTGTTCTGGACGGTGGTGCATCACCGGCTCTACGGCAATGACCGTTGGCAGATGCCGATGCACATGTTCAGACCACGAATGATGGAAGGCGACCAGGACGAAAAAAGTAAACAGTAAGCGCTACTCACTGTTCGATTACGCATGTCGCGCCGTCATCGCGCGGCGCCATGCCGCCAGACTTCAATACAGAACTCCTTTTCGTAAGGGGGCACGTTGCATTCGACGATGTCAGTGGCGGCCACTTGCAGATGCACGCCGACGATATCGGCATGGATCGGCTGCTGGCAGACGTGCCGGTCGACCAATACGGCCGTGTAGACCCGACGAGCACCGAGTTGCGCCAGATACGCGCAGGTACGCAGGAGTGAATGGCCTTCGAACAGCACATCGTCGACAACGAGCAGGGTGGTGCTGGCAAGGTCCAGCTCGCCCAGCAGCGGGTTTTCGGTCAGTTCGGTGTGGGCATGCAGCACTTTGAGGTCATCGGCATAGCGCTTGACCTTCAAGGGGTAGAGCGGCAGTTCTGGCTGGCCGGTCTGATGTGACAGATGCTGTTGTAAACGCTGCGCCAGAGGTTCGCCGCGGCGCTGGATGCCAATCAGTGCCACTTGAGTGGATGGCAACAGTGCCGCGGCCTGGCGCGCCATTGCCTGCAGCACCGAATCGAGTTCATCGCTGTCGTACAGGCGCAATCGCGGGCTCGCAAATAAGGTCGGCATGACAGTCTCCCATAGCGCGCCGCTGCGGGGCGGCGCTGTCCACTATTGGCAACGTAATCCATTGGGCCCCAGCCTGATTGATATTGATCAACAACGGCGAAATGAAATGCCCGGTCCCTTGCGCGGACAGGGTTGGCCTTGCGCGCGAGCTTGATAAAAATCAACGACAAGGAGACTCCAGCGGAGGACTTTTAATGAAAACTGATGCTTGATCCCGCAAGGACGTGGAGAGGTCAAGGCTGTGTGATACGAACCGACAGGTGTGATCGCCTGGGGAGGTGTTCAAGTGATTTATAGTCCCTCAACGCAAACCCTCCTGCGTGACCGGGTTGATGCCGGTCGAAGGCTGGTGGAGCCGCTGCTCAAATACGCTCATCGACCCGATGTCATCGTTCTCGCCTTGCCCCGTGGCGGCGTGCCGGTTGCCTATGAAATTGCCACGGCCCTGGAGGTTCGCCTGGACCTGATGCTGGTCCGCAAGCTCGGGGTGCCATTCCATGAGGAGTTCGCCATGGGCGCGATTGCCAGTGGCGGCATCCAGATCGTCAATGACGATACGCTGCGGGCGAACCGTATCGATCAGCGCACGCTCGATAACGTGGTGGCACGGGAAACCCAGGAGCTGTTGCGTCGCGAGCGCCTGTACCGGGGCTCGCGTGCCCCCGTGGCACTCAAGGATCAGGTGGTGATTCTGGTCGACGATGGCCTGGCGACCGGGGCCTCGATGATGGCGGCGGTCCAGGCGGCGCGCCTGCAAGCACCGTCGCGGATTGTCGTCGCCGTGCCGGTGGCGCCACCGGAGACGGTAGAGGCGCTGTTTAGCGAAGTCGATGAGGTGATCTGCCCGCTCACCCCCGAGTGGCTGATGTCGATCGGCAATTGGTATTTGAATTTTTCCCAGACCTCGGACGAAGAAGTCATCGATCTTTTACATCGGGCCTGGCGCAGAGAGTCCGGTACGAGTGCTTCCGGTCAGGAGAACTCCGATGTTTGAGCTTCGCTATCGAAAACTGGACCTGGGGAACGTGGAGCTGTCTGCCGACCTGCGTCTGCCAGTGCACGCTGGCGGCTTGGTGGTGTTCGTTCATGGCAGCGGCAGTGGTCGTTCAAGCCCGCGTAATCAACAAGTTGCGCTGTCTCTGGCTCAGCGGGGGTTGGGCACGTTGCTGTTCGATCTGCTCACAGAGCCAGAGCAATACCTGGATAACCAGACCCGGGAATTGCGTTTCAATATTGCGCTGCTGTCCAACCGACTGGTGAAGGTGATCGACTGGATTGGTCGGGACGCCGAACTGCAACCGCTACCGATGGGATTGTTCGGCGCAAGCACCGGTGCTGCGGCGGCACTGTTGGCAGCGGCCGAGCGGGCGGACGTGGTGCATGCGGTGGTGAGCCGGGGAGGGCGGACCGATCTGGCGGGTGAGGCGCTGTCCCGAGTGAAGGCGCCGACCTTGCAGATTGTCGGTGAGCTGGATCCGGTAGTGCTCAACCTCAATGTGCAAAGCAGTCGCGCCCTGCAGTGCGAGCAGCGTCTGGAAGTGGTGGCGGGCGCGACACATCTTTTTGAAGAAGCAGGAACCCTCGAAGAAGTCGCCAGACTGGCCGGCGACTGGTTCGAGCAGTATTTGCGACGGTAGTCATCCCACGCAGACGACCACCGTCCGATGCCTGTCATATGCCGAATGGAAAGGTTTCGTCTTCCGGTTCCAGCGCCTGGCTTTTTGGCAGGGGCAACGCGGTTACCGGTTGCGTCTGTTCAATCCAGACCATGGCGTCGAATTGTTCGGTCAGCACTGACTCGAAGTAGTGGCTGCTGCGCTCGCTGGCGGGTCGATAAATCACACCGATGGCCCGCTCCAGCAGCGGTTTGGACAGGGCCCGGCGCAGCTCTTTTCGCTGTGGATCCCGCCAGTCGGTCAATGAAGCCGGGACGCCGGCGTCGAGGAACTTGCGCTCCCAACTGTCTGGCCGGGACGGCCGGATGTCCTTGATGAGCATCTCGCAATCCCAGTCGTCAGCCGCGGCCACTTGGCCACGGTCGGTGCTCATGCCGATCAGAACCACATCGCGCCCATAGGCATTGCGGCACAGTTGACCGATATTGAACTGACCTTTCCAACCCATCTCCGTAGCGGCCGCATTGCCGATATGGGAGTTGTGCGCCCACACCACGGCCTTGGCTTGCGGACCGCGGTGTTCGAGCAACGCACGTAACGTGTCGAACATGTGCCTGTCGCGCAGGTTCCAGGAGGCTGTCGAACCTCGATAAATCGCTCGGTAATATTGTTCCGCCGCCTGGATGACCCGGGCGTTCTGGGTCGCATCGAAGAACGCTTCATCGTCCTTGATATCCCCGGCCAGTTGCTCGGCCAGCATGGCATTGAGCTGTTCGACCACCGCATGCTCGCAGGGCATTATGCCGTCGCGTTCGACGAAGTGGCCGTACAGCGCAGGATCATCCTGCCACGGGGTCAAACAGCCATAGCGCCGCCGTGCTTCATGTGCCAGTTGCGGGTCGGCACGGTCCAGATAGCTCAGCACCTCATGGATGGAGTTGCGCAAACTGTAAACGTCCAGACCGCGAAACTCGACGCGCTGTTCAGGTGCGTGTTGGTGGTTGTACTGATGCAGCCAATGGGTGAACGCTCTCACATCGGTGTTGCGCCACATCCAGGTCGGGAACCGGCTGAAAATGTGCCGCGTCCAGGCCGAGCGCGCCAACCCTCTGACATAACGGTCTACATGACCCGCGTCCGGCCAGTCTGCCTCAACGGCCACGATATTGAATCCGTGTTGCTCGATCAGCCGTTGGGTAATCGCCGCCCGGGTCCGATAGAAATCACTGGTGCCATGGCTGGCTTCACCGATCATCACCACGCGCGCATCGGCGAAGCGGTCGAACATTTCGCCAAAGGCTGGTGAGTTCAGTTCCGGCAAGGGTTCGGCGTATTGACGCAAGAGCGGAACAATTGAGGCTTCGTCAATGTGGGTATGCGTGCCATACAGGTGGTCCAGCATGTTTTGGGAAGGTGTGTTCATGAACGTCATCCCCCTAAGGGTGTATTGCCCGACGTGCGATGCGGCGCGGCATCACGTCGACTGTCAGGGCAGGGCTCGCACGGGGTTGTTTTCGATCCATTCGACGTCGCGGGCCTGTACCGCCTCTTCAATCATTCCTACGCCTGAATGCAGTCGAGCATTTGAGTTTTATCAATAGTCGGTGCACAAAATGGCCGATGAATGTCCGGTTGCTGTCTGACCTATATCAATGCCGGGAAGTCTGGATCGGTAATGCTGATTTCATGAAGCCTGTGCGATGGGAGTCATGCCATGAAGCACGCTGTCGCGCCTTTCCAGGCACCTTCGTCGGCCTTGCCGCCCACGACCAGCGGCAGTCAGGTGGTCGACAACGATCATATCGCTGCGGTTTTTGATGAAATCGCTGACCTGCTGGACATCGAGGACGCCAATCCCTTCCGGATCCGGGCTTACACAATGCAGCACGGACCCTGAGGGCGCTGACATTTGACGTGGCGAAAACCCTCGCTCGTGGCGAGCCGCTACCCAAACTGACCGGGATCGGGGTTGATCTTGCCGGCAAGATCAATGAAATCGTGACCACCGGTGATTGCTCGCTACGTCAACGCTTGCGTTCGACATTGCCACCCGGGCTGGTCGGGCTGCTTTCCATTGCCGGGTTAGGACCCAGGCGCGTCAAAAACCTTTATCACGACCTGGGTATCGAAACTGCGCAGCAACTTCCGGAAGCCTGCGACGCATGCGCGACACCGTCGGCGACATCGATATTCTGGTGGCGGCAGCGCCCTCGGTGGATGTCACCACGCAGTTCATCAGCCATCCGGACATTTTGTCTGGCACCCATAAAAAACCCCTTGTCGGTTTCCCGACAAGGGGCGGGTCTGCCCGGGACTCAGTTGCCTTTGATCTGCACGACCTTGTCAGCCTTCAGGGCTTCAGGCTTTTTCGGCAGCGAGATGCTCAGTACGCCTTTGCTGTAACTGGCTTCGATCTTATCGGCATCCACCTCTTTGGGCAGGTTGAACATCCGTTCGAAGGAGCCATAGCTACGTTCGCTGAGATGGTAGCCTTTCTTTTTTTCTTCCTTCGTTTCTTGCTTTTCCCCTTTGATGATCAGGCTGCCATTGGACAGTTTGATCTCAATGTCCTTCTGATCCATGCCGGGAAGTTCGGCAGTGATTTCGAAGCTTTTATCTTTCTCGACGATGTCTACCGCAGGCATGCTCTGACCGATCAACTCCCGGTCCCACAGGGGGGCGACATCGAACAGTCCACGGTTGAACAGCGACAACCCCGAGCCAAGACTGAAGTCTTCGAACAGATGGTCGACCTGTTGCCGAAGCTTTTCGAAGGGCCGCATCAGTTCAGTTGTCTTTGGGCGCAGAGCGGTTTTCGCTTCGGTATGAACGGGTACTTTCTTCACGGAGTTGCTCATTTTCTTTTCTCCTCTTGGCGAATAAGGTGAGCCGCGAGCATTGGTTTCGGCCCACCACGACAAAACAACAACCCGGCACTCGCCCTTACAAGGCCAGTGCTCCGGACCACAACATCCAGCCGGCGATGGCTGCCGCCACCCAGATAATGATCAACAGTCCCGTCTCGGGGCCGTTGAGCGCTTGTCCCTGACGAGCCTTCAGGGTGCCCAGGTAAATCAACGAGCCGGGGGCGTAGAGCAAAGCACTGAGCAACATGTATTTAGGACCGGCGGCATACAGCAACCACAGGCAATACAGCGTGGCGACCGAGGCAATGGCCATGTCACGCAGTTGCAGGCCTCGGTGGCCGGCGTAGGTCTGGCCCTGCCAGGTCAGTTTCAATGCGTACAAACCGCTGAACAGGTACGGCAGCAGAATCATCGAAGTGGCCAGGGAAATCAGGGTCAGGTAAGTGGCGCTCGAGTACAGCGTCAGCAGCAGGAACAGTTGTATGCAGCCGTTGGTGATCCACAGCGCATTGGCGGGCACGCCACGGGTGCTCTCCATGGCGAGCGTACCCGGCATGACCTTTTCCTTGGCGGGGGTGAATATCGATTCGGCTGCCAGCAGCGTCCAGGCGAGCAGGGCGCCACCGACTGAAATGATCAAGCCGATGCTGATCAACATCGCGCCCCACGGCCCGACAACTGCCTCAAGTACGCCCGCCATCGAAGGGTTTTTCAGGGTCGCCAGCTCCGGTTGCCCGAGAATGCCCAGCGACAACAGGGACACCGCAATCAGCAGCAACAAGGTAATGACGAAACCGATAACGGTGGCACGGCCCACGTTGACGCGTTCAGCCGCACGGGCGGAAAACACGTTGGCACCCTCGATCCCGATGAACACCCAGACGGTCACCAGCATGGTGCTTTTGACCTGATCCAGCGTGCTGCCCAGTGCGGGAGAACCCCAGAAGTCGACCATGAAGGTTTTACGCTGGAAGGCCGCGATCACCAGCCCGATAAACAGCAGCAAGGGCACGACTTTGGCCAGTGTGGTCAGGGCGTTGGCTTTGGCCGCGGTGCGCATGCCCCGCAGGATCATCCAGTGCAATGACCAGAGCACCACGGACGCCCCGACAATCGCCGCTTTGTTGTTGCCTTCGCCAAACAGCGGGAAGAAAAAACTCAGCGCGGAAAACAGAATCACCATGTAACTGACGTTGCCAACCCAGGCGCTGATCCAATAACCCCAGGCGGAGTTGAAGCCGAGGAACTCACCGCCCAACGCCCGGGCGTAGGCAAACACGCCGTTGTCCAGGGTCGGTTGACGGCTGGACAAGGTTTGATACACCAGGGCCAGCGACAGCATGCCGACGCCGGTGATCAGCCAGCCAATCAGGATGGCACCGGCACCCGCACTGGCGGCCATGTTTTGCGGCAGGCTGAAAATGCCGCTGCCGATCATCGAGCCGATCACCAGAGCCGTCAGCAGGCTCAGGGACAGGCGTTTAGGCTCCAGTTGTCGCCAACTGCCGGCCAGGGGTTGGGGGGCAGTCGGCGGGAGAATCGGTTGCGTGCCGTGTAGATGAGTCGCCATGTCAGGCCTCCACGAAACGAAAGAATGAGCGCTGACCGCAGATACGGCGGTTTGAACGCTGACTCTAAATGTCTACGTGAACGGCCCCTGGCTGTTTGATTTAAATCAGAAAGAAAGCACACAGCGATTTTGTCCCGCGGCGGCCATTGCGCTAACGCCAGACGAGGCTTCAATTGATAGCGCGCAGCGAACATGTCGGGCATTCGAGACCTAAGCTCTACCCATGACGGCGATGAGTCGCAGAGATTTGTACAACGAGGGCTGCGCAGCGTTTCTTGAGGAACCCACATCGATGTTCAGTAAGTGGCTGGACCCGGTTTTATTGCTGCTCACCACCCTGACCCTGCTGGCCGGGGGCATTGCGCAGCTTGCTCACAAGTCTGACTGGGCATCGATTTGCTGGGCCGCGGGCAGTCTGGTGATGGCCCTGGTGCTGCTCGTCGAGATTGTCAGGCGCCTGGCCCGGCGCGAGGCGGGTGTGGACCTGATCGCTCTGCTGTCGATTGCCGCCGCGTTGTTTTTTCAGCAGACGCTGGTGGCGGCGGTGATTGCCTTGATGCTGGCGTCGGGGCGCATCCTGGAGTTCTTCACCCAACAACGCGCCGAACGCGAACTGCGTGCGTTGGTCGACCGGGCGCCACGCGTTGCCTGGCTGCAGGAGAACGGCAATTTACGGCAGATTCCGGTCGAGCAGATCCAACCGCATCAGACGCTGCTTGTGCGCCTGGGGGAAGTGGTACCGGTCGATGGCCGTTTACTCAGCCCCACGGCGATTCTCGACGAGTCGGCGCTCACCGGCGAGTCATTGCCGGTCACCCGCCTGGAAGGAGAGCTATTGCCCAGCGGGGTGACCAATGTCGGCGCGCCAATGCTGCTGGCCGCCACTCGAACCGCAGCGCAGAGCACCTACGCCGGGGTAGTGCGCCTGGCTGAAGCCGCACGGCAATCGCGCGCGCCTTTCGTGCGCTTGGCCGACCGTTACGCGTTGCTCTTCATTCCGCTGACTTTGCTGATTGCCGGCCTCGCCTGGTACATGAGTGGCGACTCTTTGCGCGCGCTGGCGGTGCTGGTGGTGGCCACGCCTTGCCCGTTGATTCTGGCCGTGCCGATTTCGATCATGTCAGGTATCTCGAGGGCAGCGCGGCGCGGCATCCTGATCAAGGACGGCGTCACCCTGGAAGCGCTGGCCGAGGTCAAGCAAGTGTTTCTCGACAAGACCGGCACGTTGACCAGCGGCCACGCCCGGCTGCAATCGATCGAGACCAACGGAGCGCTCGATCCGCAGCGTCTGCTGGGCCTGGCCGCTTCGCTGGCACAGGCCTCGACACACCCTATCTCCCAGGCCATTGTCGAGGCGGCCTGTCAGCGTGGATTGCCGCTCAGCGTGCCGCAGGCGGTCGAGGAGAGTCCGGGTTCTGGTCTTTGCGGGTTGATCGATGGCCTGCGGGTGCGTTTCGGCACGTTGTCGTTTGTTCAAAATGAATCGCCGGTTGGCGACTGGGCTGCCACCATGCTGCGCCGCATGGATTACCTGGCGTGCAGCGGCAGCTTCGTTGAAGTGGATGGGGCTCTCGCGGGCCTGCTGATCTTCTCCGACAAGCTGCGTCGGGAAACCCCGCTGACCCTGCGCCGACTGCGCAACAGAGGCGTCGAGCGGATCGTTATGCTCACGGGTGACCGAGTGGAAACCGCCGAGATGATTGCCTTGTCGGCCGGGATCGACGAGTTGCGCGCCGGGTTGAGTCCTGGGGACAAGGTGCGTGCGGTACAGGATGCCTGCCAGCACGCCAGCACACTGATGGTCGGTGATGGCATCAACGATGCCCCCGCCCTGGCGGCGGCCAATGTCGGGGTGGCCATGGGGGCGAGCGGTGCCACGGCGTCCGCGCAAGCAGCGGGTGTGGTGCTGCTGGTGGATCGTCTGGATCGTCTGGTCGAGGCGTTGGACATCGCCCGTCAGACCCGCCACATCGCCCGTCAAGGTGTATTGGCCGGCATGGGCATGTCGGTGCTGGCCATGGGGGTAGCTGCCTTCGGCTACTTGCCGCCGCTGGTCGGTGCCGTGGTGCAGGAGGGTATCGACGTGGTGATCATCTTCAATGCCTTGCGTGCATTGGGGCCGTTACCGGGTTTGCGCCAACGCAAGCTGGCCGCCGAGCATATCGATCACCTGCAAGACGAACACGACCAGCTCGCTTCGGTACTCAGCGATCTGCACCAACTGGCAAGCGACTTCGCCCAGCGCCCACTCGAGCAAGCGCAGAGCGACTTGCTGGCGCTGGTAAAAAACCTGCAGGAATCACTGGCCCGCCATGAACGGGACGATGAGAACACCCTGTATCCGCTGTTGACGCAAAGCCTGCCCGGCGAGGACCCCATGTCGGCGATGAGCCACGTCCACCGCGAGATCTTTCGCCTGATCCATTTGCTGGCGCGCATGAGCACGGATTTCAGTGCCGACCCTGCAACAGCTTCTGTCGATGAGATCCAGCATCAGTTGATCCGCCTGGATACCCTCGTGCGGCTGCACTTCGATCAGGAGGAAGAGTTGTTTCGTTACCTTGATAAGCGCTGAAAAGCCGTGCAGCGTCAGTGGAGGATCGCTGAATGGCAACCGGCGACCAGCTGCTTGAGCCCGTGCAGGTTCAGGATCTTGACCTCACGACCGGCTATTTCCACCAGCTCCTGTTCCCGCAGATGGGCAATGCCCCGGCAGATGGTTTCCAGGCGCAACCCCAGGTAGGAGCCTATTTCGTCGCGCCGCATCTTGAGTATGAATTGGTTCGATGAGTAGCCTCGCATGCTCAAGCGCTGCGACAGGTTCAGCAGAAAGGCGGCAAGACGCTCATCCGAGTTCATATTGCCCAACATCATCAGCAGATCGTGATCGCGGACGATTTCACGGCTCAGAAACCTGTTCAGGTTGTGTTGCAGTGCCGGCAGCTCCCGGGCGAGTTTTTCCAGCTGAGAAAAATGGATGGGACAGACTTCACTGTCCTCCAGGGCAAATGCATTACAGGTGTGCTCGTCGGTGCTGATGGCGTCCAGGCCGAGCATCTCGCCGGGTAACTGGAATCCGGTGACCTGCTCGCGGCCATCGAGCGACAGCACGCTGGTCTTGAATGAGCCGATACGGATCGCATACAGAAAACGCAAGGGATCGCCTGCGCGGTAGAGGGGGGCGCCTTTCCTGACCTTGAACCGTTGCAAAATCAGCTTGTCCAGGCGCTCGAGTTCCAGTTTGTCGAGACCAAAAGGCAGGCAAAACGCTAATACACTGCAATTGGAACAGGCAGCCTTGAGGTGTTGACCCTGAAGCAGGTGGACTTCAGTCATGTCAATGGCGCCCTTGGGGGGTTATATATAAAGCATAGGTGCTGTGCACTCGGGCACGGATTCCGTTCGGAAGATCGCCGGAAGCAATCGACAAACGGAAAACCGTTGGCCCGTCGCAAGTGATTGTTATCCCTTGGAATTACAGGTTCCCCGGGCTCTTTGATTCAGGCAATGCGCAGATGATCATCAACTTGCCTCACCCCCGGTACTGACCAGGCGGCACGTTCGGCGATCTGACGCTCACGCCACAAGTGAACCTTGCCTTCAAGCTTCACCACGTCGCCTTCCACCTTGATGTGAATTCCCTTGGCATCGACTTCGGCATTGCGTTTGAGGGCTTCTTCGATACGACGCTGGATATCGTCCACGTTCACTTGCGGACGAAGGACGAGCCGATTGTCCACGCCTACCACTCCCGACAGCTTGCGCACGGCCATCTCGGCGGTTTCTTTCTGGTACTGCCAGTCCACTTCGCCTTCAAGGGTGATCCACCCTTTCTGCACAATGACCTTGATGTCCTGCTCGGGAATGTCGGAGCTCCAGGTGAGGATATTCAAGGCGCGGGAGGCAATGGCATCGTCCGCCGTGCCGGCGCCTTTCATCGGCCTGACCTGAATTTCTTCGGCCACGGCGCGTACCCCTTTTATGCTTTTTACCGCGCGTTCCGCGCTGACTTTTTGCGCGTAGCTCTTAACGTGCCCGGTGAGCGTGACGACGCCATTGTCCACGGTCACACCGATGTTGGCGGCATCGATCTCAGGCTGGAATTCAAGCTCATCCATAATGCTCTGACGCAGACTCAAGTCGTTCATGGTGATGTCCTTTGTCTGAAAGGTTGGTAGGCCAGGTGCGAAACAGCCCTCTACAGTTCCTCAGGTGAAACCACCCAGACACTGCACGGCATTTTGTACAGCAGATGCTCCACCGTGCTGCCCACCAGTCGACCCACGCCCCGGTGGCCGACCCGGCCCATGACAAGCACGTCGATGTCGTAGGCATCGGCGTATTGGGTAAGAACCTTGGTCGGGTTGCCCATGATCATGTGCTGTTGCTCTGGCGCAATACCATTGCGCTCAGCCAGTTCACGGAAGGCATCGGCCTGAGCATCAAACAGTGTCTTGGCCTTGCCTGGGGCAAACAGCGCTGAGCTACTGTCGAAATCGAACTCGTCCGCACTGAGGGATGAAAGGTCGTGGGCGTAGATCACGTCGAGCTGAGCGTTACAGGTGCTGGCCAGTTTTGAGGCTTCGCGCAAAATCCTGTCGTTGAAATCCTTGTACTGGGTATTGCTATGGAAGGGATCGACCGCGGCGACGATTTTGCGCGGCAGCGCGTGCTTCACGTGGCTGACAAAATGCAGCGGTACCGGGCATTCGCGCAGCAAATGGATATCCAGGGGCGTGAACATGATCCGTGACAGCAGCGACTCGTATTCCAGTGCCTTGATCAGTACCGCCATCGGCTGTTCTTTGAGATGAATGAGGATTTCCTGCAAAGGTCGTTCAACCCAGATCACCTCCGTGGTGACGGGCACCCCGATTTTACGCAAGGGGCGGGCCTGTTCTTCGAGCCATTGCCGATGGCGCTCGACATACCCCAGCCGCATCTCCTCCAGCGCTTGTTCGTTGACCATGCTCGCCGTTGCCAGGCCTTGCAGGTAATCGAAGGCGACGATATGCAGGGCCGCGCCCGAGGCCTTGGCCAACGCAGCGGCGCGGTCGAACGCGGGGCTGTTTTCCATGAGGGGCGAGACGACCAGCATGAAGCGTGATTGCTCAGACATGACCAAACTCCCGTCAATAATCGTAGATATTCCTGTACTCACTGGCACCCCTGCGTTTGGGCAGCGGTCCTCTGGCTTTTATCCTGCCGCTGACCGGGGGGCAGGGATTGATCTTTATCAATCTGGCGAGTGATCCAGCTTGTAGCCCGACGTGTGGCGGGGGGCGCCACGTCCATCTATAAAACATTGACCACTATCAATCTCTCCTGCGTCATGCCGGTGCAGTCTTGGGGTTGTGGCTTACCCGGACAGGAATCACATGAACGAAACCTTGGGCCTGGCAGGGGCGGCAGCTGCGCTGGGGATCGGCATGCTCGTCGGCCTTGAACGTGAACGGCACAAGGGGCGTGGGGACAGTCGCGCCTGTGCCGGATTGCGTACGTTCGCGATCACCGCGTTGCTGGGTTATGTGGCGATGCAAATCGGTGGTGGTTTGCTGGTGGGCATCATGGCGGTTTCGGTGGCCTTGCTGGTCACTGTGGCTTACTGGCGAAGCCTGGGCACTGACCCTGGTGTCACCAGTGAAGTGGCGTTATTCATGGTATTGGCACTGGGGGCGTTGTGTAACAGCGCGCCCGAACTGGCCATCGCCATCGGCGTGGTGGTGGCGGGGCTGCTGACGTATCGCCAGAAACTGCATCATTTTGCGCGCAGCCAATTGACTGAAAGGGAGATGCGCGACGGTCTGGTGCTGTTGGTCGCTGCCCTGGTGGTGTTGCCATTGGCGCCGGATCGCTTTATCGGCCCCTATGCCGCCATCAATCTGCGCACCATTTGCACCCTGACGGTGTTGCTGATGGCCGTCGGGGCGGTCGGGCATATGGCCGTTCGTACCCTGGGTGCCCGTTACGGCTATGTGGTCAGCGCCATCGCCTCCGGGTTTGCTTCCAGCATCGCGACCATCGCCGCGATGGGGCACCTTGTCGCCAAGGAGCCAGGCAACATCAAAGTCTTGAGTGCGGCAGCGATGCTGTCCAACCTGGCGACCATCATTCAGGTCGGCCTGATCCTGGGGGCGGTCGACATCGGTCTATTGCGCTACATGTGGGGGCCGCTGTTGTTGGGTGCCGCCGCCACGGCGCTGTATGGCTTGAGCCTGATGTTGCCCAAACCTGCGAGTGGCGACAATCAGCCGGTCAAGGTCGGCGGTGCGTTCAACCTCAAGCTGGCGTTGGTCATCGCACTGACCATGACCGGCGTTACCTTTGTGTCTTCGATGGTGCTCAATCACTTTGGCGAAGTGGGCGTGATGGTCACGACGACGCTCACCGGTTTCGCCGATGCCCATTCTTCGACGGCGTCCATTGGCGCCCTGGCCAAGGCCGGACTGTTGCCGTTCGACGCCATTGCCGGGCCCACGCTGGTTGCCATCAGCAGTAACTCCCTGAGCAAATGCCTGGTGGCCTGGGTCAGCGGTGGGCGACGGTTCGCCGCGTATGTCATTCCCGGCCAGGTCTTGCTGACGTTGGCGATGTGGGTGGGCATGTTGCTGCATTAACGGGCATCCGAGCGCTGTAGCTGACAAAGATCAAGTCGCCCGAATCTGCCGCGATCACTCTAGGGTTCTACTCATTGCATCGAGATGGCCGCGTGCCGAGGTGTCCCATGTCGCAGACTCAGCGTTTACTGTTGATCGCCCCCCATTCCATGACCTGTACTCCGGCGTTCGACCGGGCCGCCGCGCTGGCCCGCGCGATGCAATCGCCGCTGCACATCGTGGCATTCGATTACTTGCAGGCCTTGGCCGTCGCCGGCCTGTTCGCCCCCGAGCAAATTGCCCAGGCCCGGGAAGGCTATTTGCAAACCCATCGGCAATGGCTTGCCGAGCAAGCCCATTTGATAAGCAAGCACGGCGTCGAGGTCACCAGCGAGGTGGTGTGGGTACAGCACCCTTACGAGGAAATCCTGCAATTCGTCAACGAGATGTCGCTGAGTCTGATCATCAAGGACGCCCAGGAAGAGTCGGCGTTGAAACGGGTGTTTTTCACTCCGCTGGATTGGCAGTTGTTGCGCGATTGCCCGGTGCCGGTGCATCTGGTGACCAACGCCCGGAACGCGCGGCCACGTAACGTGCTGGCCATCGTCGATGTGCTGCGCAGCGAAGAGCAGGACCTGGTGTTCAATGACCAGATCATCGACGCCGCCACCAAGCTGGCTGAACAGTGTGAGGCGCAGATCGAGTTGGTGCATGCGTATGACTGGACAGCCGTGTATGCCCTGGACATGGGCGTTGGCGCACTCCCGTTGGCCTCCGGTCTTTACGAAGCCATGGGCACGGCGCAACACCAGGCGTTCACGGCGCTGGCCGAGCGTCACGGCGTGCCGTCGCAGCGTCGGCACTTCATCGAAGGTGCGCCAGTGCCGAGTATTTGCAAGTTCGTCGAGGACCATCACACCGATGTCATTGTGATGGGGACGGTGCAGCACTCGGGGTTGAACAAGCTATTGGGGACCACTGCCGAACAGCTCTTGCACCGGGCCCCTTGCAGTGTGCTGGCGATCAAACCCGACAGGTCGTTGTAACCCTGAACGTAGACTTGCCCCACGGCGGACCGTTGGCCGGTACGTCGTGGGGCAATCGGCTTTTATGACATGTACAGACGATGGATGACCTGACGACTGTCGTTAGGGTCATTGTGCCGCTCGAAACCCATGGCTTTGGCCAGGTCGCGCATGGGGGTATTGCTTGCAGCATCGATCGAATACATCTGATTAAAGCCGTTTCTGCGGGCGGCCTTGATCAGATGCTCCATCAAGGCGGTGCCGAGGCCCAGATGCTGCCATTCATCGGCGACCGTCACCGCGCATTCACACTCATGTTCCGACGTGGCGGCGTAGCGGCTGATGCCGATTTCGATCAATTTGCCGTTTTCGTGAACCAGCGCAATGTAAGCCATGCGCTGTTTGTTATCGGTGTCCATCAACTGATCGAGCATGGCGGCGCCGGGCTCGTTGATCTGCGCGAGAAAACGCATGTGTCGGGACTCGGGCGACAGGCGCTTGATGAAGGCGTATTCAAGTTCGCGGTCCTTTTCCAGCAGTGGCCGGATCAGCACATGGCGGCCGTCCCTGAGCGCTTCGATCCAGTATTTTCCGGGGACTGCGGCATAGGCGGCCGCGGCCCGATCATTGTGGTCTTTGACAGTGAGCATGGATGGTCCTCCATCTTGTTTGAAAGGTCGGTGCGTATTCACCCATCACGCGGTTGATTCCTTTCTACGCCACTGGCAGCCCTTGAATCTGATCTGGATCAGACACCTGTCACGAGGGCGTTCATTTGCGGGTATTTGATGTAAATCAACCTCGGGGAGGGGGCAACGAGCGCAGTCTTGGCCCATGCCGGCGGGTAAGGGACCGGTTTCGAGCGGAGGTGTGAGATGGGGCAATATCAACGTTTGTTACTGATCGCCGACCGGACCCTGCATCAGTCTCCTGCCTTGCTCCGGGCTGTCGCGCTGGCCAAGGCGAGCGGGGCCGCGCTGGATGTGCGGGCCTTTGTCGATCCGGCACCGATTGTTCATTTATGGGAAGAAAAAATCGACGAGGCGGGGTATCAGCGCTATCTGCGCCACTGTCATCGTTGGGTGGCTGACGAGGTCGAGCGGCTCAGCGGGCAGGGCGTGGACGTGACGGTTGAAGCGGTCTTCACCACCCATCCGTTGCTGGACATTTTGAAGGCAGTCGAAGACCTCAAGCCCGACCTGCTGATCAAGGATGTCACCCTGGAACCGGCGCTCAAACGGGTGTTCATCACTCCGCTCGATTGCCATCTACTGCGCGAATGCACGATCCCCGTGCACCTGGTCAATCAGGTCCGTTACGGGTTGCCGCACCGGGTCGTGGCCGCCGTGGACCCGTTCGATCCGGCGACGCAAATCAGTGGATTGAACGACACCATCATCCAGACGGCCAACGCGCTGGCGCTGCAATGCGACGCACCACTGCACCTGCTGTACGCCTACGACTTGTCGCCGGCGTTCAATGGCGATGCACCGTTGATCGCCGGTGGCTGGGGCATGGACTTCGTCGAGGAGCTGCGCGAATCCCTGCACCGGGCGTTTATTACCCTGGCGGATCGCTACGGTGTTCCTCCCGAGCGTCGGCACTTTGTCATGGGCCTGCCGGTGCCGGTCATCAGTGAGTTTGTCGAGCAATACCTGGCGGATGTGGTGGTGATGGGCACGGTGCATCGCGTGGGGATCGACCGGTTGATCGGCAGCAACACCGAGCGGGCTTTGTACTCGGTGCCGGGCAGCATTCTGGCGGTCAGGCAGCCGGGTTCGAGCGTCGCGCGGTAAGCCGATCGCTGGCCGGCCATTAGTTGATAAAAATCAGAGCCTCATGGCGAGAGCCCCTCGATACTTGAGCCACAACCTGAAGCTATCCAGATGAGGTGGGTGAGGGTGAAAATTCAACGTTTGCTACTGATTGCCCCGACCGAAATGATCCGCACCCCGGCGTTCGATCGGGCGCGGGCCCTGGCCTGTACAACCGGTGCGATGCTGCACATTGTCGCTTTCGATTATGTCCAGGCGCTGGCGGCGGCCGGCCTGTTTGACCACGACGCCATGGCTCAGGCGCGGGAGGGTTACTTGCAGGTACATCGTCACTGGCTGGAGCAGCAAGCCCGGTTTCAACGATGCGAAGGCGTGCAAGTGACCACTGAAGTGGTGTGGGCCAGACCGACCCTGGCGCATCTGCTGGAGTACGTGAATGACTTCCATGCGGACCTGGTGATCAAGGACACGCACCGCGTATCGGCCCTCGATCGCGCTTTCCATCGGCCTCTGGACTGGCAGTTGCTGCGCGACTGTCCAGCGCCCTTGCACTTGGTCATCGATGCCACAAATCCCAAGCCGTTGAGCATACTTGCGACCATCGATTTGTCCCATCTGGAGGAGCTGACCCAAGGGCTCAATGACCGGATTCTCGACTTGGCCTCGAGCCTGGCCGAACCCTGCGGCGCCACCTTGCACCTGCTCAATGTCAGCGGCTGGTCGGAGCTGGGGGAGGCTGAAGTGAACGTGCCGACCGCGACGCTGGCTAGCAGTTTGAGAGACGCGGTCAGCGATGCTCAGCTGGAGGCCTTTGAGGCGCTTGCCGACCGCTACGGCATCGAGAAACAACAGCGCCATTTGCTGCCCGGTACTCCCGCCGAGGTGATTGCCCGTTTCGCACAACAAGGTGCCTTCGACATGGTGGTGTTGGGAACGACCTACCATCGCGGGATCGATATATTCATCGGCAGCACGGCCGAAAGTGTGTTGAACCGGTCACCTTGCAGCCTGACGATCGTCAAGCCCCGGCTAGACTGAAAAGATTAACCCGTGTGGCCCCGGTTGATAAAAATCAACTGCCCATGGGCGTAAAGGAGCGATCAATAGCGCTCCATGAATGCGCAAGGAAACGGCCATGCGAATGACATTTCTCGGTGCTGCGGGCACGGTCACGGGTAGCAAGTATTTGCTGGAACATCGCGACCAGCATGTGCTGATCGATTGCGGTCTGTTCCAGGGCTATAAACAACTGCGCTTGCACAACTGGGACCCGTTCCAGTTGCCGGTTCGCGACCTCGAAGCCATTGTGCTGACCCACGCTCATCTGGATCACAGCGGCTACCTGCCGGTGTTGGTGCGCAACGGTTATCGCGGCCCGGTGTATGCGACGCCAGCCACCTGTGAACTGGTGAAAATCCTGCTGTGCGACAGCGGCCGCTTGCAGGAAGAAGAGGCCGAGTTCGCCAATCGCCATGGCTTCTCCAAACACTCTCCGGCCTTGCCGCTTTACACCGAGCAAGACGCCGAGCGGGCATTGAAATTGCTGCGGCCGGTGCAGTTGCACCACCGGGTCGACATTGTCCCGGGGATGAGCATTCTGTTGCGCGGTGCCGGGCATATTCTGGGCGCAGCGACCGTGGAAGTCGTCGCCGATGGCATGACCCTGGTGTTCTCCGGGGATCTGGGGCGGCCGAACGATCCATTGATGTTTGCCCCGGAGACGATCGAGCAGGCCGATTATCTGCTGGTGGAGTCGACCTATGGTGACCGTCGGCATCCCGACGAGCCCCCGGAGGATCAACTGGCCGAGGTCATCACCCGTACCGCGCTGCGCCATGGCATCACGCTGGTGCCATCGTTCGCGGTCGGTCGCGCGCAGTTGCTGATGTATCACCTGTATCGCTTGCAACAAAAACGCGCGATTCCCGACCTGCCGATCTACCTCAACAGCCCCATGGCCACCGACGTCACGCGCTTGTACCAGCGCTTTCGCAGTGAACACCGGTTGTCCCTGGAAGAGTGCGAAGGCATGTGCCGTGTCACGCGTTTTGTGCGCTCCACCAGAGATTCCATCGAGCTGGACCAGCAGCGCACACCGGCGGTGATCATCGCCGCCAGCGGCATGGCCACTGGCGGGCGGGTGCTGCACCACCTCAAGGCGCTGGCGCCCAACCCGCTCAATACGCTGCTGGTGCCGGGCTTTCAGGCGGGCGGCACCCGCGGCGCGCAGATCATCGCAGGCGCCCCGTCAGTACGTATTCACGGCAAAGACGTGCCGATCCGCGCCGAAGTGGTGCCGATGGAAACCCTGTCCGCACACGCCGACTGCGATGAAATCATGCTGTGGTTGCGCGGCTTCAAGCGGCCGCCGAAACACACCTATGTGGTACATGGCGAACCCAATGCCTCGGATGTATTGCGCCGGCGAATCAGCCTGGAGCTGGGCTGGTCGGTCTCGGTGCCGGAGTACCGCGACAGCGTGGAGCTGACGGGGCCTCTTTAGTGCTCTGGCCACTACAGAAAAGGGCCTCTAAAAAAAAGCTCCTGGCCGATTTGTTTCGCCACGCGAGCCGTCTATTTCGAGAACTTTCGTGCCCCGGCCACGCAAAGAATCACCGCCACGGTCACCCCCAGCATGGCAAGGCTGACCTGCTCATGCAGCAACGTGGCAGCCAGTGCCAGGCCAAAAAACGGCTGCAGCAACTGAAGCTGGCCGACGGCGGCAATCCCGCCCTGAGCCAGCCCGCGGTACCAGAACACAAAGCCAATCAACATGCTGAACAGCGACACGTAAGCCAGGCTCAACCACGCAGGCGGGGTAATTGCCGAGAGCGAAGGCGGGGCCAGCAACCAGGTCAACGGCGCCATGACGGGCAGCGACAGCACCAGCGCCCAGGAAATCACCTGCCAGCCTCCCAGAGTCTTGGAAAGCTTCGCACCTTCGGCATAGCCCAACCCGCACGCCAGGATCGCCAGCAACATCAGAATGTCCCCCGCAGGAGAGGCCGTCAGGCCTTGGGAGACGGCAAACCCCACCACCAGCAGGCTGCCCAGCACCGAGAAGAACCAGAACACCGGCCGGGGCCGCTCGCCGCCGCGCCAGACCCCGAACGCTGCGGTGGCGAGCGGCAACAGGCCAACGAAGACGATGGAGTGCGCAGACGTTACATATTGCAGCGCCAGTGCGGTCAACAGCGGAAACCCTAATACAACGCCCAGGGCCACGATGGCCAGGGAGAACAGTTGATGCCTGGCCGGGCGTTTTTCCTTGAACAGCAACAGCAAGCACAGCGCCACAATGGCAGCGATACTGGCCCGGGCGACGGTGAGGAAAACCGGGTCGAACTGCATAACGGCCACCCGTGTCGCCGGCAGCGAGCCGCTGAAGATGAGCACGCCGATGAACCCGTTGAGCCATCCGCTCGCGGTCGTTTCCGTGGTGTGCTGTTGCAGGTTCGATGTGCGTTCCATTGAGGATCCCCTTCATGCCAGGTTGCATGGAGGCATCGTATGGACGAAACTCAATACAATCAAAATATTGTCATGGATACATCTGCTCATGCCTCGTTCCCGCTACAAATCACTGGTGGATACGTTTGCCGCGGATATTCGTTCAGGGCGCCTGTTGCCGGGCACACGCTTGCCGACTCACCGTCAGTTGGCGACCACGGAAGGCCTGGCCCTGGTGACGGCTAGCCGGGTCTATGCGGAGCTGGAAGCCATGGGCCTGGTCAGCGGGGAGACGGGGCGGGGGACATTCGTCAGGGAAACCTCGTGGTCGCCCAACCAGGCTATCGATCAACACAGCGTTGCCGCCGGCATGACCGACCTGAACTTCAACTATCCAGCGCTTCCCGGGCAGGCCGAATTGTTGCGCAATGCCCTGCGCCAACTCGCCTCGGCCGGTGATCTGGAAGCGTTGCTGCGCTACCAGCCACACGCCGGGCGACCCCATGAGCGCGCCGCTGTAGCGCGCCATCTGCGCGTTCGAGGGCTGACGGTCGAGGCTGAGCAAGTGCTGATCGTCACCGGCGCCCAGCAAGGGCTGGCGGTGACGATGATGGCGCTGTTGCAACCTGGTGACGTGATTGCCGCGGACGCGTTGACCTACCCGGGGTTCAAGGCCCTGGCCGACACGCTGCACCTTGAAATCGTGCCCATTCCGGTGCTCGATCACGGGCCGGATCTGCAAGCGCTGGAAAGCCTGTGCCGGCATCGACGCGTGCGGGCTGTGTACACGATGCCGACCCTGCACAATCCGCTGGGCTGGGTGATGAGTGCCGAGCAACGGGAACACCTGGTGACGATTGCGCGCCAGTATGGGCTGCTGATCATTGAAGACGCCGCTTACGCCTTTCTCGCAGAGAATCCGCCCGCACCGCTGGCGGTACTCGCCCCCGAGAGGACGATTTATGTGTCCGGGCTGTCCAAAAGCGTGGCCACCGGACTGCGCGTCGGCTTCGTCGCCGCCCCCCTGCAGAACGTGCCCGCGCTGGAGCGCACAATCAAAGCGACCACCTGGAATACCCCGGGTGTGATGACGGCGATTGCCACCACCTGGCTTGACGACGGCACCGTCATGCAACTGGAAGCCGAAAAGCGCCGGGACGCGCAGGCCAGGCAAATCGTGGCCGGCGAGGTACTGGGGGGGCTGCGCTGTATTCGCCATCCGTCGTCGTATTTTCTTTGGCTGCCATTGTCGGAAGACGCACGGGCCGACCAGATCGCCATGGCGCTGACGCGGGAAAACGTCTCGGTTTCAACCGCCGAACCCTTTGCCACATCGGCCAACGTTCCACATGCGTTTCGCCTGGCGCTGGGCTCCGTGGAGATGGGGGCGCTTAGGGAGGCGCTGGAGAAAGTGAAGTGGGTGGTGGGGGCTTATACATAGTCAGCCTCTACAGACGAAGTCTTAAGTTGTGATGCGCTCCGTAGCAGCTGGCGAAGCCTGCGTTCGGCTGCGCAGCAGTCGTAAACCCTGAATGCACAGTGTGCCTGACGGACCGCAGTGCCTGATTTTACGACTGCTGCGCAGCCGAACGCAGCCTCGCGAGCTCGGCAGCTGCTACGGAGCGTAGTTTGGCTGGAATAACCTCCGAATATTTGCTTAAGTCCAGCTATCGCAGCCACACGGGTGCAGCACTTCAATCCCTGAAGGGTATTCCACCCGGAGAATTCCATGCCTCTTCGATTCCCGCGTTTAGCCGCATTGCTCGCCATCCTCACGATCGGCGTCTTGCCCTGTGCCCAAGCCGTTGAATACACCCGGGTCAACACCACCGCCAGCAAGATCTCCTTCACCTATAACCAATTCGGTTCGAGGGTGTACGGCACCTTCGGCAAATTCGACGCCACGCTCGATTTCGACACGGCAAACCCCACCGCGGCCCACGCCAGGCTGACCATTGACCTAGCCAGCATCGACGCCGGCAGCAGCGATGCCAATGCCGAACTGCAAAAGCCTGCCTGGTTCAACACGGCGGACTATCCGGTGGCGACCTTTGAATCGACCCGGGTGAAAGCGCTGGGCAATCAACGCTATCTGATCACCGGCAAACTTAACCTCAGGGGCATGACGCGTGAGCTGCAGGTAAAGGTGCTGTTGAAGCCGGAGCAGGCCATCGGGATTTTCGATGGCAATATCATTCTCAAACGCAGCGACTTCAAGATCGGGGAGGGGGAGTGGGCCGATACGGTGGTCTCCAACGACATCGACATCCGCTTCCGCATCGTCGCGCCGCAGCGTTGATTTTCCTGCGAGGGGCTCGATCTGTGACAATGGCGGGGCTGATGCTCAGTAAGCCTTAACCCGGAGTCAGAAACGCAATGCCCCAGCTCACCCACTTTGCCACTCCATGCCCGGAGCCCATCAACAGCCAGATTCTGCAGATGGTCGTCGACAACCTGACCGACATCAGCATGGTAGGCATCGCGCCGAGCAACCCGTTGTACAACGTCTATCAATACGCAGTGGGCTATGAGGTTCATCTGTACCTGGAAGCGCTCGGCGGCGCCAAAGGCATTGCGGTCGAATTGATCGTCGCCATGGATGACGAAGATCCCGAGAAGGTCATCGGGTTTTTGCTGTACCTGCCGGTCAAGGACGATCCCGAGGCCTGCGGCGTGGCGTACATGGCGGTGCAGGCCAGTCAACGGCGACAGGGTGTTGCGCGGGCGATGCTGCAAGACATGCTCGGTCGCTACCCGCATGCCGAGTTGACGTGCACCGTCGCCAAGGTGCCCTGGTTCGAGTCGATGGGCTTTCAAGTGCTGGGCGTGCGCGGCACTCAGGTGCTGATGAACACCCGGGATCACGCCACTGAGGGCCTGATGGGCCTGTTGGATGTCACCTCGATCTACAGTTCTTTGGAGGTGCGGCAGATACATACGTATCTGCTGCAAAAACACGGCAAGCGGGCAATGATCGATGCAGAGAAGCAACGCGACCGGCATCTCGACCAAATGACGCGCAACGCCAAGGCGTTTGTGCTGGATCGTTTGAGCAAAAACGCCGAGCGCGGGCCTCGTCCCGTCTAGACTGTCGAGTCCTTTCGGGCGCGCAGGCTGGCCGAGGCGTGATATTCTGTCGCATTAACTTGGTTTGACTTATTCGGTTCGTACGTCCACAGACGTGCGACAGAATCAATGTCGCTCAAGTAGCTGAGCCAATAATGATAAGAAGTCAGTGCACGAGGGACATATAACTGAGGTCGATGGAGACACGTCGGCCTTGTGTGCCCACCTTCAAATCTTTCTGAATGCAGAAACCCGCGGCACGCTGCCTGCGTACCCGTGAACCTGGGTTGCTCATGAATGAGGGTTGGAGGCGGATGGCGTTTATCATAGGTGCTACAAATGTTTAAGAAACTGAACACAGCCCTGCTGGGGCTGGCTTTGTCGATGGGGATCACGTCCGCTTACGCGGAGGCAAAGAAAGTCGATGTGCTGCTCATTGGCGGCGGCATCATGAGTGCAACGCTGGGTGTATGGCTCAATGAGCTGGAACCCGACTTGTCGATGGAAATGGTCGAGCGCCTCGACGGCGTCGCCCAGGAAAGCTCCAACGGCTGGAACAACGCCGGTACTGGTCACTCCGCTCTGGCCGAGCTGAACTACACCCCGGAAGACGACAAGGGCAACGTCCAGATCGCGAAAGCCGTTGAAATCAACGAAGCCTTCCAGATCTCCCGTCAGTTCTGGGCCTGGCAGGTTCAGCAAGGCGTACTGAAGAACCCGCGTTCGTTCATCAACTCCACTCCGCACATGAGCTTTGTGTGGGGCGATGACAACATCAAGTTCCTGAAGAAGCGCTACGAAGCCCTGCAAGCCAGCCCGCTGTTCGCCGGCATGCAGTACTCCGAAGACCCGGCTGTGATCAAGAAGTGGGTTCCGCTGATGATGGAAGGGCGTGACCCGAACCAGAAAGTCGCGGCCACCTGGAGCCCGATCGGCACCGACATGAACTTTGGCGAGATCACCCGCCAGTTCGTTGCGCACCTGCAAACCACACCGAAATTCGACTTGAAGTTGTCTAGCGAAGTGCAGGACATCACCAAGAACGCAGACGGCAGCTGGCGCGTCAGCTACAAAAACCTGAAAGACGGCACCAAAACCGAAACCGACGCCAAGTTCGTGTTCATCGGCGCGGGCGGCGGTGCACTGCACCTGCTGCAGAAGTCCGGCATTCCTGAAGCCCAGGAATACGCAGGCTTCCCGGTTGGCGGCTCGTTCCTGGTCACCGATAACCCGACCATCGCCGAACAACACCTGGCCAAGGCCTACGGCAAAGCCTCCGTTGGCGCACCGCCAATGTCGGTTCCGCATCTGGACACCCGTGTCCTGGACGGCAAGCGCGTCATCCTGTTTGGCCCATTCGCGACCTTCAGCACCAAGTTCCTCAAAGAAGGCTCGTACCTGGACCTGCTGACCACCACTACCACACACAACGTGTGGCCAATGACCCGCGTCGGCATCAAGGAATACCCACTGGTCGAGTACCTCGCAGGCCAACTGATGCTGTCTGACGAAGACCGCCTCAACGCCCTGAAAGAATACTTCCCGAACGCCAAAGCCGAAGACTGGCGCCTGTGGCAAGCCGGCCAGCGCGTGCAAATCATCAAGCGTGATGAAGCCGCCGGTGGCGTGCTGAAGCTGGGTACCGAAATCGTTGCTTCCGCTGACGGCACCATCGCCGGCCTGCTGGGCGCATCGCCAGGCGCATCGACTGCCGCACCGATCATGCTGACCGTGCTGCAGAAAGTGTTCAAGGACAAGGTTGCTACCCCAGCCTGGCAGGAAAAACTGCACCAGATCGTGCCTAGCTATGGCACTCAGCTGAACAACAGCCCTGAGAAAGTGGCTCAAGAGTGGGCTTACACCGCCAAGGTGCTCGAGCTGACTCCGCCGCCGGTGATTGGTCAGGCAGCGGCTCCCGCTGCTCCGGCTGAGAAGCCTAAGGCTGTGAAAGAGAATGCTGCGACGGATATGGCTCTGTAACTAGAGGCCCTGTCAAAAGCCCACTGAACCGTTGACGGTCAGTGGGCTTTTTTGTGTCTGGGAAGATATCGCCGATACAAAACGACACCCATGAAAACCGAAAGCAACCCAACCCCCGCATTACCCAAAAGCCAAATTGCAAAATTCCGACTTTGGTCTGCCTCACTCTCGTAGAACGGCCCAAAGTAGCCAGACACTGCCACGAATATCAAATTAAACGCCCCAACGGCCAGGGCAACAACAAGGATGACGAACAATGCCCCTTTGACAATTTTCATATGACCTTCCAAAACCATATTTCCTTCGACTCGTGGTAGTCGGAGAAGCTGCCCTCAATGGAAAACCCCAACTGAATACGAGGGTAGCTCATCCAGTCCGTTAATCTACGCCCGTTCCATAGATCGATATGATCGCCGCTGCGATTGCCGAAGGTCTCGTTTCCTCGGCGCCAGAAATCCTTGAAGAAAATGATGCCTTGTTGCCCTTCAAGATCATCTTCGAAGTCCTTCGGCTTTATCTTTTTGATGGCGTGCAGCCCGGGTATTTTGGCTTGGCTTAACGCCTGCGCGATCTCTTCTGCTGCCAATACATGCCCTTCGCTCTTGGGGTGCTGCCAACAGTGGCGGACATCCTTGAGCTTGCCGAGATCAGCACCTGCCCGGCGTAGTGCCACACCGAGGTTGATAGCACACTGATCACTGAAGTTTTTGGCGCCGTTGGTTCTGCACGGAGCTGCGTCTCCAAATATTTCTGGGTGGTTTTTCCATAACGTGTCGAATGTGAGCACCCTTCCTTCTCCCTGTGGCCCTTTAATCCTGACGGCTAGCCTAGCAGAAGGCCCTGTTTGCTGAAGAGACCTCTCAGAGGTCAATGGAAAAATCGGAATATTCCTTCATCCTGCCGTAGGGAAGCGCAGTCTGTGACAAGCCGGCCAACGCGTGCAAATCATCAAGCAGCGCCATCGCCGGCCTGCTGGGCGCATTGCCAGGCACGTCGACTACCGCAGCGATCATGCTCTGCCTCTACCGTCCCGGCACGACTGTATATCCGGTACGTGAAGCAGCATTGCCAGTCGCTCACCGTAACTTTGCTTTTTCCCTCTTCAAACATTCATCCATAGCTCTTTCTTGCACTGCTGATACCTTGTTTTGAGGTTGATAGAGTCCCGACACGGTTGTATATCCGGTGCGTGAAGCGGCATTGTCTTTCGCTCCCTGTAACTTTGCTTTTTCCGCCTTCAAACATTCATCCATCGCTCTTTCTTGCTCTGCCGATACATCGATTTGAGGTCCGCTGGTGTCATAACTTGGCGCGTCGTTTTTAATGGTGTCATCCTTCAATGGCTCCAATGAGCTAGTAATGCCGCTTGAACTGCTGTCGTCTGTTTTAGTTTCAGTCGCAGCCTGGCTTGAGTTCTGACTGACAGGGTTTTCACTCGATGTAACGGTGTTTGCGGTGGGGGGCTCGCTAGCTGTGCTAGGTTTCAGAGGGAGGGTAGCGGGAGCGGAGACGGTGTCTACTCTAACGGTTGACTTATTTTTCTTAGTCGATTTATTGCTGTTTTTTTGCGTTTTCTTAGCCATTGAAAAAGCAGAGTTTAGTTCTTTTTTGTTCTTGTGAATAAGGCTGTCTATCGGCACATAGCTAATAATTTGGTTGGGCTTTCTTTTAATATTTGAATTATAAAATTTCACTTGCTTCTGCGTTAGCTGGATATCGGCAACAGGCGACAATCGAACGAGGCCAAAAATCGCCTCGCGAGCAATAGCGTATGTCAGTTGATCAAGGCTGTAAGAAAAACTATTACTGGGTTTTGGTATGGCAGAGGATGGTGCTATTAATTCAATGGCACTGTCATGCCTGGAGAGTATTTTTCCTGCTGCTAAATCTTTATATGTGTAAACAACATTGCATTTCGATCGAGTCCCGCCTCGGGCGTTGCTTATAGATACTGAAGATATTTCTGTACTGATTTCAATGCGGCCGCTGTAATGTCCAAATTCGATAAAGCGATCACTGTTATGAATTTCTTTCTGGGTCGCATCCTTGATGGCATTTCCCCAGTTTGAAATTTGTAATTCGCCTGAAAAGTTATTGTCTATATCTACATTTTCTTTGGTTTTTATTTCTGCAGGAAGCACAATAACATCTACGTTGTATGCAAGGTCATAATAGTCAATATCAGGAACAATGCTCTTGTTTCTTTCGCTTGAGACTTCTGAATAATTTCTTATGCTGGCACAACTCGTCACTCCGAAAAAGCTAAAAGCCAGCACGAGTAAGGCAGTTGTTTTTTTTATCGACATGTTACCCTCCCATAATTATTGATTAAGGGCTTGCGTTGTCGTTGGCGCATAACAATGATTGGACCGAATTCGGCGGTAACGAAATAATAGAAGCCTCTAGATAACTCTGCGCTACCAATTCAGATATTTTTAAAAGTCTATATAAATCATAGGCTTATATTTCACGCCCAACCCCTCAGCTGTAATCGCGCGACTTCTGTTTTTTTGACGTCAATATCCTGTTGGCTCAGATTGATCCGCAGGAGTAGGTGAAGTTCAAGACGGTATCTACGGTCACCAACTGCCTGTGCTCAACCAGTTCAGGCATATAACAGGGAGCCATGAAATCAAGGCTCCACCACTGGTCTTTCGGATCATTCTTTCCTGACAAGGGATCAGAGGACTGGCAGCCGTGTTCAAACTGAATGTCCGCCCCCCGGGAGAGATGAAATCCGGTCCCATTACTCTGGCTTCAACAGCATCTCTACCCATCACCGACTACACTTTCTCCAGCCAGTCCGGGCAATCGTCCGGGGGCACACTCCAGGAGGAATCATGACAAGGAAAAATGTCTCCAGCCCTGAACCCCCAGCAACCGAAGCCAACGTGCTGTTGAGCCCGCCCGACATAGCTGCTCTCGCCGAGATATCCATCACTGATCCTGACAAAATGCACCCAGCGTGGATCAAGGAGCAGTTTCCCGAGTACGTGGACCCGCATGCAGGCCATGAGGCCAGGACGGTTCGCGAGATTAACCACAAAGGGCACGTTGTCCGGATCGTGACTACCTATCAGGTGGAGGTGGATGGCGCTCCGGTCCAGGCGCATCTGTTTGTGGACGATGCTGGGCAGGTCCATACGCACGCCACTCCATTCGTTTCTTACGGATCGGCTCTCGATTTGATGACAGCGGTGATCGATGCCTATCCCGAGTCTTTCGCCAAGAGCGATGGCGACGGGAAAGAGCACTCCGACCATCCCGTCCACCATGATCACGGAGCACATCATGATCAGGTCTAATGCAGTTAAAGATCTCGCGGCGCTCCAGAAATACGTCGAAGGGGTGAAGCGGCTCAAGGACCCCGTGCAGAATCCCTGGCCTGGGCAGGCCAATCTCTCGATTTATGACTCCTTGGTGGCTTGGCACCACCGAGCCATGATGATTTCAACGCCTGCGGGCCAGATGGCCAGGAATGCTGCGCATGGAGGCCCGTCATTTTTACCGTGGCATCGCTACTTTCTCGTGCGGCTGGAATCGTTGCTTCGCAAAGCGGTAAACGACCCACACTTTCGAATTCCGTACTGGGACTGGAACACTGACGCGGAACTTCAGGACCCCAGGACATCAGTCATCTGGTCGAATCAGTACCTTGGACAGTTCGTGGACGGGAAGTGGCGGGTACGACTGATGGGTGACGGCCGCACCATGGAACTGGGTCGGGTAAACCGCCCTCTGGTGCGTTATCTGGGTGGAGATGGAGCACTGCCCAGTCGAGCCAATGTACGCAAGGTCATCCAGGAAAATACCGTGTATGACAAAACACCCTACGACGCGGCGCAATCCACCGGTGGTGCGCGCAACTCCATCGAGGGATGGGCGGGCAAAGAGCGCATTCATAACAACGTCCATGTGTGGGTCGGCGGTGACATGGGGTTGTCGTCTTCGCCAAACGACCCGGTGTTCTTTCTGCATCATTGCAATGTCGACCGACTCTGGGCTGCATGGCAAGCGAAGCATCCCACCGCCGCTTACGTACCTGACGCAGCGGCTCCCGATACGCTCAAGTTCCATCGGATCGATGATCCGATGTACAGCCCTTTTCCGGAAAAGGTGACACCTCGAGATGTTCTGAATTACAGCCAGTACTACAAGTACGACACTTTGAGCGACCTGCTTTAGGCAGCATCAAGCGGGGGAGCCTCTAGTCATACTGAACGCCTGCTCTTGCAGACTCGTTTGTATCAACGCAGCCAATTGTCGGGGGGCAGGCGCCAAGTGTTCTGCTCCTCGATGAAGTACATAGCCGAGGGTCGGCAACGAGGGTAGACCGGCAATCACGGCGAGATGCGCTGGCAGCCCAATGCGAGTTCGCAATGTGAGGCCCAAACCGGCCGCAACGGCCGCCCAGATTCCACCAACGCTGGGGCTGGTCAGCGCGATTCGCCAGGGAATCCGCGCCTCATCCAGTGCCTGGGTTGCCGCGCTGCGTAACACGCAAGGGGCGTCGAACATGATCAATGGCAGGGGGGAATCGACAGAGCCGTTGATGGGGGGCGCGTCACGAGGCCCGATCCAGTGCATCTGCGTTTCACCCAGGTGCGTGGCGTAGGGGGATTTGTGCCCTGTGTCCCAAGACAGGGCCAGGTCCAGGCCACCGCTGTCGATCAATGCAAGCAGTTCGGTATTACGCGCGATCCTGACTTCGAGGCTCACCATCGGGTACATCTTGATGTAGCGTCGCAGAATGTCGCTGAGAAAGTGTTCGCCAAAGTCTTCCTGAAGCCCCAGGCGTACCGTGGCGGCGGTCTGGCTTTCGTGCAGGGTCTGGAAAATGCTGTCGTTCAATTCAAGCAGTCGGCGTGCATGGCTGAGCAGGGTTTCACCCACCGGCGTCAACACCAACCCTCGACCGGATTTTGACAGCACTGGCGTGCCTACCTGTTCCTCAAGCTTCTTGAGTTGTGCGCTTACGGCAGACGTCGAGCGATTGAGCCGATCCGCCGCCTTGGCAAAGCTGTTGAACTCCACACCGGTCACGAAAGTACGCAGCACATCAAGATCGAAGGTCGGACGGCGCATCGAATCATCCATTAATTCGGGACTAAGGCCGCTATTAAATCTGATATTCGGAATGATCGCGACTTGATAGTTTTCCCCGGTCAGTTGGATTTTCAGGAGTAGGTCTTAATGCCATTTGCCCGTATTTCACTGCACCGGGGAAAGTCTGCCGAGTATTTACAGGCCCTCTCACAAGGGCTGCACGACGCCTTGGTAGAAAGCTTCGAAGTGCCGATGGCCGACCGGTTCCAGGTCATTCACCAACACGAAGTGGGCGAACTGATCTTTGACCCCAACTACCTGGGCGGTCCGCGCAGCCATGACTTTGTGTTGATCGCGATTACTGCCGGTCGCCCTCGAGACATCGAGACGAAACAGCGTTTCTATCGCAACCTGGTCGAGAGACTGGGCCGAGCGCCGGGCATCGATTCTGAGGACGTGATGGTGGTGATTACCACGACCGCGGCAGATGAGTGGTCGTTTGGTGGCGGGCGGGGCAACTAGTTCCTACGCGGTTGTGTGTAAAACACCTGACGCCGTGGTGTCCACACAGATGAGTCAGGCAGGGTGCCAAAACAAACAAGGGATATCGAGTGGTTACGTCAACGGGCGAACTGGCGATACGTCAGATATCAGCGCTTTCTCCGGAAATCCTGATACTGGAAGCGGAGGCCGTTACAGAGGGTTTCAGGTTTCTCACGCGCTTGGTTGCAGATTGGAAAAACGGGTCGAATCGATTCGATCAACCAGGTGAATGTCTTTTGGGAGCCTTCCGCAACGGGCAACTGATGGCCATCGGTGGTCTTTCATATGATCCATATGCCGGGTCGGATATCGGGAGACTACGGCGGGTATACGTCGCGCGCGCATCAAGGGGCCAGAATGTGGGTAAAGCTCTGGTGGAGCGGCTTCTGGAATATGCGGCTCAGAGATTCCGTGTCGTGCGCCTATCCACGGATACCCCAGAGGGATCGGCATTTTACCTTCGCTGCGGGTTCCAACAGATACACGATGATTTTGCGACTCATGTGAAGTCATTAGTAGACGCCACATAACCAGGGCGACGTGTTTAAGATCAAAAGATCGCAGCCTTCGGCAGCTACAGGGGGCGTGAATCGCGGATCTGATCCGTATTTTTCTTGGCTATCTGCATCTGTAATGGGATCAGCCTGCGGCTCACAATGACGGCACGGTCAGCAGTGGTGGTAACCGCTGCACCGCAAACTCATAGCGTAGGAGGCCCCATGGGCAAGATGGCAATTTTCCTGGGTGGATTTCTGGTGTTGACCATTTTGATTGGCGCGCTGGCCACGATTTCTCCCGTTTAGTCTCGTCCTGCGATCAGCAAAAAGCACAACGCCTCCACACATGGAGGTGTTGGTTTTCTTCGGACAAGCTGATGGCAGAGGGGGATCAAGACCGCTTCAACGAATATGCTTGGAATAGGCCGCCTTAAGTGCCTCGGATACAAGGGCAATCAGTATCGGGGTCGAGCTGGACTGCATGTCTCTGCCGATGTCAGTTCGCCGCTCCAGCACTTTGCCAGCGTATTTGGATGCCTGGCCTTCAGACGCGAGTGATAACAGCTCTTCTTCAGTAAAAGACTTCTCATAAGCCGCAGCAAGATTTTGATTCCATTTCGGCTGGTACTGCGGAAGTAGTGCGTCAATTTCGCTCGATACGGCACTGTGTGCTTTTTCACTTCCTAACTTTTCAATGAGCATCGCAAAGGTTTGCGTCTTCTTTGCCGCCAACAGTGCCAGTGTTGGCAGGCTGTCACCCACATGGGTTTGAGCAACAAAAGCGAGCGCTGTCTTATGCGCAAGTACTTCAGCAGTGACCGTGGTGGACAACACGATGGGCGCTACGAATGCGACCGCGACACACAAAGACCTCATCAATTGATCTGGCTCCTTCGGTTCGCCACGTCGGTGATGCACCACTGCGATTAGGTGGTTTAATCGCAATCACACAGAGAACCCTAGTTGGGAAAAACCTTTGTCGCTAGTGCTTTGGTTCCACTTGGGATTGAACCTGAGGGCCAAGCCATAAAAAGCCCACTGAACCAGTAACGGTCAGTGGGCTTTTTTCACACTGGATTGAGTGCCGGCATCACCTCAGGTCAAACCGGTCCAGATTCATCACCTTGACCCAGGCCGCCACGAAGTCGTTCACAAACTTCTCCTTCGCGTCGTTGCTGGCATAAACCTCAGCCAACGCCCTCAGCTGTGCATTCGAGCCAAACACCAGATCAACACGCGTCCCTGTCCATTTGAGATCGCCGGTTTTGCGGTCGCGTCCCTCGAACTCTTCATTGGCCTGCGACACCGGTTTCCATTCCACGCCCATGTCGAGCAGGTTTTTGAAGAAGTCGTTGGTCAACGCTCCCGGTTGCTTCGTGAACATGCCGTGTTGGGTTTGGCCGACGTTGGTGTTCAGCACGCGCAGGCCACCAATGAGCACGGTCATTTCCGGCGCGGTGAGGGTCAGCAGCTGTGCCTTGTCGATCAGCAGTGCCTCGGCCGGTACGCGATAGCGGGTTTTGAGGTAGTTGCGGAAGCCATCGGCGGCGGGTTCGAGGTAGCCGAAGGATTCAACGTCCGTTTGCTCTTGCGAGGCGTCCATGCGTCCCGGTGTGAAAGGCACCGTGATGGTATGGCCGGCATTTTTTGCCGCTTGTTCGACGCCGGCACAACCGGCCAGCACGATCAGGTCGGCCAGGGAGATTTTCTTGCCGCCGGTTTGCGCGCTGTTGAACTCGTTCTGGATGCTTTCGAGTTTCGCCAACACGCTCGCCAGTTGCTCAGGCTGGTTGGCCTGCCAGGATTTCTGCGGGGCCAGACGCAGGCGTCCGCCGTTGGCGCCGCCGCGTTTGTCGGAGCCGCGGAAGGTGGAGGCCGCTGCCCAGGCGGTCGATACCAGTTGCGAGACGGTCAGGCCGCTGGCCAGGAGCTTGCCCTTGAGTGCGGCGATGTCGCTGTCGTTGACCAAGGCATGGTCGACCGGCGGGATCGGGTCTTGCCACAGGAGTACTTCGTTGGGCATTTCCGGGCCGAGGTAGCGGGTGAGGGGGCCCATGTCGCGGTGGATCAGTTTGAACCAGGCGCGGGCGAAGGCGTCGGCCAACTGATCCGGATTGGCGAGGAAGCGCCGCGAAATCGGCTCATAGATCGGGTCGAATCGCAGTGACAGGTCCGTGGTCAGCATGGTCGGATTACGCCGCTTGGACGGGTCGTGAGCATCGGGAATGATGCCCGCGCCGGCACCACCTTTCGCCGTCCACTGGTTGGCACCCGCCGGGCTCTTGGTCAGTTCCCACTCGAAGCCGAACAGGTTTTCCAGGTAGTTGTTGCTCCACTTCGTGGGCGTGGTGGTCCAGGTCACTTCCAGGCCGCTGGTGATGGTGTCGCCGCCTTTGCCGCTGCCGAAAGTGCTCTTCCAGCCCAGGCCCTGTTGTTCAAGCCCCGCGGCTTCGGGCTCGGGACCGACGTTGTCGGCAGGGCCGGCACCGTGGGTTTTACCGAAGGCATGGCCGCCGGCGATCAGTGCCACGGTTTCTTCATCATTCATCGCCATGCGCCCGAAGGTTTCGCGGATGTCTATCGCCGCAGCGACTGGGTCCGGGTTGCCTTCCGGGCCTTCGGGGTTGACATAGATCAGGCCCATTTGCACGGCGGCAAGCGGGTTCTCCAGGTTGCGTTCGCCGGGTTGTTGCGTGGCTTCTTTGTCTTTGCCGTAGCGGACGTCACCGCCCAGCCACGTGCTTTCGGTGCCCCAGTAGACGTCTTCATCCGGTTCCCAGACGTCTGGCCGACCGCCGGAAAAGCCAAAGGTCTTGAAGCCCATGGACTCCAGCGCGACGTTGCCGGTGAGGACGATCAGGTCAGCCCAGGAGATGTTGTTGCCATACTTTTGCTTGATCGGCCAAAGCAGCCGGCGCGCCTTGTCGAGGCTGACGTTGTCCGGCCAGCTGTTGAGCGGGGCGAAGCGCTGCTGACCGGAGCCGGCACCGCCACGACCGTCACCGACGCGGTACGTGCCGGCGGCGTGCCAGGCCATGCGAATAAACAGTGGCCCATAGTGACCGAAGTCCGCAGGCCACCAGTCTTGCGAATCAGTCATCAGTGCATGCAGGTCTTGCTTGACCGCCGCAAAGTCCAGTTTTTTGAACGCTTCGGCGTAGTTGAAGCCCTCGTCCATGGGGTCGGACAGGGGCGAGTGTTGGTGCAGGATCTTCAGATTCAGTTGGTTCGGCCACCAATCGCGGTTCGTCGTGCCACCGCCAGCGGCGGCGTGATTGAACGGGCATTTCGATTCATTTGCCATGTATGCGCTACCTTTGGTCGTGTTCATCCGGCTATCCGGCCCGGGGTTGGGCACGCAATAGCGACGAGCGGAATCAATGACATAGGCTGTAGCCGTGCGATCAATTGATCGTCGTGGTCACACGGGAAATCCGGATAGCGGCAATCGAGTTGCCAGCACGGTGGCCCACGGCAAGCCTAGTACGTTTCCTGACTCATTCGTATCTCTTCTCAGGTCTCAACCGGCCGGCTGACGCCAGCGCTCCAGTAAGGGTAGACGCCTATAAAGCAGTCAGCTAATAGGGGGAGTATTGGGGGGTGATAGGGATAGTCTTTTATCTGAGCCGTCGAGATGGAGTCGATCAAAAGGTATGCTGGGCCTTTTTCGTTGACCGCCACCCAAGGATCCACCCGATGTCTTTAAGCAAACGCGATCAGGCACACATCGAACGTCGCCTGGTCGCCACTCTGACCGAGGCGTGCGAAACAGCCAAAGCGGAAATAGTCGGGTTTTGCTGGTTGACCCACGAAATCGATTACGACGCCTTTCCATCAAGCCTGCGGGTGATCTGGGTCTTCGATACGCAGGCCCATAAGGATCAGGCGCTGGCGAGCGGGCAGGGCGAGCGCGTGGTCGAACTGACGGCCGTAGCATTAAATGAAGCGGACGTTCTCGTTAGCCCGGTCGCGGCCCATGTGCAGTTTGATTCTGAGGAGCAATGTCAGCGCGCCAATGGCGGCAACTGGCAGCAACGCCTGGCGTCCAAGCGCTCGACGCGGGGTTGAAACGTGGCCAAGGATATCGAAAATCCGTGTATTTCCGTTTGCCAGTTGAGTGGTGAACTGTGTGTCAGTTGTGGCCGCACCAAGGACGACATCAGAAAATGGAAACGCATGAAGCGTCCGGAAAAAATGGCGGCGGCGCAACGGGCGAGTGTGCGGTTGAAGGGGCTTCAGAAAAGGAAGGGTTGAGGGTTCCTCAGGGCCGCGCACAAACCTCTCGAACACATTCACGCAGCCACCGATGTGCCGAATCGGCATCCATCCGTGGATGCCACAGCATCGAAATGGTGATCGGCGGCAGCTCGAACGGCAGCTCGAAACTGTGCAGGCCGGTGCGCAGGTTTTGGGTGTGTCGGGCAGGCACGGTGGCGATCAGGTCCGAGGCGCGAGCCAGCGCCAGGGTGGCCGAGAAACCGCCGACGACGGTGATGATTTCCCGCTGCAGTCCCAGCGCCTCCAACGCTTCATCCATCGGCCCCTTATCGAGCCCGCGCCGTGAGACCAGGATGTGCCGGCCAGCGGCGTAACGGGAGGTGCTGACCTCGCCTTGGCTCAGCGGATGCCCCGTGCGCACGACGCCGATGAAACGGTCCTCGAACAGCGCGCGGGTGCGCACTTCCGGGCTGGTCGTGCCGCCGACCACACCGGTTTCCAGATCGACGGAGCCGTCGCGAAGTGCGGCGCTGTCCTTGCTCAGCTTCTGCACAAAGTGCAAACGCACGCCGGGGGCTTGCTCACCGGCGCGGGCGATCAGCGCCGGGCCGAAGTTTTCGACGAAACCGTCACTGGTGCGCAGCGTGAATGTTCGAACCAGTTGCTTGAGGTCGAGTTGTTCGGCGGGGCGCAAAACTGCTTCGGCGTCTTGCACCAATCGACTGACGTGCTCGCGCAGTTCCAGTGCTCGGGGCGTCGGTACCAGGCCGCGTCCGGCCCGGACCAGCAGCGGGTCGCCCGTCGTTTCGCGCAACCGCGCCAACGCCCGGCTCATGGCCGACGGGCTCAGCCGCAGTCGTTGGGCGGCGCGGGCGACGCTGCCTTCGGCGAGCAGCACGTCCAGGGTAATCAGCAGATTGAGATCGGGAGTGGTCATGCCGCAACGTTAGCACGGCGCGGGGCCGACATGGCGTCAAACGCATCTATCAAGTGCAAATGCTGCGCCTTCCGCCTTGTCACGCACGGGCATACGCTGCTGCTCTACCTTTCAGACGTGGCCAGACAATGAAATCCATCACTCAATCAGGTTCGGTGCGCTGGTCGCTCGCCAGCCTTTCGCTGTCGATGTTGATGCCTTCACTCGACACCAGCATCGCCAATGCAGGATTGCCGACGTTGGCCGAGGCATTCGATGCTTCCTTCCAACACGTGCAGTGGATTGTGCTGGCGTATCTGCTGGCGATCACCACGCTGATCGTCAGCGTCGGACGGCTTGGCGACATGCTCGGCCGTCGGCGTTTGCTACTGGTGGGCATCGCCATTTTTACCCTGTCATCGCTGGCCTGCGGTGTCGCGCCGTCGCTTGGGTGGCTGGTCGGCGCCCGGGCGGTGCAGGGGCTTGGGGCGGCGATCATGCTGGCGCTGACCGTGGCGTTTGTCGGTGAGACGGTGCCGAAAGCGCAGACCGGCAGCGCCATGGGGGTGCTCGGAACGATGTCGGCGATCGGCACCACGCTGGGGCCGTCGCTCGGTGGGATGTTGATTGCCGGCGTTGGCTGGCAGGCGATTTTTCTGATCAACATACCACTGGGTGTGCTGAACATCTGGCTCGCGTATCGCTATTTGCCGGCGGATGTTCAGCGGGTGAAAGCAGGGCGGGTGGGGTTCGACAAGGCCGGCACGTTGCTGCTGGCGCTGACGCTCGCAGCGTACGCGCTGGCCATGACGATCGGGTACGGTGATTTTGGACCGCTCAATATCGCGCTGCTGCTGGCGGCTGTTTTCGGCGTTGGGCTTTTCATCTTCGTCGAGGCCACGGTCGCATCGCCATTGATCACATTAGCGATGTTCCGCCAGCAGGGATTGAGCGCCAGCCTGGCCATGAGCGCGCTCGTTTCGACGGTGATGATGGCGACGCTGGTGGTCGGGCCGTTTTATCTCTCGGGTGCGCTTGGCCTCGGCACGGCACTTGTCGGTTTCGCCTTGTCGGTCGGCCCGTTGGTGGCTGCATTGACCGGCGTGCCGGCCGGTCGCCTGGTGGACCGTTTTGGCACTCGGCGCATGACCCGTCTCGGACTCGCGACAATGGCGCTCGGCGCGAGTGCTTTATCAATGATGCCAGCGGGGTTCGGCCTCCTCGGTTACCTCGCGCCCATCGCGGTGATCACGGCCAGCTACGCGTTGTTTCAGGCGGCCAACAACACCGCGATCATGACCGACATCCGTCCGGACCAGCGCGGCGTGATTTCCGGCATGCTCAGCCTGTCACGCAATCTCGGCCTGATCACCGGAGCCTCGGTGATGGGCGCGGTGTTTGCGCTTGCCTCGGCGACGACAGACATCACCAGCGCGTCTCCCGCAGCCGTCGCCAGTGGCATGCGGATAACGTTTGCCGTCGCCGTGGTACTGATCAGCCTGGCCCTTGCTGTGGCCCTGTTGCCGAGGGTTTCGGACTGCTGCACTGTGTGCAGTAATGAACTGCAGTGAGCCTATATTGTTCATCTAAAATCGAATACCGATACTGCCTGAACATCGCGCAGTCGACGCTCATGGCGTTCAAGACATGGCTGGAGGCCAGATTTGCAGAGGGGCCGCCTTGGCTGCATGTGGACCGAAGCGAACTAAAACCTATGGGGCACGCCGATTAAATGTGGGAGCGGGCTTGCTCGCGAAGGCGGTGTGTCAGGCAACATCAGTGTTTACTGACACTCCCTCTTCGCGAGCAAGCCCGCTCCTACAGGTTCTGCACCTGACTGCGTTCCTTTTAGTGAGCGCCTCTGATGACAGCCGCTTGCGCCGTACGCAACGCATGCCGATTGCCACGGAACAATACCAGTGTCGCGATCAACCCCAACACCGCCGCACCACTGAGCCAGATCCCCGGTGCTGCCTTGTTGTCCAGCACATGGATCAGGTACGTACAGGCCGCCGGGGTGAAACCACCGAACGTTGCGGTCGCCAGGCTGTAGGCCAGGGAGAAACCAGTCGTACGCACTTCCACCGGCATGATCTCGGTCAGGGCCACCACCATGGCGCCGTTGTACGAGCCATACAGGAACGACAGCCACAGTTCGACAATGAGCAAATGGCTGAAGCTGGGGTTCGCCACCAGCCACGACAGCGCCGGATAAGCCGTGAGGATCGCCAGAATCGTCGCGCCCAGCAGCAGAGGTTTGCGGCCGATCTTGTCGGAAAGCGCGCCCATCACCGGCAGCCAGAAGAAGTTCGACAGGCCGATGCACACCGTCACCAGCAGCGCATCCAGATCCGACAGATGCAGCTCGGCTTTGCCGAAGGTGGGGGTGTAGGCGGTGATCAGGTAGAACGACACCGTGGTCATCACCACCAGCGCCATGCCGGCGAGGACGATGCCGAAGTTCTGACCGATCGAGCGGACGATGTCCCGCAGGGTAGGGCGGTGTTTGCGTGCCTGGAATTCCGGGGTTTCTTCCAGCGAACGGCGGATCACGAAGATCGCCGGCACGATCATGCAGCCGATCAGGAACGGCACGCGCCAGCCCCACTCACCCATTTGGTCGGGGCTCAGCCAATGGTTCAAACCCACGCCGAGCAGGCCGGCGAATACCACCGCGGCTTGCTGGCTGGCGGACTGCCAACTGACGAAGAAGCCTTTGCGGCCCGGCGTGGAGATTTCGGCGAGGTACACCGACACACCGCCCAGTTCCACGCCAGCGGAGAAGCCTTGCAACAGGCGGCCGAACAATACGATCAGCGGCGCCGCGACGCCCAGCGTGGCATAACCCGGCACACCGGCAATCAGCACCGTGCCGGCGGCCATCATCGCCAGCGTGATGATCAGGCCTTTACGACGGCCGTGGCGGTCGATGTAGGCCCCGAGGAAAATCGCCCCCAGCGGACGCATCAGGAAACCGGCCCCGAAAGTGGCCAGAGACAGCATCAGGGAAGCAAACGCGCTATCGGCGGGAAAGAAGGTTTTGGCAATGGCCGTGGCGTAAAAGCCGTAGACCATGAAGTCGAACATTTCGAGAAAGTTACCGCTGACAACGCGAAAAATCGCTTTGCCTTTGCTCGTGCTGGAAGACATTTGTAGATACTCACTCTGGTCAATCTTGTTTGAAAGCGCTGCACCTGTGGAGCGAGCCTTTGTGGCGAGGGAGCTTGCTCCCGTTCGATTGCGCAGCAATCGTAAAACCGGTCACCGCTATCGCGAGCAGGCTCGCTCCCATACGCGCTGAAGCCCATAATGGCGGGCGCGGTTTTGAGGGGAGATGAAGATTTGTTAACTGGACGGTGGAGTGGACTTGTGGTGCTGGCCGGCATTTTGTCCGGTTGCGGTAACGGCGACAGTCTGGAACGCTTCGACGGCCCGACCATGGGCAGTCGTTATTCCATTCAATATGTAAGGCATGCCTCCACGCCCGGGCCGAAAGCGGTGCAGGCCGAAGTGGAAAATATCCTCGCCGACGTGGATCGACAATTTTCGACCTATCGCAGCGACTCGGACATCGAGCGCTTCAATAATTTGCCCGCCAACCACTGTCAGAAAATGCCCGCGCCGATCCTTGAATTGATCCGTGTGGGCGAACAGTTGTCATCCCAAAGCGACGGCTCCTACGACCTGACGGTGGAGCCGCTGCTCAACCTCTGGGGATTTGGTCCGCAGGCGCGTGAGGAAAAGGTCCCGAGCGCCGAAGCGCTGGCCGAGGTGCAGCAGCGCGTCGGCCACCGTCACTTGCGCATTGACGGTGACCAGTTGTGCAAGGATGCCGCGGTCGAGGTCGACTTCAACAGCATCGCTGCCGGTTACGCGGTCGACACGATTGCCGCCAGACTCGAAGCGCTGGGCATCCACGACTACCTCGCTGAAGCCACCGGTGAACTCAAGGCCGTCGGCAAAAAACTCGACGGCTCACCGTGGCGCATCGCCCTGGAAGAACCCCGTGATGATCAGCAAGTGGCCGAGCGTGTCATCGCCGTCGACGGCTACGGTGTGTCCACCTCCGGCGACTACCGTAACTATTTCGAGCAGGGTGGCCGACGCTATTCCCACACCTTCGATGCCCGCACCGGAACACCGGTCCTACACACCCTGGCGTCAGTCACGGTGATTCATCCTTCAGCGTTGATGGCCGATGGCTTATCGACGCTGTTGCTGATTCTTGGCCCTGAACGGGGTTGGGACTATGCCCAAACGCATGACATTGCTGCATTGTTTGTGATTCGTGCCGATACAGGTTTTGTCACACGCACCAATCAGGCTTTTGAGCGCCTGGCCGGTGAGAAAACCGAGTGATTGCGGCTGCAAAAGCATTTTTCGATGGCTTTGTAGTGCAGGCAAAACTAGCCTACGACGCGACCAAGGGTTAATGTGCGCGGCGTTGACGCTTCTATAGACTGTGTCCGGGTTCTGCACTGGCCCCAAATTGTTCCTTCACGCCGCCGATCGGTGTGATTTAGCCGCAGGCGCCGAGGGTGCCGCGGCCTGTTCTGAGGAGTACGCATGGCTGTCTACAACTACGATGTGGTGGTGTTGGGTTCCGGCCCGGCGGGAGAAGGCGCGGCAATGAACGCCGCCAAGGCAGGGCGCAAGGTGGCGATGGTCGATAGCCGTCGCCAGGTCGGCGGCAACTGCACCCACCTGGGCACCATCCCGTCCAAGGCCTTGCGTCACTCGGTCCGGCAGATCATGCAGTTCAACACCAACCCGATGTTCCGGGCCATTGGTGAGCCGCGCTGGTTCTCGTTCCCGGACGTGTTGAAGAGTGCTGAAAAAGTCATCTCCAAACAAGTCGCCTCGCGCACCGGCTACTACGCCCGTAACCGCGTCGACGTATTCTTCGGCACCGGCAGCTTCGCCGACGAGCAAACCATCGAAGTCGTCTGCGCCAACGGCGTGGTCGAAAAACTGGTGGCCAAGCACATCATCATCGCCACCGGCTCGCGTCCTTATCGTCCGGCGGACATCGATTTCCATCACCCGCGTATCTACGATAGCGACACCATCCTCAGCCTCGGCCACACCCCGCGTAAACTCATTGTTTACGGCGCCGGCGTGATCGGCTGCGAATACGCCTCGATCTTCAGTGGTCTGGGTGTATTGGTTGAACTGGTGGACAACCGTGGTCAGTTGCTGAGCTTCCTCGACTCGGAAATTTCCCAGGCCCTGAGCTACCACTTCAGCAACAACAACATCACGGTTCGCCACAACGAAGACTACGACCGCGTCGAAGGCGTGGACAACGGCGTGATCCTGCACCTCAAGTCCGGCAAGAAGATCAAGGCAGACGCCTTGCTCTGGTGCAACGGCCGTACCGGCAACACCGATCAGCTGGGTCTGGAAAACATCGGCGTGAAGGTCAACAGCCGTGGCCAGATCGAAGTCGACGAGAACTACCGCACCTGCGTGCCGAACATTTATGGCGCCGGTGATGTGATTGGCTGGCCGAGCCTGGCCAGTGCCGCCCACGACCAGGGCCGTTCGGCCGCTGGCAGCATCGTCGACAACGGCAGCTGGCGCTTCGTCAACGACGTGCCGACCGGCATCTACACGATTCCGGAGATCAGCTCGATCGGCAAGAACGAGCAGGAGCTGACTCAGGCCAAGGTGCCGTACGAAGTGGGCAAGGCATTCTTCAAGAGCATGGCGCGTGCGCAAATCGCCGGCGAGCCTCAGGGCATGCTGAAGATCCTGTTCCATCGCGAGACGCTGGAAGTGCTGGGCGTTCACTGCTTCGGTTATCAGGCGTCGGAGATCGTGCACATCGGTCAGGCGATCATGAACCAGCCGGGCGAGCAGAACACCCTGAAGTACTTCGTCAACACGACGTTCAACTACCCGACCATGGCTGAAGCCTATCGGGTAGCGGCGTACGATGGCCTCAACCGGCTTTTTTGAGCGGCTCCGGCCGGTGGCCTGAGCCGGCCGGGGAGACCGATTTCAGCAATTCTCGAGCGTGGCGGTGGCCAAACCGGGAAAGTCTGTAATCAGGCTGTCAACGCCGAAGTCAGCGAGCCTGCGCATCAGCGCGGGCTCGTTGACTGTCCACACCGACACATGCAGCCCCTGACGCTGCGCCTTCTGCAGGCGTTCCGGCGTGCACAGGGTCCAGTTCAGCGCCAGCATCTCGCAGCCATAGTTTTGCGCGACCTTCAACGGGTCGAGCCAGGCGTATTCGGCCACCAGTCCGCGAGACACGTCCGGCACCAGGTCCAGCGCGGCTTTCAACACTTCGCGTGAACTCGAGGTAATCGTGACCTTGTCCCGTATGCCGAAACGCTGGGCCATTTCGCGAATCGCCAGCACGGTGGTCGCGGCGCGGGTGCGTGAGGCGCTTTTGACTTCCAGCTGCCAGTGCTCGAAATCGCATTTTTCGAACAATTCTTCCAGCGTTGGTATCGGGCAAGGTTTGATCCAGCCCGGGCCACCCTTGCGCGCGTCGTAGGTCACCAGTTCCGCAGCCGTGTGTTCGGCCACTTTGCCGCGGCGGTCGGTGGTGCGTTTGAGGGTCGGGTCGTGGATCACCATCAATTCGCCGTCCATGGACAGGTGCAGGTCCAGTTCGCAGCGGCGCACTCCGTGCTTGAGGCATTGCTGAAAGCTGGTCAGGGTGTTTTCCGGTGCTTCGCCCTTGGCGCCGCGATGGCCGTAGATGAGAGTCACGGTTCTTCCTTAATTAATGGCCGGTTTCGTTTTGTTCGCGCGCCAGGCGTCGTTCTTGTGCCTGTCGCTGCAAGATGTAGCGGGCCAGCAGTTGTCGCTGGGCATCGGACAGGTATTCGAACTCGGTGCCGACGTCGTAGCCGCCACCCTTGCGGTCGCAATGGGTGACGCGGGCCCGCAGCAACAGGCCGAGGGCTTGTGGCATCAGCACCAGCTTGACCGACAGGTGCGCGCCGACGGCAATGGACGTCGGATGCTGAAAGTCGATACCGCCTTCGGAGATGATCACCGGCTGCGGTTCGCCGATCTGTCCGAGCACGGTCAGGGCGACCACCTGGCTCAGCAGATCGATGCGTTTGTTCTGTGATTTCAGGAATGCGGCGATGGTCCGGTCGCGTTCGTTGATCTGGCGCAACAGGTGTTGCGACTCGAATTCGCTCAGGTGCAGTTCGCTGAGCAGGTTGAATAGCGGGGAAGCATCCTGCAACACTTCCTGGTCTGCTGCTTCGGGAGCAGACAGGGGCCGAATTTCCAGTGCGATCGTGTCCTCGATACGGTAGTATTCGCGGCGATCTTCTTCATCTAATGTCGACATGGCGAACCCATGGTAGCGGCGGTGGTCTGAGTGTAAAGCTGGTTATCGACCCCCGCCACAAGGACGTTCCTTTTCCCTCCGAACAAGCCCCGACATGTTCAGACCTCTCTTCGTATTTATCGGCACGCGTTATACCCGTGCAAAACGTCGCAATCATTTTGTGTCATTCATTTCCCTGACCTCGATGATCGGACTCGCCCTCGGCGTGGTCGTGATGATCGTGGTGCTGTCGGTCATGAACGGCTTCGATCATGAGATGCGCACCCGTGTGCTGGGCATGGTGCCCCACGCGACCATCGAGTCCGGCGAGCCGATCAGCGACTGGCAAAGCCTGGCCGCCAAGGTCAAGCAGAACCCGCAGGTGGCGGCGGTTGCGCCCTTCGTCCAGATGCAGGGCCTGCTGACCAACAACGGCAAGGTTTCCAAAGTGTTGCTCAATGCCATCGACCCTGTGCAGGAACGGCAGGTGTCGATCATTGATAACTTCATGCAGCAGGGCAAACTCGACGACCTGGCGCCGGGCAGTTTCGGCATCGTGATCGGCGACAAGGCGGCAGCCAAGCTCGGCGCGGCGGTTGGCGACAAGCTGACGTTTGTCGCGCCGGAAGTCACCGTGACCCCGGCCGGGATGTTCCCGCGCATGAAACGCTTTACTGTGGTCGGCATCTTCCATGTCGGCGCCGGTGAGCTGGATGGCTATCTGGGCCTGACCAATCTGCAGGATCTGGCCAGGTTGCACCGCTGGCAACCGGATCAGGTCCAGGGCTTGCGACTGAAGTTCGACGACCTGTTCCAGGCGCCGCGCACCGCGTGGACCATCGCCCAGCAGCTCGGCGAAGACCGTTACTACGCCCGCGACTGGACTCGTACCCACGGCAATCTGTATCAGGCAATCCGCATGGAAAAAGCCATGATCGGCCTGCTGTTGCTGCTGATCGTCGCCGTTGCTGCGTTCAACATCATTTCCACGCTGGTGATGGTGGTGAACGACAAGAAGGGCGACATCGCGATCCTGCGCACCCTGGGCGCCACGCCGGGCTCGATCATGGCGACGTTCATGGTCCAGGGCACGGTCATTGGTGTGGTCGGTACGCTGATCGGCGCCGTGGTCGGGATCTTCGCCGCGCTGAACGTCAGCGCCGCGATCTCGGCCCTTGAAGGGCTGATCGGCCACAAGTTCTTGAACGCCGACGTGTATTTCATCGATTACCTGCCGTCGCAAGTGCAGAGCCAGGACGTGTTGATGGTCTGCGCCGCCGCGTTGGTCCTGAGTTTCCTCGCCACCCTGTATCCAGCCTGGCGTGCCGCGCGCACCCAGCCTGCGGAGGCGCTACGTTATGAGTGAGTCGGGCATGAGTGATAAAGCAATCTTGAGCTGCCGCAACCTGGGCAAATCCTACGTGGAAGGCCCGGAATCGGTAGAGGTTCTGGCCGGTCTGCAACTGGAACTGCATCCGGGTGAGCGCGTGGCGATCGTCGGTACGTCGGGTTCGGGCAAAAGTACCTTGCTCAACCTGCTGGGCGGCCTCGATACGCCGACCAAGGGCAGCGTCTGGCTGGCCGGTGAAGAACTCTCGGCCCTGAACGAAAAGGCCCGTGGCCTGTTGCGCAACCGGTCGCTGGGTTTCGTTTACCAGTTCCACCACTTGCTGCCTGAGTTCACCGCGCTGGAAAACGTCTGCATGCCGTTGCTGATCGGCAAGACCGCGATCCCGGAAGCGCGTCAGCGTGCGACGGCGTTGCTGGAGCGGGTAGGGCTGGGCCATCGCCTGGAGCACAAACCGGCGGAGTTGTCCGGTGGCGAACGCCAGCGTGTGGCTATTGCCCGCGCCCTGGTGAACAAGCCAGGCCTGGTGATGCTCGACGAGCCGACCGGCAACCTCGACTCCCACACCGCCCAGGGCATTCAGGATTTGATGCTGGAACTCAGCACCTCGATGCGCACGGCGTTCCTGGTGGTGACCCACGACATGAACCTGGCTCGCCAGATGGATCGCGTCCTGCATTTGCAGGAAGGTTACCTGACCCCCATCTGATTGGCTGAAACCCGGCACACTGAACAGTGCGTCGGGTCTTTTATTTTTATACGGTGCCCCAGCGAATGTTCAGACCGTTATCGATCTTTATCGGCACGCGCTATACCCGCGCCAAGCGCCGCAATCGCTTTGTTTCCTTCATCTCGATGACCTCGATGATCGGCCTCGCCCTGGGCGTACTGGCGATGATCGTGGTGCTGTCGGTGATGAACGGCTTCCAGCGCGAAATGAGCTCGCGCATCCTCGGCATGGTGCCCCACGCGACCATCGTCGGCGTGAACCCTATCGACGATTGGCAGCCGGTGGCCGCCGCGGCAATGAAGAATCCTGAAGTCACCGCCGCCGTGCCGTTCACCGAGATGGAAGGCATGCTGTCCTACAAGGGCACCATGCAGCCGATCCAGGTCAGCGGGGTCGATCCGGCGCTGGAAAGCAAGGTCTCGATCGTTGCCAAGCACATTGTTCAGGGGCGTCTCGACGCCTTGAAGCCGGGTGAGTTCGGCGTGGTGATCGGCGAGATCACCGCGCGGCGCTTTCGCTTGAACGTCGGCGACAAGATCACCCTGATCGTGCCGGAAGTCAGCAATGCACCGGGTGGCATCACCCCGCGCATGCAGCGGCTGAACGTGGTGGGCGTGTTCAAGGTCGGTGCCGAACTGGACGGTTCGATGGCGCTGATCCACATGGCCGATGCCGCGCAAATGCAGCACTGGCAGCCGAATCAGGTACAGAGCGTACGCCTGGCGGTGAAGGATCTGTACGCCGCGCCGCAAGTATCGAGCGACATCGCAACGGGCCTGGGTGCCGCCTACAAGGCTGACGACTGGACCCACACCCAGGGCAGTCTGTTCAGCGCGATGAAGATGGAAAAAACCATGATCGGCTTGCTGTTGCTGATGATCGTCGCCGTGGCGGCGTTCAACATCATCGCCACCCTGATCATGGTGGTGAACGACAAGGGCGCGGACATCGCGATCCTGCGCACCATCGGCGCCACACCTCGGCAGATCATGGCGATCTTCATGGTGCAGGGCACGGTGATCGGGATTGTCGGCACCTTGATCGGTGGTGTGCTGGGCGTGATCGCGGCGTTGAACGTCAGTGAACTGGTGGGCTGGATGGAGCGGGTCAGCGGGCAGCACATCTTCAGTTCCGATGTGTACTTCGTCAGCAACTTGCCGTCCGAATTGCAGGGCGCGGATGTGCTGTTGATCTGCTCCGCCGGTTTCATCATGAGCTTTCTGGCGACGGTTTATCCGGCGTGGCGTGCGGCGAAAGTCGAGCCGGCTACTGCGTTGCGGTATTCGTAGTCCGTTAGACCGCGAAGGGGCCAGTCCTGCTGGCCTCAGTCCTTTCTTGGCAACTCAATTATGAACCGCGTCCACCCCTGAGCCGATTCGCAACGAATCTGCCCGCCATGGGCGCGGATGATCGACTGGGTGATCGCCAATCCCAATCCCGCATGCTCACTGCTGCCTTCACGGCGCGCGGGGTCTGCCCGGTAGAAACGGTCAAACAAACGCGGCACCAGGTCCTCGGAAATCCCTTCACCACTGTTTTCAACGGTCAGGCTCAAGCCTGCCGGTTGCTCGACGATCTTTACCCGCACCTCACCACCGGCCGGGGTAAACCGCAACGCATTGTCCAGCAAATTGGACAGTGCCCGGCGCAACATGCTGCGATCGCCCTGCATACGCGCGTGGCCGTCACGACTCAACTTCACCCGGGCGTCCTCGGCCAGTGGCGCGAAAAACTCCAGCAGCACATCCGCTTCTTCCGCCAGGTCCAGCGGTTCGCGCTTGGGCATCAGCAAGCCGTGGTCAGCCTTGGCCAGGTACAACATGTCGTTGACCAGTTGCGCCATCCATTGCAGTTCTTCGAGGTTGCTGTGCAGCGCCTCGCGGTAATCCTCAAGGGGGCGAGGGCGGGTGAGGGTGACTTGGGTGTGAGTCAGCAGGTTCGACAGTGGTGTGCGCAGTTCATGGGCGATGTCGGCGGAGAAGGCCGAGAGCCGCTGAAAAGAGTCATCGAGGCGTCCGAGCATGGCGTTGAAGCTGTGGGCCATTTCCGCGAGTTCCGGCGGCATGTCTGCTTCCGGCAGACGGGCGTTGAGTGATTGCGCCGACACGCCGCTGGCGACCGCACTCATACGCAGCAACGGACGCAAACCACTGCGCGCCGCCCAGGCACCGAGCAGGGCAGTGGCCAGGGCCGAGAGGCCAACCGTCAGCCAGATCAGGTGTTGCATGCGCTGCAGAAAGTGTTGGTGATGGGTGATGTCCAGCAACAAGGTCAGTTGCGGTGAGTCGGGTTTGTCGAGGAACAGCGGCGCATTCAGGACGCGGTAATCGGTGCCGTCGTCGCTCACTGTCGACAGGCCACGCTTGCGCGGCAAATCTTTGGGCACGCTGGGCGAGCTGTCGTACATGCGTTGGCCGTCACTGCTAATGATGCGCAGCGAAAGATCGGCCTGTCGGCTCAATTCATCGGCCAGCCTGGCCTCGGCGTCGCCGGCCTGAATGTCATCCAGCGCCCGGCGTAAACCAATCAGTTTGTCATCCAGCAACTGCTGGTCCAACTCGACAAAGTGCGCCTCGCTGGCGCGGCTGAACAACACCCCGGCGAACAACGACACCACCGCAGTACAGGCGGCAAACAGCAGTGCCAGGCGGTTGCTTAATGAAAGCCGGCGCATCAGGCGGGGCGCTCTTCAAGGACGTAACCCATGCCGCGCACGGTGTGAATCAACTTGTTCGGGAAATCGTCATCGATCTTCAGGCGCAACCGGCGGATCGCCACTTCGATGACGTTGGTGTCGCTGTCGAAATTCATGTCCCACACCTGGGACGCGATCAGCGACTTGGGCAGAACTTCGCCCTGGCGCCGCAGGAGCATTTCCAGCAGGGCGAATTCCTTGGCGGTCAGGTCGATGCGCTGACCGTTACGCTCGACCCGTCGACGGATCAGGTCCAGGCGCAAATCGGCCAGTTGCAGGCTGGTTTCCTGAGGCGTGGCGCTGCCGCGACGCAGCAGGCTACGAACCCGGGCCAGCAGTTCGGAGAAGGCGAAAGGTTTGACCAGGTAGTCGTCGGCGCCCAGTTCCAGGCCGTGGACTCGGTCCTCCACCGCGTCTCGTGCGGTCAGAAACAGTACCGGCGTGTCCAGGCCTGCACCGCGCACCGCTTGCAAAATCTGCCAGCCATCGCGTCCGGGCAGCATCACATCGAGAATCAACAAGGCGTAATCGCCACTCAAGGCCAGCTGCTGGCCGGTGGTGCCGTCGGTCACCAGTTCGGTATTGAACCCGGCCTCGGTCAGGCCCTGGCGCAGGTATTGGCCGGTTTTCGGTTGGTCTTCGACGATCAGCAGTTTCATGGGCGACTCGGGTAGTTGGAACAGGTGCGTTATACCGTGGGCGGCGAGGAAGCTGGCCAATCTGACAAAGTTGTAATCTGCCTGTCAGGTAGCTGGCAGAGCCGGCTGGTAGAGTTTCCCACAAGCTGAACCTCATCTTGTTGGAGTACGACTATGTTTTTGCAAAAGCGTCTGGCACTGGCCGCTTGTTTGCTGACTCTGAGTTTAGGGCTGGAAGCCTCACCGGCGCAGACCTACGATTTCGGTCGACCAGCCTCGGCCGCCCAGGCCACCCGCAGCGTTGAAGTGGTGATGGGCGATATGACCTTCAGCCCCAAGACCATCGATATCAAGGCCGGGGAAACCGTGCGTCTCGTACTGGTGAATAAAGGACAGTTGCTGCATGAATTCAACCTCGGCGATGCACAGATGCATGCCAGGCATCAGCAGGAAATGCTCCAGATGCAGCAAAGCGGCATGCTGATGCCTACAGGCATGAAGGCCATGGACCACGGTTCCATGGCCGGAATGGATCATGGCGCCATGGATCACGGCATGAAGCATGACGACCCCAATAGTGTGTTGGTGGAGCCGGGTAAAACCGCCGAGCTGACCTGGACCTTCACCAAGGCCACTAACCTGGAATTTGCCTGCAACATCCCCGGCCATTACCAGGCCGGCATGGTCGGCAAACTGACAGTCAGTCAGTAAGCACTCAAAGGCGGGAGCAAAGGCTGGTAGAATCCGCTGATTCTTCAGTCAGGTTTCCGCCATGCATCCCGCAGCCGAACATTCGCCGCTGGGCAAATCCAGCGAATACATCGCCACCTACACGCCGTCCTTGCTGTTCCCGATCCCGCGCACAGCGAAATGGGCCGAGCTGGGCCTGACCGCGCAAACCCTGCCGTACAAGGGGGTGGACTTCTGGAACTGCTTCGAGCTGTCGTGGCTATTGCCGTCCGGCAAGCCTGTGGTGGCGATCGGCGAATTCAGCATCCCGGCGGATTCGCCGAACATCATCGAGTCGAAGTCGTTCAAGCTGTACCTCAACTCGCTGAACCAGACGCCATTTGCCGACACCGCCAGCCTTGAAGCGACGCTGGTGAAAGATCTCTCGGTCGCTGCCGGCAAACCGGTGGGCGTGCGGGTTCGCAGCCTGAAAGAGGTAGAGGCGGAAGGCGTCGTGGCGTTGCCGGGCGTGTGCATCGATGACCTGGACATCAGTGTCAGCAACTATGAGCATCCGCGTCCGGAACTGCTGCGTTGCGATGAGTCGCGCATCGTTGAAGAGTGCGTGCACAGCCATTTGCTCAAATCCAACTGCCCGGTCACGAGTCAGCCGGACTGGGGCAGCGTGGTGGTGGAATATCGTGGCGCGGCGCTGGATCACGCGAGTTTGCTGGAATACATCGTGAGCTTCCGCCAGCACTCGGACTTCCATGAGCAGTGCGTGGAGCGGATTTTCCTCGACCTGCAGCGGTTGCTAAAGCCGGAGAAATTGACGGTGTACGCGCGGTATGTGCGTCGTGGTGGATTGGACATCAACCCGTATCGCAGCACCGAAGAGGTGCAACTGCCGAACCATCGCTTGGTCCGACAATAAAGAGCCAGTGCGGGATTGCATTTGCAAATCCCGGAAATGAAAAAGCCCCGCTATCAATAGCGGGGCTTTTTTGCATCTGATGGGTTCAGATCCCCATGCTGACCAAGGCTTGCATGATGTTACGCAAGGTGCCGGCAAGGGCGGGATGTTCGACTTCGAAGCGATCGACTGCCAGGTTCACACTGTCGGCGAGGTTGGTGTCCTGGGTTTTGGTTTCCAGCTCAAGCTCCAGTTGGATCTGTTGCATCAGCGCGTGCAGGTCTTCGCGCTCGGCTTCGGTCAGTGGCGGATTCTGTTCCAATTGCTCGCGCAGTTTATTGAGCTGATCTTGCAGTTCGCGGGCGGGCATGGCGTTCTTCCTTTTCTCGATAGGCACTGGCATAGACCGCAGCGGCGTGCCAAAGGTCTATGGCTGACCTTTAGATTAATCCACTCCCGGGCAACCTGCATGATCTCAGTCAGGGCTTTTCGCCTTTGAGCCGACGCAGGCTGATATCGGCCAGGCAGGTATCGAGCTCGCCCAGATGATCGATCACCGAATGCACGCCCAGGCCGAACAACTGCACCGTCGCCTTGCCGCGCAAGTGTTCCCGTTCCTTCTGGCTCAAGGCTTGCCATTCGTTCGGCGCGAGCCCGCATAACGAGCCGCACGACGCCAGGCCGATGGTCCACAGCCCGGCGTTCAGGCCCGATTGCAGCAGTCGCGGCTCGCCGCTGACCAGCACGCAACCGTCCAGGCGCTCGACATTCAGCGCCATCAAGGCTTGCCAGCAGGCATTCGGGGCCGGCCATGGATTGATTGTTTCAGAGTGTTGCAAAGATTTGATCCAGGCCGGAAGTGCGACGGCCAGGGAATGGCTGAGGGCAGGGGGTAGTTCATCAAGCCAGGCGCAGGGAATCCGTTGTCGCTGCAAGCTGGACAGGCTCTCCAGGGCGCCGGGCGTGACCTCGGTGTGCTCGGCAGAAACGGTGCCGTGCTGACGCGTGCGCGCGCCGAAATCCACCAGGCAACCACTGAGGCCGAACAGCACGGCGGTCAGATTTGGTGCGGCAAGGGGCAAGACTTCGGCGTGCGGCATGGAAACGTCCCTGAAATAGCGACAAGGCTATTCACGGACGATGACAATCGAGTGACACGGATGTGAATCGCTCGCCGTCAGGAGGGCGTCGTTCGTAGACCATCGTGCACGATGCTGCCTAAACCGGGTTTTCCGTCATATACTAGCGGTCTTTGCGGCTGGGCCAAGCGCCCGCGTCAGTACAATCCAAGGAGTTTTTCTATGCGCTGGAGCAATCGACTCGCTCAGCTTTGTATGTGTGCCAGCGTGTTGCTGGTTCCGTTCGCGGCCCAGGCTGCCACGGAAGAAGACCCTTGGGAAAGCATCAACCGCCCGATCTACAAATTCAACGACTTTGTCGACACCTACGCACTGAAGCCGTTGGCTCAGGGCTACCAGTTCGTCACACCGCAGTTCCTGGAAGACGGCATCCACAACATGTTCCGCAACGTCGGCGATGTGACCAACCTCGCCAACGACGTGTTGCAGGCCAAGCCCGCTGCGGCTGGCGTCGACACCGCGCGTTTGATTTTCAACACCACCTTCGGCCTGCTGGGCTTCTTTGACGTGGGCACCAAAATGGGCCTGCACCGCAACGACGAAGACTTCGGCCAGACCCTCGGTTACTGGGGCGTGGGCAGCGGCCCGTACGTGATGCTGCCGCTCTTGGGCCCAAGCACCTTGCGTGATACACCTTCCAAGTATGTCGACGGCTATACCGGTCCGTACCCTTACATCAACGATATACCGGTACGTAACTCGATTTACGGCCTGAACATCGTCGACACTCGCGCCAGCCTGTTGTCGGCCGAGAAACTGATCACTGGCGACAAATACACCTTTATTCGCAATGCATACCTGCAAAACCGCGAATTCAAAGTCAAGGACGGTAAGGTCGAAGACGATTTTTAATCTCGACCGGTAAAACGAAGAGGGCGGCCAATTGGCCGCCTTCTTTCGTTTGGCTTGCGGGTGAAGTCAGGGCTATTTCATCTTCAGGATTGTAAGCCCGAGTTTCTGGCCGCCACCGTCCTGTGCTTTCACCCACACCACCTCGGTGTCGGCTTCAAGGCCTTTGAGGGCTACGTGATCGGAATCGATCCGCACGCTGAGCCGGTCACCGACCTTGAATGAGCGGGGCGCCTCCAGCTGCATGCCACTGCTGGAAAGGTCGATGCAGACGGCTTGCACCTCATCGCCTTCATGAATCAGCGACACATCGGCATCAACCCGCATGCGGATGAAATCGCGCTTTTCGCTGTAGTCCCGATCGGTTTGGCTCATGGGCTCGATCCTTCCTTTGGGTTACGGTTTTGCCTGTTCTTATAACTCTCGGTGATTTGACAAGTAAAGACGTCAAGCGACCATCGGCGTGAGCTTGAAACGCCTCGCGGATGGGAGTACCGTCTGCGCCTTAGAAGGGCACCTCTGGTGGAACAGTGAGTAGGGCAAACGCTCGAAAACGGTGCAGCAGAGAGGCTAGAAAGCGAATCCAGTAGTGTGTGCAGGGCCAAATGCCCAGCCTGCTACGCCAACCTAATTCTGGCGCCGTTTGCCCACATGCCAAAAACCAGTGCCACGCTGCTGATAATCGATGATGACGAAGTAGTGCGTGCGAGCCTCGCGGCCTACTTGGAAGACAGTGGTTTCAGTGTCCTGCAGGCCAGCAATGGCCAGCAGGGTCTTCAGGTATTCGAGCAAGACAAGCCCGACTTGGTCATCTGCGATCTGCGCATGCCGCAGATGGGCGGACTCGAACTCATTCGCCAGGTCACCGAACTGTCGCCGCAAACCCCGGTAATCGTGGTTTCGGGCGCCGGCGTGATGAACGACGCCGTCGAGGCCCTGCGCCTGGGCGCAGCGGACTACCTGATCAAGCCTCTCGAAGATCTCGCCGTACTCGAGCACTCCGTGCGCCGTGCCCTGGATCGTGCGCGTCTGCTGCTGGAAAACCAGCGCTACCGCGAGAAGCTGGAAAAGGCCAACCGCGAGCTCGAAGCCAGCCTGAACCTGCTCCAGGAAGACCAGAACGCCGGTCGCCAGGTGCAGATGAACATGCTGCCGGTGAGCCCCTGGACCATCGACGAGTTCCAGTTTGCGCACCAGATCATCCCGTCGCTGTACCTGTCGGGCGATTTCGTCGACTACTTTCGGGTCGACGAGCGTCGGGTAGCGTTCTACCTGGCGGACGTTTCCGGTCATGGCGCCTCTTCAGCCTTCGTCACCGTGCTGCTGAAGTTCATGACCACACGCTTGCTGTTCGAATCCAAGCGCAACGGCACATTGCCGGAATTCAAGCCTTCAGAAGTCCTTGGTCATATCAACCGGGGCCTGATCAGTTGTAAGCTGGGTAAACACGTCACAATGGTCGGTGGAGTCATCGACGAGGAGACAGGTTTGTTGACCTATAGCATCGGCGGTCATCTGCCGTTGCCCGTGTTGTACACGCCAGACAGTGTTCGTTACCTGGAAGGGCGTGGTCTGCCGGTGGGCCTCTTCAATGAAGCCACCTACGAAGACCACGTACTGGAGCTGCCGCCGGTATTCAGCCTGACGCTGATGTCTGATGGCATTCTGGACCTTTTGCCAGAACCCACACTCAAAGATAAAGAAGCTGCTTTGCCTCAACGGGTGAAAGCGGCGGGCGGCAGCCTGGATGGTCTGCGCCAGGTTTTTGGATTGGCCACGCTAGGGGAGATGCCGGATGATATCGCCCTGTTGGTGTTGAGCAGGAATCTTTAATGAGTACCGGTAGAATCCAGTTCGCCGAGCAGGACGGCACCTTCGTCCTGAAGTTCGTCGGTGAAGTTCGCCTGACCCTGTGTTCGGCGTTGGATGCGACTATTGAGCGGATCTTCACTGCGTTGAACTTCAACGCCATCGTGATCGACCTGACCGAAACCCGTAGCATCGACAGCACCACCCTGGGCCTGCTGGCCAAGCTGTCGATCCTGTCGCGGCAAAAAGTCGGCCTGTTGCCGACTGTCGTCACCACCCACGAAGACATCACCCGTCTGCTGCAGTCCATGGGCTTCGAGCAAGTGTTCAACATCGTTGACCGCCCGATCCCATGCCCTGAATGCCTGACCGACCTGCCAGACCAGGACCAGTCCGAAGAAGTGGTGCGGATCAAAGTCCTCGAAGCACACAAAATCCTCATGGGCCTGAACGACTCCAACCGTGAGGCGTTTCATGACCTGGTGAACGCGCTGGAGCGTCACTGATTAATTCCCTGTGGGAGCGGGCTTGCCCGCGAAGGCGCCCTAACAATCACCACATCTTCCAGTGCTAAGCCCATTACCCGAATTCAACGCAAAAAAAGGGCGAACCCATGGTTCGCCCTTTTTGCATCCAGCTAACTCAAATCACAGCTTGGCCTGCAACAACGCCTCAAGCTTCTCCTGGTCCCGAGCAAACTGACGAATGCCCTCAGCCAGCTTCTCGGTCGCCATCGCATCCTCGTTGGACAACCAACGGAACTGCGCTTCATTCAAGCTCAGACGCGCTTCACCCGCATGCCCAGGCACCAATTTGCGCTCCAGCTTGCCGGTATCCGCCGCCAGTTTCTCTAGCAGATCAGGGCTGATGGTCAACCGATCACAACCGGCCAATTGCTCGATCTGATTCAGATTACGGAAGCTGGCACCCATCACTACGGTTTTGTAGTCATTGGCCTTGTAGTAGTTGTAGATGCGCGTCACCGACTGCACGCCCGGATCATCCGCGCCGGTGTAGTCGTTGCCGGTGGCCTTCTTGTACCAGTCGTAGATACGGCCCACGAACGGCGAAATCAGGAAAACCCCAGCGTCAGCACATGCCGCCGCCTGAGCGAAAGAGAACAGCAAGGTCAGGTTGGTCTGGATGCCTTCCTTTTCCAGCTTCTCGGCAGCGCGGATGCCTTCCCAAGTCGAAGCAATCTTGATCAGCACACGGTCACGGCCAACGCCGGCCTTTTCGTACAAGTCGATCAGACGGTGCGCACGCTTCAATACGGCGTCAGTGTCGAACGACAGGCGCGCATCCACTTCAGTGGAAATACGGCCAGGAATCACCTTCAGAATCTCTTGCCCCACCGCCACACCAAAACGGTCACTGGCCAGGCCCACATCGCCCTTGCAGTCGCTGACGCAAGCGTTTAGCAACTCGGCATAACCGGGAATGGCCGCCGCTTTGAGCAGCAGGGAAGGGTTGGTGGTGGCGTCCACGGGTTTAACGCGAGCGATTGCTTCGAAGTCGCCAGTGTCGGCAACTACGGTGGTCATTTGTTTGAGTTGTTCCAGCTTGGAAGTCATGGGCGTGCTCTGTCCTATGGGTCTAATGACATTACCCGAGCGCTGACAGCCACTCAAGGGTGCATGTGCGTATCGAAGGCCCCAGCGGCAACATCCTGAAAACGGATGTTTGAAAGGCGGGGCGTGGTCTCGGTAAATACGATGCTGAAATGGAGGGCAGGTTCAATGGAGGTGACGGTTAGCGTGCTGAGCAGGCCTGGGTCATGTCCTCAATGCTTACCGATTTGACCAGCTTGCGAATTAGACCTTTGAGCGCTCGGGCCGAACAAGTGACGGCCGCCATTTCAAAGCGGCCATTTTCTAACGAGACAGAGCGCGGACACCGGCGCGCGAAACCTGCAAGTGAGTGACGAGGGATTAACGTCCCTCCAACAACTCTGCCGCCTGATCCAGCAACGCCAACGGCTCTTTAGCCTTGTGAATATCCACCGACAACAACTGCCGAAACTTGCGTGCCCCCGGAAACCCGGTGCCCAGCCCCAGTACATGCCGAGTGATGTGGTGCATCGCGCCACCCGCCAGCAGATGCTCGGCAATATAAGGCCGCAACTGCGCCAGCGCCTCGGCCCGGCTGATCACCGGCGCCGTGCTGCCGAACAGCTGCTGATCCACCTCAGCCATCACATAAGGATTGTGATAAGCCTCACGGCCCAACATCACGCCGTCGAACGTCTGCAAATGCTCGTGACAGGCCTCGAGCGTCTTGATCCCGCCGTTGAGAATAATCTCCAACTCCGGAAAATCCGCCTTCAACCGCGCCGCCACGTCATAGCGAAGAGGTGGAATGTCGCGGTTCTCCTTCGGCGACAACCCCTCCAGAATCGCAATCCGCGCATGCACGGTAAAACTCGTGCACCCGGCATCCCGAACCGTGCCGACGAAATCGCACAGTTCCTCGTAACTGTCCCGCCCATTAATCCCGATCCGATGCTTCACCGTCACCGGAATCGACACCGCATCACGCATCGCCTTCACACAATCGGCCACCAACTGCGGATGCCCCATCAGGCACGCGCCGATCATATTGTTCTGCACCCGATCACTCGGGCAGCCGACGTTCAGGTTTACCTCGTCGTAACCGTGATCCTGGGCCATGCGTGCGCAGGCGGCTAGGTCCAGCGGAACACTGCCACCGAGTTGCAGGGCGAGCGGGTGCTCGGCTTCGTTGTGACGCAGGAAGCGCTCGTGATCGCCGTTGAGGAGCGCGCCGGTGGTGACCATTTCGGTGTAGAGCAGGGCGTGCTTGGAGAGCAGTCGCAGGAAGAAACGGCAGTGGCGGTCTGTCCAATCCATCATGGGGGCGACCGAAAATCTTCTGCTAATAACACCTTGATTTATAACGATTTTTTCTTCTGAAGAAATCACTTTATAGCCTTCGTGTGTAGCATTGGTGCACACGCGGTGTGCATGACGGGTGTGTGCAGTGTATTATTCGAGTACAGCGAATTGAACAGGGATTGCACACGACGATGGCGAGTATTGTAAAGCTTCCGAGTGGCAGCTGGCGCGCTCAGGTTATGCGCGGTGGCGTGCGGAAAGGGATGACGTTCAAGAAGCATGCTGACGCGAAGAGGTGGGCTGCTGAGATTGAGAGCAAGCTTGAGAGCATCCGGGCCGTAGGGACGGCACCAACCCCCAAGGGCTCGACTGTTGCGGACTTCATCAATAAATACATCGAAGAAACCGAACCGGTCAAACCGCACGGCAAGAACAAAAAAGCGACACTCTTACGGCTGAAATCGGAGTTCAAAGGTGTCCTGATGTCAGAGTTCTCGATCCTTCATCTTCGTGACTTTGTAGACAAAAGACTCAAGCAGAAGACTCAGGCCGGCACTACGGTTTCGGGCGTCACTATCGCTGTCGATTTGTCGTACATCTCCACGGTTTTGCATTGGGCGCGCGAAGTGAGGCACTACGACGTTGATGCAGGCATTGCAAACGAGGTTCGCAGCAGTCTGTCGCGCCGTGGTGTGAGTACGCGTAGCAAACAACGTGAGAGAGAAGCTACCGAAGATGAGCTCGACAAAATTTTCGCGGCATACGAAAAGAAGGGGGCGAGACAGAAGATCCCAATGCAGCATCTGATTGCTTTCGCCCTGGCTTCTGCAATGCGCCAAGAAGAAATTTGTCAGATTCTCATTGAAGACATCGACCATGTTGATAAAACAGTGAAGATCAGAAGCCGCAAGCACCCTCAGGAGAAGATCGGAAACAATCAGACTGTTCCTCTTCTGCCGGCAGCCTGGAAAATCGCTATAGCGCATGCTGGAGATCGAAAAGAAGGGCGTATTTTTCAATACAACCCAGCGTCAGTCAGCTCATCGTTTACTCGTATCTGTCAGCAATGCGAAATTGATGACCTGGTTTTTCATGATCTGCGCCACGGAGCAATCGGCAAGTTGTTTACTGTTGGTCTTCGAATCGAGCAGGTTGCTCTGATTTCTGGGCATCGGGACTGGAAGATGCTGAAGCGCTACACGCACATTAAAGCTAAAGATGTGCAGAAGGCCTTCAATGACTTGCTGGGTGTGCAGGCATCGAAGGCCGAATGAAGTCAAATTGAGCGCAATATGGACTCGCGACTACGTGTTCTTCTCAGTGAGTGCATGTAGTCTTTGACATCATCAAATGCATAGAAAAAGGCACGTCCGAAGAGAGTAGGGATTGGGCCTTTGCCGTGCTTTCGCCAGTGTTCGAGTGTCTCTTTCTTCACTTGGGTGATTTCGATCATCTGTTCTTCGGTCAAGAAGCCCAGGGACATGACAAGTGCGTTACGTTCAGACATTGGATAGCTCGTAATCCGTGAGCGCGCGTACCCTCCTAGTCGTAGCGCCAAATGTTTGATTTGCCGGTTCCATGAGTACTAAGGCGTTGAGAGTGCAGGTTGTGTAGGCGGATCAATCGATGGCACTTCTGTTCGAATCCGAAGAACTCAAGCCATCATTACGTTTGTTAAAATTGGCCGGCTGACATTTGTGTATAGCGTAAGAACCACGAAGTGCCGCCGTTCTGCTGCCAAAATCGAGGCGCTCGACCGATACGAACGGGTCGCGGCGATTTCTTTGCAGAAATGAAGGCTCGAGTTACAGGCGTGCGTATCAAGATTTCCCTTTTCAAGTCAGTAGCGTGCATCAAGGCGCCGTCCGGTTCGATGTCAATTCATGGTGAATGTTTAGTGATTCGCTGTCAATGAAAAAAATCAGCATGCATATTGACAATCCGTCAATTTTCAGGGTTAAAGAGTATATGAAAGGTATACTGTAAACACTGAAAAGACCTGCAGGGGATCAGATCGCACTCAGCAATGGTCAGCCAGCGCCTATCGGGAAATACGCATGAGCCTGCTCTTGAGTACTGCAAGAGATATGTGAGGAAGGACGATGTTGTCGCCTTGGGATGTGCGTTCGGGTATGGCTGACGTGCCTCGTGCCCGATCCGCCTTAACGAGGTAGTCGAGCTCTTCCTAAATTTTGTCGGCTGTGAGTTTTTTAACCCTTTTTTCTGACGGCATGGCGATTCTCAAATTTTGGACGTAGTTATCCCAAAAAATTAGCCGCTTGGTTTGGGCTCAAAAGACAAGCTAGCCGTCCTTCGGCCGAAAAAACGACTCCTATAAGCAAAACGGCCTCCTTAGGCTTTCGGTAAGGTTGATTGGATTTTCTTATCAAGCTACCAATTAGCCAGTAAGCAAATTGAATATCAGAAGCGCTGGGCAAAGGTCAGTTGGGTTTTGCTTGAAAAGGTGAGTAGAGATTGAGAGGTTTGGAGAAAGCTGTTTTTGAATTCAATAACTATACACTCCGTTTGGAAAAAATGATTTCAAGGGGGGGGGTGAAGATATATATTGCTTGACATTTCGTGAGTGCAGAAAAATCTAGGGTTTGCGACCCTTGTGGCTAATTGATGGCTGACGTGAAAGTAGCTAGCTGCCCGAGCCTCGTATCATTTTCAAACCGTCACTCGAGGGGGAGGCGCTGGCTAATGCCGCCCCGATGCTCTCTCGATCACGCCTGAGCTTCCGTGCGCAATGTTTGTAGCTTGCTAAAATGGTGGCTCTGTGCCATTGAAATTGTCCGGTTATTTAAACCCGCACTTGATTTGTTGCTACTGCAAACTGAGCTGAAGTGGATCACTCCGAAGATCTTCGTCCGTTCGCGGTGTCTGAAATCATCACCCTGGGGAAACCGCACCATGTCATCAAGGTCGTGATGGGCTGGAGATGATAGCGGGTGAAAAGTACGATACCCCAGAGCCTGATTGCTGGGGGCCGCCGGTAAACCAGAGGCTCACAAGACGTTTGTCAAAGCGCTGTACTGCGTAATTGCACCTCTACCCGCCATCGCGGCCTCTCCACTGCCGTATTACGTTGATGGCGTGAATGCTTGTCCGACAGCAGACGTAGGTGGAGTGTCAGATTACAAGGATTTTCTACAGTTTATGACAGACCCCAAGCATTCAGGGTACGACGACGTGGTGGGCTAGTACGGCGAGGTATTTGAGCCGATGGCATTTGGCCGCGACCGGGTTAAGGAGTGTTTTAGAAGAATCAAGGTTTGAGATGCAAGGCGTTGTAGCTCGAACGCCTGCGATGAAAATGCCTCTCCTGTGTATCTGTTATGGCCATCAACTCATGGCTGAAGCTTGGGGGGCACGATCGGTTTGCATCCGAAAGGTAGTGAGATCGGGCTGCATGAAATCAGCCTTCATCAAAAGGCCATAAGTGTTATCGAATTCGCTTAAACGCCGACACCATCACTCTTACTACTTGAGTTCGGGCGGTGTGTCCCTTCAAGTCTGCCAGTACCGATACACTGTTGAGCTCGCCAATCCAAGCGTCCGCGCCACCTCAGCCTGACTCAATCCTAAAGCCTTCAGCTCTCTCACCGAATCGGCATTCTTGGTATTACCAGGCTTACCCGAAGGCCTCTTTTTCAGCTCTTTGCCCACAAACTGACTCCTGACAAGCTCCTCTCCTCCTTCGTCTTTGAATGAGTCGAGTTCTGCACGTGCCCGCTCTAGAGTGGTATCGGTAGGTTCATCCTTCTGGATAGCGACGCAGAGGGTCATAAGAGCAATAGGATCGAATTGGAGGGCCTCTGCTAGCTCGATCAATTTCGCAACCGTGATATTGCTCTTTCCTTGCTCCAGCTTACCTATGTTTGCTTTTGCACTGACGTCTGCCAAATCACCGTAGTCGAAGCCTCGGATTGTCCTGATTGCCCTGAGCGTACCGGCGATCTCATTCTTAAGCGACATGGTCTGCCTCAAAAGCGAGGATAGAGCCATAACGGCTATCTTCCGATAAACCACGTTTGGTGGTAGTATCGGAAATATGCGTTGCCGCTTTTTCAGAGCTAAGCCGCACAATCATGGGTTCAGAGTCTTTTTGAGATGGGCATCAGGCAGTTTTAGCGACCTGAGCACCAAACATATCACATGTATTGTCAGACGCTTTTTGATCGGATCTGAAAGAGATACCGATGGCCAGCGGGTGCGTCCAAGCATCGGAGACGCCTCGATGGATCGACGGAAAGCCCGGATATGAAAAATCGTCAGTGGGACAACTTGAGGTCATTCACTGACTTGGATGGTAAGGAAAAAGCGAAATGTTTATTACACATGAATCTTATAGGGAAGGGCGCCCCGGCTTCCCGGGGCCAGGACGAACCGCATGGCGAATGATCGAACGGGAATCAATGGATCCTTGGTATCACGTCATCCTTCGGTTCACAGAGGGAGCCAGACAATTCACCAAGAGGTTTATGCCAACGGACGCCTCTTTATTGTCCAACCTACTGGAGCTGGAGGGCCCAACTTGCCTTGTTGAAGAGGTTCAGGTCATAACCCCACCGTGGGTCAATGGAGGCCTCTCAGAGCGTATGGAGAAGCTAATCAGCCTGGTCATCGGTTACGACCAGAAAGGCGAGTGCGTGTTGCTTCATAAGGTGGCGGGTGGCGCCGTTTATAGCAGTGCTCGAGATGGCCTCGACGCCGGTTCACTCACTGGCATTCGGACGATCTACGAAGATACAAAAACTGCGCCTTCAGCAGTTCCGGAATTTGCTGACCACTGACCTAAACGGCGACTCCAATGAAGCTTCAAATCTATTCAGATCTGCACCTCGGTTTCGCTCGTTTCGATCCTACTCCAAGCGATGCGGATGTGATCATTCTCGCTGGTGACATTGATATCAAATCGCGTGGAGTCTTATGGGCGAACGACGCATTCCAGTGCCCAGTGATTTACGTGTGCGGCAATCACGAATTTTACGGCGGCCACATCGACCACACGCTTCGCAAGATGAAAGAGGCGGCTGCGCCTCATGTTCACGTCCTCGAAAACGAAGTATTGATCATCAACCAAACTAGATTTTTGGTCACGACTGCATGGACAGATTACTCGTCGACCGGAGATGTCGTTGCCGCGAAACGAGTCGCTTGGGACTGGATGAACGATTTCACCGTGATCAGAACCGATGAAAATTTCCGACGTTTGCGTCCTGATGACTTGATCGCTAAATCACAGGCGGCGTACGCCTGGCTTACTGGGGAACTGGACAAGCCCTTCGCCGGTAAAACTGTTGTCGTCACGCACCATGCTCCTATGTCGGAATACGTGAGTGGGGATTTTCCTGCACACCTTATTGCTGCGTACGCAAACAATTGGCCTGAGCTTCTGGGGAAGGCCGATCTTTGGGTGTATGGACATACCCACATCGCTGCGGATTTCGTTAAAGGAGGATGCCGAGTAGTGTCAAATCCTCGCGGATACCCGACCGAAGAGACCGGTTTCGATCAGGATTTTCTGATCGAGATTTGATGAGCCGTCTCTCAGTGATGAACCTTAGCGAACTGAATTTCGCTGCGTACGAATTCGAGAAAATTACATGGTCACGTTAGAAGAAATCTCGCAGCTACTTTACGGCGCAGGCGCGGAGATGGCTGGCTGGTTGGGGACTGAGGAAGACCTGATCTATTTAGCAGCAAAGTCATTCCCAGGCAAAGCATTCTGCGTTGTTCGGCAGTGGATTTTGCTCGACCTCACGGTCAATTCAGATGAGAAAGAAAAGCTCATCGGACTGGGCCTGCTGCCCGCGACTCTGTACGCGCATGAAGTCGTTTTTGATAGCCGAAATCGATTTCAGGCAGGCATGTGGGTACGCAGCAATTTTGGCGTGTCTTTTAGTCAGGGTTGCATGTTTGAAACCAGGAGTACGGTCTACCTCCTGCTGGGATCGGGCCTAAGAAAAAATGCCAGCATAGGTGCTGCTTTTTCCATGAAAGCGGTTTGAGCAATGACTGGCGAAAAATACTACTTGAGTCATTTGGAGATGGCCGGATGCCTGAAATCATCGAAGTTGAATTTCATACCAAATATCTCAGTGACTTCCAAATGAGTCGCCTTGTACACGCGAGTCTCCGAAAATACACAGTACCCATTACGGCATTTATCAGCGATGCAGTGATCATCGAGGACAGATGCCTTGGCGTGTCCTTCGACCACTTTCCGCATGACGACGCGTACCGAATCGCCAATGGCGGAATCATTCGCACGGAAAAAGTTCGATCGGCTAGGAAAGAAGGACGGTTTTGGCTGCTCGAAACCCAAGCTGGTAATTACATCATCGCTAGCTTCAAGCGAGGCCTCGGCAGAGCGAGTTTTCTGAAGCTTCTCGAATCCGCCGACCATTTCTAAATGATGGTGAGACGTCCACTTTTTCATCTCGAGATAGGGCCTGGCACATGGCGTAAGAACGATGGTCAGTTGCTCGAGCAACAACCCACTTTGACGAGTTGCTCGACCAGGTGATCATGACTCGAAAACCGGTTTTCATCGAAGGGGAACGCAGGACTGCGGTGCTCATTTCAATGGTGGAATGGGAGTCGATTCAGGCCAAGCTTATACCTCGAGCTCCGTCAGACCTCTGAATAAGCACTTGCAAGGCCTCTTACAGTTTTAATCAGAAGCGCTTCGGGTTAGCCGTGCGGAGCGCTTCAAGCTGCCTCTATCCTGAGATGCTCATTTTGCCGTCGGACGGATTCACAGCTCGCCTTGACTCAGTAACCGTACTCGTTCAGCAGCCTCTGCAAAAACTCACGACGCCGTTGGACGATGCTTAAGACAAGATAGTCGCGCTCGGTATCTCTCGTCGACAAGTGTCCCGCGTCCACAAGACCATGAATGTAGCCTTCGGCTCGGCCTCTTGCTTCAAGCAACGCCTCTTTAGATGTGCTTTTGATGATGTCTTCAGCGATGAGCTGCCACCGCTTTTTCTGGTTGTGCCCAACAGGGTCGTCGGAAAATTTCGGTGCATTGATGAGGGTGTTGAAATCGGCATGTGCGTTAGGTGTGTTCAAAGCGAGCTCTCACAACAGATACGTCTGTGCCGGAGGCTATCATGCGCACACTTAATCGCCTGTTGCTGGCTGGCTTATCGGTTTCAATTTTCTGTAGGGGGGGGGCGCGACCACAAGACTAGGCGCTTACGCGAAAAAGCGATCGCCATAGCGCGACATGCACATCGGAATGCATTAGTGATTTAGCTCTCATTGCCTCGGCACGACACGAGTTTTCGCTATCGACGGAGACGATCGAGCAAGCGGTAAAACTGAATTATTCAAAATTATCGCTCAACCATAATTATTGCTGAGCCATAATTTTCTGCTTCTTCGTTTCATTCTCAGTTGTCACAAGCAGTGCCTTTTGCGATTACCGATTTGCAATATACTGTTTGCCACCTACCAAAAGAGATTCGTCATGTCCAAACTCGCAGAATACCGCCAACTCGAAAAACACCTAGCCGAGCAACTCCAGGCGCTGGAAGCCCTGAAGGGTGATGTTGGCTTGAAGCAAGAAATCGAATTTGAAACCAAGCTGCGCGCTCTACTCGCCGAGTACGGTTACAGCCTGCCGAACGTGATCAACTTGCTGGATCCTCAAGCTCGCCGTCGTGCTCCAGCCGTCGAGTCCAAAGCCGGCAGCCGCAAGCCGCGCCAGGTAAAGGTTTATAAGAACCCACACACCGGCGAAGTCGTCGAAACCAAAGGCGGCAATCACAAGACGCTGAAGGAGTGGAAAGGTAAGTACGGCTCCGCCACTGTTGAATCCTGGCTGACCAAGTGATTTTGGATTGAGTACAAAGGGCCCTGCGCAGACTGTGTGAAATCCTAGCAATCTGTCCGGCCCTTTAAGAGAATGCTCCGTATCGAAAGATACGGAGCATTTTTCGTTATGGCTTACATACAAGGAGAGTCCCGTAGCCAGACCAGCCTGTTCCCGGTCTCGCTGGAGGAACTGATCCCTGAAGATCACCTCGTACGGGTCATCGACCTGTATGTCGCCAAGCTCGATCTGGGCCAGCTCGGTTTTGAGAAAGCTCAGCCCAAGGCCACTGGGCGCCCTGCTTACGACCCCGCCGATCAACTCAAGCTCTATCTCTATGGCTATTTTCAGCGCATTCGCTCGTCGCGGCGCCTAGAAGCTGAGTGCCAACGCAACATCGAAGTGATGTGGTTGATCAACCGACTTAAACCCGACTTCAAGACCATCGCCGACTTTCGCAAGAACAACAAAGTAGCTTTCGTTACGACGTGCCGAGCTTTTGTGCAGCTCTGCCGATCCGTCGGCTTGATTGCGGGTGATCTGGTTGCGATCGACGGCAGTAAGTTTCAGGCAGTCGCTTCCTCGCGACGCCACCTGAATTTGAATCAGCTCAAGCGTCAGGAGGAGAAGCTGGATAAGCGGATTGCCCAATACCTGGCTGACCTGGATGCCGCTGATAAAGCAGAGGGCGAGCAAGTGGTCGATCGCACTGCGATCAAGGCGGCACTGGCGAAGCTTGAGGCCAAGCAGCAAGACAACCGTAGTTGCCAAGCTTTGATGAAGTCGATGGGGCTGGAGCAATTCAACACGCACGAAAGTGATGCCCGAATGATGCGCACGCCAAAGGGGGCGCGTGTTGCCTATAACGTGCAAACAGCCGTGGATGCAGAGCACTGTCTGATTTTGCACCATGAGGTGACGCAAGATGGCGACGACCGCAAACAGCTTGAACCCATAGCTAAAGCTACCAAGGCCGAACTGGGGCAGGATACGCTGACCGTGACAGCCGATATGGGCTACTCAAATGGCCAGCAATTTCAGGCGTGCGAGGAGGCCTCCATTACCGTGTACGTGCCGCCAAACCGCACTTCGAACCCAGGCGGAGAGACATTATTCGAGCGCCAGGACTTTACCTATGACGCTGAACAGGATCGATACCAGTGCCCGGCAGGTCAATGGCTAACCCTGAAGCAGCGTTACAAAGGCGACCGGATCTACCAGGCGGCAGTCAGCGACTGCGCTGGATGTGCGCTGAAAGCCCAATGTACAACGGCTCAGCGCCGCTATGTCTCACGTCACGCACAAGAGGAAGCCTTTGAGCGTATGGCACAGCGGATGCAACTGCATCCAGAGATGATGGAGCGACGCAGATCCATCGTGGAGCACCCGTTTGGCAATCTCAAACAATGGCTATTTGGGAACGGGCGGTTCTTGCTACGACAACTTGAAGGGACGAAAGCTGAAATGGCCCTGGCCGTGACCGCGTACAACTTCAAGCGGGCGATCAGTGTCCTGGGAGCCAAGAAAATGATGCAACTGATGGGCTGAAGAGCCTTTTTCAGCACAAAAACAAACGCCCCGAACAAGTCGGGGCGTTTGGTCTAAGGCCTGTCAGTGTGTTTTCACACAGTCTGTCAAGGGCCCTTTTTTATGCGGAGCAGTGCTTCACTGTCTCGCCTGATATCAAGGCGAAGATCGGTCACTACCGTGTCCTTGGGAGGTAGGCAGCCAAGTTGATTCCAGGAGCGAGGTTGATCGAGTTTGCAGGCAAAGGCCATGTGCCACAGATGGCAGACCCGATCAGTTTTAACAAAGTGTTGGTCGAAGAGCCGAACCGCAGTTAAGACAATGACGCGGGTGGAAGAAAAGCAAAACCCCGGAGGTTGGCCCTGCCGGGGGTTCTATGGTCTCCCTGTTTCCCTGATGGGAAGAGAACATCATGAAATGGTATCAAAGCGGTGCTTCTAGATCATGTCGATACGCGACACGTTACCGGGCTGTAGGACGGCGTCACGACATTAAAGGTTGATGATCGTGGTCGGTCGGCAGGGTGGCAGAGAGGGAGGTAAAGTTGGCCAAGTCAGCCATATCCCGGCGCCGATTGGGGCCGTATCGATTACTGTCTTTATTGCTTTCCGGGATTTCGTTCAATGCAACTGAGGTTTAGGCCCGCCGAGGGCTTGGCGTTGATACTCGTGAACAGCCGCGAACAACGCCTCCGCTTCGAGGCGCAGCTTCTCCACTTCCTTCACAGATTGCGTTTCTTGTGCCTCGTGGTAGCGGCGTAACGCCTGCACCGTAAGCTCCATCAATGGCTCGCCTGCCTTGATCCTGTCGACCAAGCACCGGCTTCCCCGCCTTCTCTATCCTTGCTCATCGAATCTCCCTGCTCCAATTCCATTGCCAGCGCAACATGGAATTCGACTACGAATCTTGTCTTAAGTCTGTCCTCACGGCACAGGTTTGAAGCCAGCTAGCTGTTACATTAGGTGCGACCGGCTGTAGTGGTTTTATAGATGCATCGCCCTTCAACGCTCCGCATTTGGGGAAGAAAATAAGTTTTCGGATCAGCATGATGCAAAACCTAAAGACGGACGCTGGCAAAGGTTGATTCGTCGCGGGCGTCGTTGAGCGTCGACAACGCCCTGGACAACGGTGACAGCACCAGGGTTTGCGGCAACGGAATCATCGCGACGTGTTTCGCGGTGTTGGAGCTAACGCGCTCGTCGCGTGGCGGAGTACCGAAGTATTCGCGGTAGCACTTGGAAAAGTGTGGTGTAGATACGAAGCCACAGATAGACGCCACTTCGATGATCGACATCGGCGTTTGCTTAAGCAGTTGCCGTGCGCGAACCAAGCGTAGTTTCAAGTAGTACCGCGATGGCGAGCAGTGCAGGTACTTCTGGAACAGGCGCTCGAGTTGACGGCGCGACACCGAAACGTAGACGGCCAGCTCATCCAGATCAATCGGTTCTTCCAGGTTGGCTTCCATCAGTGCGACGATTTCCTGCAGCTTCGGCTGGTTGGTGCCGAGCATGTGCTTGAGTGGCACGCGCTGATGATCTTGCTCGTTGCGGATGCGCTCGTAGACGAACATTTCCGAGATCGCCGCCGACAGTTCACGACCGTGATCGCGACTGATCAGGTGCAGCATCATGTCCAGCGGCGCGGTGCCGCCGGAGCTGGTGAAGCGGTTGCGGTCGAGGGTGAACAGGCGGGTGCTCATGTTCACTCGCGGGAAGGCTTCCTGCATGGCGGCCAGACATTCCCAGTGCACGCTGCAATCGAATCCATCAAGCAAGCCGGCGCTGGCCAATGCCCAACTGCCGGTGCACACCGCGCCGAGGCGCTTGGACTGACGCGCCTGGCTCTGCAGCCAAGTAATGTGCTCACGGGTAACGGTGCGTTGAATAGCGATGCCACCGCAAACGATCACAGTGTCCAGGGTCGGGGCCTTGTGCATAGCGGCGTCGGGGGTGATTTGCAGGCCGTCACTGGCCCACACCTGACCGCCATCTACGGTCAGGGTAGACCAGCGATACAGCTCACGACCCGATAGCTGGTTGGCCATGCGCAGCGGTTCGACCGCCGAGGCCAGGGAAATCAATGTGAAATTATCCAGCAGCAGAAAGCCTATGGATTGTGGAGTGCGGTTCTGGGGCTGGGCCCCGGAGTTGAGCGTCGTCATCGCGGTATCTCCTCACACAAAGCGAGTGGCGGCCCTAGGCGCGGGCTCTTTTTATTACCCATCCAGCAAATGGCGGGCTACTGGTATTGACCCAATTAGGCAGTGCTAGTGGCTACTTGGTGATTCTCTGGCTTTAGTCGAGCGGGATCTCCCAACCACACCATTAAGCATGTCCCAACCAAAAGTATTGCCGCCACTGCGAAGAAAGGCATCGAGTAGCTATGGGTGGCATCTTTGATTAGGCCAATCATGAAGGGGCTAGTAAATCCGCCGAGATTGCCGATTGATACAATCATTGCAAAGCCACCAGCAGCGGCGCGACCAGTGAGGAAGGTTGATGGGATTGCCCAGAACGTCGCTTGGAAGGAAAGGATGCTTGCGACAGTTAAACAGAGGCAGGCAATCTTCAAAATTGGATGCTCAATTAATGCCGCAGCGACAAGCCCCGCAGCAGCCATCGACAAAGCGCCCACAACATAAGGTAAGCGTAGTCGGCTTTGATTGGCCAAGCGAGCCCATAGAGTCATGGCAATCGCACCTAGCAGATAAGGTCAGGGTGTTGCCGCCGACGCCGAGTTGACCCAGGTGCTGACGCAAGATTTACCCGCCTCCGAATCTGCAAAGCCCAGCACACGCAATGGTTCGCGATGGATCAAGCTGAGTCAGTGACATCTCGGCAACGGGGTCGTAAGCGCCAAAAGTCCAGCACCAACACCGCCTCACCTAGCGTGTCCTCTACCTGCTTGTAATCATGCTGCAGGTTTTCCATCTCCCGCTCCATGCGCGCAACCGATGCAAGTGGCATCTGCCCATAGGCTGACCAATGGCTCTACGGTTTTTTCTGGTCTGTGTGCACCGAGACAGCGAGGAAGGGTTCCGGTGCAATTCGAGGATTGTTATGTCAATCCCGAGCAAGCGTCTGAATTTTTGGAGCAAGACTTTGGCGAGCACCTGCAGCCAGCCAAGTTCCTGTTGTAGGCATCAAGCTCGATAAAATGGAACATGCTGTCGCAGCCTGTCACCCAGCAGCGATGAGAGCAAAGCCATGTAGAAAGATGGCAGTAGGCCTTACCTGGTGCTCACAGGCCAACCTGAAGTCAAAGCGGACTCATCTACCTTCTTCCCACTATCGCCCGGGAGGCCGCCCACCGACGATCGGGGCTCTGAGGGATAGTTGACTGTCTGGCTCTACTCGTGTCGCAGATGCTTGAATCCCCCCATTCCCGGTGCCCTCCAGCCTTCCTCGCGCTTCCTGAAGCAGTCGACCAGATCAATGGTTCATTGATTGCCTATGCCTGTCTGTACAAGTATGTATTTACGCGTTAGAGTCGATCGGGCGTCTCGACACGTTTATCCGCGAATTGGGGTCTGTGCGTGTTCTGTGTAACGACACACGTGCCCCATAACTGTACTCGTGCGCCACAAGCGCTTCTGTTGGTTATTAGGAATAAAAACAATGAAAAAATCTATTTTGACCCTTTCAGTATTGGCTCTATGCGTGGCTACTGGCTCTGCCTTGGCCAAGGAGTACAAGGAGTTGCGCTTTGGTGTCGACCCCTCTTATGCGCCCTTCGAATCCAAGGCCGCTGACGGTAGCTTGGTGGGATTTGATATCGACCTGGGCAACGCGATTTGCGCGGAACTGAAGGTCAAGTGCAAGTGGGTAGAAAGCGATTTCGACGGCATGATCCCTGGCCTGAAGGCCAACAAATTCGACGGCGTAATTTCTGCCATGACCGTGACCTCATCGCGGGAAAAAGTCATCGATTTCTCCAACGAATTGTTTTCAGTGCCCACGTCGTTCGTGTTCAAGAAGGGCTCTGGCTTAAGCGAAGACATCACGACGCTGGCTGGCAAGACCGTGGGCTATGAGCAAGGCACCACCGAGGAGGCCTACGCCAAGGCCGTGCTGAATAAGGCCGGGGTGAAAACCCAGGCCTATGCTAACCAGGATCAGGTTTATGCTGACTTGGTGACTGGTCGCCTCGACGCCTCAATTCAGAACATGCTGCAAGCTGAAATGGGTTTCCTAAAGTCCCCGCAAGGCGCCGACTTTGAAGTCAGTAAGCCAGTCGAACACGAACTGCTGCCAGCGAAAACAGCGATGGGTCTTCTAAAAGGCAACGTCGAGCTCAAAGCCTTGGTGGACAACGGTATAAAGGCACTGCACGACGACGGAACCTACGCGGCTATCCAAAAGAAACACTTCGGTGATCAGAATATTTACAGCGGCAAATAACGACGCTGCGCCCATTCGCGGATGGGCGTTTTCCTGATTGACGAAGGGCTCCCCAATGTTAGAAAACATATTGCAGATGCTGGGGCTGTCAGGTTTCAGCCTCAAGGGCTTCGGCCCACTGTTGATGCAAGGCTCCTGGATGACTGTCAAGTTATCCTTCCTTTGCTTACTGCTAAGCGTGGTCTTGGGCCTCATCGGTGCCAGTGCCAAGCTATCAAAGTCACCACTGTTGCGCATCCCCGCGCATGCTTACACCACGCTGATTCGTGGAGTGCCGGATCTGGTTCTGATGCTGCTGATTTTCTACAGCCTGCAAACCTGGCTGACCAATCTGACCGCAGCTATGGGTTGGGATTACATTGAGATCAATCCATTCAGTGCCGGAGTGATAACCCTGGGCTTTATCTACGGGGCGTATTTCACCGAGACTTTCCGCGGAGCGATCCTCGCTGTGCCACGTGGCCAGATGGAAGCAGCCACTGCTTATGGCCTTACCCGTGCTCAGCGTTTCCGCTTCGTGCTATTCCCGCAGATGATGCGTTTTGCTTTACCGGGTATCGGTAATAACTGGATGGTCATCCTCAAGGCCACTGCGCTGGTCTCGATTATCGGACTGGCCGACCTGGTGAAAGTGGCTCAGGACGCCGGCAAGAGCTCATATCAACTGTTCTTTTTCCTGGTGCTGGCGGCGTTGATCTATCTGGTCATCACCACTGCATCGAACTACGTCTTGCGCCGGCTGGAAATACTCTACGCCGCAGGTACTCGGGAGGCCGTGCGATGATCGAACTACTGCAGGAGTACTGGAGGCCCTTCCTCTATAGCGACGGCTATTACATCACCGGGTTGGCGATGACCCTATGGCTGCTCAGTGCCTCGCTTTTCTTAGGCTTTTTGATGGCAGTTCCGCTGTCGGTTGCCAGAGTCTCAAGCAACGTATGGGTGCGCTGGCCGGTGCAGTTCTATACCTATCTGTTTCGCGGCACGCCCCTGTATATACAGCTTCTGATCTGCTACACCGGTATCTACAGTATCGCAGCGGTGCGTTCCCAGCCAATGCTCGACGCATTCTTCCGCGATGCATTGAACTGCACCATTCTTGCCTTCGCCCTAAGCACTTGCGCTTACACCACCGAGATCTTTGCCGGGGCGATCCGCAACATCAGTCACGGTGAAGTCGAAGCGGCCAAGGCCTTCGGACTGCGCGGCTGGAAGTTATATGCCTACATCATCATGCCGTCTGCACTGCGCCGCTCGCTGCCGAACTACAGCAACGAAGTAATACTGATGCTGCACTCTACCACCGTAGCGTTCACCGCCACTGTGCCGGACATCCTCAAGGTCGCCCGGGATGCTAACTCGGCTACGTTCCTGACTTTCCAGTCGTTCGGTATCGCCGCCGCGATTTACCTCGCTGTCACTTTCTCTCTGGTTGGCCTGTTCCGTCTGGCTGAACGCCGTTGGCTGTCTTTCCTCGGCCCGGCTCATTAATTCAGGATGTTTGAACATGTACAAATTGACCGTTGAAAATCTGCATAAAAGCTATGGCAATCACGAAGTGCTCAAGGGCGTTTCGCTTAATGCCAAGACGGGCGATGTGATCAGCCTGATCGGCGCCAGTGGATCAGGAAAGAGCACCTTCTTGCGTTGTATCAACTTTCTGGAGACGCCCAACGATGGTGCCATGGGCCTGGATAACCAGCCAATTCGTATGATTCATGACCGCCACGGCATGCATGTGGCCGACGCTGATGAACTACAGCGTCTGCGTACGCGCCTTGCGATGGTGTTTCAGCATTTTAACCTGTGGAGCCACATGACAGTGCTCGACAACATTACGATGGCCCCGCGCAGGGTATTGGGCGTCAGTAAGAAGGATGCGGAGGAGCGGGGCCGGCGTTACCTGGATAAGGTAGGTTTGCCGTCCCGCGTCGCCGATCAATACCCGGCCTTTCTCTCCGGCGGGCAGCAGCAGCGGGTTGCTATTGCTCGGGCTCTGTCTATGGAGCCGGAGATCATGTTGTTCGACGAGCCGACTTCGGCTTTGGATCCGGAGTTGGTGGGCGAGGTGCTTAAGGTTATCCAGGGTCTGGCAGAAGAAGGCCGAACAATGATCATGGTGACCCATGAGATGAGCTTCGCGCGCAAGGTGTCGAACCAGGTTTTGTTCCTCCATCAAGGGCTCGTGGAAGAACAGGGCTCCCCCGAAGACGTCCTGGGCAATCCCAAAAGCGAGCGCCTTCAGCAGTTCCTCAGTGGAAACTTGAAGTAACCGGAATGGATTCGAGCGACTGTTCGGTCGCTCAGATGCTCCTTCGCAAGCGCTCTGCCCACTCGGTCGTTCGTTTGCGGTGGGAGTAGGTCTCTGTCCAGTTTGACGAGGAAAGCCACGTGCCGAAGAAATCCCGGAATTTTCCTTCGCAGGTCAATCAGCTCTGTGATTCCCCTGGGCCGCTATATGCACAAGTCAAGCAGATGATCACCCAATTGATTTTGAGTGGCACCTGGTCGGCTCACGAACGTATACCTTCGGAAAGTGAACTGGCTCAGGAACTTGGATTGAGTCGCATGACTGTAGGTCGTGCTCTTAGTGAGCTCACCGCCGATGGTGTGTTGGTGCGCATGCAAGGGGTGGGGACTTTCGTAGCCGAGCGCAAAGGTCAATCAGCTTTATTTGCCGTCAATAACATTGCTGATGAGATCAACAAGCGTGACCATCGCCACCACTGCAAGGTGATTCTCCTATGCGAGGAGGGGGCTAGCGCTGAACACGCCTTGTCGCTGGAAATGCGCGAAGGGCAGCGCGTGTTTCATTCAGTGATCGTGCACTACGAGAATAATGTGGCGGTGCAATTGGAGGATCGCTACGTGAACGCGGCAGTGGCTCCGGATTATCTGCGTCAGAATTTCGTGGTGCAGACGCCCTATGCCTATCTTTCCAAAGTCGCCCCTCTGACTGAAGGTGAGCATGTGGTCGAGGCGATCCTGGCCGACGAGGAGGAGTGCAGACTGTTGCAGATCACACGTTATGAAGCGTGCTTGTTGATTCGTCGGCGGACTTGGTCTGGATATCAGTCTGTCACGTCTGCGCGCCTGATTTTACCGGGTTCACGGCACCGTCTGGAGGGGAAATTCGGTGCATAACTTGCGGCGAAGCCTTGGCGCTCACGAGCCGCGCGCGTCAATTGCATGCCAAAAACTGTGACAGCGCAGCACTATTGAGTTGATGAATCCCATCACTTCGCTGTCTTAACCACCTCTTCAAATAGCCTTGACCTTCATCTGCGATAGGCACAACCCCACTGGATGAGCGGGTCGCAAAAGACAAATTGCGGGCGAGTAAAATTTTGCTTGATTATGGTTGTATAGACATGATTATATTTATTTGCGACCTGTAGCGACAAACCAATAAATAGGCTGAGAAAGTCATTTCGAGAGGATTACCGGTGAGCAAGCCATCCCATTTCCGTAATGTCGAAATCCGCGCCGCGCGTGGTAACAAGCTGACCGCCAAAAGCTGGCTGACTGAAGCTCCACTGCGCATGTTGATGAACAACCTCGACCCGGAAGTGGCCGAGAATCCTAAAGAACTGGTTGTTTACGGTGGCATCGGTCGTGCGGCGCGTAACTGGGAGTGCTACGACAAGATCGTCGAGAGCCTGACCAACCTGAACGACGACGAGACCCTGTTGGTGCAATCCGGCAAGCCGGTCGGCGTATTCAAGACCCACAGCAACGCCCCGCGCGTACTGATCGCCAACTCCAACCTGGTACCGCACTGGGCGAGCTGGGAACACTTCAACGAACTCGACGCCAAAGGCCTGGCCATGTACGGCCAGATGACCGCCGGCAGCTGGATCTACATCGGCAGCCAGGGCATCGTTCAAGGCACGTACGAAACCTTCGTCGAAGCCGGTCGCCAACACTATAACGATAACCTCAAAGGGCGTTGGGTGTTGACCGCAGGCCTGGGCGGCATGGGTGGCGCTCAGCCTCTGGCCGCTACATTGGCAGGCGCTTGCTCACTGAACATTGAATGCCAGCAGGTCAGCATCGATTTTCGTCTGAACAGCCGCTACGTCGACGAGCAAGCTACCGACCTCGACGACGCGCTGGCCCGCATCACCAAATACACCAAGGAAGGTAAGGCGATTTCCATCGCGCTGCTGGGTAACGCGGCAGAGATTCTGCCGGAGTTGGTTAAGCGTGGCGTGCGCCCGGACATGGTCACCGACCAGACCAGCGCTCATGACCCACTCAACGGTTATTTGCCAGCCGGCTGGACTTGGGAGGAGTACCGCGCTCGCGCCAAGACCGAGCCTGCTGCCGTCGTCAAAGCTGCCAAGCAATCGATGGCCGTGCACGTTAAAGCGATGCTCGACTTCCAGAAACAAGGCATCCCAACCTTCGACTACGGCAACAACATCCGTCAGATGGCCCAGGAAGAAGGCGTGGAAAGCGCCTTCGACTTCCCAGGTTTCGTACCGGCCTACATCCGTCCGCTGTTCTGCCGTGGCATTGGCCCGTTCCGTTGGGCTGCACTGTCGGGCAGCGCCGAAGACATCTACAAGACTGACGCCAAGGTCAAGGAGTTGATCCCGGACGACGCCCACCTGCACAACTGGCTAGACATGGCGCGCGAGCGTATCAGCTTCCAGGGTCTGCCGGCGCGTATCTGCTGGGTCGGGCTGGGTCTGCGCGCCAAGCTCGGCCTTGCATTCAACGAAATGGTGCGTAGCGGTGAGTTGTCGGCGCCAATCGTCATCGGTCGCGACCACCTGGACTCCGGTTCTGTGGCCAGCCCGAACCGCGAAACCGAATCGATGCAAGACGGTTCCGATGCCGTGTCCGACTGGCCATTGCTCAACGCCCTGCTCAACACCGCGAGCGGCGCGACCTGGGTCTCCCTGCACCACGGCGGCGGTGTTGGCATGGGCTTCTCCCAGCACTCGGGCATGGTGATTGTTTGCGACGGTACCGATGAGGCGGCTGAACGCATTGCCCGTGTTCTACACAACGACCCGGCGACCGGTGTGATGCGTCACGCCGATGCGGGTTACCAGATCGCAATAGATTGCGCCAAAGAGCAAGGCTTGAACCTGCCAATGATCACCCCTGTTAAAGGAGCCAAAGCATGAACACACTCAACATTATCCCAGGCCAACTGAGCCTTGCCCAACTGCGTGATGTTTACCAGCATCCGGTGAAAATCACCCTCGACAACAGCGCTTCGACCCAGATTGAAGCTAGCGTTGCCTGCGTGGAGCAGATCCTCGCCGAGAACCGCACCGCCTACGGTATCAATACCGGTTTCGGCCTGCTGGCCTCGACCCGCATCGCTACCGACGACCTGGAAAACCTCCAGCGCTCGTTGGTTCTGTCCCACGCTGCCGGTGTTGGCGAGCCGATTAGCGATGCGCTAGTCCGACTGGTTATGGTTCTCAAGGTCAACAGCCTCAGCCGTGGTTTCTCCGGTATTCGCCGCGTCGTTATCGAAGCGCTGATCGCATTGATCAACGCCGAGGTTTATCCGCACATTCCATTGAAAGGTTCGGTCGGCGCATCCGGTGACCTGGCGCCTTTGGCGCACATGTCCCTAGTACTCCTGGGTGAAGGTAAAGCCCGCTACAAAGGCGAGTGGCTGGAGGCGACCGAGGCGCTGAAAATCGCCGGTCTGACTCCACTGACACTGGCTGCCAAAGAAGGTCTGGCATTGCTCAACGGCACGCAGGTGTCTACCGCATACGCATTGCGTGGTTTGTTCGAGGGCGAAGATCTGTTCGCTGGCGCACTGGCCATTGGTGGTTTGACTGTTGAAGCAGTCTTGGGCTCGCGCTCGCCGTTCGACGCTCGCATCCACGCCGCTCGCGGACAAAAAGGCCAGATCGACACCGCTAGCGCTTACCGTGACTTGCTAGGCGAGCGCAGTGAGGTCTCTGACTCGCACCAGAACTGCGGCAAGGTTCAGGATCCGTACTCCCTGCGTTGCCAACCGCAAGTCATGGGCGCGTGTCTGACCCAGTTCCGTCAAGCCGCAGAAGTGTTGGTCGTCGAAGCTAACGCCGTCTCCGACAATCCGTTGGTCTTCGCTGCCGAAGGCGATGTGATCTCCGGTGGTAACTTCCATGCCGAGCCTGTGGCCATGGCCGCAGACAACATGGCATTGGCCATCGCTGAAATCGGTTCCCTGAGCGAGCGTCGCATTTCGCTGATGATGGACAAGCATATGTCGCAACTGCCGCCGTTCCTGGTAGCTAATGGCGGCGTGAACTCCGGTTTCATGATCTCCCAAGTTACCGCAGCGGCGCTGGCCAGTGAGAACAAGGCACTGGCGCATCCACATTCGGTAGATAGCCTGCCGACTTCCGCAAATCAGGAAGACCACGTGTCCATGGCTCCAGCAGCCGGCAAGCGGTTGTGGGAGATGGCTGAGAACACCCGTGGCGTGCTCGCTGTGGAGTGGCTAGCTGCCTGCCAGGGCCTGGATTTGCGTGAAGGTCTGAAGACCTCGGCGAAGCTGGAGCTTGCTCGCACCAGTCTGCGCAGCAAAGTGGCCTACTACGAGAAAGATCGCTTCTTCGCGCCCGATATCAATGCGGCGAGCGAGCTGTTGGCTTCCCGATGCTTGAACGAACTGGTGTTGCCGAAGTTGCTGCCTAGCCTGTAATCGTGAGGGAGGGGTCTTTGGCCCCTGTCTCGGGTGGGTTGAGTTGGTTGAGTAATCTCGCTCATTGGCTTTATGCAGTTTTTTGCTCTACAGCTATGGCGACAGACAGTCGTTGTAGCTGTGGAGCTTTTTTGCGTTTGTAGTACATGAAAGCTCGCGAAGGTTGCCACCTGAGAATATGAGTCCCAAGGAGGTTCCCATGACTGCCACGCTTTCGCTGAAGTGGTGCATGCAGAATTCCCGCTCGCTTCACCGGAAAACCTTGTGCCGGATTGTTGGCAGTAAGATCGGAGTTTTCAGTATTAGATTCATCTGACTGCTTGCCGAGCCTCCATCCCAGTCAGCCCAGAGCAATGCGCACACTGTACCTACAAGCACAAGCCGGCCGCCTTGGCCCATCACACTAAGTGCACTTTTGACCTTGCCACTAATGGTCTCGCCTGCACGCTGAGCGACGATATCGATGACGCTTTTGGCTTTGTATTTACTATCGGCGTCGAGTGGCGCGAAGAGCTACTCCTGGCCGGGATGGACGAAGACATGTTGCCGATGCGGCGCACGATCATTCGGGTAGTGAGTATGATAAAACTTGATGTTAGCGTGCCCCCTAATGACGCCGATGCATACCATCAGCGGCACAATGGCTAGAAGCTTGCACCCGTCCCAACCTCCGCTAGGCGGCCTGTCAGGAATAGCTGTGAGAGCAGGGCGCCAGCCCGAATAATGAGAATTCGCGGATCGGACGCAGCATGAAGTAGCCGGTGAACAAGCAAAAAAATAGCAGGAAGCCTGAAGTCGCGGGGAGCAACTCCTGAGATTTGGCGTTGATGCCTTGGCTCAAACGAAGCTGCAGGAATGACGTGTTCATCCCAAGTCATGATGGTTCAATTCATCAAGTGCCTTCAGGCCTCAACTGTCTCTGTGCGCCCCATTTACTGGCAGGCGACTGCCTAGGCGATAGCGTGAGGACGGGTGCACTAAACGCACATAAGTGACGATTTTGTTCTGAATCCAGGTTCGACGTATGAGCACCAAGCAAGGTTCATTGGTATCGATTTGCATGTGTTTGCTTTCGTCGCTGCTGGGGTGACAGGCTTCGACGATATGCTCCATTTCATCGGGTTTGATGACCCGCAACAGGTATTTTGCCGGTTGCAGGTGCTCGCCAAAGTCTTGCTTCAGAAATTCTGGCACCAGCTCGGGATTGACGTAACGATCCTCTAGTTGCACGGGCACGCCTTCTTCGCTGTGAACACAGACCAGATGAAAAACTGAAGAACCGGTGCTCAAGCCCAATGCAGACGCCACCGGCATTGAGGCCGACTCTCGCCCCAGGTGCAGGACACGGCAGGTGTAACTGTGACCTCGGGCAAGGATTTCGTCGGCAATGTTGGTGATACGCAGCAAGTTAGATTGCGGTTTGCTTTCGGCTACGAACGTGCCAACGCCTGAAATCCTGACCAGATGACCTTCTTCGGCCAGTTCGCGCAAGGCCCGGTTGACGGTCATGCGCGAAATGCCCAGTTCTTGCACCAGTTGGTTTTCTGAAGAAATCAGGTCACCAGGTTTCCAAACGCCCGCGCGAAGTTGGTCTTGCACATAATCCTTTGCACGGCGGTAGAGCGCTTGTGGTGCATTTTTGATCATCAGTCAGTCCGTGTCTCTAGTGCGGCAAGGACGCTTGCCAGTGCTTTGAGGAAAAGGTCGTTATCCTCACAGCTTCCGACAGAAACGCGCAAGTGCCCAGTGTAACCAACTTCGCGCCAAGGTTTGATGATAACCCCTTCGCGCAGCAGTGCCTGATTGATTACTTCGGCCGGATAGGGCGTGCTGAAAAACAAGAAGTTGGCCAAGGACGGTGCGGTCGTAATGCCTTGCTCGTGCAGCGCCACTTCCAGACGCCGGCGTTCGCTGGCGACATGGGATAGGCAAGCGTTTAGATATCCATCATCTGCCAGTGCCGCAATCGCTGCAGCTTGTGCCACGCTGTTGACGTTGAACGGGGTGCGCAGGCGGTTGATCAGATCTGCCAGCAGTGGATCGCTGACGATACCGTAGCCGATGCGCAAACCTGCCAGGGAATAAGCCTTGGAGAAAGTCCGCAGCAGGATAAACGGCTTGCCGCTGGCCTGAATCAAACCGAGGCAATCCGGGTACTCGGCTTCCCACTGCGCGTATTCGTAATAGGCCTCATCAAACACCAGCAGACACTTCGAGGGCAATGCGTCGAGCAGTTGCTGCAACTCGTCGGCGCTTAAGGTGCAGCCGACCGGATTTGATGGGCATGAAAACATCAGTACATGTGTGTGGGGCGTGAGTGCAGCGATCATTGCCGCTACGTCGAAGGTGCCTTTGTCTGTCATGGGAACACCTATCACCCGGGCACCGGCTGCCATTGGGTAGATAAAGTGCAAACCGAAAGATGGCACCACGGTAACTACTTCGTCATCGTGATCTAAAAACACCCGGCTGATGACGCTCAGCAAATCTTCCGAGCCGTTGCCGAACACCAATTGATTCTCGGGTACGTCGAGCTTTTCCGAGAGTGCAGAGCGTAATGCCTGGCAGCCAGCGTCGGGGTATAGCGCAATTTCGCTGCAAGCTCGAGCCGTTGCGGCGCTAACGGCGGGTGCTGTGCCCATTGGGTTTTCGTTGCTGCCCAGTTTGGCGACGCGAGTCAGGCCGAAACGCTTGCGCACGGCATCCGAGGCGAGGCCGGCGTTGTAACTGGCCAATTCGCGCACTTCTGCGCGGGCAAGCAGGTTCAAGTCATTGGCATTCATACAGGGCTAACCTCATTAGTGTCTTGCTGGAAGGCATTACGATCTAGGCAGTTCTGCAGGAGTTGCTGCAGGTGCGGCTATCCGGCGTTGTGGCTGATCTCGTACTGCTGATGGTTGTATGGGTCTGAGCGCTATCAATACATTCATGAGTAACATCCTTGGGGAGCAGGATGATTACGCAGCAGACACCTGTATGTGCCTGTATATACAGTATAGGCAAAATGCAGGCCAGAATATCTGAGCTGCTCTTGATTCCGCGATGTAGGCCTGTTTCTAGCGGAGTAGATCAGGCTGATGAGCGCTGCCTTTTGCCTTTTGTAACCAATAGTTGCGCTAGGGTTGTTACCTTTTCTGGCTGGTGGGGCAAAACGAAACCACGAGTAACAGGGCGCCTTAGATGTCCTAATCGCGAGAGGAGGATAGGTCGCTCTACCTCAGGCTCATGGCCCAATTTTGATCGGACGGCACGGTAAATGCTTAATCCTGTATATACACGATTGGTGTTTTAGACTAAAACCTAATTTCGCCCCTCCTGAACCTGTTAATCAACGAGTCGAGATGATCCCAAGCAGCTGTTCGCTCCTGATCTATGTGTCCGGTGTCCGGTGTCCGAGAGGGGGATCACATGCTCAAGCGCATGCATGACTCAATGGCCTTCCGTAAAAACCGCTGAAGTCGAATAGATGATTCACAACCGGTGCCCGTTGATGGGCGCCTCCTAGAAATACCCAAGAGAGAACTGCCATGACCGTTAGCAATCTGCCTTTTTCCAAAGTCCGCCACAGCCAAGGCCTAGTTTTTTTGTCTGGCGAATTGCCGTTTGGTGAGGACGGTAGCTTTCCTGAAGGTATCGAAGCGCAAACGCGTTTGACCTTGACGCGTATTGCTCAGACGCTGGAAGCAGAATCGCTGTCGCTGGACGATGTTGTCAGCGTCACCGTGTACCTGACTGACCGGAGTAATTTCGCCGAATTCAATCGGGCTTATGCTTCATTCTTCACGACCAACCTGCCAGTGCGCGCGACCGTCTGTGCAGGCCTCGTGGTCGATGCATTGGTCGAGATCAGTGTCATCGCGCAACAGCGTGCTTGATTCGGAGGCAGCGTGAACGAAAAACAAGTGGTGGTACTGGGGGCCGGCATTGTCGGCGTATGCACGGCGTTGCATTTGCAACGCCGTGGCTGCGCGGTGACGCTGGTGGACAAAGGTTTGCCGGGGCGTGAAACGTCGTTCGGCAACGCAGGCATCATTCAGCGTGAGGCCATTGAGCCCTATGCGTTCCCAAGGGATCTTGCCAGCCTAATAAACGTGGCAGCCAAGCGCGACATTGGCGTCAACTACCATCTGCGCGCGATGCCTGAATACGTGCCTGCCTTGGTCAGGTATTGGGCCAACTCCGCGCCCAAGCATTACAAGGCCATTGCAGATGCCTTTCGAACGCTGATTGAGCACTCGATCAGCGAGCACTCGGAGTTGATTGAGCAAAGCGGTTCGCAAAACCTGATCGTGCGCAAAGGCTGGATCCAGGCTTTTCGTAGCCCACAGCAATTCGATGAGGCGGTGGAGCGTGCGGTACGCGTGAGTGCACACGGCGTGTTGTCCGAGCATCTGGACGGTGTCGCGCTCAGATTGGCGGAACCAGCGTTGAGCGATGCATTGGTGGGGGGCATTCATTGGCTGCAACCCTGGACTTGCATTGAGCCAGGTGAGTTGGTGCAGCGTTATGCCGATCTGTTCGTGCGTGAAGGTGGGGAAATTGAGCGCGGCGATGCGCGCTCGTTGCGTCAGTCGGGAGCCGGCTGGAGCGTCGCCACCGATTCTGGATCGGTCGGCGCGTCGCAGGTGGTTGTGGCGTTGGGCCCTTGGGCTCACGAACTGCTTGGCGAGTTGGGCTACCGCATTCCGTTGTTCGTCAAGCGTGGTTACCACGCTCACTTTTCCGATGGCGCAACATTGAACCGCCCGGTGCTGGATACCGAACAAGGCTACATGCTGGCGCCGATGAAGCGCGGTGTCCGCCTGTCGACGGGGGCAGAGTTCGCCAGCCTAAGTGCGCCGCCAACACCGGTGCAGCTGGCCAAGGCCGAGCGGGCTGCACGGCAGGTATTAGCGTTAGGCCCCCAGGTGGAGCGCACGCCATGGAGCGGCGCCCGACCCTGCACGGTAGACATGAAGCCGGTGATCGGCGCGGCGCCCTTGCATAAAGGGCTCTGGTTCAATTTCGGCCATGCCCATCAGGGGTTTACCCTAGGCCCGGTCAGCGGTCGACTGCTCGCAGAATTGATGATGGGCGAGACGCCTGTGGTCGATCCGGCACCCTTTGCTCCAGGGCGTTTCTGAGCTGAGTAGCGGTGCATGAACCTTCTCGCCCATCTCCGTCGGAGTAACGGGCGAGAACCTGCCTGTCGGGAAAATAAACACTGATTTTTATCTACGGACGCTGCACGTGCAGATTTCGTGGCAGTCGTCGTGGGCGCTGTTCTGATTTCAGTCGGTATATCCGTTCCATGGACTCGCCCTAAATATTTATAAATACCCGCTGGAGAAGTCATGAACATCAAACAGAAGCTGACATGGGTATTTGCCGCCATCGCCTGCCTTCCGGTGATTCTGGTCGCGGTACTCGTCGTATTGAACTTGCGGAGCGCGGCTCAAGCCAATTTCCTGGATAGCAGCGGCCGTGAAATTCGCCAGATCGACAACGGTATGAAGCAGTTCTTCGATAGCATCCGCCAAAACGTCGAATACCTTGCCAAGGATCCTCGGATCTCCACCGTCAAGGGATTGAAAAACTATACCGCTGCCAATGCTGAGCAAACGCTTGTGACCGAAGCCGATCAGCGTCTCCAGGCTATTTTCGATCGATTCGCCGAGACTCATCCGACCACTGCGTCTATTTCCCTGGGGCTCAACGACGGCGGCTTTGCCGGTTGGCCCGACGACCCGAAAATGGCCAGCTATGACCCCCGAGTGCGTCCTTGGTACAAGACCGCCATGGCGGCCACGCCTGGCACAACCGTGCGCACGGGCGCTTACTACTGGGCGCCGGATGACGTGGTGCTGGTTAGCACGGTTCGCGCTTTCGCCGACGCCAGCGGCAACCCGGCGGGTGTTGTCGGCGTGGATGTCTCGCTCAAGCAACTGACTGAACTGGTTAAAACCATCAAACTGGGCAACAGCGGTTACCTGATGATGGTCGAAGCCAATGGCAATGTTCTGGTCGATCCGGCGAATGCCAAAAACAGTTTCAAGCCCCTGGCCGATCTGGGCCCCGGCTATACCGAGCTGGCAAAGAGTGGTGACGGCGTGACCCAGGTCGAGATCGATGGCGTGCCCTACCTGGTCAATGTGGTCAGTTCCGAAAGCCTAGGCTGGCGCTTCATCGGGCTGATCAAGCACGACGAAGTCATGGCTCAGGCCACCAGCCTGACAGGGTTGGTTGCACTGATCGCCGCCGTGTTGGCAATCATCTTCGCCATCGTCGGAGCGAGCTTCGCCGGCGTGATCGTTAGACCGATTCGCGGCGTTGCCGATGGCCTGCAAGAAATCGCCGAAGGGGAGGGCGACCTGACCCGCGAACTGGAAGTGCGGGGCAAGGACGAAACCGCCACTTTGGCTGGTTGGTTCAACCAGTTCCTTGGCATGATCGCGCAACTGATGCGGCGCATCGGCAGCGCCTCCTCCGATTTGCAAGAGGTCGCTGCGGAGACCAGTCAAGTGGCCAGTAACATGAACAACGCCGCAGTGCGCCAGCGCGAAGCAGTTGAGTTGGTAAGCACAGCTTTCAACGAGATGGTCGCTACCTCTAACGAAGTGGCCCGCTCTTGCAGTCATGCTGCTTCCAGCGCGGACGTCGGTTATCGAGAGGTGCATGACGGGCAACGGCACATTGGTGAGGCCACGGGCAGCGTTCTTAAATTGAGTGACGACCTGCAGCAGTCGGCAGGTACCATGCAGACGCTCGAGCAGGACAGTAAGAACATCAACACCATCCTCGATACCATTCGTTCGATTGCTGAACAGACCAATCTGTTGGCCCTCAATGCCGCCATTGAAGCGGCGCGCGCCGGCGACCAGGGTCGTGGATTTGCGGTGGTGGCCGACGAAGTACGCGCCTTGGCACGACGCACTGCAGACTCTACCGGCGAGATCGACAGCTTGCTGGGCAACTTCGCGCGGCGAACTAAGGAGGTCACCCAGCAGATGCAACGGAGCGTGGAGGTGTCGCAAACCAGCGTTGAATGTATCCAGCAGGCGCGCGACAGTTTCGACAAAATCCGCGACTCCGTGGACTCGATTCGCGACCAGAACGCTCAGATCGCCACGGCAGCAGAGGAACAGCATCAGGTGGCCGAAGATATCAACCGACACATTGCACAAATCCATGCCGATGCCCAGTTGGTCGAAAGGTTTGCGCATTCGGCGCACACCGGATCGGGTCGCCTGACGGATATTTCTGGTCAACTGAAGGGGCTGGTGGGGCGCTTCAAGTTCTAGCTTGTCTTAATTTGTGACGCTATCACGACAAAAATGCAGGCGTAAATGCAGGGCGCCAGGAGTACGCGGGTAAGTTGGAGATGCTCAGGTGATGATTCTCGCCGCATGATTTGTCAGAGCCTCAAGCGTTGTGTGCTAGTAGCCGTTGATCAATTCGAGAGTGTTTTACAGCTTCTTAACCGGGCTCGGATTGAGTGGAAAATCTACACCATGCGGCTGGGTTCTCGTAGCGATGTATTCAATTACTTCGAGATGTTTTACAACTCAAAATGCCTGCATAGATTCAGCATTGAGCTGTCACTGGTAGAGTTCGAACTGCATTCCACAATGAGCTTTTAGGGTGTCTAGAAAATCCGGGGCGATTCACACACACACACCCCACCGACAGCACGAACTACTCTTCAGCTAACAGGCTAGCCGTCAAGTGTTGGCATCAAAAATGCGTTTCATATTGTGACGATTTGATGACAGCGAAGTCTTATAGATAGGCAGTTCCATCGAGCCTACCAAGACTTAAGTACACGGTAATGGAGGTGAACATGAAGTCCAGAGCCACAGTGATATGCCGCAAGGATGATCATGTCCTCTATGTGCGCAAGCCGAAATCCAAATGGGTACTACCTGGCGGCAAGATAGAGTTAGGCGAAACACCTGCTGAGGCCGCCGTGCGCGAGCTTGAAGAGGAAACAGGACTGGTTGCTGACGACTTAATCTATCTCGCACGTTTTGAGAAGGACGAGACCACCCACTTCGTTTTCATGACCGCACTCCAGCCTGGTGAGAAGCCGTCTCCGAAAAATGAGATTGCCGCGTGTAAGTGGAGCCACTGGAAGCGATTTCGCGATATTGAGTCGAGCCCTGTAACGAAGGCAATCGTAAAAACGTTCGCGGACTTTCAATCGATTCACTGAGTCTCCTTTGAGGTCGCTCCTTCGGGCCAATGGGCCCGGCTCACCTAGTCAGCCGAGCATCTCCGTAATGATGGACGCGACATTCCTGGCATCATCTATCCCTCGGTGATAAGTGCCGTGCCACACCAGCCCCATCGACTCTACCGTTTGCTTCAGTCCTTTCGGTCGATCGTCATATAAGCCGGCATGCCATTTCCTGGCATTGAAATGTGGCAAGCCCTCGAGCAGGGAAGGGCATTCAGCAAAGGCAGCATCGCGCTCGAGCTGTCTTGCGTCATAGTTACCCCACGATGCCCAAGCCGCGTTTGGATAACTCGCAGCAAATGTTCGTAGCTCTTCGCCAACCTCTCGATAGGTTCGGGCACCGTCCACGTCTGCTTGTTGAATGGATGTCAGCTTTATGCAGAAATCGGTCAGGGTAGGATTGATCAAAGGCCGAACGAAGCGCTGGAATTCATCGACGATCTCAAGTGACTCCAAATCAATCACCACCAGGCCAATCTCAATCGTTTCCATCTGCTCGGGGACGACTGTGAGCGAACGTGGCGGCTCAGATTTCTCAATCTCATCACAGGTTGCCTCAAGGTCTACGCAATACAGATAGCGGTATGGCGCGAGGAGGTTTTGGATCGCTTGAAGGTGAAGAAACGTTGCTTGAATGCTCATGGCATGGATGCCCTAAATTTAATCTGTCCCAGGTACATCGACACGTGCGCACAGCATCATTCTGAAGGTGTTGTTAAAGGGTGTATTTCTTCAATTCTGGCGTAGATGCTACAGACCACATCATCACAAGTGTTGGAGATCACCATTCAATCGATGCAGTCGCTGCTGCCTTTAAGCCGGGATAATCATCAAGTGCAAGATTAGGCTCGCCTCCGCCCGTTTGCAGACCTTCTGGTTTACGTATTACTCCGGCTTCAGCATCGGCCCGCATTTGATCAAGCTCTCTGTCAAAAGCCTTATCCTGGACTGTGCGTTTGCTAACGTAGGGCTTCCGCTCAGGGTCTCGCTGCGCTGCATAAGTCGTTAGCGCTTCCGGATCGTCCTGCAGCTTTTGTTGAACCTGCGATTCGAGCATCGCACGGAGCGAGTCTTTGTCGGGACGGTTTAGCATTTTCATACTCCTTTCGGTCGCCCAGATCCTCCAGCCAATGGTCGGGCAAAATGGGGTGGTGGTAAGAACAGATTCGATCAATAGGTCTTTGGGTGCTGAAGACGCGGATGGCTCAGGGCACGATCTATAGTCGACTATAAAGTCTTTTTGAATCCACCAGCTAGCGAAGCCAGAGTTCTTTGTTCTGGGAAGCTAAAACAATGAGGCCTGTCGTTCCTTCGGGCTTAAGCCCGGCTCGACGCCCTCACATCATTTGGCCTACTCACGACGCCCACTGCAGAATTTTCTTAGGAAAACGCAGCCTCGATAAATGCTTCCAGCGCCTTGTCTTCCAGTATCTCAATAGAGAAGTGCCCGAAGCGTTTGGGCAACCAAATGATGCGTGCCCCAGACGGGGATTGCAGGTTCGCACGAGCCAATGGCTTTCCATTTTCGTCTTCTGGCTGAACACCTGCGGCCATCAATTCGTCATAGGCTTTCTCGATGTCCGGTGTCGAGTAGCAGTGGCGGTAAATCATCCCTTCACCCGACGTATCCAATAGCTCTTTCAGGTTCCCCGCCAATGGCTGTACCAACATGAAACGCTCTTGGCCCATCAGCGCAATCGCGTAGCGCACATGCAGACCACCTCGTTCCCAGACGAGCGTTTTGGAGATCCTGGCGTTAAGTATCTGCGCGTAGTAAGTACAGGCTTCGTCGAGATTCTTGACCAGTACATCTACGTGACTGAATTTCAGATCCATTTGCAGTCCTCCTGCTGAAACGGCGTCCATGGTAAACACGACATAACGATTTCCTCGATGCTTCGCTGATCGAACACGTTTATCCAAAGTCGTAGTGAAATACCAAAGCGACGCTGGTAATGTCTTGGCTACGTTCGTCAAACCATTAAGGGATGGAGGCGAAAATAGAAGCCCTGGAGCCGCGAACCTCCGGGGCTTTGTTTTTTCTACTCTGCAACCAGGTAGGCAATCAACATATAGCTTCACAGCAGGCTGACGTGGCTGGCAGGCGGCTCTAGCGGTTAAGGTTAACCACGTCGAGGCTTGGTTACTCCGGCGCCATAAGCACCGCGAGAGTCATATTGATGAACTCTTCGTCCCTTGTGATGACCTCTAGTGCGCCCCGTACGTTCTCGGCTACGTCCCCTGATCCACGCTGCCCAACCCAGTTTGTGAGCTCCATGATGGCAACCTCGAGCGCAAGCTGGTTCTGGTTGATCTTGAAAAGCAGGGACGGGAGCAGGTCTGCGTTCGACATCTCAAGTCCTCCATGGAAAAGAAAAGCGTAGCAGGAGGTGATGTTAAAGATTGGGCAGTCCATGAATGCGCTATAGGCATTCCCCCATCCCGAATAGCCATCCGCAATTGGTGTGCCGAAACGAGTGGATCATAGGCTCTGGTAGATACGACTTACACCACTCTGACGCGGATGCTCGGCATTCAGAATCGAACAGACGGCGTCTGCCTCTCCCCTGATCTTAAACACGCCATGCTTGCTAGCAGAGCCTCCCTCGACGAGATCTACAACCCGATATTGCTTGATGCCATCATCCATTCTAGTTGTTTCGATGACCCTGAATCTCGAATGCATGGTGCGTTCCTTGCTGAAACTGGTGCTTTAGGAGTACCGGTATGACTCCATGATTTCAACAATTATGCAGGACTGAGCTGAGACAATTTATGACAGGGCGCAATGATTCTATGCGTGAGGACAGAGACTTCGCGGGAGTTGGGTGGGTAGGTTGTGTTCAAATCATTGTGTGCGAGTCATCGCATGCCCATATGAAGTGGGGTGACAGCTACTTCCAGCCTTGGTAACGGTTCTAGAATGGCAGGTCTTCATCCCTAATCAGCTCAGGCTCTGTTGTTGCTGGCGTCAGCGCTCGGTGAATGCTCTCAAGACGCTCTTGTAGTTCATCGAAGGTCACCACCAAAACGTCCTTCAGGCCGTTTCGATATTGCTCGAAGGCTTCCTGCTTACTTTCTTCCTCAGGAGTGCGCCCAATGATGACAATGGCTGCAACCGCATGGGCGTGAACGCGCTCTTTGAGGCCGTGCGCTAGGCCGAAGATCTCGCGCTGCACATTACTGCGCTGGCTGATGATCTGGCCTACTGAACCGCTGAGTTCGTAGGACGGGGTATAGGTTTTCCGGTACTGCTTCCCAAGCAGGTCATGCTGGGGATGCTTGATCTCGATGAGCGCTAGATTGCCGGTGGCTTTTGCCGCCATGAGGAAGTCGGAATATTGACCACCTCGGCCACTGAAATTCTTTCCACCTACGTAGGGCTGATCTGCGATTTTTTTTACGGGATACCCAAACGCCATGTCGAGAATGAAGGGGTTTTTGCTCAGGAAGGCCTGCCAGCGGGGTTCATTGGCATTGCTATCCATCATTTTTCGATAAACCTCTATGAGCTGGCCAAGTGTGACTAACTCAATCTCTGCCTTGAGGTTGAACAGGGTACGAGGTTCGGATTTCGCCAGAGTCGGGACGCTTTGCTGCGCGAGTTTTGCCGCCTGCTGCTGGTCTTTCGGAGACAGTTGAGGAGTGACCGAGCCCAGCGAGACGAGATTAGCCAGCGTATCTGGTGCAAGTTTCCGTGCTCGCGGTGGATAGAGTTCGGGGGCTGCCTTGTGCAGTAATCCGGTGTAGCAGACGAGCTTTTTATCGGCAGCGGTTTCCCGCTGGTGACGCTGTGTCAGTTGATCTAGCCGTTTTCTCAATACCTCAAGCTGATCAACCCCAAGGAGATAGGTGCTGCCCTTGACTCGTGCATCGTTTCGACCTTGCTCGCCGTGGAGCATGATTTCTTTCACGCCTTCCAGGGCGGCCACTGCGTTGACTATGTAGCGGTACTCGTAGTGGAACCCGAGACCATACCGCCAATCCTTGGAGAGTCCTGCAGGCAGACCGCCCAGTAACTCTTCGACATCATACTTATCAGTTGGATGAGCATAGGGTTGGTAAACGGGGCGAGTGATGATGATCGACTTGATGGTGTCGTACCTTGGCTCTCCGTACTGCGGGTGAGTCGACCGTGGGTAGATTGGGTAGATGGTCAAATCGTCTGGGGTCACTTCCAGTATTAGATGCCAACCAAGAGAGTCATTAGGAAGTGCCACGTCGCTGTAGTACACACGTGAGCTGCCATAGATTTCATCCTCGCCCCATTCAAACTCGCCGTCCCCTTCCTGGGTGTCGTTCACCTCCTCCGTATCGTACTCGAGGGCATCACGTTCAATACGAAGGAAGGGGCCTCCGTCGGTGCGCTGCTGCATTGCGTACTGGGAGGGGCGCATGGAAGGCATCTGTAGTCGTCCTCAATCGAAAGAAATTATTCCTTTGGATGCTCTGCCATTGGTGCCTAGTCCAGGCTTTTGAAGGCATTGAGTGGAGTTTATCGGTTGCCTCAGCTCCAGAGAAGCGAGGGTGTTGTTGCGCCTGGGCGGTAGATCTCATTCCATGAATTGATCGAGCTTCGCATCATATTGAGTTTGCCGGGCGCGACGTCCGTCAGCACTTGGTAGGCCTCGCGGGCCGAGAGATGGCGAGTTCCACGCGCGTGTTCGGAAATTAGACCTTCCGTATTGAGAGGTAAGTTAGCTCTATCCGGTAGTATTTGCTGAGCGTCGCACCCAGTAGCCCTTTGTGACAGGAAAACATGGATGTATTTGTCAGCACTGAAGGTTCAGAATTTCCGGCAGTTTGGCCCCGACGCACAGGGGTTGTTCATCGAGTTCAACAGAGGTGTCACCGCCCTTGTGGGTGAGAACGACGCAGGGAAATCCTCCGTCATCGATGCGCTCAGATTGGTGCTTCAGACCAGGGACGGTGAATATGTGCGCCTGTTGCCGGAAGATTTCCATATTCATGGGGAAGGGGCGCAAGCGCATCAGATCACGATCATTGCGAAGTTTTCCGACCTGTCGGTTGCGGATCAGGGGGCGCTTTCAGAGTACGTCACCTTCATCGACAAGAAGGCCGTCGTTTACGTCCATTGGACAGCTCGTCGACTCAATGACGATCCGCTCGCGCGGCGCTGGGTTGATATCGCGGTGCGTAGTGGCCATAACGGTGGGGGCCCCAGCCTGGACGTCAATGTTAGGCAGTTGCTCGCAGCAGCGTATCTGCGACCGCTTCGTGATGCACAGCGTGAAATGTCGCCAGGTCGCGGTTCTCGCCTGTCGCAGGTGCTGAAGAATTTTCCCGATATCAAGAATGGTAGCGACTTTACCAGTGAGCGATCGCTGGAAGATCTAGATCCTGCCTCTCTGAGCCTTGCGGGCCTCGCGGAGTACCTCCGGCACCTGGTCAACCTGCACGAAGGGGTGAAAAAGGCCCAGAACTCCGTAAACAACGATTACCTGTCTCACTTGGCTCTTGAGGGAGATGAACTGCATGGCCGGATCAATTTCGTAGAAGGCGGGTCGGAGTCGGCGCGCCTGCGGCAGATCCTTGAACGCCTTGAGCTCAGTTTGCTCGATCAGGACTCTGGTGAAACTCGGGGAGCCTATGGGCTCGGTTCCAATAATCTGTTGTTCATGGCTTGTGAGCTACTGCTTCTTGGTCGCGAGCCTGATGGGCTTCCCTTGCTGCTCATCGAAGAACCTGAAGCTCACCTGCATCCACAGCGGCAACTGCGCCTGATGGAGTTCCTGAGCGCTGCTGCGGGCCCCGATCATAGCCCATCGGTGACAGCTGAAGGCTCGGGAGAGCCCGACACTCCTTACGGGGCTGGTACTCCTGAGCAGCACAACGTTCCGATAGTGGCAGTACCACCCACAGACGCGCCCGTTCTCGTTGCAGGTGAACCTCAAAGCGCGGATCCTCAAATAGCTGATCCGGTGCCTGCAAACACGCCGCGCTCTGTGCAGGTCATTCTGACGACCCACAGCCCCAACCTTAGCTCCAAGATCGCACTGGACAACCTGGTACTCATGCATCGCCATAAGGCCTACTCCCTGGGCAAGCAGCACACAAAGCTCGATGCTGGTGACTACAGGTTTTTGGCCCGGTTTCTGGACGTCACTAAAGCGAACTTGTTTTTTGCACGAGGAGTGCTCGTCGTGGAGGGGGATGGTGAAGCAATCCTGCTGCCGGCGATCGCGAAGATCCTGGGCAAGGATTTCACCAAACACGGTGTATCAGTTGTGAACGTGGGCAGCACGGGCTTGGGTCGGTATTCCCGCATCCTCCAGAGGGCGAACCCGGATAAAGGAACATTGCTTCTGCCGGTTGCCTGCTTGGCGGACATGGACGTGATGCCGAACTGCGCCCCAGTCATCCTCGGGCATGTGGACGATGACGATGATCCAAGATGGACAGGTAAATACCGTCGTTGGAGGGCTGTCAGGCATTTTGGGGATGACGAGCAAAGTCAAATGGCCGGCCTGGCTGAACGACGTCAGAAACTTAAGTTGAACGACGAGCAGAATGTTCAAACCTTCGTTGCCGATCATTGGACGCTTGAGTATGACCTCGCGTTTGCGGGGCTTGCGCAACAGGTTTTGATCGCCGCCCGGCTTGCTGAAAATGACGATGCTCTCAACGAGGAGCGAGAGAAGCCTAGGAAAATTATTCAGGATGCCTGCGATGAGTTCCAGGCACTAACTGAGTCGAGTGAGTCCCTCGAGCATCTGTCTTCACACATCTACGCCCTGTTCCACCAGAAGAAGGCATCCAAGGCGATCACAGCGCAATATTTGGTGGACTTGCTTGAGGGCCGTCTCGGTTTCGAGGCGTCGACCCTTGAGCAAATTCAGGAAGTGCTGCCCATATACATAACCGAGGCGATTACCTATGTAACCTCCCACCTGGAAACGGTTCAGGAGCAGGCGGAGGATGCTCGGTGATCGTGTTTCGGGATCTGGTGGCCGAGATCACGGATGAAGACATCGACTGGGTTGTCGACCTCATGGAGCTCAAGGAGCTTGATGCACCTCGGCTGAACTTTCTGAGGTCGCGCGAGACGTTGGATGTGTCTGCGTGTCCCGGCAGTGGCAAGACGTCCCTGGTTGTCGCCAAGTTGGCGATTCTCGCACGCAAATGGACAAGCAGAACCCGAGGGATCTGCGTGCTATCGCACACCAACGTCGCACGTCATGAGATTGAACATCGCCTGGGCAACACAGAGGTAGGAAGGCGCCTGTTGAGCTATCCCCATTACATCGACACGATCCATGGGTTCGTCAGCCGATTTCTTGCAACACCGTGGCTGCTTTCCGCCGGGCACCGATTCACAGCCATCGATGATGAGCTGACACATCGGATGCGCTTCAGCTGCATGACTTATCAGGGCAGGTCGAAGATCAAGTCACTGTTTGAGTTCAATGGGTTCAGTCCTGAGAAATTGAGACTGACCAGCACTGACTTCACCGATCCGCTCAAAGGCAACAAGTTTCCGGCAGGGGAGGAGGCTCCCACTTACAGGATCATGGCCTTAGCCATGGGAGAGGCAGCTGTTGGCGCTGATTGAAAACTGACCCACCCTGCCGATTGAAAATTGACCCAGGGCGGATTGCTGATTTTTGTCCCAGCAATTGTGGATAAGCTTAGCAGTAGTGTCTTGGCTGAAGACGCATCTGGCCCCACCGCATGCAGGCATGCGGAAGGGTGTTTACGGTGCAGATCAAAACGGCTCATCGTCCTCGATACCTTCTTCGTCCTTGTGCTTTCGCTCTCGCGATTTGATCTTTGTCTGGGCGGCCAAGGTGCTGTGTTGCAGGCGGTAGGACTCGTTGCCCGTTTCGACGATATGGCAGTGGTGTGTCAGCCGATCCAGCAACGCTGTGGTCATCTTGGCGTCGCCAAACACACTCGACCATTCAGAGAAGCTGAGGTTGGTGGTGATGACCACGCTGGTGTGCTCGTACAGTTTTGAAAGCAGGTGAAATAACAGCGCGCCACCACTCTGACTGAAGGGCAAATACCCAAGCTCATCGAGTATCACCAGGTCTGTCCGAAGCAGTCCCTGGGCGATTCGGCCTGCCTTACCATCGTACTTTTCACGCTCCAGCAGGTTGACGAGATCGACCGTGGAGAAAAACCGTACTCGTTTGTTATGAGTGGTGATTCCGGACACGGCCAAGGCACTGGCCAGGTGTGTTTTTCCGGTTCCAGGCCCACCGATGAACACGACATTTTGCGCAGTCTCCGTAAACTCCAGGCTGGATAATTCCTTGACCAGACGGGCATCAGCGCTGGAAGCGTTGAAGTCAAAGCCAGCTAAATCACGGTGCATGGGGAGCTTTGCCATGTTCATCTGATGATTCACAGAGCGCACGGCGCGATCTGCCTGCTCCTGTTGGAGCAGATGCTCAAGCAGCCATTTCGAGGATGCCGTCGAAGCTTCTCCCTGGGCCGCCAGTTCTTCCCAAGCCTGCGCCATGCCATGCAGACGCAGTTCTTTAAGTTCTGCCATCAAGTCACGCATTGCGGCTCTCCTCATCTGTTGTACGGAGTTGGTCATATCGGGCCGTGTTGGCAACGGGAGCCACCTTGAGTTGCAGGCTGGTTTCTACGGAAGGCGGTGGTGCAGTAGCGGTGAGTCGGGCGAGAACATTTAAGATGTGATCGGCGCTCAGACTTCCCGACTCAAGCACCAGTTCTACCGCTACCAGCACCGGGTCGAGACCGGCGATGGGCACGGCAGCGAGCACCTGCGTCATGATTCGATCACCGTTGCTGTGACGTCTCAGGCCCCGTTTGAGAAGCCGCAACGGATTGGGCAGATCGGCAAACGGTGCGCCATTGCGCAGTGCACCCGGCTTGCGTTCGATGAGTGGGATGTAATGCTGCCAGTCAAAACTGACCTGATCTCGATCAAAGAGGCGCTCGTGGCTGGCAATCATTGCGTCATCGGCGATGACCACGATCCTGGATGGGTAAAGACGGCTGCTGACCCACTGGCCGACTCGCTCACAAGGCACCGAATAGCGATTTCGCGCCACGCTGATCAGGCAGGTGCTGGAGACCCGTACGGTGCGCTCGACGTAGCCATCAAAGGCCGTCGGCATCGGCATCATTTCGACCCGTTCCAGCTCCAAAACTTCCGCCACCGTAAGTCCGTTGTACTGCGGATGCAGCAGCTCGCTCCAGAGCGCACGACAGCGTTGGCCGAGCCAGGCATTCAGTTCCTCGAAGGTGTGGAACATGCAGTTTTGAGCGTCAAGCCAAATGCGCCGTCGACTGTCTTGAACGTTCTTCTCGACAATGCCCTTTTCCCAGCCAGAGGCTACGTTGCAGAAATCCGGATCGAACAGGTAGTGCGCACACATCACGGAAAACCGGGCATTGACCGTGCGGCCCTTGCCTTTATTGACCTTGTCGACAGCCGTTTTCATGTTGTCGTAGATGCCGCGACGCGGCACGCCACCTAACGCTGCGAACGAGCGTGTATGGGCATCGAATAGCATCTCGTGACCTTGGCTAGGGTACGCAACCAACCAGAATGCGCGACTGGCGCACAGCTTCATGTGGGAGACCTGGATGCGTCGAAACAGGCCTCCGATCAGCAGCCCTTCTTCGCTCCAGTCAAATTGAAAAGCTTCACCGAGCGCAAACGTCAGCGGTACAAAAGCGCGTAAAGACTTGCCTTGTTCACCTCGCCACGAGCGTACAAACGCCGTGAGCTGGCTGTAGCCACCGTCATAACCCTCGGCCTTGATCTGCTCGAAAAGTGCTTTGGCGCTTCTGCGATTGTGCTTTGCCCGGAACGAATCGGCTTTCAGCGCCTGTTCCAGCGTGTCGTGGAAAGGGCTGAGTTTGTTGAAGGTCGCGCACCGCTGGTACGCCGGCTGAGTGGCTTCGGGCGCTCTGACCCATTTTCGGATGGTGTTTCTCGACAGCCCGGTACGCTTGGCTATCTGGTGCAGCGAGAGCTTGTCGCGGAAGTACATCCGCCGGATTTTTCCCAACATTTCCATGCTGATCACCCTGTGTTCTCCTGCTCGGAAAGTGAGCAGAAGCAGTTGAACACCTGGGTCAGTTTTCAGTCGGCAGAACAGCCTTTACTGGGTCAGTTTTCGGTCAGCGGCAACACGTCGCTATTCGATCCGGAGCGGGGATAGGTTTGTTGGCTGGATTCTCGGCCATCGACGATTTACGCTCGGGGAAACTCGTGCGGGTTTTACCTGAGTACCATACCTACGAGCGCAATGTTTATGCGGTCTACACTTCCCGGCAGTTTGTCGATGCGAAGATCACGCGCTTCATCGAAGTACTGAAAGCGCATGTAGGCAGCCAATTGGCAGCCACTGCAAGAGAGCTCATCGATTGATGACCCCAGGCCACCTCTGAAGGATCGCTACTCCTCCAGGGTGGCCAATGTTCAGCCAGTCACACAGCCCTGCGGTATTTTCCCGGCAAAACTGTCAACCAGGCTCGCCACCACCATCTCGCCCATTCGCGTTCGGGTCTGCAGCGTCGCGCTGGCGCGGTGTGGCTGCAGCACTACTTGCTCGTTGCCGAACAGTGCCTCTGGAACGTTCGGCTCGTCGACAAACACATCCAGCGCCGCACCTGCGATCTCACCTGCTTCAAGCGCAGCCACCAGATCAGTCTCGTTGACGAGTTTGCCACGAGCCACGTTGATCAAATACCCGCCCTTACCCAGAGCTTGCAGCACCTGGGCATGATGCCCAAGCCGCGTTTGGATAATGCGTAGTAAACGTTCGTAGCTCGTCGCCAACCTCTTGATAGGTTCGGGCACCGTCCACGTCTGCTTGTCGAATGGACGTAAGCTTTCTGCAGAAATCGGTGAGGACAGGGTTGATCTGTGGCCGTACGAAGCGTTGGAATTCATCGACGATCTGAAGCGTTTCCAGATCAATTACCACCAGGCCAATTTCGATCGTTTCCATCTGATTTGGGACGACTGCAAGCGGACTTGGCGATTTCGAATCATCAATCTCATCACAGGTCGCTTCAAGGTCTACGCAGTATAAATAGCGGAATGGCGCGAGCAGGTTTTGGATTGTTTGGAGATGAAGGAGTTTTACTTCAATGCTCATGGCAAGTATGGCCTCGCTTGGATCGGTTCAGGTTAGTCGCTCTCGGCTACTCCAATCAACGGCCTCTTTGAATTGCGTGGAGTGGGGCTTGAGATCATCTTACCGCTGGGTTGAGCAAGGGTCGAACGACTGGTAGTTACCTACTCCGGGCAGGTGTCTTAGCCGGACGTTTAGAGCTCATAGACTCTACCGTTTGTTTTGGGCCTATCGGTCGGTAGTCGTATAAACCTGCACGCCATATCTTTGATTGAAATGTGCTAGACCTACGAGCACGGAAGCGCACGCAGTAAATGCGGAGCACCGCTATAGATGTATCGCATCAAATTCGCGACTATGCGTTAGGGTTTCGTTGTAACGCTTAGACGGGCCCTAAGGAGTCTGTTGAACACAGTTGGATCGAACGCATGCGACGGCGCTCCAGGCTGTCGAGAATGGTCGGTGAGTTGAAATATGTCGCCAATGCCATTTTCTCGAGTAGAGCTCTGAAGACTTTTAGCTGTTGGTACTCAATAGAGTCAACCTCGATAAATCCGTGGTCGTCGTGTCTAGACTCTAAGGTACACAGACGCGCTTCGATCCATTCGTCCATTTGGTGGACGGTAACGGTTGCTAGGTCAAAACTTCTTCCTTTTGTTGAATCTCGCAGCATGCGTGACCTCCAGGGGTAAGTAATTGTGTTACTCGTAGTCTGCCTGTGGAGAAAGAATTGAATCAACTCCGTACACCGTACAGAGGTTGGTTGCGGCTGGTAGCTAAAGTGCTCGCAAGATGAGGAGTGCAGGGAGTCGACTCGAAATTAACGTCTATATGCTTATTACGGATAGACCTGTAAGTGATCACTTTTCGAGCTTTAGGGGGGGTGCTTCTTTGTCTGGCTCTCTATCGGCCGATTTTGGCGTTCTTTGAGCCAACACTGGTCTTTATTGAGCCTGCGCTGGCTTGTATTGATACTCTATTGGCCCGTATTGGGCCAGACGTATCAATGATATACGCGCTACTTAAGGGGGGCAAAAAAGAGCGTTGTTCTAAAGCTATACCAGAAACAAGTTATGTCGGTGATATACCCCGACGGTCAATTTCGTGCGAAATACTCTGATGCTCACCCCCTTGAGGGGTTGCGCTGAGTGTTGCTCCAAGAGTGATAATAATAAATAGAAAAAACTCGATCAGAAGAGACGCGCAGTATGAGTGACCAAGTTCTCACCACGAAGGCAATCAAGCTGGCTAAGAAAGACAAAAGTCTGCTGATCCGCATGAGCGTTGATGAGCGTGCAATTTTCGATGAGCGCCTTAAGGAGTCGGGATACAAAGCGGCTGGAGCTTTTGTAAGGGACTACGTTATCAATTCCAAGCCCAAACGCAGATACGTGATTATTCCTCAAGCTCAGAAAGCTAGCGAGCACCTCGTTGAACTTGCCCAGATGATCATGGACGACAACGAAAAAGAACTGTTGATCAAAAAAATTATGTACGTGGCCATGAACATTTTTGGCGAGCTGGACAAAGTTAGGCTTGGTGGAAAAGGCGAGGAGGGTGAAGGTTATGATTGGTAAAATCCTAAAATCTTCCACTGGTTCTTGCGCTAATCGTATTAAATACATTTACGGAGGAAAAAAGCACGACCATGACATAGTCAATATCATTACGATCGATACCAACTGCTTGGCCTTCTGCCCAGAGGTCGAGATACAGAGGGGAAGTCTGGAGAATCTGAGTTGTATGATCTTGGACATGGATATTGCTACAAAATTGAAGGTTGGCGAGCAAGGAAAGCCAAAGAGAAATTTGAGGCCAATTTTTCATGCGGTTCTTTCGCTAGATACTGGTGAGTCACTCACCCCTACGCAATGGAAGATCGCTGTACGACATTACCTGAAACTGATGGGCTTCAAGAGCACTACTAAGTACACATCAGTCCTTCATGCTGATACTGGCAACGAGCATGTTCATATCGTTGCGAATCGAGTTAGCTTCGAGCCAGGCTTTCCGATGGTTAGTGACAAAAATAACTATGAAAGAAACATTCAAGCGGTTAGCGAGATCGAGGATATGTTCGGCCTCAGAAAGGCCTTTAGGCCGGAGGAAACCTGGAACATCACCGTGAGCGGTAGGGAAGTGGAGGGTGCCGCAAGGGCCCACACCATGCCCTACAGATCCCGTCTGGCTGCAAGGGTGGGAGCTTGTATAGAAAGTACTAGGGAGCGTAATGGTGACATTCTCAATTTTGTCCGGGCCTTAAGGAGGCAACGCGTCTACGTCCACCTGCGGTACGACACCGAAGGCCAGCCGAAAGGGATCGCTTATGAATTCGAAGGGCGTGTCACCGCTGGCAAGACTTTGAAAAAAGCTCGGTTTACTTTTCAAAAACTGACTACACAGGAAGGCATCAGATATGAGCCGCGCATGCTTCCACAGCTACAAGCAGAGCTTTCAAAGCGAAATTCGGCGAGTAAAGGCGAGCCTAAACCAGTTCAGCACCGCTACTGGGTCAACCGTGGCTGGATCTATCTCTACTTCGTTCCTGCCAACACTGCCTGTTCACCCTTCCTCAAACTCAAAGTAAAAAGAACCGGGGCTCAGGTTAGACAGGAAATCGCTCACGAAGAGGCGATGGCCCTGATTAAGGCCGTCCTACAGATCCTAACCGCGCTTTTCGGTGTCGCTGCTAAGTACACAGCAAAGCCCGGCAATCCCAGAGTGAAAGGCTATACAGAGTACGATCAGGATGAGGCGTTCCCATTTTTTGCTCCTGAGCAACGTAGGGTTGTTCAGAAGGAACTGCAACTGGCTTGATGAGATGCGCTGAACAGTAGGGTGTGCCACCAAAGCGGTGCTTTCAGCGGGCTCAGCCGAGTTCAAGGTGAACTCGAATCTTCGTTCACTCAGTGATGCCAGTCGGTAGTGCCCGGAATTAGAGATAACTCCTGTCGGTCTGTCCAGTCAGCTTCAGTCCAATCGAATGGAAGGTGGTGGAGCGGTGTACCAACAGCGTGCGTACGATTACACATCGATTACACACGGTATGGTCTGCAGGTCGCTTACCTACTGCTTAAGCAGTCCAATCCATCATCGGGGCGACGGAGAAGCGGCGGGAGAGCGGTTGGGCGATGGTTGGTGCGGCTGAATGGGGCATGGGTATCTGAATAAAAGAAGCGTGAGGCGGGGTAGGGAGTTTATCAGGAATGAGGGAGTGGAAGGGCGCTAGGGGGCACTTGCGGCGACCACGATTCTGACGTCGTGCTTCTCACCGCAGTCGGCTTCGTCTCTTTTCGCGCGCCATGCCAGCGCCAGTGATAAACGTGACTAGCGCCAATGGCGTAAGGCCGATGTATCCAATGCTTGCCACGCTTCGGAGTGGCAAAGTTGATCCTTCGTCAGCCAGAGTCCTGCGTGCGGGCACAGGGACTCGGCGGGGAGTGCCAGCAGGTCGCTCAACTTCATTGCGCTGATTGAGCCTCGGTCTCCTTCATCCTCGGCTTCCCAGTCGCGCAGAAATAGACGTACCTTCAAGACATTGGCATTAAAACCTTCAAACTGTGGTCGATTATGGAGCCACTGAGGTGAATGCCTCAAGGTTCGCTCCTGGACATCCAACAGCAAGATCTGCCATGCCAAGCGACCTCCGTGGTCATCTTCGACGTTGGTATGGAGTCGAGTCAGCGCGAGATAACGTGCATCCTCGGACCAGATCATCGAGGGCGCGAGATGGCTGATGGCGCAACCGGACGCCGTCAGCAAATGCCCGCCCAGGCGTGGGCTCTGGACGCGTAGCCAACTGTCGGCGTATTCGGTTTCACAACCGAACAGCCAAGCGGCATCTTTATCCATCGGTGCTGGCTGGACAAAGTTTCCATCGGCGATTGCAGACTGTGGCTGTTTAACCAGGCGCCAATCGGGGAGGGCGCTCAGGCCTTGTTGGCTGACATTGAGCTCACACCACTCGTAGTAAAGCCGCGAGTCCTGTCGATACTGGCAAAATGCAGCGGCATCGTCCGCCTCGGGTGGCGATTGATCAAAGCGCTGCAATGGACTGCTTTGCCGATCTTGATCCAGGCGACCTCGAATCACTGCCAGGCTCAGTCTCGGCCCACGAAAGTCCAACAATCGTGCGACCAACAGAGGAGGGCTGTTCATCAATTGTCGTTCCTGTGCGTCGACCACCACCACGTGACCTGCTGTCGCGGGCGGCAGGGCGAACGGTATTAATGCGATGTAACGTCCAGTGTCTGAAACTCGATGATCGAGCAGCCAAACGCCCGGTAACTCCCAGTCCCCAATCCTGCAGGTATAACCCCCGAGCCCCAGGCTGTTGTCTTGCCGCCAGCTAAATTGAGCCCGCGTATCACCAGTCAATGGTGCCGACTCGACCATCGTCGCGCCTCGCTGTCCATCACCCACCAGAGGCACGGCCAACCGCATGCGAGTCAGGTGCCGCTGCGCAACCTGCACCCGGCCGTTCGGATCATGGCCCACCTGAGACTCACAGTCGCTGTGTATGCTGTACAAGCCATATCCATAGCGACCGCGATCAGGCTGTGGGTAGTCGAAGTAAGACGATAGCCGCAGGTAGTGGTCATCCAGCTCCAGGGGGTCGCTCCAACCCATGGAAGGTTCGCTGTCGGCAGATAGCCACGGACAAGGCAATGCTTGCCAGCCGCGGTCTACGTGCCAGAGCCAATATTCGAGGGCTTGCGGTTGCTCATCATTCATCCGTGCATGGCAAGCGAACGAGCGGCCATCATGATTCCAGATGATTGAGGTATCGGCCCTGATCAGCAACGAAGTGGGCTCACCGTTCATGCTCACGCTGTATTCCGGGCTCATCAGCGGGGCGCAAGGCTGTGGCAATTCGCGCAGGCTGGCCGGCAGCGCCAGACAGGCGTCCAATCTTTGCTGACCATCGGGAGACGTATGCCGGAACGCGTCGAGCGCAAGGTTTTTTTGCCAGTCACCAGGCTCAACCCAAAGGTCAATAACGGGCACCAGGCTGACCTTTTCAGCCGTCGTCAGCAGTTGCTCCAGGCTGATCTCCCGTGCGCCGTTGTCGACCAGAGGACTGTAACGCCCACTCAGGATGCCGTCGTTAAAGGCATCCAGTTCCCAAAATTCATCACACGAACACTGGTAAAGCTGACGCAACTGTCGATCCAGAATCACCAATCCCCAGGCTTGGCGCGAGGGTAAAGGCGCGGCGAAATAACGTCCGTCATTCGAGAAGCGAGCCGACGACCCAAGGCCCTGGAGCAGCACCCCATCGGGAAATAGGTAATCGCACAGGACGGGTCCGCCCATGGCGATTTCGCTGTAGTTGAACACCCTGATGGGCTCGCCCTCGGGAGTTTGCTGCGGTTCGTCCCCACCCCAGGCACTGGCGCCGCCTGAAGACTGACCAGGCGATACCGGTGACGACTTGGCCTGTGTTTTATCGACCAGGCCAAAACGTCTTTCCAAGTGACTGACGCAAGCCAGCCCGAAGAACATCACAGCCGCTGCCCCCGCAATATCCCAGTACGCCGGCAAAGCCCTGCCCAGATTAAAACCCAGGCCTAGTGCGGCAGAGGTCATGAGCCGGGCAGCCCCTCGACCGGTTCGTTGCCAACCGGCCCGTGCCGTCAGCCACATCAAGGCAGCACAACCCAGTACCACACCGAGCGCCCACAGCAGCGGTAATACCGCCACGAGAAAAATCGGGATCAACAGTACGGCGATTTGCCAAAGTAGATCGAGCAACAATCGAGGCAGGCTTTTTTCGTCAGTACGTTGATCCGAAGAGTGAGTCACCATTACCTCGAGAATAAATGGGCGATTTCAAATAAGCGTGTTTGCGTAAAAGAGAGATGCTGAGTTACCAACGACCAGCCTGATCGACGCAAAATGGGGCGACGCAGAAGCGGCGGGAGAGCAGGGCGAGTGTGGCGGTGATTGGTGGCATTGGCGTTTCTGGAATGGGTGAGGCTGGGAGGTGGGGAGTTTATCAGGATTGGGCTTACGGGGCTCAGGTGAGTCTTGCTGCGGTAGTTGAGAGCGAGTGAGAACAGGAACGGGAGGGGTTGAGTGACTTGCAACGAAGAGCCGTCGATATACGGACACCCCTGTAAGTTAATACGTGGTGTCCGCGTAATACTTAAGTGAAGTCAGTGCTAAGTAAGCTAATTTTTTAAGGTGTACGGCGAGCTCCAACTAATGCCATTGATTCTTGACTTCCTGCCACTGGTCGTCTGACAGCCACTTATCTGCCGCCGGAAAGAAAATATTTTCCTCGGCGTCCATATGATCGTAATATTTTTTGATAAAGTCATCGATAGTGTCAGCAATTACTCTCGTTTCCTTAGTGGTGTCCTCCAACATCTTCAACTGTCCAGCAATGCGCCCAAATGCCTGATGATCTCGCTCGATATCCTTGACCCGTTGGTGGATCGGCGCCTCAGTCGCTAGCAAGGCCAGCCGAATAAGTTCTTCATTTTCATGGTGGTGTCGCTCTGCATCACCATGCAAGGCTTCCAGCATCGTGAACAACAGCTTGCAGTCATCAGTTCCATCGGGTTCATGTCTGATTTTCCTCAGCAATTCTTTGATCTGAGTAATTTTCATAGACACTTCGTGATGATAGGTCAGAAGTTCTTTCAACAAAACGTTCATGTCAAATCCTCGTCGCGACACCAGATCATCACAGAAAATGTTTTTAACCAGTAACTCCAAAAGACGCCTAGGTTTCAATATCTTGTTAAATGCACTCGCTGACACTATTTAATCTTTTTAGTATAGGCGAGCACAAAGCTCCCACCCCAGGAAATTTTTCGTCTTTGGAAAAAATTGAAATATCGAGTGTATGTTTATATGCACTATTTGATCTGCCGGATGCCCGCCCGCGAAAACGGAAGGAGAAAGCAGCGCCCAATCGATGCGGTGGCAGCTGTGCGCGGGTCTGCAAGACCGGGAAACCAGGAACCCGGCAGACCCGAAGGTCTCCCGCACAAAGCCGCCATTGAGCAGGTGGGTCGCTTCAGAGAAAACAAGGATGCTGAACCCACGCTGTCGCTCAGTAATGTTTCATCAAGTTGGGCAGGCTCGCGGCATAGGATGACCGCCTAAGACCGTGCTGCCACACCTCCAGCCCACAGGAAACAACAAGATGATCTCGAACCTCTTCAAAGCCATGCTGATCACCGGTGCTTTGCTCTTGAGCGCCTGTTCGGGTGTGAGCACCAGTTCCTGCTTTTCAGAAGGCTGCCAACAATTCGATGGCCATAACCCCAACAAGGTGAACTTTGGTGGGAGCGCCATCGGCAACAGCTTTAATGAGTACAGCTCGGGCTTGCTGCACGACTAAGGAATGACGCAACGGCTGGGGTGTTTTCGCCGTTGCGTGATTTGCCTGATGAACCGTGTGCCCTGATTTTGCGACTGCTGCGCAGCCGAACGCAGGCTGCGCCAGCTGCTACAGGGAATGTGTCGCGGCAACTAACAGGCTATTTAGCCTCTGGCACCGCGATCCACTGACCGAGGATTTTCTGGTAGTTCCCCGTCACCTTGGCCAGATGCAGCCACTGATCGACATACATCTTCCAGCTGATGTCATCCCGTGGCAGCAGATATGCCTTCTCACCGTACTGCATGTATTGCGTCGGGTTGACCGCGCACAAACCTGGTTTGAGTTTCTGCTGATACAGCGCTTCCGAGGCGTCGGTAATCATCACGTCAGCCTTCTTGTCCAGCAGTTGCTGGAAGATGGTCACGTTGTCGTGCAGCTGCAATTGCGCCTTGGGCAGGAAGGCGTGGACGAAGGCTTCGTTGGTGCCGCCGGCCGGTTCGACCAGGCGAACCGAAGGCTGGTTGATTTGTTCGAGGGTCTGGTATTTCGCTTGATCTTCGCAGCGCACCAGCGGGATTTTGCCGTCGACATCCAGGGTGGTGCTGAAGAAGGCTTTTTTCTGGCGTTCCAGGGTGACGGAGATGCCGCCGACGCCGATGTCGCATTTGCCCGCGAGCATGTCGGGCATCAGGGTTTTCCAGGTGGTCTGGACCCACTCGACCTTCGCTCCCAGGCTGTCGGCCAGTGAGCGGGCCATGGCGATGTCGATGCCCGAGTATTCACCGTCTTCACCTTTGAAGGTATAGGGTTTGTAGTCGCCTGTGGTGCAAACGCGCAGTTGGCCTTGTTGCAGGACGGTGTCCAGATGGGAAGAGTTTTGCTCTGCCTGAGCGCCGCAGGATAGAGCCAGCAGGCCACAGAGCATCATTGTGCTTTTTATGGTTTTCATTGTTATCGGGCTTTTGTGATGGAGTGGGGGGCAAGGCTGGATCAGTGTAGTGAAAGCGCTTCTTGGCTGTCATCCACGCTGAATGCGATGCTCCCCGGCCCTGGTTCAATATGCTCGATGATCGAGAGGGCGATGCATGGGTCAGTGTCTGCCGTGGTGATGCCCGAATAGGTGCATCAGCGGGCACAGCAATAGAATCAGATAGGGCAGAAGCGGGTAGATATGACCGTAATGCTCGCGGGCCATGTAGAACAGTCCGATCACCAGCAGCATGCCCAGCGCGATGCCGGGTTTGCCGCGCCAGAACGAGGTGGCAGGAGGTGTCGAGGGGTTTGAGTGGTTCATGTGACGCGCTCCATTCTGACGAAAATGTCGCGGGGGTTCGTCCGGCCATGCCGGCCAATGCCAACCGTCAGCGACGGGGGTTATGGCGCAATGCTTATTGGCCCATCGGCATCTTCATCATCCTGGATTGCTGATCCATCATTTTCATCATCATGTCCATCATCGTCGTATCCGAGCTGCCCTTGCCACCGGACATGCCCATGCCCATCCCCATACCTCTGCAATTGTCGTGCAGCATGCCGAGGCTTGTTCTCATCGTAGCCATGGCTTCCTGCATGGCTGCCCGGCGTTCGGCCGGGGTTTTGGCGGCGATCATTTTGTCGTGGGCTGCCTGCATTTTCTTCATCTGTTCGCTCATGGCCTTGTCTTGCATGGGCGTGGCTTGGGTTGCGTTATCGGTGGGGGCGGCGGGCGCTGTTTCGGGGTATTCGGCAGCCAGCGTCAGCAATGGGCTGCTCATGACCAGTGCGGCCAGGAGGGACTTGACGTAGATGTGCATGGCGATCTCCACAGTGATAACGCGGATCGGCAGCGTCGGATGGCTGCGGACCAGGATATGTTGTGTTCCCGTTAGAGGGAGTGATCTTGAACTTACGCCACGGTCGCAGGGCGTTGTTGATCCATATCAAGCGACGCCCACAGAGGTTTGTTGTGCTGCCACTGTGACATTCCAATGGCTGATACGTGTCAGGCAAGGCCCGACACGTATCCCTCTACATGAGTTGTTTATCCACAAGCCACGGACTTCGAACTCTTAAGGTGAGCTTCAATCGAGTTGCTAGCAGAGTGCACTCTTACTCCCTTGAGTTTATCGAGTGGCGGGTCTTTCCAAAGTTTTGATGCGTCGATGGGAAGGATGACCTGTATAGCAGCCCCTTGGGGCGGATCAGCAACAAAATCGAAGTCCTGAATGCCGTCTGGTGGGAACTGAATGTAAACCCGCGGCTCCAGTCTCGGGTTTGTCCATCCACCAGAATTCACCAGGCCAATTGCCGATATGTGTAGCTGCGGTGGGTTGGATTTAAGTATTTTTAAGTCGACATCCACCACTTTCATTACTTCAGCCATTTTCGAACTCCTTTCGATAATTGCGCCGCTTTTTTCACCTTGGCGCTTGGGTGTTGAACCCTCTGGCTTGAAATCTAGTGTGGTTAGACGCTAGTAAAGGACCCTCACCCTGTCCACTGACTGCTCTGGCCGGTCATCGGATGCTTTCATTTCCCTACTGGGCACCCATTTCCGGGCTCAGCGTTCCGAGCCAAGCCACCAATCCCACGATCAACACCGCCGCCGCCAATTCCACCACCACGCTGCGCCGCAACGCATTGGCGGCGACCGTGTATTGCCCGTCCCGCAACGAGCGCTCCAGAAACGGCCCGAGGTGAAACCGGTTCAACGCGGCGAGCACCAGCATGCCGGCAAACAGCACCACTTTGATGAACAGCAGAATCCCGTAAGTGCTGAGAAACACCTCGTCCAGCTTCGGCCCAACGATGAACAGATAATTCACGACTCCCGTCGCGGTGATGACCACGACGATGGCCGCGCCAATCGCCTCAAACCGATTAACCGCGCGGGCCAGCAACCTGAGGCGCGCTTCGGTTTGCAGGGCATTGATCTTCGCCATCAACGCAAACGCCAGCAACGCGCCAAGCCAAGCCCCCGCTGCCAGCAGGTGCAGAATGTCCACCGCGAAATGCCAAAAGCGACGATCGCCTTCATCCATCGCCCCATGCCCGCTCCAGGCCAGGCTGGCGAGGGCAACAGCACCGGCGAAAGCCGCGACCCATAAACTGAAACCAGGCGCACGGAGCATCACCGCTAAGCCAGCGATGACCAGCGCAACAATGCGAACCCCCCAAGCCAAGCCGACATCCGTCTCAAACAGCATCATCTCGATGTGCGGACGCAGCTCGGCGAAGTCCGTTTCACCGCTCATGGCGCTCGCCATCATCACCATGCTGGCGACGGACAACACCGCGCCCAGCACTGCCATCCCCGCCAGCATCGACCGGAATGGCAGCACCGCCCCGGACATCCGTTCCTGCCCTTTAAGGCTGTACAGCCCAAAAAGTGCCACCCCGAACAACAGCATCAAATCCACATACAACGCAAACCGCAGGGCAATGCCGACCGAGTCGCTCATCAATCACTTCACTTTGAACGTAACGTTGCCGGTGATCGGGTGAGTGTCCGAAGACACGGCGCGCCATTCGACTTTGTAGCTGCCGGTGGGCAGGGGCGAGAGCGGGGTGATGACCATGGTTTTCGGGTCACTGCCGCCGGAGATCTTGGCTTTCATCGGCATGGGGGAATGGGCCATGCCGGGCATTTCGGTCATGACCAGTTTGGCGCCGGAGAATTGGGTCATTAGGTTTTCGGAGAAGTGCAGCTCGATGTTGCTGGGCGCTGCGCCGTCCGCGCCTTCGGTTGGGGTGGAGGAGAGCAGTTTCGGGTGGGCTTGAGCCAGTGCGCTCATGAGCAGCCCGGTGGAAAGTGCGATGGCGATAGCGGTGGTTTTGATGGTGCGCATGCAAGGCCTCTTACCGCTTTAAGCGGTTGGTTTTTAGGTTTTTGAGTTGAAGTGTTTAGAACCACAGCCGAACGCCGACGACCAGTCGGGCTTCGCTGCGGTCTTCGCCTTCGTCCCTGGCGTAATCGGCGGTTTTGCCGTAGGTGCGGTTCCAGGTCACACCGATGTAGGGCGCGAACTCCCGGCGGATTTCATAGCGCAGCCGCAGGCCGGCTTCGGTGTTCGACAGTCCGGAGCCAATGCCCCGTTGCGGGTCGTTTTTGCCGTAGACGTTGAGCTCGGCGGTCGGCTGCAGAATCAGCCGATTGGTGAGCAGGATGTCGTAGTCGCCTTCCAGCCGTGCGGCGGTCTGGCCGCCTTCGCCGATGAACGCGGTGGCCTCGGTTTCGAAGTTGTACAACGCCATGCCTTGCACACCGAACGCGGCCCAGGTTTGCGGGGCGCCGGGTTTGAAGTCCTGGCGCACGCCGGTCACCACGTCCCACCATGGGCTGATCGCGTGGCCCCAGAGGGCCTGGACTTCGGCATCTTCGGTCTTGCCATTGACGCGTTCGCCTTCGGAGCGCAACCACAGGCGATCAACGTCGCCGCCGATCCAGCCAGACAGATCCCACGCCAATGCGCTGCCGTTATCGGCGTCCTGCCATTCGAGTTTGTCGGCGAGGAAGTAATAGTTGAGCGCACTGTCGTGCATGTCATGGCCGGCGGGGCTGACGAAAACGGCAGCACGGTCGGCGTCGGTCAATGCCGGGATCGGCGTGCGGCTTTGGGTCGGCGCGGCGGGCTGCATTTGCCCGTAATCCTCGTTCTGCATCTGGCTGTGATCCATGCCCGGCATCTGGCTATGGTCCATGCCCTGCATGTTGTCAGTGGCGGCCATGGCCGAAGAGAGCGTCAGGCCCATGGTAACGAGGGTCAAAGTGATCGGAGTGAGTCTGGTCATGGGTAGCGCCTTATTCTTCCACGCGAACTTCACGGAACATGCCCATTTCCATGTGGTACAGGAGATGGCAGTGGTAGGCCCAGCGGCCGAGCGCATCGGCGGTGACCCGATAGCTGCGCTTCGATCCCGGCGGCACATCAATGGTGTGTTTGCGCACCATGAACTGGCCGTTTTCGTCTTCGAGGTCGCTCCACATGCCGTGCAAATGAATGGGGTGGGTCATCATCGTGTCGTTGACCAGCACCACTCGAACCCGCTCGCCGTACTTGAGTCGCACGGGTTCGGCATCAGAGAACTTCACGCCGTTGAACGACCAGGCGAACTTCTCCATGTGGCCGGTCAGGTGCAGTTCAATGGTGCGGCCGGGCTCGCGGCCGTCCGGGTCTTCGAAGGTGCTGCGCAGGTCGGAGTAGGTCAGCACACGGCGGCCGTTGTTGCGCAGGCCCATGCCCGGGTCGTCGAGTTTTGGCGTGGTGCTCATGGCTTGCATGTCCACCAGCGGGTTGTCTTTTTCCGTGTCGGGATGGGATTGCATACCGGCCATCCCGGCCATCCCGGCCATCCCGGCCATGTCACCCATGTCCATGCTGCTGTGATCCATTCCGGCCATGCTGTTCGTGCCCTGCATGTTGCCGCCGTCCATGCCCTGCATGTCTCCGCCGTCCATGCCCTGCATGTCACCACCGTTCATGCCTTGCGTGGCACCGTGGTCCATCCCCGCCATGTCACCGCCCATGCTGCCGTGATCCATGCCGCCCATGCCCATGTCATCCATGGTCACCAGCGGTCGCGGATCCAGCGCTGGAATCGGCGCCGACAACCCGGCCTTCACCGCCAGGGTGCCTCGCGCATAACCCGTTCGATCCATCGACTGGGCGAACAGGGTATAGGCGTCCTGGGTAGGCTCGACGATCACGTCGAACGTCTCTGCCACCGCGATGCGGAACTCGTCGACGCTCACCGGTTTGACGTGTTGGCCATCCGCCGCGACCACGGTCATTTTCAAACCCGGGATACGCACGTCGAAATAGGTCATGGACGAGCCGTTGATAAAACGCAGGCGCAGCTTTTCGCCGGGACGGAACAGGCCGGTCCAGTTCATGTTCGGCGCCTGGCCGTTCATCAAGTAGGTGTAAGTGGCACCGCTGATGTCCGCCAGGTCGGTGGGGTTCATCTTCATCTCGGCCCACATCTTGCGATCGGCCACCGTGGAGCCCCAGCCTTTCTCGCTGACGTCGTGGATGAAATCGCCCACGGTGCGTTTGTTGTAGTTGTAGTAGTCCGATTGTTTCTTGAGTTTTTTCATCAGGCCGACGGCGTCTTCGTCGGTCCAGTCGGTGAGCATCACCACGTAGTCGCGGTCGTACTGGAACGGCTCCGGCTCCTTGGCGTCGATCACCAACGGCCCGTAAACCCCGGACTGTTCCTGAAAGCCCGAATGGCTGTGGTACCAGTAAGTGCCGTTCTGCCGGACCTTGAACTGGTAGACGTACATGCCACCCGGCTCGATCCCGTGAAAACTCAGGCCCGGCACGCCGTCCATGTTGGCCGGCAGCAAAATGCCGTGCCAGTGAATCGACGTGCTGTCCTTGAGTTTGTTTTTCACCCGCAGCGTGACGGTGTCGCCTTCACGCCAGCGCAGCAGGGGGCCGGGAATGCCGCCGTTGATGGTCATCGCGGTTCGAGGGTTGCCGGTGATGTTGACCGGGGATTCGCCAATGAACAGGTCGAAGTCGGTACCGGCCAGCACATTAGGTTGGCCAGGACTGGTGACCGCCCAGACTGGCGTGCGCCACAGCCCGAGGCCAGCGAGCATCCCGCCAGCGGCCAGGCCCTTCACAAAGGTGCGTCTTGAGGTGTTGGAATGCATGCCGTTTTATCCCGTCCGTCAGCCTGATAAAGCCCTCAGGTCCATCCTGAGCGGAAGGAAGAGAACTCAATGGGGAGGAGGCTAACGGGCGGTGCCTTTCAGCAGGCTGAGGCCAAGATTACAGTTTTGACAGTTTCACGCGGTGTTCAAGGACTGCTATTGGACCTGGACGAATCCGCCACGGTGGCGTTACCGCAATTGATATACGAAGAAGACTTCAACCAACGCTGATCCGGGTAGTAAGAAAATAACAACTGCCCATCCTTCATCGAGTCGATCAGCCGATGTGCAATCGCAGGCCTCACTGCAGGGCAGCCGAGACTTCTGCCAATCCGGCCATTGGCCCGCGCCAGGGCAGGGCTGACGTAAGGCGCGCCGTGAATGACGATCGCCCGTTCGAAGGCGTTGTCGTTAAAACCCGGTTCCAGACCTTCCATGCGCAGGGAATAACCGTTCTGCCCGACATAGCTGGATTGGGTGCGGTACAAGCCCAGGCTGGTGGCGTAGCTGGCATTCTGATTGGAGAATTGGCTGGCCATGTTCTCGCCACTGTTGCGACCGTGGGCGACCAGTTCATGGAACAACAATTTGCGTTGTTTAAGGTCGAATACCCAAAGACGTTGCACCGTCGAGGGCAGGGAATAATCGATCACTGCGAGTCTCTGCACCGGGGACGTGCCTTGGGCCCGGCTGCATTGGGAGGCGCGAACGGCCAGGGCAATGACTTTGGCGTTGGCATCGGGGGCCGCTTTGACCAAGGCAGCTTCAAGCGAATCGGCGTAGGCTGCCGGTAATGAAAAAAAAGCAGTCAGCAGCAGGGCCGTCATTAAGCAGCCAAAGCGGTGTGGGGCCATATGCAAGTCTCATCTGAATATTTCGAGTCTAGCAGCGCGCACGACGCTAGCCGGTTGAAAACGGAAGATTAAGGATTATCCATGGGGCAGTTAACAAGGTTATTCGTCATAAGCCGCATATTTTTTATGGGCTTTCTGATAAGCGGCACGGCGATCGCGCAAACTTCGCCGATTGAGCCGGCATCTCCCGTTAGCACTGTGGCTGAAGCGGCTCCCGGTGATTATGTCGGCCAAGCGATTCAGGCGGAGTTGGCGCCATTGAGTTCGGCGTTTCCTCCGCTGCTCACCTCGCCGCGTCATCAACGGGTCGATGTGAACCGAGTCGTGCTGGATTTTTATAGCCATCGTGGCTATCGCGCCGCCTGGACGGACGATGACGATGTCGCCCAGTTGTTGAAAAGCTTGGGTGATACCCAGGCCGATGGCCTGAACCCCGCGGATTTCCGGATCGCCGAGTTGGCCGAGGCCCGCACGTTGATGCAGACAACCACCCCAACCCCCGGGCAACGGGCAGCCTTTGATATCTCCGCCACCCGGACGTTCATCACGGCGTTGCTGCAGTTGCGGCGCGGCAAGGTCGACCCTTCGCGGTTGGACATCCACTGGAACTTCGACCCCGCTGGCGTCGATCCTCGGGAGGACGTCAATAAGTTTTTTGCCGCCCTCGACAGCCATGACATTGCGCGCGCCTTTGCCCAGGCGCCGCCCCAAGAAGCGGTTTACGGCACGTTGCGCCATGGCCTGGCGCAACTGCGCAAGGTTCGTGATCGGGGTGGCTGGCCAAAGGTCCCGGAAGGGCAGACGCTCAGGCCCGGCATGGACGACGCCTCGGTTGCTCTACTGCGTACGCGTTTGGCGGCGGGCGGTTATCTTGCCGCGCAAGGAACTGCTCGCACCGACTACGACGACGCCGTCACCGCGGCGGTGAAGAAGTTTCAGACTGAGCAATACCTTGGGGCGGACGGTGTAGCGGGGCCGGCGACGCTCGCGGAGCTGAATGTACCGGTCGAGGCGCGAATCGATCAGGTGCGGGTGAACATGGAGCGGGCGCGATGGCTGCTGTACAAGCTTCAGGGCACCTTCGTCGTGGTCGATATCGCCGGGTATAAAGTCGCGTTCTATCGCGATGGCAAACCGATCTGGCGCTCGCGGGTGCAGGTCGGTAAGCCGTTTCGCAGCACGCCGATTTTTCAATCCGCGATCACCTACGTCACGTTCAACCCCACCTGGACCGTGCCACCGACGATTCTGCTCAAGGACATGCTGCCGAAGATTCGCGACAATCCTGGTTACCTTGAGGCAAGCCGGATTCGCGTGATCGATCGAGATGGCAATGTGCTTGATCCGTCCACTGTCGATTGGGACAACCCGCGCGGCCTTACCTTACGGCAGGATGCGGGGTCGGATAACTCGCTGGGGCAGGTGGCGATTCGTTTCCCCAATGAGTATTCGATTTATCTGCACGACACGCCGCATCGCGAGTTGTTCGCGAAATCCAACCGCGCGACCAGCTCCGGCTGTATTCGGGTAGAAAACCCGCTGCAATTGGTGGAGCTGTTGTTCAACGATCCGGTTCACTGGAACAGCGAAGGGATTCAAAAACAGTTAGCCAACGGCAAGACAGAGAACATCAGGCTCCCGGTGAAAGTGCCGGTGCTGTTGGCCTACTGGACGGTGGACCTGAGTCTTGATGGGCGCGTGACATTCAAGCCCGATGTGTATGGCTATGACTCCCCGGTATTGCGGGCGTTGAATCAGCCTTCGGAGCGGCCGGCGCTGGACGGGAGGCGAGCGGCGCCTCCTTCGGTGGCAGCGGAGCAGAGCAAGTTGTAGGCTTTAAAGCCCCAAGCCTTCTTGCACGGCCAGCAGCAAATTGTGTTCCGTCAGCGCGATCGCATCCGGTTGTTGTCCGGATTGTTCGCTCGCCTGGAGCCACCACTGCGTCTCGCCGTGTTCGTTCACGGTTCGTAACAAGGCGAGTTCCTTGCCTGTCGAGTGGATTTCGATCCGCCCGGCGCCGTCGACAGTGAAGCGCGCGACGGGATCGAAGGTGATGCCGTGGTGGTTGCCTTCGATCAGCAGTTGGTCGATGGCGTAATCGTAAGTCGCACCGTCCGGCGCACTCTCGAACACATGGGTGGAATTGCGTCGCAGCTTCAGGCCCACCTCGATCAGTGGTTGCAGCCAGGCTTCGATCTGGTGATACAGCTCGTAGACCTGGGCGGGCCAGCTGTCGATGGCTTGATCGGCGATGGTCGCGTCGGCACTGGTTTGCCGGGATTGTTTAAGCTTCGCGGCGAGCTCGTCTACCTTACTCATTTCGATTTCCTGTCGTGATGTCAGTTAATCGTAGCTCCTTCAAGGTCATGTGGTTTTGCCTTGCGTCATGGAATTAAAACACAACCATTTATCCCTCAATCCTCTGTTTATCCCGCACAACCCCGTAGACTACGCTCAAAAAAAATAGGGGCTTTGGGCCGTTGCCCATGTCTTACCCTTCCAGGACTCACTTTTGCCTATCCCCATTCACGATCCGCAGGACGCGTCCGGCGGTGCCTTGAAGCGACTGCCTTTGCTCAAGGCCGCGGTGCTGTTCATTGCGGCGGTATGCCTTTGTCTCTGTGGGCTGCTTTACCTGCAACTGGAGCAGTCGCGTCGGCACGACCTCGCGTTGGCCGAGGTGTCGTCGTCGAACCTGACCCGAGCCATGGCGCAGCAGGCCGAAGACACGTTCATGAAGGCCGATCTGGTGCTGACCAGTCTGGTGGACTGGATTCAGGCTGAAGGTTTCGATGCTGCCCAGACGTCACGCTTGCAGAAAACCTTCGCGCGGCGGGTGCAGGCGCTGAATCAGTTGCACGGGATATTTCTGTTCGACAGGCAGGGGCAATGGACTGTGACGTCGTTCGAGAGTCTGCCTCGTGGGCCGGGTGTCGCGGATCGCGAGTATTTCAGGTTTCACCAGCAAAACATCTCAACCCTGGCGCACATCGGCCCGGCCATTCGTAGTCGGGAAAATGGCGAGTGGATCATTCCGGTTTCCAAACGGATAAACGATCAGAGCGGTCATTTCCAGGGCGTGTTGCTGGCCGGGATCAAGATGTCGTACTTCGATCAGTTCTTCAAAAGCTTCAGCCTCGACGACAACGGCGCGATGTTTTTGGCATTGACCGATGGAACACAACTGGCGCGACGGCCGTTTGTGGAATCGCAGATCGGCAGGTCATTGGCTAAGGGCGAGATTTTTCAGAAACTCTTGCCCAACGCCACGTCCGGCAACGCCATGATCGACTCGGTGGTCGATGGCATCGCTCGGTTGTATGGCTATCGTCAGCTCGACGCCTATCCGGTGGTGGTCGCGGCGGCATCCTCCAAAGACGCAGTCCTCAAGGACTGGTACGACACGGCGATTCAATCCGGTGTGATCGTCGCTCTGGTTGTCCTCGGCGTGGGGTTGTTCGGTTGGGTGTTCATTCATCAGGTTCGTGCGGGCGAGCGCATCGAGGCGGATTTGCGCGAGGCGCAGAAAACCCTGGAGCTGATCGCCACCCACGACAGCCTGACCGGGTTGGCCAACCGCCGCTTGTTCGAACGGGCGCTGGAGAAAGAGTTCGGGCGCGGTGCCCGGCGGTTGAGCTCGCTGGGCCTGATTATGCTCGATATCGATTACTTCAAGCGCTACAACGACACTTACGGTCATGTGGCCGGGGACCATTGCCTGGCCGAAGTGGCGCGGGCCCTGAAGAGTTGCTGCCACCGCAAAGCCGATCTGGCGGTGCGCTACGGCGGCGAAGAGTTCGCGGTGTTGCTGCCGGACACCGACATTCATGGAGCACTGACGATCGCCGAGCAAATCCGCCGTAGCGTCATGGACAAAAACATCACCCACAGCGGTTCACCCACGGGCTATCTGACGGTCAGTCTTGGCTGTTATTCGTTTGTGCCGACGGCGCACGACAGCACCGAAATGTTGATCAAGCGCGCGGATGCGGCGCTGTACCAGGCCAAGCACTCAGGGCGAAATCGCTCGGCGGTGTTGTCGATGGAAGGGGGCGTCGAGGCGCTGATGCGCTCGGATCGATGACGCTTGCGGCCATCGATGGGCAATGGTCCTTGTGACCGGTTCTTCAAGTGCGGCAATGACTTGCGTTATCCAGGAGCGATGATCGGGCATGCCTGCTATGGTCAGTGCAGAGAGCCTGGCTGTCACACCTGACCGACTGGGCCCACCGGTCTCATCCCGATCGGGCAATCGAATGACAGGATCAAGTGCATGGATTTGTCTGCCGTTACCACCGCTGCACCTGCGCGCCATACCCCGATTACTCGCAACCTGATGTTGGTGGTCGGTCTGTTGTTTGTGGTTGGGGTGCTGATCGCGCTGATCGCCCTGTTCAGTATTGCCGGGCGGCTCGATGCCGAGGACTTGGCCAAGACCACGTTTTATACCCAGCGCGCGCTGGAAAACCGCATTACCGCCACTAAAAACTACATCGCCAGTTATGCCGACTGGACGTCGGCCTACGATCACCTGAACGGCGAGGTCGATGTGCAGTGGGCCTACGTCGAGCAGAACATGGGTAAAACCCTGTTCACCATGGACCACTACGAGGGTGTTTTCGTGGTCGATGTTCAGCGAACAAAATACGCCGTGGTGCGTGGGCTTCAGGTTCAGGACGAGGCGGCGGCCTATCTGTCGACCTCGATGGCGACGCTCATTGACGAGGCTCAGGGTCAGGAGAACCTCATCAAACCCGTCAGCCATTACACCTTGTTCGAGGGCAAACCCGCGCTGCTGTCGGCCGCCGCGATTGTGCCCAATGACGAACGCCCGGCGGTCGATCCCAAAAGCACTTCGGTGCTTATATACGTCGACCAACTGAACCCTGAAAAGCTCAGCACCTTGAGCGTCGATTACGGTTTGCACGACTTGAGCCTGATGCCCGACAACGCCATCGCTCCCGGTCAGCCCGCTATTGCACTCACTGGCACCGGTTACAGTCTGGTCTCCCGGCTCGAGCGGCCGGGTCATCAATTGCTCTGGTCACTGTTGCCGCCACTGGGCGGGGCGCTGCTGGTTCTGGCGTTGTTGACCGCTTATTTCTTTCGCTATGTCCTGCGCACGTCGGGGCATGTGGATGCCAGTTACACCAGCCTCGATTTGTCGAACCAGGCACTGGAGGCCAGTGAAGAGCGTTTTCGTGCGGTAGCCGAGGCCGCGTCCGACTGGATCTGGGAAATCGACGACCAGCATTGCATCACTTATCTGTCGGGACGCTTCAGCACCGTCACCGGGTTCTCCGATCAGCAGTGGCTGGGACAGAACATCGGGCAATTGCTCCATTGCGATACGACGCCGTTGTCGCTGTGGCTGAACAAACTCGATGAAGAGCAAGCCGTCAGCCATTTGCGCTGTTCCTACCGCGATCAATCGGGGCAACAGCGGGTCTGTCGGGTGTCGGCACGGCCGATCCAGCGCAAGGGCGCAGTGCTGGGCTATCGCGGAACGGCCAGCGACATCACCGACGAAGTCGCCGCCCATGCGCAGATCCAGCATCTGTCGTTGCACGATGCCCTGACCGGCCTGCCGAACCGCAACAAACTGGCGCGTTTTCTCGATGAGGCGCTGGCACTGAAAGAGCAGTCGACGGCGCTGACGTTGTTGATGATCGACCTGGATAACTTCAAGCCGATCAACGATTCCCTCGGCCACCCGGCCGGCGATGCGGTATTGCTGGAAGTCGCCACTCGTTTGCGCGAGTGCACACGAGAAATTGATCTGGTCGCCCGACTGGGTGGCGACGAGTTCGTGCTGGTGCTCCATGGCATGGACAGCCACGCGGAAATCGACAGGTTTTGCGAGCGCTTGCTCGACAGCCTGCATCAGCCGATTCACTACGACCATCACTCGCTGCACATCGGCGCGAGCATCGGTATCGCCTTGAGTCGGCGCCAGGGGCATATTCCACAGGAGCTGATTCGGTGTGCCGATATCGCGTTGTATCAGGCCAAATCTGATGGCAAGAAAACCTGGTGCTATTTTGCCGCGCACATGAACGATCAGATCCAGCATCGCCGGCAACTGGAAAACGACCTGCGTCGGGCGATCAAGAACAACGAATTCGTGATGCATTACCAGCCGCGTTATCACGTCGATGGCAAGCGCATCGTCTCGGTCGAAGCGCTGCTGCGCTGGCAGCATCCAGTGCAAGGCTTGTTGAGCCCCGACGCGTTTATCCCGCTGGCCGAGCAAACCGATCTGATCGTGCCATTGGGCCGCTGGGTGCTGCGCGAGGCGTGCGAGACGGCTCTGACCTGGCCCGGTGCGATGATGGTGTCGGTCAACCTGTCGCCGGTTCAATTCGCCCGTAGCGATGTGATCGAGGACGTGCGCGAAGCGTTGATCCAGACCCGCTTGCCCGCCAGTCGGCTGGAGCTGGAGATCACTGAAAACGTGATGCTCATCGATGTCGATGGCGCCCTGGCGACCATGAATGCACTCAAGGAGTTGGGCGTGCGCCTGAACATGGACGACTTCGGCACCGGTTATTCCTCGCTGGGTTACTTGCGCACGTATCCGTTCGACGGGATCAAGATCGACAAACGCTTTATTTCGTCCATGAGCAGCGGCAGCAATGATCGCGCCGTGGTGCAGGCGATCATCAACCTGGGCAAGGCGATGGGCCTGACCGTCACTGCAGAAGGTGTCGAGACGCTGGAGCAACTGGACTTCCTGATCTCGGATCAGTGCCATGAAGTGCAGGGGTTTTACCTCAGTCGTCCGGTGGACAGGTCTGCACTGCTGCCTTTGCTCAAGGCCTCGCAGGAAGACTTTGCGCAGCAGGGCGCGCACCTTTAGTCGCCTGTTTCGTGCGCCACGGCAACTGCCGTGGCGTACTCCGGTCACAACTGGATACCGCCCATCCGTTGCGAGCGTCGGATCATGAACAACCTGAAAATCGCCACCTTCAACGTCAACGGCATGCGCGCACGCCTGCCGAATCTACTGGCGTGGCTTGCGCGGGAGCAGCCAGACATCGCCTGCCTGCAGGAACTCAAATCGGTGGACGGGGCATTCCCTGCCGCTGAGCTGGAGGCGGCCGGTTATGGCGCTATCTGGCAGGGCCAGGCGGCGTGGAACGGGGTGGCGATTCTGGCGCGCGATGCGCAACCGCTGGAGCGTCGGCGTGGTCTGCCGGGCGATGACAGTGACACCCATAGCCGCTACATCGAAGCGGCCGTGCACGGGGTTCTGGTGGGGTGTCTGTACTTGCCCAACGGCAATCCGCAGCCAGGGCCAAAGTTCGATTACAAACTGGCGTGGTTCGAGCGGCTGATCTCTTACGCCAAGGACCTGCAAGGCAGCGACCATCCGGTGGTGCTGGCCGGCGACTACAACGTGGTGCCCACCGACATGGACATCTACAACCCACGCTCCTGGCTCAAGGACGCGCTGCTGCAACCCGAGAGTCGGGCGTGTTATCAACGTCTGCTGGATCAGGGTTGGATTGATTCCCTGCGTCATCTGTATCCGCAGGAGCGGATCTACACCTTCTGGGACTACTTCCGGCAGCACTGGCAAAAAAACTCCGGACTGCGCATCGATCATCTACTGCTCAATCAGGCAGCGCGTCCTTACCTGCAAGAGGCCGGTGTCGACGCCTGGGTTCGCAACGAGTCTCATGCCAGCGATCACGCGCCGACGTGGATTCGATTGGGTTCACGCAAGCGGCGATAGTTTTGGCGTGTGCGGCGATTGGCGAAATCAATTATCGGCCCGGACGCTTTTTCCCTTATACATGGCGGCCATCGGCGGAGCGATCCGCGGGTTCCATGCATAAGGATTGAGCGATGAGCGAACCACGACTGACAAATCTTGCGCTGTACCTGCAACGCCTGGGTTTCGACGCGCCCCCGGCGCCGACCCTGCAAACCCTGCGTCAATTGCAGTTGCGCCACACCGGCGCCTTCCCGTTCGAAAACCTCACCACGCTGTTAGGGCAACCGGTACTCATCGACCTGCCGTCCATCGAGCAGAAAGTCCTGCACGACGGCCGTGGCGGTTACTGCTACGAACTCAACAACCTGTTCCTGGCCTTGCTGCAGACGCTGGGTTTCGAGGCGCGCGGCATCACCGGTCGCGTGGTCATGAACCAGCCCGAAGGCGCATGGACCGCACGCACTCACCGCTTGAGCCTGGTGACCCTCGACGGCGTGCGCTACATCACCGATGTCGGCTTTGGCGGCATGGTGCCTACCGCGCCATTGATCCTCGACACCGAGGACGAACAGCTCACTCCCCACGAACCCTATCGCATCGAACAGCATGCAGACGGTTACACCCTGCGTGCCAACGTCGGCGGTGAATGGCGGGCGATGTACATCTTCGACCTGCAACGTCAGGAAGACATCGATTACACCCTCGGCAACTGGTACGTCTCGACTCATCCCGAATCGTCCTTCGTCAAACAATTGATGGTGGCGCGGACGGGGGAGGGATGGCGACGCACTCTGAACAATGGCAGTTTTGCCATTCACCGCATGGGCAGCGAGAGCGAGCGGCGGCAGGTGACGGATGTGGATGAGTTGATTGGGTTGCTGGAACGTGAGTTCGACATTCGGGTGCCAGCGAAGGAGGCGTTGAAGCCGGTGCTGGAGCGGTTGATCGAGCCGGTGCCGCAGGCAAACTGAGCACCACGCGAAGGGCGGATCTGATCAATCCGCCCTTTTTTATTTGGCCGACTCAAGCGGTTTGTGTCTAGGAACGAACTTCTAGCTCCATCACGTGATGGATTTCGCTGAGGGCCTCTGACAATTTTTTCTCCAGGCTTTTCAGCTCCGAGGCGGTTATGCCTTTTTTGAAATGCCCGACGTTTGCCCCCGCGGTGTTCTCATCGGGCTTCGCCGCTTTGCCTTTATCACTGAGCAACATCTGGCGCAAAGTATTGTTGATCACTGTCTGGTAGCCATACCCCTCGTTTTCTGCCAGAGCACGCGCGGCCTCTATGACGACATCGTCGAGCATGATGGTGATTCGGGTCTTGCCTTTGCTTGTGGCAATTGCTCCACGCTTGGCGTTGCTGAAGTCGTATTCGTCTTTCATCGTTCAAGCCTCCAAATAGTGGCGACGCTCGCCTTTGGTGGCGACGCGTGCGGAAATGATTCGCACGAAATTCGGGTCGCGCCAGGTGTACGCAACGACCAGCAAGCGACCTTTGGCATCCAGCCCCATGATGATCCACCGCTGCTCATCATGATGGTCGTCCTGAAAAGTCAGGGCTCGTTCGTCATAAAACACCGGTTCTGTCTCTGCGAGGCTGATGCCTTGATGTTTTAGTTTGTTGGCCGCGTTCTTTGCCCTGTGATACTGAATTTCGAATGACTTAATTATGCATACTTTATATGTATAAGCGAGGAGGCGTCCGTGCCGGCGGTCGCTTGGAAAGCAAAAGATTAGCGGTGAGGAGGGATAGGGGGGCAGGGATGTATTTCAAGACGTTTGGGGCTGGAGGCGCTATGGCCAAAGGGTGGCGTGGACAAGTGTCCATAATCTGACTGGCTAGTTGTATACAACTCTATAGACATTTGTCTTGAGTATTGAATACAGTGTGCGCATAACAAAAACCAGGGAACCCCCCAACCATGAAAACGCCCCATGTTTCACACCAACGGCCCGAGGACGAAAACCTTGGGATCGGCGCGAATATGGCTTATGGCCTGCAACACGTTCTGACCATGTACGGCGGTATCGTCGCGGTGCCTTTGATCATCGGCCAGGCGGCCGGGCTCTCGCCGGCGGACATCGGTTTGTTGATTGCTGCTTCATTGTTTGCAGGGGGGCTGGCGACATTGCTGCAAACCCTGGGTTTGCCGTTTTTCGGTTGTCAGTTGCCGCTGGTGCAGGGCGTGTCGTTCTCCGGCGTTGCGACCATGGTCGCGATTGTCAGCAGTGGCGGGGAGGGTGGCTTTCAGTCGATTCTCGGGGCGGTGATTGCCGCGTCGTTGATCGGTTTGCTGATCACGCCGGTGTTCTCAAGGATTACCAAGTTCTTTCCACCGCTGGTGACCGGCATTGTGATCACCACTATCGGCTTGACGCTGATGCCGGTGGCCGCGCGCTGGGCCATGGGTGGCAACAGCCATGCGCCGGATTTCGGCAGCATGGCGAACATCGGTCTGGCGGCGGTGACGCTGGTGCTGGTGCTGCTTTTGAGCAAGATCGGCAGCGCGACCATTTCCCGTTTGTCGATCCTCCTGGCGATGGTCATCGGCACGGTCATCGCTGTGTTCCTCGGCATGGCGGATTTCTCGTCCGTTACCCAAGGGCCAATGTTCGGCTTTCCGGCGCCGTTCCATTTCGGCATGCCGACCTTCCACTTCGCCGCGATCCTGTCGATGTGCATCGTGGTCATGGTGACCTTGGTGGAAACCTCGGCCGACATCCTTGCCGTTGGTGAAATCATCGGCACCAAGGTCGACTCCAAACGCCTCGGTAATGGTCTGCGCGCCGACATGTTGTCGAGCATGATTGCGCCAATCTTCGGCTCCTTCACTCAGAGCGCCTTCGCCCAGAACGTTGGGCTGGTGGCGGTGACCGGGATCAAGAGCCGCTTCGTGGTGGCCACGGGTGGTGTGTTTCTGGTGGTGCTCGGATTGCTGCCGTTCATGGGCCGGGTCATCGCCGCCGTGCCGACCTCGGTGCTCGGCGGCGCCGGCATCGTGTTGTTCGGTACCGTCGCCGCCAGCGGCATCCGGACACTGTCCAAGGTCGACTACCGCAACAACGTCAACCTGATCATCGTCGCCACTTCCATCGGTTTCGGCATGATCCCCATCGCCGCCCCGAACTTCTACGACCACTTTCCAAGCTGGTTCTCGACGATCTTCCACTCGGGCATCAGCTCCTCGGCGATCATGGCTATCGTGCTGAACCTGACCTTCAACCACCTCACGGCCGGCAACTCGGACCAGCAATCAGTGTTTGCCGCCGGTACTGAACGAGTCCTGCGTTATCAAGACCTGGCGGCGCTGCGGGAAGGGGACTACTTCAGCGAAGGTAAACTGCGCGACTGCGACGGGAATGAGGTTCCGGTGGTGGAGATGGACCATGGGCATGCCGAGTTGCAGGTGGTGCATGCGAAAAACCGTGAGCATGTCTGACTGGCGATCGGGGGTGGGTCGACCGATTCAGTTGTCGGTCAGGTTGACACTCGCTCCACGCATGGTTGACAATCGAATTTGAGGTCTGCAATTGCGCATCCTTGGGCTTGGCCTCCAGCATTGGCCCCCCATCTTGTTGGCAGCAGAGAAGCTGGCTCCCTCTGAAGTAGTGACGACTGGCATGCCGGTCGGATTCTGAACCCAAGGTCATTTGTGGCCAGGAGCTAAAGAATCGCTGCGACTACTCCTCGAAAATTCAAAAGGCGTCCATCAGGACGCCTTTTTTATTGCTTGGGATCTGGTTTGGCGATTGTGCCGACCAGGGTGCCTTCTGCACGTCTCTTGGGATACCAGGTTACGACGTAGTATCCGAAGCCGCGACGCTCATTTCGAGGCTCCAGAATGAGCGAGCCGGTAGGATTTTTAAGCACGGCGACTCTGTGATCACCTCTCATTTCCTTGAACTCACAGTAGATGGGGGCGCCGGGTACGATCATTTTGGCGATGTGGGCTGCCACATCATCAATGGTGTGGCAGCCAAATATTGCCAGGTCGGTCTTGTGGGCTTCCCAGACATGTCGAACGCCAAATCCTTTGTTGATGCCTTTGTGAATTCCGACCCGCAGGAATATTTCGCCACCCCGTAAATTGAACCTGGGCATCTCGGGAAGGGTGCCAAAGCTCAGTGAGCCACCAGGGTGAGGGACAAGGACGTTCTCCTTGAGTTTGAGTAACTCTGACACGTGAACGATCCGGGGATGTTGGCAGGCGAGAGGCGCTATTCATAACGCACAAGTTCGCTGCTTTACAGTCAGCATCCGGCCACTATGAAAGTGGCTATTGATGCTCTAGTCCAGGGTTTACGGGGGCTCAGGCGAAAGCCTGAAACACGGCTACAGAAAATCAGGAAGCTTCCTACTCTGTCGGGGTAGGGAATTCATAGGATCGTGTCTTTTCGTCAAGCACAAAAAAGCCCCTGAATCTTTCGATTCAGGGGCTTTTCGGTTTTGCTGTCTGGCTCCACGACCTGGACTCGAACCAGGGACCCAGTGATTAACAGTCACTTGCTCTACCAACTGAGCTATCGCGGAATGGCGTGTATGTTACTGATTCAAAAAGAGAAGTCAAGCCTCTGTTGGCAATTTGATGTTTTCATCGGATCAGAGGGAGGTTTATCGGCCATTGGCGGTTACCAGAAGCGCGGTAGAGGTCTACCATGGCCGCCCGGAAGTGGTGACACGCGCTGCCGGCCCTCAGCCGAAAAGGTACGCGCCATGAATCACCCAGCCTTCACACCCCGAAACAGTGGGGTGTTCCCATGAGCATCGCTCAGATCAGCCTGCCCAAAGGTGTCGGCCCGCACGCCGAGAAACTGCTCGACGCAATCACTCAGGCCAGCACCGCTGACGAGCTGAACCGCGCAGGCGGCAAGGCCGAAGGTTTTGTCCTGGGCCTGGAAAGCACCAAGGCGATCAAAAGCCAGGTGGCCGAGTCGCTTTATGTCGCCTATGACGACGCGGCCAGCCAGCGTGCGAGCGAATTGGCCTAACCGCCAAAAGTGATGGTGCCGAGCATCAGCTTGGCATACAGCATCGTGGCGGCCAGTTGCACCAGCCACAAGGCCAGGCCGCCAAGGAACACGCCCGCGGCCACTTGCAGCACCAGGTTATTACCGCGTTTGGCCGAGGAGCGGGGCACGAAGTGGTCCAGTTCGTCGCGGTCGGCGCGTAGGTCGTCGTTTTTCATGTGGGGTTCTCGCAAGAATTCTCGGGTGTACATAAAGCCTGTGGGAGTTTAAAGGGCGCAGCGGCTGCTTTGAGATTTATCTGAGGCCAATAAAAAACGGGAAGCCATTTTGGCTTCCCGTTTTCATGGTGCGCGACGACTCAGATCACCTGAACGATGGCCTTGGTCACGGCGTCGATGTTGCTCTGGTTCAGCGCGGCAACGCAGATGCGGCCGGTGTCCAGGGCGTAGATGCCGAACTCGTTGCGCAGACGGGTCACTTGCTCAACCGTCAGGCCGGAGTAGGAGAACATGCCGCGCTGGCGACCGACGAAGCTGAAATCGCGCTGTGGAGCGTTTTTCGCCAGCAGGTCGACCATCTGGGTGCGCATGCCGCGAATCCGCAGACGCATTTCTGCCAGTTCTTCTTCCCACTGGGCACGCAATACCGGGCTGTTCAGCACAGCGGCGACGATGCTTGCACCGTGGGTCGGCGGGTTGGAGTAGTTGGTGCGGATCACGCGTTTGACTTGCGACAGCACGCGAGCGCTTTCTTCTTTCGATTCGCTGACGATCGACAAAGCGCCAACGCGCTCGCCGTACAGCGAGAAGGATTTGGAGAACGAACTGGAAACGAAGAAGGTCAGGTTCGATTCGGCGAACAGGCGCACAGCGGCAGCGTCTTCATCGATACCGTCGCCAAAGCCCTGGTAGGCCATGTCGAGGAATGGAATGTGACCTTTGGCTTTCACCACGTCCAGCACGTTTTTCCAGTCCGCTGGGCTCAGGTCGACGCCGGTCGGGTTGTGGCAGCAAGCGTGCAGCACAACGATGGAGCCGGACGGCAGGGCGTTCAGGTCTTCCAGCAGGCCAGCGCGGTTAACGTCGTGGGTGGCGGCGTCGTAGTAGCGATAGTTCTGCACCGGGAAACCGGCGGTTTCGAACAGTGCGCGGTGGTTTTCCCAGCTCGGGTCGCTGATCGCCACGACGGCGTTCGGCAGCAGTTGCTTGAGGAAATCGGCACCGATTTTCAGCGCGCCAGTACCGCCGACGGCCTGGGTGGTGATGACCCGGCCAGCAGCGATCAGCGGCGAATCATTGCCGAACAGCAGTTTCTGCACGGCCTGGTCATAGGCGGCGATGCCGTCGATCGGCAAGTAGCCACGGGAAACGTGTTGAGCGGCGCGAATCGTCTCGGCTTCGACAACGGCGCGCAGGAGAGGAATTCGTCCTTGCTCGTCGCAGTAAACACCGACCCCCAGGTTGACCTTGTTGGTACGGGTATCGGCATTGAATGCTTCGTTGAGGCCCAGGATTGGATCGCGTGGTGCCATTTCGACAGCGGAGAACAGGCTCATTATTGCGGCGGCTCTGAATGGAGTGTGGAGGGACGTGTCGCGCTCCAGCCGAATGCACTAGAGCGGTGCACAAACGGGGAGCTAGTATAGAGGCCATCAGCGATTGATGGCGACAGGCGATTCGGTTTTTACGGTAAGTTTTTCCAATTATTTTTCGATCGCTGTTTGAGTGACGTCGTCAAAGGTTTTACCCGATGTAGGACGTTTGCCTTGAAAGGGATGGCAATCGGCTCCACATTGAGCACAATCCAGTTTTTTCCTCGGGCGACATCGGTCGTTTGCGGTCTTTCTCGTTCCTGTCCGGTGTAACCGGGCAAGAGTGAACCAGAGGTATGTATGTCTGAATTCCAGCTAGTCACCCGCTTCGAGCCCGCCGGCGATCAGCCGGAAGCCATCCGTCTGATGGTCGAGGGCATCGAGGCCGGGCTGGCGCACCAGACGCTGCTCGGTGTGACCGGCTCGGGCAAGACCTTCAGCATCGCCAACGTGATCGCCCAAGTGCAGCGCCCGACGCTGGTGCTGGCGCCGAACAAGACCCTGGCTGCGCAGTTGTACGGCGAGTTCAAGGCGTTCTTCCCGAACAACGCCGTTGAATACTTCGTCTCCTATTACGACTACTACCAGCCCGAAGCCTATGTGCCGTCGTCCGACACCTTCATTGAGAAGGACGCCTCGATCAACGACCACATCGAGCAGATGCGCCTGTCCGCGACCAAAGCGCTGCTGGAACGCAAAGACGCAATCATTGTCACCACGGTGTCGTGCATCTACGGTCTGGGCAGCCCGGAAACCTATTTGAAGATGGTGTTGCACGTGGATCGCGGCGACAAGCTCGACCAGCGTGCGCTGTTGCGTCGCCTGGCCGACCTGCAATACACCCGCAACGACGTGGACTTCGCCCGGGCGACTTTCCGGGTGCGCGGCGATGTGATTGATATCCACCCGGCGGAATCCGATTTTGAGGCGATCCGCATCGAGCTGTTCGATGACGAGGTGGAGAGTCTGTCCGCCTTCGATCCGCTGACGGGCGAAGTCATCCGCAAGCTGCCGCGCTTCACCTTCTATCCGAAGAGCCACTACGTGACGCCTCGGGAAACCCTGCTCGACGCCGTGGAGGGGATCAAGGTCGAGTTGCAGGAACGCCTGGAATACCTGCGTTCCAACAACAAACTGGTGGAAGCCCAACGCTTGGAGCAACGCACTCGTTTCGACCTGGAGATGATTCTGGAGCTGGGTTACTGCAACGGCATCGAAAACTACTCGCGCTACCTGTCGGGCCGTGCATCCGGCGAGGCGCCGCCCACCTTGTTCGACTACCTGCCGGCCGACGCCTTGCTGGTGATCGACGAATCCCACGTCAGCGTGCCGCAGGTCGGCGCCATGTATAAGGGCGACCGGTCCCGTAAGGAAACGCTGGTGGAATATGGCTTCCGCCTGCCATCGGCGCTGGATAACCGGCCAATGCGTTTCGACGAGTTCGAAGGCATCAGCCCGCAGACAATATTTGTCTCGGCCACGCCGGGCAATTACGAGGCTGAGCACGCAGGGCGCGTGGTCGAGCAAGTGGTGCGCCCGACTGGCCTTGTGGACCCGCAGATCGAAATCCGTCCGGCGCTGACTCAGGTCGACGACTTGCTCTCGGAAATCACCAAGCGCGTAGCCCTGGAAGAGCGGGTGCTGGTCACCACGCTGACCAAGCGCATGTCCGAGGATTTGACCGATTACCTGGCCGATCACGGCGTGCGCGTGCGTTATCTGCACTCGGACATCGACACCGTGGAGCGGGTCGAGATCATCCGTGACTTGCGCCTCGGCACCTTCGATGTGCTGGTGGGGATCAACCTGCTGCGTGAAGGCCTGGACATGCCGGAAGTCTCGCTGGTGGCGATTCTTGATGCGGACAAGGAGGGCTTCCTGCGCTCCGAACGCTCGCTGATCCAGACCATTGGCCGGGCGGCACGCAACCTTAATGGCCGGGCGATTCTGTATGCGGATCGGATTACTGGTTCCATGGAGCGGGCAATCGGCGAAACCGAGCGTCGTCGCGACAAGCAGATCGCCTTCAACCTGGCCAACGGCATTACGCCCAAAGGGGTGTTCAAGGACGTTGCCGACATTATGGAAGGCGCGACTGTGCCGGGTTCGCGCAGCAAGAAGCGCAAAGGCATGGCCAAGGCCGCCGAGGAAAGCGCCAAATACGAAGCCGAATTGCGCTCGCCAAGCGAGATCACCAAGCGCATTCGTCAGCTGGAAGAGAAGATGTACCAGCTCGCCCGCGACCTGGAATTCGAAGCCGCGGCGCAGCTGCGCGACGAAATCGGCAAGCTGCGGGAGCGGTTGATCGCGGTTTGACGTTCCCTCTGTAGACGCTGCCGAAGGCTGCGATCTTTTGATCTTGTTTTTACAGGCAAAGTCAAAAGATCGCAGCCTTGGCGACTCCTGCAGCGCTTAAATCCCGCACTCACTGGAGCCGGGCGGCTATCGCCTGTTACCATTCGCCCCTTGTTTGATCTTTGCTTTTCATTCTTTTTGAGACATGCCATGACCACCGTCCGCACTCGCATCGCGCCATCGCCTACCGGGGACCCCCACGTAGGTACCGCTTACATCGCTTTGTTCAACTACTGCTTTGCCAAGCAGCATGGCGGTGAGTTCATCCTGCGGATCGAAGACACCGACCAACTGCGTTCGACCCGCGAGTCCGAACAGCAGATTTTCGACGCCCTGCGCTGGTTGGGTATCGACTGGAGCGAAGGCCCGGATGTCGGCGGCCCGCACGGTCCTTACCGTCAGAGTGAGCGCGGCGATATCTACCAGAAGTACTGCCAGCAACTGGTCGACATGGGCCATGCCTTCCCGTGCTTCTGCACTGCCGAAGAACTGGACCAGATGCGCGCCGAGCAAATGGCCCGCGGTGAGACCCCGCGTTACGACGGCCGTGCGCTGTTGCTGTCCAAGGAAGAAGTCGCGCGCCGCCTGGCCGCTGGCGAACCTCACGTGATCCGCATGAAAGTGCCGACCGAAGGCGTGTGCGTGGTGCCGGACATGCTGCGTGGCGACGTTGAGATCCCGTGGGATCGCATGGACATGCAAGTGTTGATGAAAACCGACGGCCTGCCGACGTACTTCCTGGCCAACGTGGTCGATGACCACCTGATGGGCATCACTCACGTGCTGCGCGGTGAAGAATGGCTGCCTTCGGCACCGAAACTGATCCTGCTGTACGAGTACTTCGGCTGGGAACAGCCGCTGCTGTGCTACATGCCGCTGCTGCGTAACCCGGACAAGAGCAAGCTGTCCAAGCGCAAGAACCCGACCTCGGTGACGTTCTACGAGCGCATGGGCTTCATGCCGGAAGCGATGCTCAACTACCTGGGCCGCATGGGCTGGTCGATGCCGGACGAGCGCGAGAAGTTCTCCCTGCAGGAAATGGTCGACAACTTCGACCTGAGCCGCGTCTCGCTTGGCGGGCCGATTTTCGACATCGAGAAACTGTCGTGGCTCAACGGCCAGTGGTTGCGTGACCTGCCGGTGGAAGAGTTCGCCGCTCGCGTGCAGAAGTGGGCGCTGAACCCTGAATACATGATGAAGATCGCGCCGCACGTGCAGGGCCGGGTTGAAACCTTCAGCCAGGTCGCACCGCTGGCTGGCTTCTTCTTCGCTGGTGGCGTGAATCCGGACGCTAAACTGTTCGAATCCAAGAAGCTCTCGGGCGATCAGGTTCGTCAGTTGATGCAATTGATCCTGTGGAAGCTGGAAAGCCTGCGTCAATGGGAGAAGGACAGCATCACCGCAACGATTCAGGCGGTGGTCGAATCCCTGGAGCTGAAGCTGCGTGACGCCATGCCGCTGATGTTTGCTGCGATCACCGGGCAGGCCAGTTCGGTATCGGTGCTCGACGCGATGGAAATCCTCGGTCCGGACCTGACCCGTTTCCGTCTGCGCCAGGCCATTGACCTGCTGGGCGGCGTGTCGAAGAAAGAAAACAAAGAGTGGGAAAAGCTTCTGGGCGCGATTGCCTGACGGCGTTTGACTCAGTAGGAGCTGCCGAAGGTCGCGATCTTTTGATCCTGATCTTCGGCGCTTCCCCCGAATTTACGGGGGGAGGGCGGTAAGTGATTGTTATGTCGGCAAAAAATTTTAAATTTTTTGAAAAATAAGTTTGACAGCTTTCCGATGCGCCATTAAGATTCGCCCCGTCCTCAGCGATGAGGGGCTATAGCTCAGCTGGGAGAGCGCTTGCATGGCATGCAAGAGGTCGACGGTTCGATCCCGTCTAGCTCCACCAATTTACACTTCAAGGTCTGGCCACACCGACCTTGAAGCGATCAACACTCAGCGTTGATCAGTTGTATAGAAGGGTTTGCGTCCCCTTCGTCTAGTGGCCTAGGACACCGCCCTTTCACGGCGGTAACAGGGGTTCGAGTCCCCTAGGGGACGCCAGTTTTACAGAAGCGATGTTGCAAGATGTCGCTCCGCCGCGAGGCGAAAAATCCGGGGCTATAGCTCAGCTGGGAGAGCGCTTGCATGGCATGCAAGAGGTCGACGGTTCGATCCCGTCTAGCTCCACCAATTTTACAGTTCAAGGTCTGGCCACACCGGCCTTGAATCGATCAGCTCTCAGCACTGATCAGTTGTATAGAAGGGTTTGCGTCCCCTTCGTCTAGTGGCCTAGGACACCGCCCTTTCACGGCGGTAACAGGGGTTCGAGTCCCCTAGGGGACGCCACGATTACCCGCTTTGCGGGATTTTTAAGGGTCATTCAATTATTGAATGGCCCTTTTGTTTGTCTGGCGTTTGGCCAAATCTCCTTTTTCCCCAAAACTGTTCTTCAGACCAGCGGTCACATCCACGACTTGCGAAAAATTATTATGAGAATAATATTCTAGTCGTAATATTCGGAGGCAACGATGAACGATAAAAAAGCTCAAACCCGCGAACGCATCCTCAAGGCTGCCAGTGCAGCGCTGATCCAGCGCGGCCCGGCCGAGCCGAGCGTGGGCGAAGTGATGGGCGCGGCCGGCCTGACGGTCGGCGGTTTCTACGCGCACTTCGAGAGCAAGGACGCGTTGATGCTGGAAGCGTTCAAGCAGCTGCTCAGCCATCGTCGTGACTTGATCGCCGACATGGATGCCGAGTTGACCGGCGAAGAGCGTCGCGCGTTGGTCGCAGCGTTCTACCTGTCGCGCAAACACCGTGATTCCACCGAGCAGGCATGCCCGGTTCCAGCGTCGATCAGTGAACTGGGCCGTCTGCCGGACGAATTTCGTGTGGCGTTGAATGAACATATTGAATTGATGGTCGCGCAGTTGGCAGCCAGCCCGGAAGACATCGACAAGGTCTTGGCCGACATCGCCTTGATGGTGGGTGGTTTGGCGCTGGCGCGGGCGCTGGGGCCAGGAGAGTTGTCCGATCGATTGCTGCGCGCCGCCAAATCGGCGGTGCTGTGACCTAAAGGCATCCAGCCTGAGGAGATGAGCGATGAACGCGTTGAGCTGGGTTCGTGGCGTTAATGGCACCTTGGGCTGGTTCGCACCGAAGCTGGTGGCGAGCAAGATGCGTCTGGCATTCATGACCCCGCGGGAGTTGCCGCCGCGTGATTGGGAATTGCCGCTGCTGGCGAAATCCGAGCGGATCACCTTGCGCTTCGGCCTCTCGGCGCTGCGTTGGGGACAGGGCCCGGCAGTGTTGTTGATGCACGGCTGGGAAGGCCGGCCAACGCAGTTTGCCGCGCTGATCACGGCGCTGGTCGATGCCGGTTACACCGTGGTCGCCTTGGACGGCCCGGCTCACGGTCGCTCGCCTGGACGCGAAGCCAATGTGGTGCTGTTCGCCCGGGCGATGCTTGAAGCAGCTGCTGAACTACCGCCGCTGCAAGCGGTAATCGGTCACTCGATGGGCGGCGCCAGTGCGATGCTCGCGGTGCAGTTGGGCTTGCGCACCGAAACCCTGGTCTCGATCGCCGCCCCGGCGCGAATCCTTGGGGTGCTGCGCGGTTTTGCGCGCTATGTACGCCTGCCGCCCAAAGCCCGTTCGGCGTTCATTCGTCAGGTCGAAAAAGACGTCGGCATGCGCGCCGCTGCGCTGGATGTCGCGCACTACCAGCTCGACATGCCTGGCCTGATTGTCCATGCCGAGGACGACAACTATGTTTCGGTCAAGGAATCCCAATTGATTCACGAAGCCTGGTTCGACAGTCGCTTGTTGCGCCTGGAAGAGGGCGGTCATCAGCGGGTCCTGGCCGATCCGCGGGTAATCGATGGCGTGCTCTCGCTGCTGGCCGGTCGTAGCCTGCAGTCGCGCCAATCGGCCTGAGCTTCCGTTACACTGCCCCGGTCGAAATAATCTGACCGGGAGTGGGGCATGGGCTGGGATCGGGCAACGCCGTTTATCATTGATCTGGAAGTGGGCGCCGAAGACATCGACGGGTTGGGCCACGCGAACAACGCGGTGTACGTGACCTGGCTCGAGCGCTGTGCCTGGCGTCACTCGCAGCGGCTGGGTCTGGACCTGGTCGAGTATCGGCGGCTGGACCGGGCTATGGCGGTGGTGCGGCACGAGATTGATTACCTGGCGGCGGCCTACGAAGGCGATGAGCTGCAGCTGGCGACCTGGATCGTCGATTGGGACCAGCGCCTGAGAATGACCCGACACTTCCAGCTGATCCGCCCCAGTGACAACTCGACGTTGCTGCGGGCGCAGACCACGTTCGTGTGCATCGAGCTGTCGACCGGCAAGCCCAAGCGCATGCCGGCGGAATTCATCGAGGGCTATGGCTCGGCATTGCAAGTTCCAAGCTGACACAGTCCGCATATTTGCCAGCGCCTGGTCTGACGAAATACCTTCTGCACGCCGAAACCAGTAAACTGCCGCACGTTTTTCGTCGAGTGTGTTTTTCATGCAAATTGCTTTGGCGCCCATGGAGGGGTTGGTCGACAACATCCTGCGGGACGTGCTGACCCGTGTGGGCGGTATCGATTGGTGTGTAACCGAGTTCATTCGGATCAACGATCAGCTGCTCACGCCTGCCTACTACCACAAGTTCGGCCCGGAACTGCTGACGGGCGCCCGTACCGCCTCTGGCGTGCCGCTGCGGGTGCAACTGCTTGGCTCCGATCCGGTGTGTCTGGCGGAAAACGCTGCACTGGCCTGCGAATTGGGTTCCGAAGTCATCGACCTGAACTTTGGCTGCCCGGCCAAGACCGTCAATAAGTCGCGTGGTGGCGCCGTTCTGCTCAAAGAGCCTGAGCTGCTCAACGAAATCGTCGAACATGTCCGTCGCGCGGTGCCCGCACACATTCCAGTGACCGCCAAAATGCGCCTGGGCTTCGACAGTCCCGATGGCTCGCTGGTTTGCGCCACAGCCCTGGCCGAAGGCGGTGCGGCGCACATCGTGGTTCACGCACGGACCAAAACGGATGGCTACAAGCCGCCAGCTCACTGGGAGTGGATCCCGCGGGTGCAGGACGTGGTCAAGGTGCCAGTGTTCGCCAACGGTGACATCTGGAGCGTCGAGGACTGGCGCCGTTGCCGCGAGATCAGCGGCGTCGAAGACATCATGCTCGGCCGCGGCCTGGTGTCGCGTCCGGACTTGGCCCGACAAATCGCCGCCGCCCGCGCCGGTGAGGAGGTCGTCGAGATGACCTGGGCCGAGCTGCTGCCGCTAATTCAGGATTTCTGGCTGCAAGCCAAGGCCCAGATGACACCACGCCAATCGCCGGGTCGCTTGAAGCAATGGCTGGCGATGCTAACCCGCAATTATCCTGAAGCGGTAGAGTTGTTCAGCGTGCTGCGACGTGAAACCGAACTGGATCAGGTCTCGCGTTTACTGGGGTTGCAGGTGTCTGAAGCCGCCTGAATCGGCTTGAAAAAAATCTGAAAATAATCTCTTGAAAAGTAATCAGCGGTCCTTATCTAAGGATTACGCGATGCCGAATTCGGGTCGCGGAGACAAAAAAACTTGCTGATTATGTTCAGGAGATTTGAATCATGAGTACTGCATTTTCCTTGGCCCCACTGTTCCGTTCCTCGGTAGGTTTCGACCGTTTCAACGACCTGTTCGAAACCGCCCTGCGCAATGAGCCAGGCAGCACCTATCCACCCTACAACGTTGAAAAATACGGTGATGATCAATACCGCATTGTTGTAGCGGCCGCCGGTTTCCAGGAAGACGATCTGGACCTGCAAGTAGAAAAAGGTGTACTGACCATCAGTGGCGGCAAACGTGACGCGGACGAAAACGTCACTTACCTGTACCAGGGCATCGCACAGCGCGCCTTCAAGCTGTCGTTCCGTCTGGCGGACCACATCGAAATCAAGGCCGCCGAACTGCGCAACGGTTTGTTGAGTATCGACCTGTTGCGTGTGATCCCGGAAGAAGCGAAAGCCAAACGCATCCCGATCAATGGGGCGGAAAAACCGGCTCTGCAACACTAATCGGTCAGAGCAAATGAGAAGGGCGCCATCCACTGGCGCCCTTTTTTTGTCCGTTATCCCGTCCTGAATAAGATTTACACCTATTTGTAGCAGCTGCTACGGGTTTATTTGAGCAGTTTCTGAAACTCCTCGACCAGCAACGGCCGGCTGTGCAAATACCCCTGATACAAATGGCAGCCCAGCCCTTGCAAAAACTCCAGTTGCTCCTCGGTTTCCACCCCTTCGGCAATCACTTCCAGCTCCAGGCTGCGGGCCATGGCGACGATGGCGCGAATGATTTCGGCATCGTTGGGGTCGGTGGTGGCGTCGCGGATGAACGACTGGTCGATTTTCAGGGTGTCGACCGGCAGGCGCTTGAGGTAGGTCAGCGAGGAGTAACCGGTACCGAAATCGTCCATGGCAAAGCTCACGCCGAGTTTTTTCAGGCGTCGCATTTTGCTGATGGTGTCGTCCAGGTTCTGGATGACGATGCCTTCGGTGATTTCCAGTTTCAGTAACGAGCAGGGCAGGTCGTGGCTGCCGAGGCTGTGCTCGATGCGTTCGACGAAGTCGTTCTGGCGGAATTGTCGCGGGCTGATATTCACGCACAGGCTGAAATTGAGCGGGTCGATCAGGCCTTTGGCGATCAGGCTTTTGAAGGCCGCACAGGCTTCGTCGAGGATCCATGTGCCGACTTCCAGAATCAGCCCGCTGTCTTCCAGCACCTTGATGAACTCGGTCGGCGATTGCGCGCCCAGTTGCGGATGGTGCCAGCGCACCAGGGCTTCGGCGCCGGTAATGCGGTTGTTGCGGGCGTCCACCTGAGGCTGGTATTGCACGCTGAATTCACCCCGGGAAAGGGCCAGGCGCAGGTCGGTCTCCATGCGCAGGCGTTCGCTGGCGGCCTTCTGCATGGTGTTGTGATACATCTGCGTGGTGTTGCGGCCCGAGTCTTTGGCGCGATAGAGGGCGATATCGGCGCGCTTGAGCAGGTCGGTCGGGGTCGAGCCGTGGTCGGGGATCAGCGCGATGCCGATGCTCGGCGTCACTTGCAGGCGCTGTCCATCGAGGAACATCGGTTCGGACAGCAATTCGCGCAAGGTATCCGCCAGTTCCCGGACTTGAGCGCTGACGTCGCTGCGCGAGCCTTCCAGGCCACTGAGCAGCACCACGAACTCATCGCCGCCCAGGCGTGCGACGGTGTCTTCCATGCGTACGCTGGCTTCAAGGCGCGCGGTGATGATTTTCAGCACCGTATCGCCCACCGGGTGGCCGAGGGAGTCGTTGATGTGCTTGAAGTGGTCGAGGTCGAGGAACATCAGGGCGCCACGCAAGTTGTGGCGCTTGAGCAGGGCGATCTGCTGGCTCAGGCGGTCCATCAACAGCGCGCGGTTCGGCAGGTTGGTCAGCGGGTCGTGGTAGGCCAGGTGACGGATCTGCGCTTCGGCATTTTTCAGCAGGCTGACGTCCCGGGCGGTCAGCAGCAGGCAGGCGGTTTCGTTGAGGGTGATCGGTTCCACCGAGACTTCGACGGTCAGCAACTCGCCGCGCTTGTTGCGCCCGAGCATTTCCAGGTGGTGAACCCGGCCCTTGATCTGTAGTTCGGCCAGCAACGCCGAGCGTTGTTTCTCCTCGGCCCAGATGCCGACCTGATACACCGTGCGGCCCACCACTTCATCGGCACGGTAGCCGGTCAGGCGGCAGAAGCCGTCGTTAACCTCCAGATAGCGTCCAGTGTCTCGCTCGGTAATGGTGATGGCGTCGGGGCTTGAGTGGAAGGCCTTGGCGAACTTCTCTTCGCTGGCCTTGAGCGCCGCTTCCGAGCGTTGCTGTTGGGTGATGTCGCGCAGGGTGGTGACGATGCACGGCTGGTCGCCGACGCTGATCTGGCGGCTGGAGATCACGCAGGTCAGGGATTGCCCGTCCTTGTGTTGAACGATGATCGCCACATTGTTCAGGCCCTGTTCGCGGATGACCCGCTCGATCCTTTGCAGGCTTTTCGCCGAGGCGTCCCACAGGCCGATTTCGTCGGCGCTGCGGCCGATGACGTCGGTGGTGCTCCAGCCGAACGTCTGGGTGAAGCTGGAGTTGATCTCGATGAAGTGGCCGGTGTCCTGGCGCGTGACGCAGATCGGGTCGGGGCTGACCTGGAACAACGTGGCAAATTTCTCTTCCGACGCTATCAGTTGCTGTTCGCGCTCCACTTGCTCGGTGATGTCCAGCAATGTGCCGGCCATGCGCAGCGGGTTGCCGTCGTCATCGCGGTAGAGCCTAGCGCGGCTTTCCAGGTAGCGCGAACTGCCGTCCGGCAGTTGCACGCGGTAGGTCAGTTGATAATTGCCGGCCGGGCCTTCGCGTAAGCTGCGGTAAGCGTCGCGCATGGTGTCGCGTTCTTCGCCGGGTACACCTTCGAAAAACGCATCGAAGGACTCATGGAAGGGTTTGGGCTCCAGCCCGTGCAGCTGAGCGGCCCGCGCCGAGCCATAAAGCATGCCGCTGGGGATGTGCCAGTCCCAGGTGCCGAGTTGTGCTGAATCCAGGGCCAGGTCGAGGCGTTCCTGGCTGTCTTTGAGGGCGTGCTCGGCGATTTTGCGTTCGGTAGTGTCAAGGAATGTGCTCAGCAGATAGGGCTGGCCTTCGAGCTCGACCTTTTGTGCGCTGAGAATGCCGTCGTGAACCTGCCCATTGCTGGCGCGAAATTGCACCTCCATGTTGATCAGCTCGCCTTTGGCCTTGGTGGCCTTGACCAGTTCCGCCCGTTGCTCCGGGTTGACCCAAAGGCCCAGTTCCAGCGTGGTTCGGCCGATTGCGTCTTGCACCGGCCAGCCGAACAGGCTTTCGAAGTACTGGTTGGCTTCGCTGATCAGGCCGTCTTCCTGTCGGGTCAGCAGCACCATGTTCGGGCACAGGTGAAACAGCGTGGCGAAGCGTTTTTCCGAGCTGCTCAGCGCTTGTTCACGCTGGCGCTGGTGGGTGATTTCACGGATGACCCCGATCATTCGTGGCCGGCCGTTTTTGTCCGGTAGCAGGCTGCCGTTGATTTCCAGCCAGTGCAGGCTGCCGTCGGGCCAGCGGATGCGGTGGTGCATGGCCTGCTCCAGCGGGGCGCCGGCGATCACTGCATTGAAGGCGCGGATGGCTTTCGCCCGATCCTCCTGGGGCAGCAGGTCGAGGTATTCCAGATCCTCGGGCAACGGTTGTCGGGGATCGAAGCCGAACAACGCCTGAGTGCCCCGTGACCAGCTGATCTGCCCGCGCTCGATGTCCCAATACCAGGCGCCCAGTCGGGCACCATTGAGGGCCGCGAGCAACTGTGGGGCACTTTCCCAGCTCTGCTCGGACCGTTTTGGGTCAATTGCCTGAATTCGCGGCATTGGCGGCATACGTTCAACAGATTTGGGCATGGATGACAGGCCTTGGGCTGAATTGGGCGTTAGGCACAGGGTTTTGGGGCTCTATAGGCGTAGCACAAAAGAAGAAGCACAGCTTAGCCGCGAGTCCCTGGCTGATCGATTTGTGCATCCAGCAAAGCCATGAAGGCCTTTGCCGCGTTCGACAGCGTCCGTTCGGTGTGCAGGATATAGCCTAGCTGGCGAGTGAGCTGTATGCCCGGCAAAGGTATGCGCGCCACTTGTTCATCCAGCATGGTGCGCGGCAAAACACTCCAGGCCAGGCCGATCGAGACCATCATCTTGATGGTTTCCAGATAATTGGTGCTCATGGCGATGTTCGGCGTCAGGCCCTGGGCTTCGAACAGGCGTTGCACGATGTGGTGGGTAAAGGTGTTGCCGCCGGGGAAAACCGCGGGGTGCAAGGCAATATCCGCCAGGCTGACCGCGCCGTTGCTGATCAGCGGATGCTCCGGGGCGGCCACGAAATCCAGCGGGTCGTCCCACACGGGCATGGCCTTGACCAATGTGTGAGGTTCCGGTGCAAGGGTGATGACTGCCAGTTCAGCGCGGCCATGGAGGATTTCTTCGTAGGCCACTTCCGAATCGAGGAACTGAATATCCAGCGCCACTTGCGGGTAACGTCGGGTGAACTCCCTTAATAAGGGCGGCAAGCGATGCAGGCCGATGTGATGGCTGGTGGCCAATGTCAGACGACCGGTCACTTCGCCAGTCAGGTTGGTCAGGGCGCGGCGGGTGTCATCCAGTACATTGAGGATCTGATAGGCCCGTGGCAGCAAGGCGCGGCCGGCTTCGGTCAGGCCGACTTCGCGGCCCAGTCGATCGAACAGTCGCACCTTCAATTGCTGCTCCAGCCCGGCGATGCGCTTGCTGATGGCCGGTTGCGTCAGGTGCAGCCGTTCGCCGGCGCCGGAGAAGCTTCCGGTCTCGGCAATCGCGATAAAAGCGTTGAGGTTGGCGAGGTCCATAATGAGGTCTCAGTGGCATTCCAGTTGGTTATGCAAAGCATAAAAAATATGAATTTGAGTTATTTAATGTAACCCCCTAGGATCGACCTCACAAGCCAAGGGGTTATTGAATTACTCAAGATCCGGGGCATAGAAACAAGCTGATGAGGAAACCGTCTGATGGCCGGCAAAACGCTCTACGACAAGCTCTGGGATTCGCATTTGGTCAAGCAGCGCGACGATGGCTCTGCGCTGATCTACATCGATCGTCACATCATCCACGAAGTGACCTCGCCGCAAGCCTTCGAAGGCCTGCGTCTGGCCGGGCGCAAGCCTTGGCGCATCGATGCCAACATCGCGACCCCGGACCACAACGTACCGACCACCCCGGAGCGCAAGGGCGGCATCGAAGCGATCGTCGACCAGGTCTCGCGTTTGCAGGTTCAGACCCTCGACGATAACTGTGACGAATACGGCATCGTCGAATTCAAGATGAATGACGTCCGCCAAGGGATCGTCCACGTCATCGGCCCGGAGCAGGGTGCCACCTTGCCGGGCATGACCGTGGTCTGCGGCGACTCCCACACCTCGACCCACGGCGCATTCGGTGCCCTGGCTCACGGTATCGGCACCTCCGAGGTCGAGCACGTGCTCGCCACTCAGTGCCTGGTCGCCAAGAAAATGAAGAACATGCTGGTGTTGGTCGAGGGCAAATTGCCGTTCGGCGTGACCGCCAAGGACATCGTCCTCGCCGTAATCGGCAAGATCGGCACCGCCGGCGGTAATGGCCATGCCATCGAATTCGCCGGTAGCGCGATTCGCGACTTGTCCGTTGAAGGCCGCATGACCATCTGCAACATGTCCATCGAAGCCGGCGCCCGTGTTGGCCTGGTGGCCGCTGACGAAAAAACCGTGGCTTACGTCAAGGGCCGTCCATTTGCTCCGAAGGGCGCGGAATGGGATTTGGCCGTCGAAGCCTGGAAAGACCTGGTCTCCGACGCCGATGCCAAGTTCGACACCATCGTCGAGCTCGATGCCTCTCAGATCAAGCCGCAAGTCAGCTGGGGCACCTCGCCTGAGATGGTGTTGGCCGTGGACCAGAACGTGCCGGATCCGGCCAAGGAAATGGACCTGGTCAAGCGTGACTCCATCGAACGCGCCTTGAAATACATGGGTTTGACCGCCAATCAGGCGATCACCGACATTCAGCTGGACCGCGTATTCATTGGTTCCTGCACCAACTCGCGGATCGAAGACCTGCGCGCCGCCGCGGTGATCGCCAAGGGCCGCAAAGTGGCTTCGACCATCAAGCAAGCCATCGTGGTGCCGGGTTCGGGGCTGGTGAAGGCTCAGGCTGAATCCGAAGGCCTGGACAAGATTTTTATCGAGGCCGGTTTTGAATGGCGTGAGCCTGGCTGCTCGATGTGCCTGGCGATGAACCCGGACCGTTTGGAATCGGGCGAGCATTGCGCGTCGACCTCCAACCGTAACTTCGAAGGCCGTCAGGGCGCCGGTGGTCGTACCCACCTCGTCAGCCCGGCCATGGCCGCCGCCGCCGCTGTGAACGGTCGTTTCGTCGACGTCCGTGAATTGATCTAAAGGAGCGCAGCATGAAAGCTTTTACCCAGCACACTGGTCTTGTCGCGCCTTTGGATCGTGCCAACGTCGACACCGACCAGATCATCCCGAAGCAGTTCTTGAAGTCGATCAAGCGCACCGGTTTCGGTCCGAACCTGTTCGATGAATGGCGTTATCTGGACGTTGGCCAGCCGTATCAGGACAACTCCAAGCGCCCGCTGAACAAGGACTTCGTCCTCAACGCCGAGCGTTATCAAGGCGCCAGCGTGTTGCTGGCCCGCGAGAACTTCGGTTGCGGCTCCAGCCGCGAGCACGCGCCGTGGGCACTGGAAGAGTACGGTTTCCGCAGCATCATCGCACCGAGCTACGCCGACATCTTCTTCAACAACAGCTTCAAGAACGGCTTGCTGCCGATCATCTTGAGTGACGCTGAAGTCGATGAGCTGTTCAAGCAGGTTGAAGCGAACCCGGGCTACCAGTTGCAGATCGATTTGCAGGCCCAGACCGTGACCCGTCCGGACGGTAAAGTGCTGAGTTTCGAGATCGATGCTTTCCGTAAGCACTGCCTGTTGAATGGTCTCGACGATATCGGTCTGACTTTGCAGGATCACGAGGCGATTGCGACGTTTGAAGCCAAACACCGCGCAAGCCAGCCATGGTTGTTTCGCGACGCCTGAGATTGATCAGGAATCGATGTAATCAGGGTCGGCCTCTTCGCGGGCAGGCCCAGGCAGCGCAAGGTTAAACCTAAAAAGGAAGTCCCGATGACCAGCACCGCCCAGCACAGCCAAGTAGTCCAAAAACAATTCGGTGAACAGGCCTCGGCCTATCTGAGCAGCGCCGTACACGCTCAAGGCACCGAGTTCGCGCTGCTACAGGCTGAACTGGCGGGGCAGGGCGAAGCCCGGGTACTGGACCTGGGTTGCGGCGCCGGTCATGTGAGTTTTCATGTGGCCTCGCTGGTCAAGGAAGTAGTCGCTTACGACCTGTCCCAGCAGATGCTCGATGTAGTCGCCGCCGCTGCTATCGACCGGGGTTTGAGTAATGTGACCACGGTCAACGGCGCCGCCGAGCGTCTGCCGTTCGCCGATGGCGAGTTCGATTTCGTCTTCAGCCGCTATTCGGCGCACCATTGGAGCGACCTCGGTGTGGCCCTGCGCGAAGTTCGCCGGGTGCTGAAACCGGGCGGGGTGGCGGCGTTTATCGATGTGTTGTCGCCGGGCAGCCCGTTGTTCGACACTTACCTGCAAAGCGTCGAAGTGCTGCGCGACACCAGCCACGTGCGCGATTATTCTGCGGGCGAGTGGTTGCGTCAGGTCAGCGAAGCGGGGTTGCATACCCGCAGTACCACGCGTCAACGGTTGCGCCTGGAGTACACCTCCTGGGTCGAGCGCATGCGCACGCCGCAGGTGATGCGCGCGGCAATCCTCGAGTTGCAGCAATCGATGGGCAACGAGGTGCGCGAATATTTTGAGATTGAGGCCGATGGTTCGTTCAGTACCGATGTGTTGGTGCTGATGGCTGAACGATAGAATTTTTCCGGGCGCGCCCCAGGGCGCGCCGACTGATGACATGAGGAAAGCATGAGCAAGCAGATTCTGATTCTCCCAGGCGACGGTATTGGCCCGGAAATCATGGCCGAAGCGGTCAAGGTGCTGGAGCTGGCAAACGACAAGTACAGCCTGGGCTTCGAACTGAGCCATGACGTGATCGGTGGCGCCGCCATCGACAAGCACGGCGTGCCGCTGGCCGATGAGACCCTGGCCCGTGCACGCGCAGCCGATGCTGTGCTGCTGGGCGCCGTGGGCGGCCCGAAATGGGACACCATCGAGCGTGACATCCGCCCTGAGCGCGGTCTGCTGAAAATCCGTGCGCAACTGGGCCTGTTCGGCAACCTGCGTCCGGCGATCCTGTACCCACAACTGGCCGAGGCTTCCAGCCTGAAGGCAGAAATCGTTGCCGGCCTGGACATCCTGATCGTCCGTGAACTGACCGGCGGTATCTACTTCGGCGCGCCACGTGGCGTGCGCGAACTGGAAAACGGCGAGCGCCAGGCCTACGACACGCTGCCATACAGCGAAACTGAAATCCGTCGTATCGCCCGTGTCGGTTTCGACATGGCCCGCGTACGCGGCAAGAAGCTGTGCTCGGTGGACAAGGCCAACGTGCTGGCTTCCAGCCAGCTGTGGCGTGAAATCGTCGAGCAAGTGGCCAAGGACTACCCGGACGTCGAACTGAGCCACATGTACGTCGACAACGCCGCCATGCAACTGGTGCGTGCACCGAAGCAGTTCGACGTGATCGTCACCGACAACCTGTTCGGTGACATTCTTTCCGACGAAGCGTCGATGCTCACCGGTTCCATCGGCATGCTGCCGTCGGCGTCTTTGGATGCCAACAACAAAGGCATGTACGAGCCGTGCCACGGTTCGGCGCCGGACATCGCTGGCAAGGGCATTGCCAACCCGTTGGCGACCATTTTGTCGGTGTCGATGATGCTGCGTTACAGCTTCAATCTGCAGGATGCGGCCGATGCCATCGAGAAGGCCGTGAGCCTGGTTTTGGATCAGGGTCTGCGTACGGGCGACATCTGGTCGGCTGGTTGCACCAAGGTCGGTACACAGGAAATGGGCGACGCAGTAGTCGCCGCGCTGCGGAATCTGTAATCTCTCTGGCCCGCTGCAATTTTCAACCTTGAAAGCAGCGGCCCACTTTTCAAGAAGGTGTAGTTGCGATGAAACGTGTAGGTCTGATCGGTTGGCGCGGCATGGTCGGTTCCGTGCTCATGCAGCGGATGCTGGAAGAGCAGGATTTCGATCTTATCGAGCCGGTGTTTTTCACCACTTCCAATGTCGGTGGCCAAGGCCCGTCCGTGGGCAAGGACATTGCTCCGCTCAAGGACGCTTACAGCATTGAAGAGCTGAAAACCCTCGACGTGATTCTGACCTGCCAAGGTGGCGACTACACCAGCGAAGTGTTCCCGAAGCTGCGCGAAGCCGGCTGGCAGGGTTACTGGATCGACGCCGCTTCCAGCCTGCGCATGCAGGATGACGCGGTGATCGTGCTGGACCCGGTCAACCGCAAGGTCATCGACCAGCAGCTCGACGCGGGCACCAAAAACTACATCGGCGGCAACTGCACTGTCAGTCTGATGCTGATGGGCCTGGGCGGTCTGTTCGAAGCCGGTCTGGTGGAGTGGATGAGCGCCATGACCTATCAGGCGGCCTCCGGTGGCGGCGCGCAGCACATGCGTGAGCTGATCAAGCAAATGGGTGTGACCCACGGCGCTGTCGCCGATCAACTGGCCGATCCGGCCAGCGCCATCCTGGACATCGACCGCCGTGTTGCCGAAGCCATGCGCAGCGACGCGTACCCGACCGAAAACTTCGGCGTACCGCTGGCCGGCAGCCTGATCCCTTGGATCGACAAGGAACTGCCGAACGGCCAGAGCCGTGAAGAGTGGAAGGCCCAGGCCGAAACCAACAAGATCCTTGGTCGCTTCAAGAGCCCGATCCCGGTGGACGGCATCTGCGTGCGCATCGGCGCCATGCGTTGCCACAGCCAGGCGCTGACCATCAAGCTGAACAAAGACGTGCCGATCGCTGATATCGAAGGGCTGATCAGCCAGCACAACCCTTGGGTCAAGCTGGTGCCGAACAACCGTGAAATCAGCATGCAGGAGCTGAGCCCGACGAAAGTCACCGGCACCCTGAACGTGCCGGTCGGTCGTCTGCGCAAGCTGAACATGGGGTCGCAATTCGTCGGTGCCTTCACCGTCGGCGACCAACTGCTGTGGGGTGCGGCCGAGCCGCTGCGTCGCATGCTGCGGATCCTGCTTGAGCGTTGATCGATTGATGCAATGAAAGAACCCGCGCCTTGAAAGAGGTGCGGGTTTTTTATGCGCGCCATCCAACTTCTGTAGCAGCTGGCGAAGCCTGCGTCCGGCTGCGCAGCGGTCGTAAACCCTGCGCGCGCGGTTTGCCTGAATGATCGGGATCGCCATGACGAGGACTTCGTCCTCGAACGCAGCCTTCGGCAGCTGCTACAAGGCTTCCCCATTCATTGCCTCACCACCAACCACCCGGTAAAGTGCCGCTCCCCCCGTTTCGCCAGAGGTAGAACCATGAGCCAGTCCTTCGATATTGCCGTGATCGGCGCCACCGGTACTGTCGGCGAAACACTCGTCCAGATTCTCGAAGAACGCGACTTCCCGGTCGGAAATCTGCACCTGCTGGCGAGCAGTGAATCGGCCGGACACTCGGTGCCGTTTCGCGGCAAGAACGTGCGGGTGCGCGAAGTCGATGAGTTCGACTTCAGCAAAGTCCAGTTGGTGTTCTTCGCCGCCGGCCCGGCGGTGACCCTCAGTTTCGCCCCGCGCGCTACGGCCGCCGGTTGCTCGCTGATCGACCTGTCCGGCGCGTTGCCGGCCGATCAGGCGCCGCAAGTGGTGCCCGAGGCCAATGCCGCAATTCTTGCTGGCCTGAAAAAGCCCTTCCAGGTCAGCAGCCCAAGCCCTTCGGCGACAGCGCTGGCGGTGGTGCTGGCGCCGCTGCTCGACTTGCTCGACCTGCAACGCATCAGCCTGACGGCGTGCCTGGCGGTATCCGCCCAGGGCCGTGAAGCCGTCAGCGAGCTGGCCCGGCAAACCGCCGAACTGCTCAACGTGCGTCCGCTGGAGCCGGCATTCTTCGATCGGCAGATGGCTTTTAACCTGTTGGCGCAAGTCGGTGCGCCCGATGCTCAGGGCCACACGTTGCTGGAAAAGCGTCTGGTGCGCGAGCTGCGTCAGGTCTTGTCGCTGCCTTTATTAAAGATTTCCGTCACTTGCATTCAAGCCCCGGTGTTTTTTGGCGATAGCTATAGCGTGACCTTGCAGTCATCGAGTGCTGTCGACCTGGCGAAAGTCAACGCGGCACTGGAAGCGGCGCCCGGTATCGAGCTGGTCGAGGCGGGCGATTACCCGACTCCGGTGGGCGATGCGGTAGGGCAGGACGTGGTTTACGTTGGTCGGGTTCGCAGCGGGATCGACGACCCGGCGGAACTTAACGTGTGGCTGACGTCAGATAACGTACGCAAAGGCGCCGCGCTCAATGCTGTGCAGGTGGCTGAATTGTTGATAAAAGACCTGCTGTAAAAGATACTTGGCAACAATTTTTTCTAGTGGTTCCAGCCGAACACCATGTTTGGTTGGAATGCTTGAGGCGAGCCATCCCGCAGGGCTTTCGTCGCATGAATGAAACGATCGCGCGCGACGACCCTTCGCCGTCGCGCGCAACGCCTTACGGCAGCGGCAATCAACACCTTCTCGCTGGCCGAGGAATGTTCAAACAAAGGATGAGGCTATGGTTCAAGTTCGCAAACTGGTGTTAGCAATAGCGGCCGCCTCGGCGCTGTCCTCCGGTATGGCGCATGCCCTCGGGCTTGGGGAATTGACCCTGAAATCGACGCTGAACCAGCCTCTGGTAGCAGAAATCGAGTTGCTCGACGTCAAGGACCTCACTGCTGCCGAAGTGGTGCCGAGCCTGGCCTCGCCCGAAGATTTCGCCAAGGCCGGTGTCGATCGTCAGGCGTTCCTCAACGACCTGACATTCACACCGGTGCTTAACGCCAGCGGCAAAAGCATCCTGCGCATCACCTCCAGCAAACCGCTGTCTGAACCGATGGTGAAATTCCTGGTTCAGGTGATGTGGCCAAACGGTCGTCTGCTGCGCGATTACAGCGTGCTGCTCGATCCGTCCAAATTCTCGCCGCAAACTGCCGATGCCGCCGCGCAACCGGCGCCAGCCCAAACGGTGACCGCGCCAGTCACTGGTGCGACCAAATCGACGCAATACACCACCACGTCGCGCGATACCCTGTGGGAAATCGCCGCGAAGGCGCGTAACGGTGGATCGATCCAGCAAACCATGCTGGCCATCCAGGCGCTGAACCCGGATGCCTTTATCGACGGCAACATCAACCGGCTGAAAACCGGCCAGGTGCTGCGTCTGCCGGATCAGGTGCAAAGCGCCAGCCTGCCGCAACCCAAGGCCATCGCTGAAGTCGCGGCGCAGAACTCTGCATGGCGCCACGGTCGTCGCTATGTGGCGAAGCCCGGAAGTGGGCAGCAGCAACTCGATGCCACCAAGCGTGCTCGTGGTGATGGCGCTTCGTCGCAAGTTGCCACGGACAAGCTGAGCCTGGTCTCTGCCGACACCGGCAAGGGCCGTGGCAAAGGTGCCGCTGGTGATGCGAAAGCCTTGAGCAACAAGCTGGCCGTGACCCAGGAAAGCCTCGACACGGCTCGCCGTGACAACGCTGAACTGAAAAGCCGCATGAACGACCTGCAAAGCCAGCTGGACAAGCTGCAGCGCCTGATCGAACTGAAGAATAATCAGTTGGCCAAGCTGCAAGCCGAAGGCGGCGCGGGCGCACCGGCAGCTACGACCGCTCCGGCGATGTCGGCCGAGCTGGCAGCCAGTCCGGCGGCAACGCCAGTTGAAGCGACTCCGACGGCTCCCGCGCCAGAGGCTGCCGCACCGGAAGTCGTTCCGGCGCCAGCCGTCGAGCCGACGCCTGTGGCGTCCGACGAGCAGAAATTCAACGAACTGCTGACCAACCCGATCCTGCTGGGTCTGGTGGGTGGCGGTGCAGTGGTTCTGCTGCTCTTGCTGTTGTTGCTGGCCCGTCGCCGCAAAGCTCAGCAAGAAGCAGAAAAACATCTGCGCATGGCCCGTGCCTTGGCTGAGGAGCAAGAGTTCTCCACCGACCTCGACCTGCCGGAAAGCAGCTTCGAAGGTCTGGAAGTTCCACCGCCAAGCGTGAAACTCGCGACCGCGCCAACGCCTGCACCTGCACCGGCCCCGGTGATTGCCCCGGTTGTGGTGACGCCACCGATCGCTGCACCGTTGGTTGCGCCTGCCGCCGAACGCTCTGACGACGTCTTGGCCCAAGCACAGTCGCACATCGCGGCCGGTCGCCTGAATCAGGCTGCCGCGCTGCTGGAAGACGCTATCAAGCAAGAGCCGCAACGCAGCGACCTGCGCCTGAAGCTGATGGAAGTCTACGGTCAGCAGGGCGATCGCGATGCGTTCGTCGCTCAGGAGCGTCAACTGGTGGCCAACGGCGATAACTTCGCCCGGGTCGAACAGCTGAAAAGCCGTTTCCCGGCCATGGTGGTCGCGGCGGTGGGTGGTCTGGCCGCCGCGGCTGTCGCCGCCGAGCTGGACGCGCAGTACGTCAAGGAGCTGCTGCTGGACGAGCCGCAAGCCCCGGAACCGACACTGGCTGACTTTGACAGTGCTTTCGATCTGAGTCTCGACGATCTGGAAGCGGCTACTCCGATCACGCCTGCGGTTGCAGTCGAGCCAGCACCGCAACCACAGCCTGAGCCAGAGCCAGAGCCAGAACCAGAGTCTCTGGCTGAGCTGGACGAGTTTCCGCTGGACGACGACCTGAGCTTTGAGTCGGTGTTGCAACAACAGACTGAAATCAAGGAAAGCCTCGACGATCTGTCGGACTTCGACCTGGACATGGATCTGGGCGGCGATGCTTCCCCAGAGACTCTGGCTGAAGACGACTTCCTGCTGAGCCTGGATGACGACCTCAAGGACTTGCCTGTCGCTGAAGCGCCGACCGTCACTGAGGCGCCAAAGGTGACTGAGGCGCCGCTCGACGATCTGGAGTTGCCGGCTGATTTCGATCTGTCGCTGGCCGATGAAATGGACGCCACCCCGGATAAGCCTGACGCCTTTGAAAATGAACTCAACGACGTCAATGCCGAGCTGGATCGTTTGTCCCAGAGCCTCGGCGAGCCAAGCTTCACCGAGGAAGATGCGTTTGCCTCGTCAGATGACGAGCTCGATTTCCTCTCTGGCGCTGACGAAGTCGCCACCAAACTCGACCTGGCCCAGGCCTACATCGACATGGGCGACAATGACGGCGCTCGGGACATCCTCAATGAGGTGGTGACCGAGGGCGATGCGGGGCAGAAGAGCGAAGCCAAGGAAATGCTCTCGCGTCTGGCGTGAATCGTCGGTAAGGCGTAAACAAAACGGTAGCCCATCAAGGCTGCCGTTTTTGTTTGGGGGATGCGATGAGGTTGGTACATTCAACGCCGTGTCACAGTTACGCTGGCATCCCGGTCCGGCGGCCTTATAATGCCTGCCTTTGCGTAAATCAGCAGGCTGTCACCCCTTGGCAAATATAGATAATCCGGCCGCCGAAATGGCGGCCGACGGCTTTTTCCGGATCGCGTTGGGCGTTGAATACAAAGGTTCGCGTTATCGCGGCTGGCAACGTCAGGCCTCCGGTGTGGACACGGTGCAGGAGCTTCTTGAAAAGGCCTTGTCCAAAGTCGCCGACTCACCCGTGTCGCTGCATTGCGCCGGGCGCACCGACGCCGGTGTGCATGCTTGCGGCCAAGTGGTGCATTTCGACACCCAGGTAGAGCGCTCGATGAAGGCCTGGGTCATGGGTGCCAACATCAACTTGCCGCACGACATCAGCGTCAGCTGGGCCAAGGTCATGCCGGCGCATTTCCATGCGCGGTTCAAAGCCATCGCCCGGCGCTATCGCTACGTGATCTACAACGATCAGATCCGCCCGGCGCACCTGAACGAGGAAATCACCTGGAACCACCGCCCGCTGGACGTCGAGCGCATGTCCGAGGCCGCTCAGTATCTGGTCGGCACCCACGACTTCAGTGCTTTCCGTGCCGGCCAGTGCCAGGCCAAGTCGCCGATCAAGGAGCTGCATCACCTGCGCGTTACCCGCCATGGCAAAATGATCGTGCTGGATATCCGTGCCAGCGCGTTCCTGCACCACATGGTGCGCAACATCGCAGGCGTTTTGATGACTATCGGTGCTGGCGAGCGTCCCGTGGAGTGGATGAAAGAGGTGCTGGAGAGTCGCATTCGCCGTTCCGGTGGGGTGACGGCCCATCCGTTTGGCCTGTATCTGGTGCAAGTCGAGTATCGCGACGAGTTCGAATTGCCAGAGCGTTACATCGGCCCGCACTTCCTCACCGGCTTCTCGGAACTTGACGGCTGACGCCTTCGAACGCTTTTGATACCATCCGGGACTTTCCCGCAATTGCCCTGAGGTTCTATCGACATGTCGGCCGTTCGCAGCAAAATTTGTGGGATTACCCGCATAGAAGATGCGTTGGCGGCGGTCGAGGCCGGGGCCGATGCCATCGGATTTGTGTTCTACGCCAAAAGCCCGCGGGCCGTGACGTTCCAGCAGGCGAGGGCGATCATCAAGGCCTTGCCGCCGTTCGTGACCACCGTGGGTTTGTTCGTCAACGCCAGTCGTTGCGAGTTGGGGGAAATCCTCGACGCCGTGCCACTGGACCTGTTGCAGTTCCATGGCGACGAAACCGCCGCTGATTGCGAAGGCTGGCACCGGCCGTACATCAAGGCATTGCGGGTCAAGGCCGGTGATGACATCGCGGCGGCTTGTGACGCATACCCAAGTGCCAGCGGTATTTTACTCGACGCTTATGTCGAAGGTGTTCCCGGTGGAACCGGTGAAGCCTTCGACTGGTCACTGATACCGCAAGGCTTGAGCAAGCCGATCATCCTGGCGGGTGGCTTGACGCCAGATAACGTCGCCGAGGCGATCGCCCGGGTTCGGCCTTACGCGGTGGATGTCAGCGGAGGGGTAGAGGCGAGCAAGGGCATCAAGGATCACGCAAAGATTCAGGCGTTCATCAAAGCGGTACGCGGTAGCACGTCGTTGATGTGACGGCTGGCAGACTGCCGCCGTCCACTGCTCTGTACAAAAGAGGTGCACCTGCACAAAGCAGGCATGGCTGAGAGTTTTTGGGTTGTACGCAGGTCAGCATCTCGCTGACCCGGCAATCCATCGATCATCGCTACACATATGAATTTAGCTCAAGGGCATACGCGGGGCTGCGAACCAGAGCGTTCGGGCCGCCGGTACTGGAGAAAGAAAGCATGAGCAACTGGTTAGTAGACAAACTGATCCCTTCGATCATGCGTTCCGAGGTCAAGAAGAGCTCGGTGCCTGAAGGTCTGTGGCACAAATGCCCGTCTTGCGAGGCGGTGCTGTATCGTCCGGAGCTGGAAAAGACCCTGGACGTTTGCCCCAAGTGCAACCACCACATGCGTATCGGCGCACGCGCGCGCATCGACATCTTCCTCGACGCTGAAGGTCGTGCCGAACTGGGCGCGGACCTGGAGCCGGTTGACCGTCTGAAATTCCGTGACGGCAAGAAGTACAAGGATCGCCTGACCGCTGCGCAAAAGCAGACCGGCGAAAAAGACGCACTGATCTCCATGAGCGGCACCTTGCTGGGCATGCCGGTCGTGGTGTCGGCTTTCGAATTCTCCTTCATGGGTGGTTCGATGGGTGCCATCGTCGGTGAGCGCTTTGTGCGCGCCGCCAACTACGCCCTGGAAAACCGTTGCCCGATGATCTGCTTCTCCGCTTCCGGCGGTGCACGGATGCAGGAGGCGCTGATCTCCCTGATGCAAATGGCCAAGACCTCCGCGGTGCTGGCACGTCTGCGCGAAGAAGGCATTCCGTTCATCTCGGTGCTGACCGACCCGGTCTACGGTGGTGTTTCCGCCAGTCTGGCGATGCTCGGCGACGTGATCGTCGGTGAACCGAAAGCCCTGATCGGTTTCGCCGGCCCGCGCGTGATCGAACAAACCGTTCGCGAAAAACTGCCGGAAGGCTTCCAGCGCAGCGAGTTCCTGCTGGAGCACGGCGCGATCGACATGATCATCCCTCGTCAGGAACTGCGTCCGCGTCTGGGCAACCTGCTGGCACAACTGACCGGCAAGCCGACACCTAAATTCGTCGCCGCACCAGTCGAGCCGATCGTAGTCCCACCGGTACCTGCGAACCTATGATCGAGCGCACCCTTGGCGAGTGGCTCGCCTACCTTGAACAGTTGCATCCTTCGGCCATCGACATGGGGTTGGAGCGTTCGCAACAGGTAGCGTCCCGCATGGGGCTGGGCAAGCCGGCGCCTCGGGTGATCACGGTCACCGGCACCAACGGCAAAGGGTCTACCTGCGCATTCGTGGCTTCATTGCTGCGGTCGCAGGGCCTGAACGTGGGTGTCTACAATTCTCCGCACCTGCTGCGTTACAACGAGCGGGTGCAGGTCAATGGTGTCGAAGCCACTGACGCGCAGCTGTGCGAAGCCTTTGCCGCGGTCGAGGCCGGTCGCGGCGAAACATCCCTGACTTACTTCGAAATGGGCACCCTGGCGGCGTTCTGGCTGTTTCAACAGGCCGGTCTCGATGCAGTGGTGCTGGAAGTTGGCCTGGGCGGGCGCCTGGACACGGTCAACGTGGTGGATGCCGATATCGCACTGGTCACCAGCATTGGTGTCGACCATGCGGATTACCTGGGTGATACCCGCGAATCCGTGGCCTTCGAAAAGGCCGGAATCTTCCGCCAGGGCGCGCCTGCACTGTGCGGCGATCTGAATCCTCCTCAACCTCTGCTGGATAAGGCGCGCGAGCTCAATTGCCCGTTTTTCCTGCGTGGGCGCGATTTCGACCTCGGTATCACCGATCACAACTGGCAATGGCGCGGTATTGATGCCCAAGGGCGTGCGGTCGAATTGCACGATCTGCCATTGCTCGATCTTCCGATGGAAAACGCCGCACTGGCGTTGCAGGCTTACCTTCTGCTCGGTTTGCCTTGGGTGGATGCGCAGATTATTGAAGCGTTGAAAGCGACGCGGATCGTCGGTCGTCTTGATCGTCGGCAGTTTGACTGGCAGGGCAAACGTCTGAATCTGCTGCTGGACGTGGGGCACAATCCTCACGCGGCAGAGTATCTGGCTCGGCGTCTGGCCAGTCGACCGCCGGCCGGCAAGCGTCTGGCGGTGTTCGGGTTGTTGGCGGACAAGGACCTGGATGGTGTTGTCGGCGAATTGAATGCTAGTGTCCAGCATTGGGCCGTCGCGCCGCTGGATTCGCCGCGGGCACGGCCGGTAGCTCAGTTGCACGCAGCGTTGCAGAACCTTGGCGCCTCGGTTACGTCCTATGACAGCGTGGCCGCAGCCCTGGAAGGGCAGTGCGCGCAGGCAACGAACGACGACGAGATTCTGTTGTTCGGATCATTTTATTGTGTCGCCGAGGCCCTTGAGTGGCTGGCCCGGCACTCCACGGAGGAAGCGGCAAATGGCTTTGCTGGATAAGGCGTACAAGCAGCGCATGGTCGGTGCCCTGGTGCTGGTGGCGCTGGCGGTGATTTTCTTGCCGATGCTGTTTTCCCGTCAGGACGAACAGCGCCAGGTAAGGGTCGACGCGCCTGCCGCACCGCATGCCCCCTCGATACCGCAGGTGCAGATCGAGCCGGTCGCGGTGCCTGAACCGCAGGCATTGCCGCAAGAGCCTGTGCCAAGCGACGACGAAATTGCCGAGCAGCAAGTGCCGTCGGCACCGATTGCGCCAACGGCTCCCGTAGCGCCAGCACCGCCGGCTGCCAAACCAGTCGCGCCGCCAGCAGCGCCAGTTGCCAAGCCTGTGCCGGCACCTGCCCAGCCAATCGCGGTTGCACCGACCAAGCCGGTCGCTACTCCAAGTCGCGTCGATGCCAATGGCCTGTCGGTCAGTTGGTCGGTGCAACTGGCTAGCCTTGCGAGCCGTGAGAGCGCTGAAAGTCTGCAGAAAACCCTGCGCAGCCAGGGCTATAACGCCTATATCCGTTCCTCCGATGGCAAAAATCGGGTGTTCGTCGGGCCGCTGATCGAGCGTGCGGAAGCCGATCGTCTGCGTGATTTGTTGAGTCGCCAGCAGAACCTCAAGGGTTTTGTGGTGCGTTTCCAGCCTGAGCGCGGCTAAATCTATCGCCCCGATTTGAAAAGCACTGACAATCTCAGCTTACCGACAGCCATGGGCTCTGCTAAAATGCGCCGCCTCATCTGTCTGTAGGCTGCACTGTGCCATTTACCTGGGTTGACTGGGCGATCGTTGCAATCATCGCCATCTCCGCTTTGATCAGTCTGAGCCGCGGCTTCGTCAAGGAAGCACTCTCGCTGCTGACCTGGATCATCGCAGGAGTCGTTGCCTGGATGTTCGGTGGTTCATTGTCCGAGTACCTGGGCGGATATATTGCTACGCCGTCGGCTCGTGTGATCACGGGCTGTGCCATCATGTTTGTCGCCACTTTAATCGTAGGCGCAATGATCAATTATCTTATCGGCGAGTTGGTTCGCGTCACCGGGCTATCCGGGACCGATCGATTCCTCGGCATGGCTTTCGGCGGGGCGCGTGGCGTGTTGCTGGTGGTCGTGGCGGTCGGGCTGTTGAGCCTGGGGCCGGTACAGCAGGACGAGTGGTGGAAAGAGTCACAGCTCGTGCCAAAATTTCTATTGGTCGCAGACTGGTCCAAAAACCTGATCCTCGGGTGGAGCAGTCAGTGGCTTGCCAGCGGAATCAGCGTACCCGCTGATATTCCGTTCAAGGAGCACCTCTTGCCGACGGCCAAAACGCCTCAGTGAGTTGTGTTCAGTTCAGATCCATTAAGTAGGGGTTGCGTCGCATGTGTGGCATCGTCGGTATCGTCGGTAAGTCGAACGTCAATCAGGCGCTGTATGACGCGCTAACCGTCCTCCAGCACCGCGGCCAGGACGCTGCCGGTATCGTGACCAGCCACGATGGCCGGTTATTCCTGCGCAAGGACAATGGCCTGGTGCGTGACGTGTTCCATCAGCGTCACATGCAGCGCCTGGTCGGCCACATGGGCATTGGCCATGTGCGTTATCCGACCGCGGGCAGCTCGACCTCGGCCGAAGCTCAACCGTTTTACGTCAACTCGCCGTACGGCATCACCCTGGCGCACAACGGTAACCTGACCAACGTTGAACAATTGGCCAAGGAGATTTACGAATCTGACCTGCGCCACGTCAACACCAACTCCGATTCGGAAGTGCTGCTCAACGTGTTCGCACACGAGCTGGCCCAGCGTGGCAAGTTGCAGCCGACTGAAGAAGACGTGTTCGCGGCCGTCACCGACGTGCACAACCGTTGCGTCGGTGGTTACGCGGTCGTGGCGATGGTGACCGGTTACGGCATCGTCGGTTTCCGCGATCCGCACGGCATCCGCCCAATCGTTTTCGGTCAGCGTCACACCGATGAAGGCGTCGAGTACATGATCGCCTCCGAAAGCGTTTCGCTGGACGTGCTCGGTTTCACCCTGATTCGCGACCTGGCGCCCGGCGAAGCGGTCTACATTACTGAAGACGGCAAGCTGCACACCCGTCAGTGCGCGACCAACCCGTCGCTGACCCCGTGCATCTTCGAACACGTCTACCTGGCACGTCCGGACTCGATCATCGACGGCGTTTCGGTTTACAAGGCCCGTCTGCGCATGGGCGAGAAGCTCGCCGAGAAGATCCTGCGCGAGCGTCCGGACCACGACATCGACGTGGTCATCCCGATTCCGGACACCAGCCGCACCGCGGCCCTGGAGCTGGCGAACCACTTGGGCGTCAAGTTCCGCGAAGGCTTCGTGAAAAACCGCTACATCGGTCGGACCTTCATCATGCCGGGTCAGGCTGCGCGGAAAAAATCCGTACGCCAGAAGCTCAACGCCATCGAACTGGAGTTCCGCGGCAAGAACGTGATGCTGGTGGACGACTCCATCGTTCGCGGCACCACCTGCAAGCAGATCATCCAGATGGCTCGCGAAGCCGGCGCCAAAAACGTCTATTTCTGCTCGGCGGCCCCGGCCGTGCGTTACCCGAACGTCTACGGCATCGACATGCCGAGCGCTCACGAGCTGATCGCCCACAACCGTTCGACTCAGGACGTGGCCGACCTGATCGGTGCTGACTGGTTGATCTATCAAGACCTGCCTGACTTGATCGAAGCGGTCGGTGGCGGCAAGATCAAGATCGACAAGTTCGATTGCGCGGTGTTCGACGGCCATTACGTCACCGGCGACGTCGACGAGGCTTACCTGAACAAGATCGAGCAGGCACGTAACGATGCCTCCAAGGTCAAGACCCAGGCAGTCAGTGCGATCATTGATCTGTACAACAACTGAGTAACTACCGGCCCTGAGGGGCCGGTTTTGTATCTACTAAATAAAGAGCAAGGCAAGGAGTGACAGCATGAGTCAGGATTGGGATGCCGGTCGGCTGGACAGCGACCTCGAAGGCGTAGCGTTCGATACCCTGGCCGTACGCGCCGGTCAGCACCGCACGCCGGAAGGCGAACACGGTGATCCGATGTTCTTCACTTCCAGCTACGTATTCCGTACCGCCGCCGACGCGGCTGCACGCTTTGCCGGTGAAGTGCCGGGTAACGTTTACTCGCGCTACACCAACCCGACCGTGCGCGCGTTCGAAGAGCGCATTGCCGCGCTGGAAAGCGCCGAGCAAGCCGTGGCTACGGCGACTGGCATGGCCGCGATCATGGCGGTGGTAATGAGCCTGTGCAGTGCCGGCGATCACGTGCTGGTGTCGCGAAGCGTGTTCGGCTCGACCATCAGTCTGTTCGAGAAATACTTCAAGCGCTTTGGCATCGAAGTCGATTACGTAGCGCTGGCGGACTTGTCCGGCTGGGATGCGGCGATCAAGGCCAACACCAAACTGCTCTTTGTAGAATCGCCGTCCAACCCGCTGGCCGAGCTGGTGGATATCACCGCGCTGTCGGAAATCGCTCACGCCAAGGGCGCGATGCTGGTGGTCGACAACTGCTTCTGCACGCCTGCACTGCAGCAGCCACTGAAGCTGGGCGCGGACATTGTCGTGCACTCGGCGACCAAGTTCATCGACGGCCAGGGTCGTTGCATGGGCGGTGTCGTGGCGGGTCGCAGCGAGCAGATGAAAGAAGTCGTCGGTTTCCTGCGCACTGCCGGGCCGACCCTGAGTCCGTTCAATGCCTGGATTTTCCTCAAGGGCCTGGAAACGCTGAGCCTGCGCATGAAGGCGCATTGCGCTAATGCCCAGCAACTGGCTGAGTGGCTGGAGCAGCAGGACGGCATCGAGAAAGTCCATTACGCCGGCCTCAAGAGCCATCCGCAGCACGAACTGGCCCAGCGTCAGCAGAAGGGTTTCGGTGCGGTCGTGAGTTTCGAGGTCAAAGGCGGCAAAGAGGGCGCCTGGCGCTTTATCGATGCGACTCGCCTGATCTCCATCACCGCCAACCTGGGCGACAGCAAAACCACCATCACGCACCCGAGCACCACCTCTCATGGCCGTCTGGCGCCGCAAGAGCGTGAAGCTGCGGGGATCCGTGACAGCCTGATCCGCATCGCGGTCGGTCTGGAAGACGTGGCCGACCTGCAAGCCGATCTGGCGCGCGGGTTGGCTGCCTTGTGATCGAGTTGTCGACGCCGACCACGGGTACCCATGGCCGCGTCGCGCTGGTCACCGGTGCCGCGCGCGGCATTGGCCTGGGCATTGCGGCCTGGCTGATCAGCGAAGGCTGGCAGGTGGTGCTGACCGATCTGGATCGCGAGCGTGGTTCGAAAGTGGCGAAGGTGCTCGGCGAAAACGCCTGGTTCATCGCCATGGACGTCGCGAATGAAGCGCAGGTGGCGCTGGGTGTGGCCGAGGTGCTGGGGCAGTTCGGGCGTCTGGATGCGCTGGTGTGCAATGCGGCGGTGGCCGATCCGCACAACATCACCCTGGAAAGCCTCGACCTGGCCTACTGGAATCGGGTGCTGGCGGTGAACCTCAGTGGGCCAATGCTGTTGGCCAAGCACTGTGCGCCGTACCTGCGCGCTCACAGCGGCGCCATCGTCAACCTGGCCTCGACCCGCGCCGCGCAGTCGGAACCCGACACAGAGGCTTATGCGGCGAGCAAGGGCGGCCTGTTGGCCCTGACTCACGCCTTGGCCATCAGTTTGGGGCCAGAGATTCGTGTCAATGCGGTCAGTCCCGGCTGGATCGATGCGCGGGATCCAGCGGCACGGCGCGCCGAACCGCTGACTGACGCTGATCATGCGCAGCATCCGGCGGGCAGGGTAGGGACCGTCGAAGACGTGGCGGCAATGGTGGCCTGGTTGCTGTCGAAGAACGCTGGTTTCGTCACGGGCCAGGAGTTTGTGGTCGATGGTGGCATGACCAAGAAGATGATTTACAGCGAGTAACAGGGCAGGGGCGCTGCCCCCGGCATTGATGTTGAATGTGTCGCCATCATCGTCGGCTCGCCGCCTAGAGTCGGGTCGCTCCCACATTAGAAAACCTGTTGTCTGAAGAAGCGCGGTCCACTGTGGGGGCGAACCTGCTCGCGAAAGCGGTCTGACGGTTGTCGACCTCGTCCGGAATGACACGATTTTGTCTTTTTTAGAAAAACTTCAAGCGGGGTATTGACTTAGCTTCGGCACCTGCGTAAATTTCGCGGCCTCAGAGATGCAAAGGGTGATTAGCTCAGCTGGGAGAGCGTCTGCCTTACAAGCAGAATGTCGGCGGTTCGATCCCGTCATCACCCACCAACTCTTGAGACTCTTGTGTAAGCAAGAGGGAAGCTGAAAAGCCTCCACCGACGCGCAGCGGTAGTTCAGTCGGTTAGAATACCGGCCTGTCACGCCGGGGGTCGCGGGTTCGAGTCCCGTCCGCTGCGCCATATTTTCCGAATCAGGTTTGCCCTGGTTCGAGATTGAAAAGCGAGATCGAAAAGTCTCGAAGTTTCAATCAGACGAGTTACTTGAGCGTCAGCTCAAAGCGATACGCAGCGGTAGTTCAGTCGGTTAGAATACCGGCCTGTCACGCCGGGGGTCGCGGGTTCGAGTCCCGTCCGCTGCGCCATATCTGCCTCAAGGCCCACTGAACGCCTTGGAGCTACGAAGAAGGCCGTTGGCAATCTTCGAGTCGATAGCAAAGACCCTGGTCGAAAGACCGGGGTTTTTTGTGTCTGCGATTTGGCTTTTTCTTCTTTCGCGCCTTTGCGCTCTGATCCTTCTGCATCCAGCCTCGGCGCTACAACGGCCGAGTCACTTTGCGCGCCACTGACATCTGTTGGGCTTCGACGGCGACTTCGCTACAAGAAGTCGCCGCTCCTGAGTCGGTCGATCAGACCCCGAGCTTGTCCCGCAATCCGTAATACCAGGCGCCCAACGCTGCGAACGGTGTGCGCAGCAATTGCCCGCCGGGGAACGGGTAGTGGGGGAGGTCGGCGAAGGCGTCGAAGCGTTCAGCCTGACCACGCAATGCTTCGGCCAATACCTTGCCCGCCAGGTGCGTATACGTCACGCCGTGGCCACTGCAACCCTGGGAGTAGTAGATGTTGTCGCCCAGTCGCCCGACCTGAGGAAGACGCGACAGGGTCAGCAGGAAATTGCCGGTCCAGGCGTAATCGATCTTCACGTCCTTGAGTTGCGGGAAGGCCTTGAGCATCTTCGGTCGAATGATCGCCTCGATGTTCGCCGGATCCCGCGCGCCATACACCACGCCGCCACCAAATATCAGGCGTTTGTCGGCGCTCAGGCGGTAGTAGTCGAGCAGGTAGTTACAGTCTTCGACGCAGTAGTCCTGAGGCAGCAGGCGCTTGGCCAATTCATCGCCCAAGGGTTCGGTGGTGATCACTTGAGTCCCGCAGGGCATCGACTTGGCCGCCAGCTCCGGCACCAGATTGCCGATGTACGCGTTGCCGGCGACTATGATGAATTTGGCCCTGACCTTGCCCTGAGGCGTATGCACCACCGGGTTGGCACTGCGCTCGATGCGCACTGCCGGCGATTGCTCGTAAATAGTGCCGCCCAACGACTCCACGGCTGCTGCTTCGCCCAAGGCAAGATTGAGTGGATGAATATGCCCGCCGCTCATGTCGAGCATGCCGCCGACATATTGATCGCAAGCCACTACCTCGCGGATGCGACGCTGATCCAACAGCTCAAGCTGCGTGTGACCGAAACGATCCCACAGGCGCTTCTGAGACTCCAGATGGCCCATTTGCTTGTCGGTAATGGCGGCGAACACACCGCCATCCTTCAAGTCGCACTGGATATTATATTTGGCCACTCGCTCACGAATGATCCGCCCTCCTTCGAACGCCATCTGCCCCAGCAACTGAGCTTGCTTGGGGCCGACGCTGCGCTCGATCACATCGATATCACGGCTGTAGCTGTTAACGATCTGGCCACCGTTGCGTCCCGACGCACCGAAACCGACCTTGGCGGCTTCCAGCACCGTTACCTTGAAACCGTTTTCCAGCAGAAACAGGGCAGAGGACAGGCCGGTGTAACCGGCGCCGATTACACAGACATCAGTCTCTGCATCATCCTGCAAGGCCGGGCGCGCTGGTGCCGCATTGGCCGACGCAGCGTAATAGGACTCTGGGTAGGGAGTGTTCGCCATCCTGCAGCCTCTGTTTAATATATTTTACGAGTGCATTGATCCTACCCGAGTTAAAAATCGACCGCTAGCCACCGGAAAATCTTCTTTGCCACAGCGAAATTAAATATTTTGCATATTCATAGGGTTAGGTGAAAAAAAGGTGTTGACACCCCTCCGGAATTCCGTAGAATGCCGCCTCACAGCAGGCACGTAGCTCAGTTGGTTAGAGCACCACCTTGACATGGTGGGGGTCGTTGGTTCGAGTCCAATCGCGCCTACCAAACAAAATCCGCTCTGCTGGGCGGTCTAGAAGGGCTCACCGAAAGGTGGGCCCTTTTTTGTTGTCTGCGATTTACCTGGCTTTTGCAAAATCCTCAAAAACGCCAACTCGGCGCCTTACTTCCAGTAAACACTGTTGCTGAACTAATACCGCCATAGCCGTCTACATTCTTCAGGGGACATCCCCTTTCGGAGAGAACGGATATGTTTAGATCTCGCTCGTTGATCGCTGCTATGACGTGTCTTGCCTTGGTGTCTGGTTCAGTGACTGCATTGGCCGACCCGGGAAACGGGAAAGGCCAGGGAGGAGGCAAGGGAAATCCACAATACAACCAGGACCATGGCAACTCCGGCCATGGAAACAAAGGGAAAGGTTCAGGGGGGGACGATTGGAGTCACGGCCCGAGCATCAACCACGGTAGCGTCCTTGGCATCGTGGGTGGTTATCGCGACTACTGGAGCCCCGGTCCCGCCTTGCCACCCGGTATTCAGAAAAACCTTGCGCGCGGTAAACCTCTGCCGCCGGGGATCGCCAAAAAACTCGATGGCCGTCTGCTCGGCCAGCTTCCCCACTACGATGGCTATGAGTGGCAGCAGGCTGGCACTGACTTGATTTTGGTGGCTATCGCTACCGGGATCATCTACGAGGTGCTCAATGGTGCGTTCGATTGATGTGAGGGCGATAAATTTCAATTGCGCCCTTGCAGCATAACGACCAGCAACATCACGGGAAGCAGTGTGCCGGTTCGATCGCTGCACATTGCCTGCCCGCTGGTCGCCGGCCTTTGAACTGTATGGGGGGGAGACGGTCAATTATTCCGTGCAATATCAACCTCCACGGAACCTCACCATGCTATTAAAAAACAAGAGTTTTGTTGCCGTCATGTCCTGCGTGATGATGCTTGCAGCCGCCCCGTTATTGCCCGCTGAACTGTCCATCATGAGCTCCGCCTACGCGAAGGATGGTGGCAATGGCGGTGGTGGCGGCGGTGGTAACGGTGGTGGCAATGGCGGCGGTAACGGCGGTGGTCATGGTGGTATCGGCGGTTCTGGCCATTCCGGCGGCGACAGCAGCAATGGCCGTGGTGCCGGCTTGAGTAGCGACCATATCGGCCGTGGCGCAGGTCTGAGTAGCGACCACGTCGGCCGCGGCGCAGGCTTGAGCAGCGACCATGTCGGCCGTGGTGCAGGCTTGAGTAGCGCCCATGTCGGCCGTGGTGCCGGCTTGAGCAGTGATCACGCTGGCAAAGCCGTCCGGGACCATGGCCTCAAAGGCAACCACTATGGTAGCGAACGTAACAGTGATCGCGGCCATGGCGCAGTCACTTCGGGCATTGCGCATTCCAGGGACACACGAGGAGTTGCCAAGGCCTCTGCCATTTCGGCAACTACTCCTGGCGATCACAACACCAAAGGGTTGAGCAGCGCTCGCACTTCGATCTCGAAACGACTGGATTAAGTCCAAGACTCTCAAAAACCGGGTATCCATCAGGAACCCGGTTTTTTTTCGCCTGCAATTTGCCCGGTGGCGAGGTGCGGGAGATCAGCCCAGCTACATGCGTGAGCAAATCCCACACGATGGACTACTACTGTAAGGCTGATTCAACTTTGTCCTGATGGGAGTATGTCGATGCTGGCTCACTGGTTTCTGGCGGCGGTTCACCTCTTGGCCTTTGGTCTGGGTTTTTGGGCTGTACTGACCCGCGGTACGGCGTTGCGTCGTCTGAGTGCCGGGGCAGGGGACGCTCGCCGTGTTTTGATTGCAGATAATCTGTGGGGGATCTCTGCAGTCACTCTGCTGATCACGGGTGGGCTGCGAGCCTTTGGCGGGTATGAAAAAGGCACTGATTACTATCTTCACCAACCCCTGTTTCATCTCAAGATGACGCTCTTCGTGTTCATCCTGTTGCTTGAGATTGCACCGATGGTGACGCTGATCAAATGGCGGATTGCGCTGGGGCGCGGCGCGGCAATCGATACCGGGCGCGCAACGCTGTTTGCCCGTATCAGCCATATCGAGGCGCTGTTGCTGGTGCTGATGGTCGTGGCGGCTACGGGCATGGCGCGTGGTGTGACGTTTGGCTAACCGGGCAGGAGAGCGCTCTTTCTCGCGGCAAATGCGAAACGTCTGACAGTCATGGCAGGAGCCAGGGCAGTAGTATCGGCTCCGTGTTGCGATAGCATCGCAAAGAGAGACGGAGCGCAGAACGATGCGGCACTTGAATCTTAGCCAGCCGTTACTCGAGGCAGAATGGGCTGGCTACTGACTGCAGCAGGATTCAGGGCGTTTGCGGCTTGTCCGGGGCGGTCAGGCCAGCCTGGATGCGTTGATAAATTTCTTCGCGATGCACCGCAACGTCTTTCGGGGCGTTGATGCCAATCCTGACTTGCTGGCCGCTAACGCCCAGAATGGTGATCGTAATGTCATCACCGATGTTTATGCTTTCACCGACTTTGCGGGTGAGTATCAGCATGGTTTTCTCCTTGATTGCTTTGTAGGGCACCTGATTCGGACAGTGCAGAGGTCGGTATTAGATATAGATTAGTGCGAAGTTTCACGGTTTGGGTGCCTCTTTCTGACGCGCAGATGCTGCATTAATTCCCAAGGTGTAACTATACAGAGGCCGCCACCATCATTCTCGTTGTTTTGAGCCCATTTTGCGGCACTCCGGATGGATCCATGGATGTTAAAATCGCCGCTTTAAGCATTCGGAGGAAAGCGTTGTGCGCAAAATGGTCTTGGTAATCGCGGTACTGACGCTGGCCGGATGCGGTGAGGATAAAGGGGTTGACGCTCAAAAGCCGCAACCGGCAGTCGCCTCCGTCCCCGCTGCGGTAACGGGCCCGCAGTGGGACGTCGAAGTGCGTGGCGAGACACCCCAGGCGGTCAGTGACCTGAGCGGTTGGTTGATTGAGCACAGCTTCGTTCCCAACGTCGTGAAGGAAAATGGAAAGGTTCGTATTCTGGTCGGGCCGTTCGGTTCGCAAGCCGAGGCGCAGGCCAGGCAAGCTGAAATAACGGCGGCGCTGACCCGGGCGAAAAAGATGAACATCGAATCGCTGATCGTCGAACACCCGACGGCTCAGTAACCGTCCTTTTCGCAACGCGCAGACCCGCATGCCGGGTGATGTGTCGGGGGAAGCGATCTGCGAGGTCGCTTCCCTGGTGATGCGTCGGCATAAACGTTACATCAAGTTATTTTGCGGCAATCCCAGCAGGCCGGTCAGAGTGTTGATGATCGCTTGTTGCCGGGCACGGTCTGTCTGGTGCACGGCTTCCGCGGCGGCGACATCAGCGTCGCAGTGGGGGCACGTCACTTCGTGTGCATGGATGTACTGCAAGCAGCCACGACACAGCGCCAGTTGCGGTGGAATACGTCCTTCGTCAGGCGATTTCTGGCCCTGGTTCGCCCAGGCCAGTTTGATCACCTGGCCGCTGTCGCTGACGCTGTTGACCTTCTCGCCGGTATCGATGCGTTCGGTAATCAGATCAAAACGTCCGACGGCGAAGGAGGTTTTTGCCGCGTCCTCGAGTTTGACGATGCGCTCGCGTAGCCCGCGTTTTTGCAGGTCCAGCGCGCGGTAATGGCAGTAGGGATTATTGCCGGGTTTGCCGAGCAGGGAGTGCGAGGTCCAGGTGCAGCCGCCACGGCAGACGTCGTTGTAGTAACAGCCTCGGCAGTAGCCCCACAGGTCGTCGACCCCCCGCAGGCGACCAAAGTGCATGCCTTCGCTGTAGTGCCAGATATCGTGCAGGCTCATGTTGCGTACGTTGCCGCCCGAAAACCCCACCGTGGCCAATGACGGGCAACCCTTTACCGTGCCGTCGGCTTCCAGCGCCAGCACGGTCTGGCCGGCGGCGCAGCCACTCCAGTGCACGCGTTCGTCGCCGAAGCCACGCCACATGTGCTCGTAAGGGCCGTAGTAACCGATATTGTTGCCCACGTTCATCAGCAGGCCGCGATCAACCCCTTCACGGTAGAGGCGCGCCAGCAGCGGCATCACTTCCAGCAGTTGGTAGGGTTGCAACAGCAGCTCCGGGTGGTCGACGGCATTGCCCATGGCGACCGTCAGCTGGATCTGCCAGTGAGTGGCGCCGAGGTCGATGATCAGGTCCATCAGCTCGGGCAGGTCGGGCAACGTGGCCGCGCCGATTTGTGTGTTGACGCTCACCGCAAGCCCGGACTGTTTGGCGCGTCGCAGGGTGTCCACCGCCTTGTCGAACGAGCCCGGAACATTGCGCACTGCGTCATGCAGTGGGGCCAGTCCATCCAGTGACACACCGACGCCATTGAGTCCGGCGTCCACCGCTGCCTGCATTTTCGCGGGCGTCAGGTTGCGCCCACCGGTTTGTATCGCGCAATACATGCCGTGATCGTGGATAGCCTGGATCAGTTGGGTCCAGTCCTTGCGCAAATAGGCTTCACCGCCGATCAGGGTGATTTCGCGGGTGCCGAGTGCCGCCAGGGAATCGATGACATCGAGGCACTCCCGGGTGTTCAGTTCATCGGGGCGTCGATGGCCGGCGCGTGAGCCGCAATGCAGGCATTTGAGATCGCAGGCCAGAGTGATTTCCCAGACCACATGCACCGGCACGTAGCGTTTGAGGTCGGTTTCACTGAGGTAGCGGGCAGGGCGACTGTCTGACATGGGAAATCCTTGCGCACCAACGCGTGCGCGGCACGAATCCATCGAAGTGTTCGCGCCTTCCTTGAGTCAATGGCGCGACCGGATTTACCTTTTGTTGTTGGTCAATAGCGCGGACCATGTGGGAGCGAGCCAGCCCGCTCCTACATGGGTTTGCGCTTAACTGCCTGGGGTTATCGGGCCTCCAGGCGGGCGATTTCAGCGTTCAGCTGCTCCAGAGCGCTGCGCAGGGCACCGCTGTTGGCCAATTGCTGTTCACCCTGGCTCACCACGGACTTCAGTTGCGCCAGGTCACCGCTGGTTTGCGCTTGCTGTACCGCGACGGCATAGAGCGGCACCGCATGGTGCGGATGCTCTGGGCGCTCAATCACTGGGGCCTGGCTGACAGCTGCGTGTTTCACGTAATGCCAGATACCCTGGTCCTGGTACTTGTAGTCGACATAACCGCTCGCCCAATCGGCGCCTAAAATGCCTTTCAAGCCGAAAGTCTGGGCGATCTGGCTGAGAGGGCCGCTGGGGCTGCCCGCCAAGGTGAGGATGATGTGGTTTTCGGCTGTCGGCACCAGTTTGGCCTCGGAGTACTCACCCCATACACGGGCACGGAAGTTGAGAGGCGGATAGGTGCTTTGGAAAATGCTGGCAACCCCGCTGACTTTTTTCTTTACGGTATCTACCAGCAGGTCCAGGGTTAAAACCGGTGCGCCCAATAGGTGACTACTGACATTCAGGCGGGTATGAAATAGTCCGATTGACATTGTGCTACTCCCTTATTTGTATTCAGGACAACTCGGGCATGTTTCGTGAGCGGGTCAGCGGCGTTCCTGCCGGCTGATTTCGCCCTTGGCCGTTTCAAGCGCGCTCTGCAGTTGGGGTTGCTGATCCAGTTGTTGTTGGGCCAGGCGGGCCAGGTTTTTCATCTGGGCCAGGTCACCGCTGGCAATGGCACTTTGAATCGGTGCGGCGTACAGCGGCATGATCGGTGGATAGGCTGGAATGACCGGGCCGGGCTCCAAAGGCACTGATTTATAAGCGTTGGAGGGTACCGCCTCGACAAGATGAGCGGGGGCAGTGACCTGGACCCACCGTTCACCATTGAAGTACTCGTAATTGGCGACACCTTCTCTCCAGTCGCTACCGACCACCAGATGCAACTTGAAATTCACGATTGAGTTCGAGCCTGGGCCGCCGTTATTGCCTTGAGCGGTGATCAGGATCTTGCTGACGCCAGGGCTCATGACCGTCAGGTAGGTGTATTCGCCCCAGACATCGGAGTGCACATCCAGTGGAGGGTTAGTGGCTTGAGTAATTTCGGCAGTGCCGCTTACCGTTTGATCTGGGGTAAAAACCAGAAGATTGAGTGCCAGGTTTTGTGCGCCCGCGGCCGAAGTACCAATTCGGTAGCAGAGTGGGAACAAGCCGACAGGTTGTTGATTGGAACCAGACATAATTATTGCCTCCATTGCAATAAGGGGCGCGGAAATAGCTATTAGTGCTTTTCCAGGCGTGCGATTTCCTTAACCAACTGCTCGTAAGCAGTTTTTAGCTCTTTATTTTCTGGTGTGGATGCATCGCGTTGTTTCAACAGCGTCTTCATTTGCGGCAGGTCGCCTGCCTTGATCGCGCCTTGGATGGCCACCCCATAGGGGGGCATGCTATGGCGAGTTGAAGTGCTCATAACGATTCCTTCCGTGGTGTTTGCGGGCACTGCTGTCATCAGCAGTTTTTGCAGTTAAGCAGGCGCCGATAAATATGCAATGGACTGCACCGGAGTAATGTTTAATATTATTTTATTAATAGCGACGCGTTTGGGTATGAAGTGTTTGATATTAAGAATGGCGATAGATTAACGCGCTTTCTCATCATTCATTATTGTTGTTATCGCCATTGATAATGAGTGATGGATTCAAACAGCACTGACCTTGCGCCCGAACCGTTCCCGATACACCGAAGGCGGCACGCCGACCACGCTACGAAATGCCACCCGGAAACTCTCCACCGAGCGATAACCGCAGTGCTGGGCAATCTGGTCGGTGTTTTGATTCGTACTCTCCAGCAGCTCGCGGGCCCGGGCCAGGCGTTCATGCTGCAGCCACGCTTTGGGCGGCATACCGCTGGCTTCGGTGAACCGCCGCAGGAACGTGCGCTCACTCATGGCCGCCTCGCTGGCGAGGTCGCGGACCTCCAGCGGTTCATGCAGACGTTCCCGCGCCCACTGCATGACCCGCGACAGATCGCTGCGCGGCGTCGGGCTGACCGGTGACGGAATGAACTGCGCCTGGCCGCCGGTGCGTTGCGGCGACATCACCAACCGCCGGGCCACCGAGTTGGCCACCTGCGTGCCGAAATCCCGCGCGACCAGATGCAGGCAGGCATCGATGCCGGCGGCGCTGCCGGCCGAAGTGATCAACTGACCCGAATCGACATACAGCACGTCCGGATCCACCAGAATGTTCGGGAAGCGCTCGGCCAGTTCAGCGGTGTAGCGCCAATGGGTGGTGGCGCCGTGACCGTCCAGCAAACCGGTGGCCGCCAGTACGAATACCCCGGAACAGATCGACAGCAACCGCGCGCCCCGGGCATGGGCCTGGCGCAGGGCGGCGAGCAAGGGTTCGGGCACCGGCGCGTTACGGTCGCGCCAGCCGGGGATGATGATGGTTCGGGCGCGCTCAAGCAGTTCCATCCCGCCGTCGGCCAGCACCTGAATGCCGCCCATGGCGCGCATCGGCCCTTGATCGACGGCGACGATGCGATGCTCGTACCAAGGGAAATCGAACTCTGGCCGCGCCAGGCCGAAGATCTCCACGGCAATGCCGAATTCGAAGGTACAGAGGCCGTCGTAGGCCAGAATCGCGACTAAACCTGGGGTGGGCTGCATTTGGCGGAAAATTCCCGGTGAGTGTCTTGTGCGCCACTGTAGCGGCAAGGCCGGAGCAGATAAAGTTTTCTCACACCCACTGAGACTTTGGAGTACAGCTCATGCCTAGCCTGGTTCGCGAGATTCCCGCAGCCCCGTCCGCCATCGCCCTGATGCACTTCAGCAATCGTCTGACCTTCGAAACCGATTGTTCCGACGTCTACAGCAGCCAAGAGGCCGGCGAGGTGGATTTTGTTCTGGTGGACGTGCGCGGACCGTTGGCGTTCGAACGCGGACATGTGCCAGGCGCGATCAACATCCCGGGTCGGTTGATCACAGCTGATAGCCTGGTGGCCTATCCGAAGTCCACGCTGTTTGTGGTCTATTGCGCCGGCCCTCACTGCAACGGCGCCAACAAGGCTGCGGTGAAATTGGCGGCACTGGGTTACCCGGTCAAGGAGATGATCGGCGGGGTGACCGGGTGGCTGGATGAAGGGTTTCAGTTAAGTGTCGTGGTTGCTCGCACCGCCAAGACAGTCATTGGTTGTGAATGCTGACGTTCAGATACAGGTGATCAAATGTGGCTAGGGGGCTTGCCCCCGTTCGGCTGCGAAGCAGTCGTAAATCCTTGGGGATCGCGGTGACTGGTTTGGGGCCGCTTCGCGACCCAACGGGGCGGTGCGGCGTTCCGACAAGCCCCCTCGCCACAGGATACTGTCCACCATCCATCCAGCGTCACCCGCAACCAGTCAAACACCGCTGCATAAGCGACGCTGCCTTGCGGCTCCCGGGGCAGCGGTGATTCCTCGCCAAAGTGCTCATTGAGGATCGCCACCGATTCAGCATTCCATTCCGGGTGGAACTGCAGCCCCACCCGCGTCGGGCCAACGTGATACATCTGCTGCTCACAAACCTCGCTGCTGGCCAGCAACTGCGCAGCGGGGGGCAGATCGATCGCGTCTTCATGCCACTCCAGCACCTTCAGCGTCTGGCCATCGGTAAAGGTCACGGTAGTCCAGCCGGTTTCGGTGTGAGCCATCCGCCGCACATTGCCGCCCAGGCTCAGCGCCAGCAACTGCGCCCCCAGGCAAATCGCGAACACCGCCGCGCCCTGATCCAGGCTGCCCGCCAACCACTGACGCTCTGTTTTCAGCCATGCCGGCCCGGCACCTGATTCATAAGGCCCACCCAATAGAATCAGCGGTGCCGCGCTCACCGGCGGCAACTGACCGAGGTCGGCGCGAAACACGTTCAGGGTAATGCCTCGGGACCGGGCCCATTCGGCAATGGCGCCGGGGCCTTCGGCAGGATGGTGCTGGATCAGATTCAGCGCGGGCATCACGTTTCTCTTGTGGGGGCGGTTGGTGGGTCAATGTGAGGCAAAAAATGGTTCATCGCCAGTGCGACGCTTCGATCGGATCAGTACCCGAAAACGTGTAGGTTTTGTCTGAAGCAAAGGATTGTCCTACAGTCCTTGCACCACCTCGGAGCACACTTCAAGTGCCTCGAATCCCTCGGCTTCTTTTTTATAAGTATTTGTCGCCTAAACACAATTTGCCCTCCTGTAGCCGCTCTAGACTGCCGGCCACTTCGGTCTTCACTGGCCGAAAGTTGCCAATCGAAAGCTGCCAATAAAAGCCTCCGCACACAGGAGTTATAAATGAAGAAGCGAGTGATGTTCGGTGCCCTGGCACTGTCGATGTTGTCCCTGACCGCCGTGGCCGAAGACGCCAAACCGATTCGCCTCGGGATCGAAGCCGGTTACCCGCCATTCTCGATGAAAACCCCCGACGGCAAACTCACCGGTTTCGACGTGGACATCGGTGACGCGCTGTGTGAACAGATGAAAGTGAAGTGCACTTGGGTCGAGCAAGAGTTCGATGGCCTGATCCCGGCCCTGAAGGTCAAGAAAATCGACGCGATCCTGTCGTCCATGACCATCACCGACGACCGCAAGAAGAACGTCGATTTCACCATCAAGTACTACCACACCCCGGCGCGCTTCGTGATGAAGGAAGGCACCAACGTCAAGGATCCACTGACCGAGCTCAAGGGCAAGAAAGTGGGTGTACTGCGCGCCAGTACCCACGACCGCTTCGCCACCGAAGTGCTGGTGCCGGCCGGCATCGACCTGGTGCGTTATGGTTCCCAACAGGAAGCCAACCTGGACATGGTTGCCGGTCGCCTTGACGCGATGCTGGCCGACTCGGTCAACCTGGACGACGGTTTCCTGAAAACCGATGCCGGTAAAGGCTTCGCGTTTGTCGGCCCGACCTACGAAGACGCCAAGTACTTCGGCGGTGGTGCCGGTATCGCCGTGCGCAAGGGCGATAAAGAGCTGGCAGACAAATTCAACACTGCCATCACTGAAATTCGCGCCAACGGCAAGTACAAGCAAGTGCAGGACAAGTACTTCAACTTCGATGTTTACGGCCATTAATACGCCGTAGAGAAGTGGCCACCGTGGATGCGGTGGCCATTTTTTCACGCTGGACTTTGTGGGTGCGAGCAGGCTCGCTCCCACAAGAATGGCCTCATCGCACAGATATTCAGGAGTCCCCATGCAACGCATCGATCATTCACTGCCCTGGAGCCATCTGGGGACTGAACGCACGCTCAGCGTGTTTCGTTATGGCGCGGGTACTCGCAAGGTTTACATCCAGGCCAGCCTGCACGCGGACGAACTGCCGGGCATGCGCACCGCCTGGGAACTGAAGAAGCGTCTGGCCGAGCTCGAAGCCCAGGGGCAACTTCAGGGCATCATCGAACTGGTGCCGGTGGCCAATCCCATCGGCCTCGATCAGCACCTGCAAGGCAGCCATTTGGGCCGCTTCGAATTGGGCAGCGGCAAGAACTTCAACCGCTCGTTCGTTGAACTCAGCGCACCGGTGGCTGAGTTGATCGGCGATCAATTGGGGGGTGACGCCCAGGCCAACATCGTACTGATTCGCCAGACCATGGGGCAGGTGCTCGATGGATTGCCGGCACCGCTTTCGCAATTGGAAGCCATGCACCGCTTGCTGCTGCGCCACGCCTGCGAGGCCGACATCACCCTCGACTTGCATTGCGATTTCGACGCGGCGATTCACCTGTATGCCTTGCCGCAGCATTGGCCGCAATGGCGCTCCCTGGCGGCTCGCCTGAAGGCCGGGGTGGCGTTGTTGTGTGAGGATTCCGGCGGCAGCTCTTTCGATGAGTCGTGCTCTACGCCGTGGTTGCGCCTGGCGCGGGCCTTTCCTGAGGCTGCGATCCCGCCGGCCAACCTGGCGACCACGCTGGAGCTGGGCAGCATGGGCGATACCCGGGTCGATCAGGCCCAGGCCAATTGCGAGGCGATCCTGGGGTTCCTCGCCGAACAGGGTTTCATCACCGGCACCTGGCCGGCAGCGCCAAGCGAATGCTGTGAGGGCCTGCCGTTCGAAGGCACCGAGTACCTGTTTGCACCGCATCACGGGGTGGTCAGTTTCCTGCGCAATTCAGGTGAATGGGTGGAGCGGGGCGATGCGTTGTTTGAAGTAGTCGATCCGTTGAGCGACCGGGCCACCACCGTTTGCGCCGGAACCAGCGGCGTGCTGTTTGCCATCGATCGCGGGCGCTACACACAGCCTGGCACCTGGCAGGCGAAAGTCGCCGGACGTGAGCCGATCCGGGTCGGGAAACTGGTCAACGACTGACGTCCCGACGCGATTCAATATGTAGGCGCTGCCTTCTGCGGGGGCGCGGTGCATCAGAGGGAAACGGTGCATCGGCGGGAAGAGATGTTAGGCTCTGTCCCGAATCCTGCGCGCTGTGAAGGAAGGTTTATGTTGAAGTTTCTCGCTCTGCTCACGCTCCTGGCGTCCACCGCCGTCCACGCTGAAATCCCGCTACGCACCGATCTGCCGCTCAAGTACCTGGAGCAGGCCAACGTTGAATCCCGTAACCAGCCCTTGGTGATTTTCCTGCACGGTTATGGCAGCAACGAGCAGGACCTGTTCGGCATCAAGGATGAATTGCCGCCGCAGTACACCTACCTGTCGGTGCGGGCGCCGATGACGTTGGAAGAGGGCAGTTACCAGTGGTTTCGCAAAAAGGGCGAGGGTGCCTATAACGGCGAGACGGACGACCTGAAGACCAGCAGCCAGGTGCTGCTGGATTTCGTCGCACAAGCGGCAAAGAAATATCACACTGAAACGGACAAGGTTTTCCTGGTGGGTTTCAGCCAGGGCGCGATCATGTCCTATGAAGTCGCGTTGCGTCATCCCGAGGCGGTGGGCGGCATTGCGGCGTTGAGCGGGCGCATCCTGCCGGTGCTCAAGTCCGAACTCAAACCGGATGAAAAACGCCAGTCGCTGGCGATTTTCATCGGTCATGGCACCGCCGACAAACGCCTGCCCTACACCGACGGCACCGAGGCCGACAGCCTGTTGCAACGCCTGTCACTCAAGCCCGAGTTTCATGCCTACGAAGGTGTCGGCCACAGCATCAGCGCCACCGAGATGCAGGATTTGAGCGCCTGGTTGCAGCGCCTCAATCCCTGAGCCGGTCGGGTTTATTTGCCGGTGATGATCTGGTTCACCAGCGTTTCGTGGCCGGTTTTGTCGTTGGGGCGGGAGATGACCTGAATGATGGCCATGCGAGTGCCAGAAGCGGCCATCAGCGAGGTGTCGAGGGTCATGCCGCCGCCCTGGGTGGCGGTGCTGTCGATCTGTCGCAGGCCCAGCCCCGTGCCTTTTTGGGTCAGGCTTTTTTCGCTCAGCTTGTTGAAGTCCGGCAAGGCATTGCGTTGCTCGGTGGCGAAGGCGGACACGGTGGAATCGAGGAATTCACCGTCGTTGTCCTTGACGTTGACGCCGCCGGGAATGGTGTTTTCGGCGGCGATCACTACGGTTTTGGTCGTCTGGTTGGTGTACATCGTGCCCGTCGCCCCAGCGGTGCCGGTGGCCGCGTCGCCGGCCGGCAGCGGATTGGCGATGAAGCCCTTGGGCAGGGTGAAGGTGAACTTGCCGCCGAGCATCGAGACCTTCTGGGTCGGCGCTTTGTCGCTGGAAGTGGCCTTGGCCGCCTGCGCATTCAAGGCCCCCAGGCTGGCAGCCGCTGTCAGCAGCAGAACAATGGCTTTTTTACTCAACAATGACATTCAAACTCTCCGTGGGATGGTCGCGCTATGACGGCGATCATCCCATGGATCGCGATTTGTAGCAGCAGCCTCGCAAGCTCGACAGCTGCTACACAAGGCGTGTGGTGATCATCGTTGCCGTTCGTTGAAACGATAGGGCGCTGGGCGCAATGCCCGTTGTTTAGTCACCAACAGCATCCCGAACGAGGCGCCTATCCCCAATGCGAATCCCATCCAGCCGAACCTCGGCAACGCCAATGCCAGCACCAGGCAAAACGCCGCGAACGAATACATCCCGGTTGCCGTAGCCCTGAGCAACGCCGCCGTAAACGCCGGACCGCGAGTCTGCTGGGAAAATACCGCCATCACACTGCCCAGCACCGGGAACACTGCAAGCAACCCGCTCCAGCGCTCGCCGACGGTGCTGGCCAGCAGCGTCACGGCCAACGTGAGCAGGGCGCCAGCCATCATGCGCAGGAGCAGTTTGTCGGATTTGGGCGCCGGGCCTGAAACGACGGGTCGCACCAAGGGAAACAGGTACGGCGCGGCCAGCAATGCGGTGGCGGCGGCGATTATTGAGAGCGCTAGCGATGGCGGGATCAGCGACAGCACAACAGCCACCGACGCCCAGACCAGCAGTGCCATCGTTAGCGCCCACGGCCAGCTCAAGCGTTGTGCGACCTGGGCATACGTCACGCAGAAGGCAATCATCGCGAACATGGCTGACAGCGCCGCCGTTGCCGCTTGAGCGGCGAACACATGGCCTTGCTCGATGGCGAGGAACAACAGAATCGGCCCGACCACCACCGGCAACCCCGACAGCCAACCGGCCACGCTTGGTCCCCAGCGTTTACCGGCCAGGGAAATCAGCAACAGAAACCCCGGAATCACCAGCAGCTTGAGCATCAGCACGCACGCATCTCCATTTGTGTGTCGGTCACGTTAGCATTGCGAGCGATGGATTGCTTAAGGCGGTCTCTGCGCTAGCGTTGAGCGCCTACACCCAGGTGCGCGAAACGTCTAAGCTGCGCGCTCCCACCTGTTGACGGATGCTTGCGTGAAATTCAGTTTGCCCAAAGTCGGCACCGCGCCGTTTTGCCCACCGGAAGTGGCCGGCACGGTTGCCGTTGACCCTGGTGCTTCGTTCTTCAAGCGCGTTCTGCGTTTTGCCGGCCCCGGTTTGCTGGTGTCCATCGGCTACATGGACCCGGGCAACTGGGCCACGGCCATCGAGGCCGGTTCGCGGTTTGGCTACAGCCTGTTGTTCGTGGTGTTGCTGGCGAGCCTGGCGGGGATGGTGGTGCAGTGTTTGTGCTCGCGTCTGGGCATCGCCACCGGGCGCGACCTGGCGCAGTTGTGCCGGGAGCGCTACAGCACGCGGACCGCACGGACCCAGTGGCTGCTGGCGGAAATTTCGATCATCGCCACCGACCTCGCCGAAGTGCTCGGCTGCGCCTTGGCGTTCCACTTGCTGCTGGGTTGTTCGCTGACGTTTGGCATCGCGCTCACCGCGTTCGATACGTTGCTGGTATTGGCCCTGCAAAACCGCGGTTTTCGTCGGCTGGAGGCGATCATGCTGGTGCTGGTGGGCACTATTGGCGCGTGTTTCTTCGTCGAACTGCTGCTGATCAAACCCTATTGGCCGGACGTCGCTCGCGGTTTCACACCGTCACTTTCGGTGATCGGCGATGCGGCGCCGTTGTACCTGGCCATCGGCATTCTCGGGGCCACGGTGATGCCGCATAACTTGTTCCTGCATACCTCGATCGTACAGACGCGGATGATCGGCAAAGACCTGGCCAGCAAGCAGGACGCGGTCAAACTGGCGCGCATCGACACCATCGGCTCCCTGGCGCTGGCACTGCTGGTCAACGCGGCGATCCTGATTCTTGCTTCGGCGGCCTTCCACAAGACCGGGCACACTGACGTGGTGGACATCCAGGACGCCTATCACTTGCTCGATCCATTGGTGGGCGGGGCGTTGGCCAGCGTGTTGTTTGGTGTGGCGTTGCTGGCGTCGGGGCAGAGCTCGACCTTCACCGGCACCATCGCGGGCCAGGTAATCATGGAGGGCTACCTGAACCTGCGCTTGCCCTGCTGGCAACGGCGCTTGATCACTCGCGGGCTGGCGCTGATCCCGGCGTTTATCGGCGTGTGGCTGATGGGCGACGGGGCAATCGGCAAACTGCTGGTGTTGAGTCAGGTGGTACTCAGCCTGCAACTGCCGTTCGCGTTGTACCCGTTGATTCGCATGACCAACGATCAGACGCTCATGGGGCCGTTTGTGAATCGGCTGCCAACGCGGGTGTTGGCGTGGGGATTGTTTACGGTAATCAGTGCGGCCAACAGCTGGTTGATTTTGCAGTTTGTGGGCTGATCCCGGAGGGTGAACCTGGTGAAATTTGCCTGAGGGCCAGACATAAAGGAACCCGGTTTGTGGCGAGGGAGCTTGCTCCCGCTTGAGTGCGTAGCACTCACAAAATCTTTGGTACATCAGAGATTTTGGGGCCGCTGCGCAGCCCAACGGGACGGTGCGGCGGTCCGACAAGCTCCCTCGCCACAGAGTATCGGGTGTAGCCAGAGAGGCTTACGCCCGTTCTATGGCCAATGCCACGCCCTGACCGCCTCCAATGCACAGGGTGGCCAGGCCTTTTTTGGCGTCACGCTTGATCATCTCGTGCAACAAGGTCACCAGCACCCGGCAACCCGAGGCTCCAATCGGATGACCCAGGGCAATCGCGCCACCGTTGACGTTGACCTTGCTCAGGTCCCATTCCAGGTCCTTGGCCACCGCCAGGGATTGCGCGGCGAAGGCTTCGTTGGCCTCGATCAGCTCCAGTTGATCGATGGACCAGCCGGCCTTGTCCAGGCAACGACGGGTGGCGCTGACCGGGCCGATGCCCATGATCGCCGGGTCGACGCCCGCGTTGGCGTAGGCGGCGATTTTCGCCAGCACCGGCAGGCCGAGGGCCTTGGCTTTTGCGGCGCTCATCAGGATCACCGCGGCGGCGCCGTCGTTCAGCGACGAGGCGTTGCCGGCGGTCACCGAGCCGTCCTTCTTGAAGGCCGGTTTCAGCTTGCCCAGGGACTCGGCGGTGGTGCCGTCACGCGGCTGTTCATCGGTGGCGAAGGCCAGTGGATCGCCCTTGCGCTGGGGGATCAGGATCGGGGTGATTTCATCGACGAAACGCCCGGCTTCGATGGCGGCCACGGCTTTCTGCTGTGAGGCGGCAGCGAACGCGTCCTGGGCTTCACGGCTGATGCCGTACTTATCCACCAGGTTCTCGGCGGTGATGCCCATGTGGTAATCGTTGAACGCATCCCACAAACCGTCGCTGATCATCGTGTCGACGATCTGGCTGTGGCCCATGCGCAGACCGGTTCGGGCACCGGGCAGCACGTAATTGGCCAAGCTCATGTTTTCCTGGCCGCCAGCGATGATCACCTCGGCATCGCCGCAGCGAATCGCCTGCGCCGCCAGGTGCAGCGCTTTGAGGCCCGAGCCGCAGACCTTGTTCAGGGTCATGGCCGGTACGGCGTGAGGCAGGCCGGCCTTGATCGCAGCCTGGCGCGCAGGGTTTTGCCCGGCGCCGGCGGTCAATACCTGGCCCATGATCACTTCATCGACCTGTGCCGGGTCCAGATCGGTTTGCGCCAGCAATTGGCGGATCACCGCAGCACCGAGATCAACCGCGGACACATTGGCCAACGCGCCCTGGAAACTGCCGATGGCAGTGCGAGTGGCAGCAACAATCACAACGTCTTGCATGGACGGATTCCTCACTGGGCAGCGAACTGCATTTCCGGGACGTGGTCAGGCACGATCAGTTTACCGGCGGTCTTGGCGACGATTTCCTCAACGCTCACGCCTGGTGCGCGTTCCTTGAGAATGAACGCGCCGTTGTGGATTTCCAAGTAGGCCAGGTCAGTCAGTACGCGTTTGATGCAACCGGCGCCGGTCAGCGGCAGGCTGCAGCGGGGCAGCAGTTTCGACTCACCGTCCTTGGAGGCGTGGGTCATGGTGACGATGATGTTGTCCGCACCGGCCACCAGGTCCATCGCGCCGCCCATGCCCTTGACCAGTTTGCCGGGGATCATCCAGGAGGCGATGTTGCCTTCGACGTCCACTTCGAACGCACCGAGCACGGTCAGGTCGATGTGGCCGCCGCGGATCATCGCGAACGATTCGGCGGAGGAGAAAATCGACGCGCCGATACGCGCGGTCACGGTTTGCTTGCCGGCGTTGATCATGTCGGCGTCGACTTCGGCGTCGGTCGGAAAGGCGCCCATGCCGAGCAGGCCGTTTTCCGATTGCAGCATGACTTCCATGCCTTCGGGGATGTAGTTGGCGACCAGGGTCGGAATGCCGATGCCGAGGTTCACGTAGTAGCCGTCCTGCATTTCGCGGGCGACGCGCTGAGCCATTTGTTCGCGGGAAAGTGCCATTGTTGTTATTCCTTCATTCGGTCCGGGGGCAGGGGATCACTTACGCACGGTGCGCTGTTCGATGCGCTTCTCGAACGTGCCGCAAATGACCCGGTCGACATAGATGCCAGGGGTGTGGATCTGCGACGGGTCCAGCTCGCCGGGTTCGACGATTTCTTCGACTTCGACCACGGTGATCTTGCCGGCGGTGGCGGCCAGCGGGTTGAAGTTCTGGGCGGTGTGGCGATAGACCACGTTACCGAAATGGTCAGCTTTCCAGCCTTTGACGATGGCGAAGTCACCGGTGATGGATTCTTCCATCAGGTACTGGCGGCCCTTGAATTCGCGCACTTCCTTGCCTTCAGCGACTGGAGTGCCGACGCCGGTGGCGGTGAAGAACGCCGGGATGCCGGCGCCGCCTGCGCGCATCTTCTCGGCGAGGGTGCCTTGGGGGGTCAGGACGACTTCGATTTCGCCTTTAAGCAGTTGGTCTTCGAACAGTTTGTTCTCGCCGACGTAGGAGGCCACCACTTTGCGGATCTGCCGGTCCACCAGCAGCACGCCGAGACCGAACCCATCGACGCCGCAGTTGTTGGAGACCACGGTGAGATCACGGGTGCCCCGGTGCTGGATCTCGGCGATGAGGTTTTCCGGAATCCCGCACAGGCCGAAGCCGCCGGAGATCACGGTCATGCCGTCTTCAAGACCGGCCATCGCTTCCTCATAGGAATACACGCGCTTGTCGAACCCTGCCATATGCACCTCTTTTATTCTTTGTGGGCGGCTGGCTAGCCGGATGGGGAGGGAGTGTCTCGCCGCAGGATTTATTTGTTAAGTTGATTTTTAAGGTTGATTAATAGATAAAACTCACCAATGAGTGCGCGCTACGTTGGAGACAGTGGCCATGACCGTTAAACAGATCCGCGCCTTCCTGGCCGTGGCCCAGAGTTTGAGCTTTGCCGTGGCTTGCGAGCGGCTGCACCTGTCCCAATCGGCGCTGAGCCTGACCATCAAGGCGCTGGAGGACGGCCTGGGCGGGCGCCTGTTCACCCGCAATACCCGCAACGTCGCGCTGACCGCGGAAGGCGAATCGCTGCTGCCACTGGCTCGTCGTTTGATCGCGGACTGGGACAATGCCGAGGATGAACTGCGCCAACGCTTCACCCTTCAGCGTGGCCGCGTGACGCTGGCGGCCATGCCGTCGTTTGCCGGCAACTTGTTGCCGCCGATCCTCAAGACCTTCCGTGCGCGTTACCCCAAGGTCAACGTCACGGTGAACGACGTGATCAACGAGCAGGTGCTGGAAATGGTCCGCGACCGCCAGGTGGAATTGGGCGTGGCGTTTGAGCCGACCCAGAGTTCGTCACTGCAATTTACCCCGTTGTACATCGACCGGTTTGTGGCGGTGGTGCCGCTTGATTCACCGCTGGCGGACCTGAGCGATATCGATTGGCAGACGTTGCTCAAGGAACCGTTCATTACCCTGCAGCGACCGTCCACGGTGCGGGTGATGCTTGAAGAGCACTTGCAGGCGCGGGGGATGAAATTGCCGGTGGAGTTTGAAAGTCATCAGTTGGCAACGGTCGGGCGGATGGTGGCCAGCGGACTGGGCGTGAGCGCGGTGCCAGCGTTGTGCGCCGGGCAGATGCGCGAGCTGGGCGCGCGTTGCATCACCCTGCGCGACCCGGTGGTGGAACGGGCGATCGGGGTTTTGACGACCGGGCAAGAACTGTCGGCGGCGGCGCAGGCGTTGTTCGATATTCTCAAGGCTGAAAACCTTGGCGAGCGTCTGAGTTGATCACGGTCACCTATGGGAGCGGGCTTGTGTGGCGAGGGGGCTTGCCCCCGTTGGGGCGCGAAGCACCCCTAAAACCAATCACCGCGATCTTGAATTTAGAAAGCGGTGACTGGTTTTACGACTGCTTCGCAATCGAGCGGGGCGATGCGGCGTTCCGACAAGCCCCCTCGCCACACAAGCCCGCTCCCACAGGGTCCGGTTTCATCCGTTGCATCCGGGCAGACCAACCTGCCCGGGTGATGAGCCGGGCGTTATTTACGCGCCTCCAGAATCAGGTTGAACGGCGTTTCCGTGGCTCGCCGGAACTGGGTGAACCCCGCCTCGGTGAAGACCTTGCGCAACCGTGCCTCGCCTGCCTGGGCACCGAGCCCGAGGCCGACCTCCTGGGACAGCGAGTTGGGTGTGCAGATAAAGGTCGAGGCGGCGTAGAACAGCCGTCCCACCGGGTTGGTGTTCTCGTCAAGCGTGTCGTTGGCGAAGGGCTCCACCAGCAGCACCGTGCCGTCGGGTTTGAGCGATTCATAGGCATGCTTTGCGGCGCCGACCGGGTCACCCATGTCGTGCAGGCAGTCGAAATAGCAGATCAGGTCATAGTCGTCGCCCGGATAGCTCTTGGCGGTGCCTTGGAAGAACCGCGCCCGACCGGACACGCCACCTTCTTCTGCGCGCTGGGTGGCGACGGTGATCGAGGGCGCGTGGTAATCAAAACCGACGAACCGCGACTCGGGGAAAGCCTGGGCCATGATCACGGTCGAGGCGCCGTGGCCGCAGCCGATGTCTGCCACTTTCGCGCCGGCTTCCAGTTTGGCGACCACCCCGTCGAGGGCTGGCAGCCACTCGCTGACCAGATGCGCCTTGTAGCCTGGGCGGAAGAACCGCTCGGTGCCGCTGAACATGCACGGATGGTGATCGCCCCAGGGCAGGGCGCCGTTGCCGCGCATAGCGTTGACCAGTTTGTCCTTGTCATGGAAAAACGACGCAACCACCGCCATACCGCCGGCTACATAAACCGGTGAGTCTTCGATCGCCAGCGCCAGGGCTTGCTCTTCGGGCAGGCGGAACTGGCCGTCGCGGTGTTCCATGTAACCGGAGGCGGCGTGGGCGCTGAGCCATTCACGCAGCAGGCGGGTGTTGCAGCCGGTCTTCGCGGCGAGTGTTTCGGGGGTGACGGGCTGACTGTCGGCCATGGCCCGGTACAGGCCGAGTTCTTCGCCGAGGATGACGTTGGCGAGCATCGCCGCGCCCCCCATGTCGCTCACCAGTTTGCCCATGAAATCATTGAGTCTGGCCTCGTCCATCTTGTGTGCTCCTTCAGCAGGATCACGGCCCGCAGGCATTGTTTGTCGAGGCATGCGCCTGTGGGCGGTGATCGTGGGAATGAACAGGACGATAACCGCGTCCTGGCTCCCCCCGCGGGGGGTAATCAACAAGTCTAGTTCGTGTATCCCTCTGTATCTGGCTGCCTGTCCGATACAGTGCGCTGAGAAGAGGGGTGTTTGCGCACACAGACCCGACACACCGAGGCGCTTGACTGGGCCTGCCGGCCGGCACTGAGTGTTCAGGCGCTGGAGACCGGATCCCAGGATGAGATCGACACCATGCAAATTCCCCTCACATCTGCGCAGGCGACCGTCGGGCTAGGCTTGCGCCGCGGTTTGATGAAGGACCTGCAAGCGGCCTCGGCGGGCGCTTTCGATTTTCTGGAAGTCGCGCCGGAAAACTGGATTGGCATCGGCGGCGCGCATGGCGCGGCGTTTCGTGCCCTGGCCGAGTGTTATCCGTTGTCCTGTCACGGCTTGTCCTTGTCGCTGGGCGGATCGGCGCCGCTGGACGTCGGGTTTCTGCGGGAAGTGCGGGTTTTCCTCGATCACTACAAGGTGCCGCTGTACAGCGAACACCTGAGCTACTGCAGCGATGACGGGCATCTTTACGATCTGCTGCCGTTGCCGTTTACCGAGGAAGCGGTGCACCACGTCGCCACCCGAATTCGTCAGACCCAGGACATTCTCGGTCGGCGCCTGGCGGTGGAAAACGTCTCCTACTACGCCGCGCCGCAGCAGGACATGGACGAACTGACGTTCACCAACGCAGTACTGCGCGAAGCCGATTGCGACCTGCTGCTGGACGTCAACAATGTCTACGTCAACTCGATCAATCACGGTTTCGATCCGCAGGCGTTTCTGGCGGGTATCGACGCGGGGCGGGTGGTCGCGATGCATGTGGCGGGGCATTTCGACGAATCCGACACCCTGAAAATCGACACCCACGGCGCCTCGGTCAAACCTGTGGTCTGGGCTTTGCTGGCCGAGGCGTATGCGCGGTTCGGCGTACAGCCGACGCTGCTTGAACGGGACTTCAATTACCCGGCGTTCTCTGAACTGGTGAGCGAGTTGCAGACCATTCGCCGACTGCAGGAGGAGGCGGACCGTGGATAAACCGACGCTGTATCAGCAGCAAGACACCTTGACTCGCTACCTGCGCGACCCCGACCACTGCGCACCGCCTGCCGGGATGGACGTGGCACGGGCGCAGGTTTATCGCGACCTGGTGTTCTCGAACCTGTCGTCGTTGCTCAGCGGCACCTTTCCGGTGTTGGTGAAGATATTGGGCGGCAGTGACTGGCGTGCTCTGGTGCGGATCTTCCTGCGGGACTACCGCGCTCACACGCCAAAATTCGGCGAGATCGCCCGGGAGTTTGTCGAGTTCCTCGCATCGATGCCGCTGGCGCTGAACGATGGGCCGTGGCCACCGTTCATGGTCGAGCTGGCGCATTACGAATGGGTCGAAATGGCCCTGCAACAATCCGACGCCGAGCCACTACCCGCCAGCGATGCAGGGCTGCTGCTGGATCAACCGTTGCAGGTTTCGCCACTGGCCTGGCCGTTGGCCTATGGCTGGCCGGTGCAAAAAGTGGGGCCGGATTACCAGCAACAAGTGCCACCGACTCAGCCGACGTTGCTGTTGGTGCGTCGGGCTGAAGACTGGAGTGTGCGCTTCTCCGAGCTGAGCCCGCTGGCGTGGCGGTTGTTGCAGCGGATCGGGGAGTTTCCAGAGCTCGATGGTCGGTCGCAACTGGAAGGGCTGGCGGTGGAGGCGGGGATGGCCGGGTCGCTGGAGTTCATCGACAGCGGGGTGGCGTTGCTGCGGCAGATGCATGGGGACGGAGTAATCGGCATAGCGGCCTTTAGTCGCTGCTAATCAGCGAATCACCCTACATCCATTTCCACCTTTCCTGACTTCATTTCTGATTGATCCCCCGCAAAGTCCCCGCGCCTAATTTTCTGCGCAAGGGATTGCTTATGTTCGACTCCTTTTCTCCAGTCGCTGCCTGCTTTTCGGTGCGTTGATGGAGCACATCGCCCGTATCGAGCAGGAGCTAGACCGTTTTCCGGACTCCCTGACGCTCTACCGCAAACAGCTTAAGCGTTGGCTCAACCAAACGGCGGACATGGCCAGCCGTGCCGCTGATTTGCCGTCGCTGATGGACATGGAACGCAAAATCAAACTGGGCGATACCAGTAAGTCCGTCAGCAGCAGCGATGACGATTTTTTCTCCAGCGTTGCGCAGTGTCCCGACGGCGGAATTCTGCAGATCGAGAGCAAGTTCGAGTCGGTTTACGACGTTCCGTTGGGGAATATTCAGGTCGATGTCATTGCGGTGGATGGCGGTAAGTCGACGCCTGTGACGCTCAATGAACGTGGCAAGGGAGAGTTCACCGGTACACCCGGCAAGTTCTACCGTGTTCATGTTCACAACGAAGTCACCCCGGATCAGGTAAATGAGCTGTTTTCCTCGTACGACGGCCTGACGAAGGAACTCGACAGCTGGCTGCGTGATGAATGGCAGACGTTCAAACCGAAGTGGTCGGAATCGTCTTCGGTTGCTGTAGGCAATGGAATGCTCGCGGGAAGTTGGGCGGCAATTGAAGGAGTGTGGGACGGCATCGGCCTGCTTTCGGACATTCTCAAGGATCCGGCGAAGTTTGGAGAGCGGTTGGGCGAAAGCGCCGCAGAGCTGGAGAAGCTCGCCAAAGCCGCACCGGATGTCATGGAAAAAGCCCAGTTGCTAGTCAGTGACGAAGCGGCGCTGTGTCTGCTGGTGCGCTGCGCCAGCCTCTGGCTCGACATGCTGCCACCCAGCGAAATTGCCGGCAAAACCGCCGAAGCGGTGTCGATGGTGGTGGTGCAGCTGCTGATCGATATCCTGATTGGCCTCGTCCTGACGTTCGCCGGGGCGGGCGCCGGCATCGCCTATCTGACGATGCGTTTGGCTGATCGAGCTGCGCAGTTGCTCAGTGCCGTTGTGCGTCTCGTGAAGGCGATTTTCACGATCATCAATAACTTCATCGGCTACGTCGACCGCTACAAAAAAGTCGCCGCCCGCGGTATCGCCGCAGGGATGAAAAAAGGTCGGATGCAACTGCGTTGGGATGCCAGGCGCAACACCACTCTCAAGCAAAGCGAACACCGCGACGACGCCCCGGATCAGGCGAAAAACCCCAATGGCGACAGCGCCGATTGCTCGGCACTGACCTGCACCAACGGCTGTCCTGTGTCGATGGTCAGCGGCGAAGAACTGCTGACCCTGACCGACGGTGCGCTGGACGGGCTGCTGCCGTTTGCCTTCACCCGGTTGTACCGCACCAGCGCGGTGGAGATAGATTGCGGGCTGGGCTGGGGCTGGAGCCATTCGCTCGCCCATCGACTGGAGATCGACGGCGACCAGGTCATCTGGATCGACCACGAAAACCGCCGCACCACGTTCCCGCTGCCGAATCACGAACGCCCGGCCATCCACAACAGCCTGTCGCGCGCGGCGATTTACGTCGGCAATGACCCCGAAGAACTGATCCTCGCCCAGGCCGGCGACGACACACGGTTCTACCACTTTCACAACGGTCGGCTGACGGCCATTAGCGACGCCTACGATAACCGCCTGCGCATCACCCGCGACCGTCAGGAACGCATCCAGCGCCTCGACAACGGAGCCGGTCGTGCCTTGCTGTTGCGCTACGACCGCGCCCACCTGATCGCTGTCGATTACCAGTGTTTCCGCCCGGCCCAGACCCTCGCCGAGGCCTGGCACACCGAGCAGACGCTGGTCAGTTACCGCTATGACGCCCGCCAGCGCTTGATCGAAGCGAGCAACGCCGCCGGGGAAAGCGAGCGTTGCGACTACGACGACCAGCACGTAATTTTGCAGCGGCAACTGGCCGGTGGCGCAAGTTTCTTCTGGGAGTGGGAACGGTCCGGCAAGGCGGCGCGCTGCGTGCGGCATTGGGCGTCGTTTGCGCAGATGGACACACGGTACGTCTGGGATGACCAAGGCAGCGTCACCGTCCAGAACATCGATGGCAGCGAAGAGGTTTACGTCCACGATGACCGGGCGCGGCTGGTGCGTAAGGTCGAGCTGGATGGCGGTGAACACCTCAAGGTCTACGACGATCAGGGTCGGTTGGTCGCCGAGCAGGATCCGCTCGGAGCCGTCACCGAATACCGCTACGACGAAGTCGGACGGTTGGTGGCGCTGATTCCACCGGACGACGAGCCAACGGCCTACGAGTATCGCAACGGTTTCCTGCATGCGCGCTATCGCGGTCAGGCGGTGTGGAAATATCAGCGCAATGCTCAGGGTGACGTCACCGAAGCCACCGATCCGGACGGTCAGGTCACCCATTACCACTACGACGAACAAGGCCGGCTACTGTCGATCCGCTACCCGGACACTAGTCGCCATGTCTTTGTCTGGAATGCCCTGGGCCAGTTGCTTGAGGAAACGCTGCCGGACGGTGGTCAGCGAGCGTTTTCCTACGATGCGCTGGGGCGGCAGACGACTCGTCAGGACGAACACGGTGCGGTTACCCAGTACCAATGGGACGCCGTTGGCCGACTGATCCAGACGACATTGCCGACCGGCGCCACCCGTGGGTTCAGCTACAACGCCTACGGCAAGCTCACCGCCGAACGCAATGAACTGGGCCGCGTCACCCGCTACGAGTACGTCGACGATTTGCACCTGGTCAGCCGCCGGATCAATCCCGACGGCACCCAGCTCAAGTACCGCCATGACAATGCGCAGCTGCTGCTGACGGAAATCGAGAACGAATCCGGCGAAAAGTATCAGCTGGACTACACGCCCAGCGGCTTGATCCGACAGGAAACCGGCTTCGACGGTCGCCGCACCGCGTACGCCTACGACCTCAACGGGCACCTGCTGGAGAAAACCGAGTTCGGTGATGACGGCTCGCAGCTGGTCACGGGCTATCAACGGGACTCTGCCGGGCGCTTGCTGGTCAAGACCTTGCCCGACGGCATCCAGGTCCAATACCGCTACGACTCGCTGGGCCGACTGACCAGCGTCGACGACGGCCACGATCACCCGCTGGAGTTCGAGTACGACCAGCAGGATCGCCTGATCACCGAGCATCAGGGTTGGGGCACCCTGCGTTATGGCTATGACGCCTGCGGCCAGCTCAACCGCCTGCGCCTGCCGGACGGCAGCAAACTCGACTACCGCCACGCCAAGGGCGGTGCGCTGACGGCTATCGACCTTAATGGCACACGTCTTACAAACCACACGTACAAATCCGGTCGAGAACTACAGCGTCAACAAGGCCTGCTGCTCAGCGAATATGCCTACGACGACCAGGGCCGGCTAAAGGCCCACGCCGTCAGCCAACAGAAAAAAAGCCTGTACCGCCGCGACTATGCCTACAGCCTCAACGGCAATCTCGACCATATCGCCGACACCCGCCACGGCCAGCGCAGTTACCAGTACGACCCGCTCAACCGCCTGACCCGCGTCCGCCACACCCGCGACGACCCACCGGAAACCTTCGCCCACGATCCGGCCGGCAACCTGCTGATGCAGGACCGCCCTGGCCCGACGACCGTCAAAGGCAATCGCCTGCTGATGCAAGGCGACCGCCATTACGACTACGACGCCTTCGGCAACCTGATCCGCGAGCGTCGCGGCACCGGGCAGAAACTGGTCACCGAGTACCGCTATGACTGCCAGCATCGGCTGGTCGGCGTCACGTTGCCGGATGGAAGTTGCGCGAGTTATCGCTACGACGCTTTTGGCCGGCGCATCGCCAAATCCGTCGACGGCAAAACCACCGAGTTCTTCTGGCAAGGCGATCAGGTCGTCGCCGAAAGCAGCCAGGAGCATTACCGCAGCTACGTCTATGAACCCGGCAGCTTCCGCCCGTTGGCGATGCTCGACGGCAAAGGCCCAAAAAAGGCCTGCCCGTTCTACTACCAGCTCGATCACCTGGGCACACCGCAGGAATTGACGGATTTCGGTGGCGAGATTGTCTGGTCGGCGAAGTACAACGCCTACGGCAAAGTCACTCACCAGACGTTCGGCGGGGGCGAGCAACTTGAACAACCGTTACGGTTTCAGGGGCAGTACTTCGACGCCGAGAGTGGTCTGCACTACAACCGGCATCGGTACTATGATCCGGAGGTGGGGCGGTATCTGACGCCGGATCCGATCAAGCTAGCCGGTGGGCTGAACCAGTATCAGTACACGCCGAATCCGACGGGGTGGGTTGATCCGTTGGGGTTGGCATGTCTACCGTGTCCTGGAGAAATAGAGGCTGATGGGCCGTTCAGCGAAATTGTTCCGGGTGGTGGTTTAGCAGCACACGAGGCACAGGGAGGGCATCTTATTGCGAAGCATATCGGGAGAACGGATTTGCAGTTAGCACAAAGACTGGAAGCAGAGCCAACTATCCCTGCCGCTTCAACATTCCCTGATCGAGCTATTGCTGAGTCGGCTGTCGCGAGGGCGCTATCTGAAAACAAAAAACGGATCGACAAGTTCCTTAAAAGTAAAAAGAGCAAGACGACCATTACGCATCAATTCGACCTGCCAGTAGGAATCAGTTTGCCTAACGGTAGTACCGACTATGTGCCAGCCTCGAAAGTATTGTTGGTATTGATAAAAGACGCCCGACGTCCTGAGGGATATTTTTTGCTGACAGGGTTTCCAGAGATATGAACAAAGAATTTCCCGAGTTACACGACTTTTTTGGAGCGTACTTCCATCAAGATTGGACGGTCGAACATGATACGGCTGAGCAAGTGATTGATGCTTTTTTAGCTGACTCCGATCCCGAGGATCTGATGGTAGTCCAGCATGAACTCAACACACTGCTTGATCAGCGGAAAGATGAGCTGGTGTTAAGGGATTACCTATTGAAAGAACTGAGCTGTTACTACTGCTACTGGAATGCGTGGGAATCAGGCGAGTCGTGGTTGCTCCATATCGCCAACAGATTGGCTAGTCGGCTGGATCGTCCTTGATGGAAAATTGCTGCGAAATTTCTGGGCAAAGTCGTCGGAAGTTTCCTTCAAGTTGTAGCGGTTTCCATGAACTGGTGCGCAGCGCGCCTCATCGATAGTCTTTGGGCGGTCACTGCAAATTCAGTGACAGGGCGTGGAAGCCCTTCTATCGTTAGGCGCATCAAGCGCCACCAGTTCGGCGTTTTTTATCGTCTGTGTTTCATGGTGGCTGTGCGCGGGGCGCTTTCGAGTGCGCCGGGTGCCTAACGTCCCGGTCTTCCACACCTGCGTACAGCCGCCACCTATTCGCGTGGAAGTGATTTCTGGCGGCTTCAATCCATACGTTAGGACTTAAATCGATGAAGACGCTTACACCCGATCCACCCTACGAAAAACCAATCCCCCACCCCGTAAACCGCTTCATGGCCCTCACCGGCAACTGCACCGACATGCCCACCCTGTTCGTCGATACCCACGCGCCGATTGATGTTTTGTATGACGCTGCCAGCTATCGAATTCGCGCAGTCACTCAGGTGCTTGAGAACATGTCGATGCGCGGTTCAGTCGAGTGCGAATCCTTCATTCTCAGTGACTTTGCCTTGCTCTGTGCTATTCCGTTACGGGATGGGTGCGATGTGCTGGATGTCATTGGACGGCGGTTGCGGGCTCGGCCTTCGGAGTAGCGTCTAGCGCGGCTTTTGTGGCGAGGGGGCTTGCCCCCGTTGGGCAGCGCAGCGGCCCCAAAATCAGCAATCCGGTATTGTCAGGCTCGCTAGGGGGGGGCTTTGCGACTGCTTCGCAGTCGAACGGGGGCAAGCCCCCTCGCCACAAGGGCCTGACCGCACACAATCCCCCAAACACCACACCTACATTGGATGGGCGGTGTTTATTGGGGCTTTGGCAACTTGAGCTCCGCACACAACCCACCATCCACGCGATTGCTCAAGGTCAGTGACCCGCCAATCGCCAGCGCCAATTGCTGGGCAATCGCCAACCCCAACCCGGTCCCGCCGGTGCTGCGATTACGCGAATTCTCCACGCGGTAGAACGGCTGCATCACCTGGGCCAATTGCTCTTCGGCAATCCCCGGCCCTCGGTCCATGACCTTCACCGACAAGCTGCCGTCGGCCTTCGTTTCCACCCACAACTCAGCCGCGCCAGCGAATTTCAGCGCGTTGTCCACCAGGTTAACCAGCACTCGCCGCAAGGCATGGGGCCGGGTGTTGATCACTGCGGCGCTTTTGCCGCCCAGCTGCACGTCTTTGCCCATGTCCTGATAGTCGAACACCAGGCTGTCGAGGAACGAATCCAGATCGGTGCGGCGACTTTCCTCGGTGGCGCCATGGATGCTGCGGGCGTAGGCCACGCCTTCGCGCACCAGGTGTTCCATCTCGCCGAGGTCATTCCACAGTTTGTCTTTTTCGCTGGAGTCGTCCATGAATTCGGCACGCAGTTTCATGCGCGTGATCGGGGTTTGCAGGTCGTGGGAAATCGCCGCCAACAGTTGCATGCGTTCCTTGAGATACGCCGCGATACGCGCTTGCATGGCATTGAATGCCCTGGCGGCGTAGGCGACTTCGGTCGGGCCTTTTTCATCGAGGTGCACGGCGTGGGTGTTGGGGTCGAGGGTTTCCACGGCTTGGGCGAGGCGGGTGAGCGGGCGGATGGCGATTCTCACGGCCAGCCAGGTGCAGGCGATCAGCAGCGCCAGTTGCCCCAGTAATACCGCCGGTAACCACGGGGACAAAGGCACCATCGCGGGGCGCACGTCGATGGTGACGGGGCTGCCGTCCTTCAGTTTCAGATGGGCCTGGAAGTGTTTCTTCGGGCCGGGGATGTCGGTAAAAGTCAGCGGGTATTCATGGCCGATGGCGTCCTGAATCGAGGGGACTGCAATCGGCACATCGCTGGGCGCCATTGGTGTGCCGGGCGAACCTTCATTCAGCAGATAACCATAGTTGGTGCGTTCCAGGCGCTGCAGCCAGCTCGCTCGTTCGTTGGCAGGCAAGCGGTCGAGGATGGCGAGTGAGGTCGAAACGTCGGTTTCCAGATTGCCCAACATCGTATTTTTCGCACTTTCATAACGCTCGTAGTACTGCGCGCCAAAGGACAGCGCCTGGGCGAGGATCAGGCCGATCAGGAAAATCAGCGACAGCCGCGAGGCCAGCGTGCGGGGCCAGTGCAGCGCAAGGTTCATGACGGCGCACCGAGCACTTCCACCGGCAGGGAAAACACATAGCCTTCGCTGCGCACGGTCTTGATGTAGGCCGGTTCCCGGGCATCGTCGAGCAGGCGCTGACGCAAGCGGCTGACCAGCAAATCGATGGAGCGGTCAAACAGATCGGCGTCGCGACCTTGAGTCAGGTTGAGCAACTGGTCGCGATTGAGCACCCGCTGAGGATGATCGAGGAACACCCGCAGCAAACGATATTCCGCGCCGCTGAGGGCGACCATGGTGCCGTCCTGATCCAGCAGATGCCGGGCCGAGGTGTCCAGGCGCCAGCGACCGAACGCCAGCAGGCGACCGCTTTCGGTGATCACCAGATTCGGCGGCAGCATCCGCGTACGGCGCAGCACGGCGTTGATCCGGGCAAGCAGTTCACGGGCGGCGAACGGTTTGACCAGGTAGTCGTCGGCGCCCATTTCCAGGCCGATGATGCGGTCGGTTTCATCGTTGCGGGCGGTGAGCATCAGCACCGGCGTGGCCTTGTGTTTGCCGGCGCGCAGCTCACGGCAGAGCAGCAGGCCATCGTCGCCCGGCATCATGATGTCGAGCACGATCAGGTCCACTGGCGTGGTCTCCAGAAACGCGCGCATCTGCCGTCCATCCGCCACCACGGTGGTGCGCAGGCCGTTCTTCTTCAGGTAATTGCCTACCAGTTCCCGGATCTCGCGGTCATCGTCCACGATGAGAATGTGATCGACGTGTTCCATGGTCGCCATGCCTCTTGAGTAGGAGTTTTCGCGCAGTCTACCGAGTCAAGGCTCGCTCGCCCGCAGCGGTTTGTATTGCAGTGTATCTGGCCTGTCGGCGGATACACGGGGACGCAAAAACAGCCGGTTTCAGGGGTTTTGTATCGCTGTGTATCGCCGGCCGTTGCTGATACATAGCAATTTACTCGCGCCTGTTCCAGACACAGACGGGATACCTCGCGGGCTTCTAATGGCTTCCATCGAGGCAAACCCAAACCGCCTCGGCCCCATCAACGATTTGGTAACGATTGACCCATTGAAGCCCCGAGGAAACCACCATGAATACCAAAGCCGTCTACGCCGCCTGCCTGTTTGCCGCCCTGAACATCTGCACCTTGTCGGCCCGGGCCGAAGCCAATGTCACCCCGCAAACCTACACCTATGGCACGCACCTGGACATCCAGAAAGTGCTGTCGATGAAAGAGGACGCCACACCTTCCTGCGGGATTGTGAATGCGCGGATGACTTACCTGGATTCCCAAGGCAAAACCCAGGCCCTGAATTACAGCAAATTCGCGGACAACTGCAACGAAGACAACTGAGTCCCTTGCTCACCCGTTCTCAATCCCTTTTTTGAAACAGGAAGAACCCCATGAACAACGTCACCCGCTTTTTAACCGCCATCGTTTTCTCCGTAGCCGGCGTCGCCGCCCATGCCAACGCGGCTGTTGAACAGAGCAGCTGTGGCAGCAGCACCTGCTTCCAACTGACGCCACTGGTGGCTGAGGATGGTTCCAGCCGCACACCGCAGGGGCAATTGGTTGCAGAGAATGGCTCCAGCCACACACCGCAGGGGCAATTGCTTGCAGAGAACGGTTACAGCCGGACGCCACAGGGCCAGCAGTTGGAAAACCAGATGGCTTGAAGCCAGGCACTGTTCTGATGAACTCAATATTCCCAGTGTGGGAGCAGGCTAGCCCCCACATGGGACTCGTATTCTCAAGGTGAACCCATGTTTCTCATCGCATTCCTGGGCGGCATTTTGACCGTCCTCAGCCCCTGTATCCTCCCGGTCGTGCCGTTTCTGTTTGCCGGTGTTAAACGCACACGCACCTCGATCCTGCTCACCCTCGGTGGCATGGCCCTGACCTTCGCCCTGATCTCCAGCCTGGCCGTGGTCAGCAGCGATTGGGTGATACAGGCCAACAACACCGGCCGCCATGTGGCGCTGATCGTGATGGTGCTGTTTGCGCTGTCGCTGATCTCCGCGCGCATCGGCGGCTGGCTGGCGCGGCCGTTCGTGTTGCTGGGCAATCGCCTCGACCCCAACACCCGCAAAATGTCCGGCCCGCTGGGCTCGGTGATGATTGGCGTCGCCACCGGTCTGCTCTGGGCTCCGTGTGCCGGGCCGATCCTCGGGGTGATCCTCACCGGCGCCATGCTGCAAGGCGCCAATGCCCAGACCAGCTTGCTGCTGGTGGCGTATGGCCTGGGCAGCGCGTTGTCACTGGGCACCTTGATCTTCGCCGGTCGCGGTCTGGTCAATCGCTTGAAACCGTCGATTCCGGTTACCGGTTGGCTGCGTCGCGGCGCCGGTGCTGGGGTGTTGGTCGCGGCGGCGGTCATTGCCACCGGAACCGATAACAGATTGCTCGCCGGCACCTCCTCCGAAGGTGTTACCTCGGTGGAACAGCAGGTGCTGGAAACCGTGCCGAAGGTGGTCGATTACCTGGTCAGCAAGGTCAAGGCCGACCCGATGGACGCGGCCAAAGGTGCGATGCCGTCACTCTCTGGCGCGGTCGAATGGCTCAACTCGCCAGCGCTGAGCAACGACTCCCTGCGCGGCAAGGTGGTGCTGGTGGATTTCTGGACCTATGACTGCATCAACTGCCAGCACACCTTGCCCTACGTGAAGGACTGGGCGAAAAAATATGAAAAGGACGGCCTGGTGGTGATCGGCGTGCACACCCCGGAATACGGTTACGAACGCATCCTCGACAACGTTCGCGATCAGGTGAAAAAGCTCGGTATCACCTACCCGGTGGCGATCGACAACAACTACGCGATCTGGCGCGCCTTCGACAACCAATACTGGCCGGCTCACTACCTGATCGATGCCAAGGGGCAGGTGCGTTACAGCCACTTTGGCGAGGGTCGCTACGAGACTCAGGAGCAGATGATCCGGCAGTTGTTGGAAGAGGCCAAGGCGCCTGCCGCGTAACCTTTCCAATCAATGGCTCACAGGTTGCGCACCATGAGCCATTGGTCGTTTTCCCAGGCCTGAAAACGCTCCAGCACTGTCCATCCGCGTCTGGCGTAGTAATCGCTCTGGTCCCGGGTGTGTAAATAGATCTTCGCCACGCCACGTTCCCTGGCCTGCGCGCATATCCCCTCAATCAAACGCTCCGCCAATCCTTTTCCCCTTGCTTGGGGGGTGACGAACACACAAGCCAGCCAAGGACCCAGGTCAGGCCGGTGAGCCAGGTCGGCGGTGGCCAGTGCCGCACCACCCAACAGGCGGTCTTCATCCAGGGCGATCAAACATTGCCACGTGCCGTCGAATTGGCCGTCAGCGAATTCCCGTTGCCACTGAGGCAAGGGCTGGTCGGCGTATTCATAGTGGAATTGTTGGTGAATCCATGAAGCAAAGATGTCGCTGTGGTGCATGTGGTGAGCGAGCCAGTCCAGGCGAGGCATGGGGGAATCCTTTCAAAAAACGGTGGCCCATAAGAGCTGATTCAGGGCACATCGGCAATCCCGGGGGGCGGGTGTTAATCCTGCGTTACAAACGCATGACCATGTATCGGAGATCGGTGTATTTCGTGAGTCTGCCGGACGACCGGGCAGGACGAATACCTATCCGGGAGCTTTAGTTTGTGGACGGGGTCACTTGCGACCCTGCCATCACGATCATGAAAGGGAGAGGGTTATGCCTAAGTTCATTATTGAACGCGAGCTTCCGGGAGCCGGCGCACTGCCACAACAGGAACTCAAAGCGATCTCGCAAAAATCCTGCGATGTGTTGCGCGGATTGGGGCCGCAAGTGCAATGGCAGCAGAGTTACGTCACGGGCGACAAGATTTACTGCGTGTACATCGCGCCGAGCGAGGAGCTCATCAGGGAGCATGCCAAACAAGGTGGCTTTCCGATCAACAGCGTTTCCCGAGTCATGAGCATCATCGACCCCACCACGGCGGAGTGAGCCGGGACCCGTTACAACCCGCAGCGGAGCAGACTTCATGAGTACACCCATTGACCTCACCGCCCTGAAAAACCGTCAGATGACTGCGTGGGCCAGCGGCGACTATGCCGTGATCGGCACCACGTTACAGATCGTTGGCGAACAACTGGCTGAAGCCTGCGACCTGCTCTGCGATGAGCTCGTGCTCGACGTCGCTGCGGGCAACGGTAATGCCACGCTTGCCGCTGCGCGCCGGGGCTGTAAGGTCACGTCCACCGACTATGTGGCCAAGCTGCTTGAGCGCGGCGAAGACCGGGCACGGGCGGAACACCTGAACGTGACCTTTCAGGTGGCCGACGCCGAGGCGCTACCTTTCGAGGATGCCAGTTTCGATGCCGTGCTCTCGACCTTTGGGGTGATGTTTACCCCGGATCAGCCCAAGGCTGCCGCGGAATTGGCGCGGGTGTGCCGCCCGGGAGGCCGGATCGGCCTTGCCAACTGGACGCCTGAAGGTTTCGTTGGCCAGATGTTCAAGGTCCTGGGGCGCCACATGCCGCCACCCGTGGGCGCTCAACCGCCTTCAAACTGGGGCTCCGAAGCGTGGTTGCACTCACAGTTCGATCAGCGCGACTTCGTGCTTCAGGTGACACGACGCTTATTCAACTTCCGCTATCGTTCGGCCGCCCATTTCATCGACACCTTCCGCACCTGGTATGGCCCGGTTCACAAGGCTTTTGCGACCCTGCCACCCGAAGGGTCCGCCGCCCTGGAACACGACCTGACGGAACTGCTCAAGCGCCTGAACCGAGCGGGGGAGCGGTCGTTGGTGGTGCCAAGCGAATACCTGGAGGTGGTGATCACCCGGCGCTGAGTCGAGAACACAAAATCCCCGTGGGCGCGACC
>NZ_BOMA01000004.1:0-450368 GCF_016861935.1 Pseudomonas sp. 008 | reverse complement strand
CACACATCCTGTAGGAGCGAGGCTTGCCCGCGAAGCTTTTAGAGGGCGAAAGGCAGCGGCGTGTCGACCTTCTGCCGCTGTGCCAAGCGCAGCTGAAATTCCATCGGATCGTGAATCAACACGTCCTGCCCAGCGAAAGACTCCGCCGCAATCAACCGCGACAACCAGAATCGCACGCACGCCACGCGCAGCATGGTCGGCCACAGCTCAGCTTCGGCAGCGGTGAACGGTCGCAGCGCGGCATAAGCGCCCAGCAACGCCCGCGCCCGAGCCCCGTCGAGCTGCCCTTGCTCGTCCGAACACCAGTCGTTCAAGGCAATTGCCACGTCATAGAGCATCGGCCCTGAACAAGCGTTGTAGAAGTCGATCAACCCGGTCAGGTGCGTGCCTTCGAACATCGCATTGTCGCGGAACAGATCCGCATGGATGTTGGCCCGCGGCAGCGCCAGAATTTTCGTCTTTTGCTGGGTGATTTCTTCCAGGGCCCGTTGCAGCAAATCGCTTTGCTCGGCGTTCAAGTGCGAAAGAAACTGCGTGCCCTCTTCCAGCATCCAGTCCAGGCCGCGATCGGTTTTGCGCTTGATCATGTTGGCCTGGGTCGCCAGGTGCAGATGGGCCAGCAGCTCGCCGACCTGAGCGCAATGCTGCGCGTTGGCGTCCTTGATGTGCTTGCCCGCCAGACGTGGCTGCAACAGCGCGGGTTTACCGGCCAGTTCGCGCAAAGCGACGCCGTCGGTGGTGCGCAGGGCATAAGGCACCGGCAGGTTGGCGTCGTGCAGCACATCGAGCAGTTCGATGAAGAACGGCATCTCCTGCACCGGACCGCGCTCGACCAGGGTCAGGACAAACTCGCCCTGCTCCAGGCTGATAAAGAAATTGGTGTTTTCGCTACCGGCGGCGATCCCCTGGAAATCAAGCAGGCGGCCGAGCCCGTAAGGGGCGAGAAAGGTTTCCAGCTCGGGCCGAGCCAGGGGGGTGAACACAGACATGGTTAAAACTGCCAGTACGGGCGCCGCTACATAGCAAGCGCCGATTAAAGTTAAGAACCGCTTACCACTTAAAGATTTCCCACGCAGGGATCAGCATATCCGGCTGATCCGAGCGGATATAGTTACCCTCCGAGCCATCAGCGCGCACCAGGAAGTACGGTTTACCGCCCTTCGGAGTGACCTTGATGGCATACAGAAAACCGTTCTGCCGGTATTCCTGAATGGTTTTATCGCCTTCCGTGCGGATCGTTACTTCCGGGTCCGCCGAGGGCTTGTCATCCGCCGCCATGACAGCCAACGGAGTGATTGCAAAGAAGCCAGCCAGCAACAAGCGATTTAGTGTGCGCATGATAACCTTGTCCCTTTGTCGTCAACGGTCCCGCTATTCTAGCGCCGGACCCGCCGAAAAGGTTGATCCTGCTCATGAGCCAAGCCCCCCTCGTCCTGGTGGACGGTTCTTCTTACCTGTACCGCGCTTTTCATGCGCTGCCACCGCTGACCACGTCCAAAGGCCTGCCGACCGGTGCGGTCAAGGGCGTGTTGAACATGCTCAAGAGTCTGCGCAAGCAGTACCCGGACAGCCCGTTCGCCGTGGTGTTCGACGCCAAGGGCGGGACGTTCCGCGACGCGATGTTCGCCGAGTACAAGGCCAACCGTCCAAGCATGCCTGACGATATGCGGGTCCAGATCGAGCCGCTGCACGCCAGCGTCAAAGCCTTGGGCTTTCCATTGCTGTGCGTGGACAACGTCGAAGCGGACGATGTGATCGGCACCCTGGCCCGCAGCAGCGCGGCCGCGGACCGCCCGGTGGTGATTTCCACCGGCGACAAGGACATGGCGCAACTGGTCGACGGGCACATTACCTTGGTCAATACGATGACTGGTAGCACGCTGGACGTGGAAGGCGTGAAGGAGAAATTCGGCGTCGCTCCCGAGCAGATCATCGATTATCTGGCCCTGATGGGCGATTCGTCCGACAACATCCCGGGCGTTCCGGGTATCGGTCCCAAGACCGCTTCCGGCCTGCTGGTTGGCGTGAATGGCGGCCTGACCGAGCTCTATGCACAGCTCGATATCGTCCCGACCCTGCCGATTCGCGGCGCCAAGACCCTGCCGGCCAAGCTCGAAGAACATAAGGAAATGGCCTTTCTTTCTTATCGATTGGCAACCATCAAGATCGACGTACCGCTGGACTTCGGCCTCGACGACCTGCATATGGGACCACCGGATCACGACAAACTTGCCGAGCTGTATTCCCTGCTGGAATTCAAAAGCTGGTTCGAAGAGAACCAGCGCGATGCCAAGCGCTCGGGCCAGGACATCGTCGAGGCTGTCCAAGAGCAGCCGGGTGCCGCCGAAGCGAAATACGAAACCATCCTCGACCAGAAGCGCTTCGAGGCCTGGCTGGACAAGCTCGAAAAAGCGCCGCTGATCGCCTTGGTCACCGAAACCAACGGCAACGACCCCCAACACGCGCAACTGGTAGGCCTGTCGTTCTCTGTCGCGGCCAACGAAGCAGCCTACATTCCGCTGACCCATTCCTACATGGGCGTGCCAGAGCAACTGGATCGCGACACCGTACTGCTGGCGTTGAAACCGCTGCTGGAAAACCCGAATAAACTGAAAGTCGGCCAACATGCGAAGTACGACACCAATATCCTCGCCAATTGCGCCATCGGTGGCGATCAGAACAACGGGATTACTGTTCGGGGTATTGCCTACGACACCATGCTCGAGTCCTACGTACTGGACTCAACGGCCACCCGCCACGACATGGACAGCCTGGCGCTCAAATACTTGGGCCAAAGCAAGACCGACATTCAGGAGATTGCGGGCAAAGGCGTCAAACAGCTGACCTTCGACCAGATTTCCCTTGAGCTGGCAGGCCCCTACGCCGCCGAAGACGCCGATGTCACCTTCCGCCTGCATCTGGTATTGCAGGAAAAACTGGCCGCGACGCCAAGCCTGGTCAAAGTGCTCAACGAAATTGAAATGCCGCTGATGCCGGTCCTGGCCCGTATCGAGCGCCAGGGCGCGCTTGTAGACGCCAACCTGCTGGGCATCCAGAGCGTCGAGCTGGGCGAGAAACTGGTCGCCCTTGAGCGTGAGGCCTTTGCCATTGCCGGTGAAGAATTCAACCTCGGCTCGCCGAAGCAACTGGGCGTGATCCTCTACGAAAAGCTCGGTTTGCCCGTACTCAGCAAAACCGCCAAGGGTCAGGCGTCGACTGCCGAAGCCGTGCTGGCCGAGTTGGCCGAACAGGACTACCCGCTGCCCAAGGTGCTGATGCAATACCGCTCGCTGAGCAAGCTCAAAAGCACCTACACCGACCGTTTGCCAGAGCAGATCAACGCACGTACCGGGCGCATTCATACGTCTTACCAGCAAGCTGTCGCAGCCACCGGGCGTTTGTCGTCCATCGACCCGAACCTGCAGAACATTCCGATCCGTACCGCCGAAGGTCGCCGGATTCGTCAGGCGTTCGTCGCGCCGAAAGGCTACAAACTGCTAGCCGCGGACTACTCGCAAATCGAACTGCGGATCATGGCGCACCTGGCCAAGGACGAAGGCTTGCTGCATGCCTTCCGCAACAACCTCGATGTCCACCGGGCCACGGCAGCAGAAGTGTTCGGCGTCGAGCTGGATGCGGTCACCAACGATCAGCGTCGAAGTGCAAAAGCCATCAACTTCGGCTTGATCTACGGCATGAGCGCGTTTGGTCTGGCCAAGCAGATTGGCGTTGACCGCAAACAGTCCCAGGCCTACATCGACCGTTATTTCGCTCGTTATCCCGGCGTGCTGCAGTACATGGAACGCACGCGCGCCCAGGCCGCCGAGCAAGGCTTCGTCGAAACCATCTTTGGTCGTCGCCTGTACTTGCCGGAAATCAACGCGAAAAACCAGGCCCTGCGCAAAGCTGCCGAGCGCACGGCGATCAACGCCCCGATGCAAGGCACCGCGGCGGACATCATCAAGAAAGCCATGGTGGCGGTGGACAACTGGCTGGCATCGTCAGGCCTGGACGCCAAAGTCATCCTGCAGGTACACGATGAATTGGTGCTCGAGGTGCGTGAGGACCTGGTCGACCAGGTACGCGAGGAGATTCGCGTGCACATGAGCAACGCTGCACAACTGGACGTACCGCTTCTGGTCGAGGTGGGCGTAGGCAACAACTGGGATGAGGCGCACTGAGCCGCCTGAAAAGACGTTTGTGCTGCGGCCTGGCGCCGCAGCACATGACGAAGGGCTATAGAGCGAAAAACGACAGTGATTATTTCCAAAGGATTTTGAAAATAGTCTGAACTAAATCCGTGAACCGCCACTCAGAGATACTGAATGGCTGGTGAAGCCCTTCGATGCTCCTATGTTGTGTTAAGTGTTGGCAGATATCTGGACCCCGCCCTAGCGGTCCGGAACTTGAACCCCGGAACTTCTCCCTCCCCATACGAAGTCCGGGGTTTTTTTTGCCTGCCGATTGGTCTCGAGAGCCTTACTCGGCAGCCTCGGCACCCTTGTCCGCCAACTCCATCCAGTCCGCCAGTACGGTGTAGGCTTCTTCCAGCCCCATGCGTTTGGGGGCCGAAAACAGCTGGATAGTGATCGTATCGCCCCAACCCTTGCGGATTTCCGATTGAACCTTGAGCAGCGTGTTTTTTGCCGCGCCGTAGGTCAGTTTGTCGGCCTTGGTCAGCAGAATATGCATCGGCATGCCGCTGGCGACGGCCCAATCGAGCATCAACAGGTCGAAGTCGGTCATTGGATGACGGATATCCATCATCAGAATCAAACCTTTCAAACTCTCACGGCCACCCAGATAGGCTTCCAGGTGACGCTGCCAGTGCATCTTCAACGGGATCGGTACTTTTGCATAACCGTACCCCGGCAGGTCGACCAGACGGCGTTCATCGTCTAGCTTGAAGAAGTTCAACAGCTGTGTGCGACCCGGTGTTTTCGAGGTCCGCGCCAGGCTGGCGTGGGTCAGAGTATTCAACGCGCTGGACTTGCCGGCGTTGGAACGCCCGGCGAAGGCCACTTCAAAGCCTTCGTCGTCGGGACATTGGTCGACTTTGGCGGCGCTGAGCATAAAGGTGGACTGTTGGCACAGGCCGAGGATGGGATTCTTGAGTTGCATGGGATTTCCGATGTGGGCGGCGCCGGGAATGGACGCGGCAAGCAGTGTCGTTTCCGTTTCAGTGACGCCAGTATATAATGCCGCAGATTTTGTGTGCGCTTTGTCCCAGCGTAGGATGAAGTTCACGAGAGCGATTGACCTTGATTGCGCATTAGAACGCAGCACGCTCTCAACCCTGAAAAGGTCGTTTTATGACGAAATGGCTGCTAGCTGCCGGTGTCTTGATGCCGCTTTACAGCGCTCAGGCTACACAGGATCCGGAAGCTGTGTACAACCGTGTTTGTGGTGCCTGTCATTCCGGCCAACTACCCATGGCGCCCCGCAAGGGCGATCAGGAAGCTTGGACGCCGAGGTTGGCGAAAGGTATGGAGACGCTGGTGCAACACGTGACCCAGGGTTTCAAGGCGATGCCGCCGCGTGGTTTGTGCATGGACTGCAGTGCCGAGGATTACCGAGCCATCATCCAGTGGATGAGCGAGTAAACCCGGTCCATAACTCTTTAACCCTTAGCCGTAGTTGGATTAGCTGATGAACAAATTGATCGTGAGTCTGCTGTTGACCGTGGGGATCTCCGGTATTGCCCATGCTGCAGGTGATGCGACTGCTGGTCAGGCGAAAGCCGCAGTATGTGGCGCCTGTCATGGCCCGGATGGCAATAGCATGGCGCCTAACTTTCCGAAACTGGCAGGCCAGGGCGAGCGTTATCTGAACAAGCAGCTGCACGACATCAAGTCCGGCAAACGCACGGTACTGGAAATGACCGGCCTGCTGACCAACCTCAGCGATCAGGACCTGGCCGATATCTCCGCCTACTTCGCCAGCCAGAAAGGCAGCGTTGGTGCCGCCGACCCGAAAATCGTGGCTCGCGGTGAAGCACTGTTCCGTGGCGGCGACCTGGCCAAAGGGCTGCCAGCCTGCACCGGCTGCCACTCGCCCAATGGCGCAGGCAACGCAGCTGCCGGCTTCCCGCACCTGGGCGGCCAGCATGCCCAGTACGTCGGCAAGCAACTGACCGAATTCAGAAAAGAAGAAGGTGGCCGGACCAACGACGGCGACACCAAACCAATGCAAAGCATCGCTAAAAAGCTGAGCGACGAAGATATCGCCGCCGTCTCCAGCTATATTCAAGGCTTGCACTAAGGCCTGTGATCGAGCGTTGTGAGTGATGTACATCTCTTGCAACGTTAACTCTCGATTAATCCGTCGATGCAAACATAAAAAGGGTAGCTTTGGCTGCCCTTTTTTGTGGCCGCTGCCGTTACACTACAGAACTCAAGCCCGCCGGAATCTGTCTGAAAACAGGTCGCGCGAGGCGCCCAAATTGTCCAGGAGTAAAGCATGCGTAATCTGATCATCAGCGCCGCACTCGTCGCTGCCAGCCTGTTCGGCATGACTGCCCAAGCCGCCGAAAAACCTGAAGCGCCCTATGTCGAACTGAGCAACCCGGTCCCAGTGGCCGAGCCTGGCAAGATCGAAGTCGTGGAGCTGTTCTGGTACGGCTGCCCGCACTGCTATGCCTTCGAACCCGTCATCAACCCATGGGTTGAAAAGCTGCCCTCCGACGTGAATTTCGTGCGTATCCCGGCCATGTTTGGCGGCCCTTGGGATGCCCACGGCCAGATGTTCCTGACGCTTGAGGCCATGGGTGTCGAGAGCAAGGTTCATGCTGCGGTGTTCAACGCAATCCAGAAAGAACACAAGAAGCTGACCGATAAAGAAGACATGGCGGACTTCCTGGCGACCCAAGGTGTAGACAAGGACAAATTCCTGGCCACCTTCGACTCCTTCGCCATCAAGGGCCAGATCAACAAAGCCAAAGAGCTTGCCAAGAAATACGAAATCACCGGGGTGCCTACCATGATCGTCAATGGCAAGTATCGCTTTGACATCGGTTCTGCCGGCGGCGCCGAACAAGCGTTGAAACTGGCCGACCAACTGGTCGCCAAAGAGCGAGCGGCAACCAAGGCCGTTGCCAACTAAGCGCGGCACCTGCCATGCGCCGCTGGGGAACTGAACGCATCGTTGGCCTGCACGACCCGCGGGTCAACGAGCATCACCTGGAATCGACGGGGTTGCCCGTGGACAGCCGTCTGCGTTTGCTCAGTTTCAATATCCAGGTCGGCATCAGTACCGAGCGTTATCGGCACTATCTGACCCGCGGCTGGCAGCATCTGTTGCCGCACACCGGGCGTGCCGACAACCTGCAAAAAATCGGCAATCTGCTGGGCGACTTCGATCTGGTCGCCTTGCAGGAAGCCGATGGCGGCAGCCTGCGATCGGGCTACGTCAATCAGGTCGAACACCTGGCGCAGCTCGGCGCCTTCCCTTATTGGTATCAACAACTCAATCGCAATCTCGGTCATCTCGGCCAGCACAGCAATGGCGTGCTCAGTCGCCTGCGCCCGTGGGCGATCGAGGATCATCCGCTGCCGGGGCCCAAGGGTCGCGGGGCCATTCTGGTGCGCTTCGGCGAAGGTCCGGAGGCGCTCGTGGTGGTGATGATGCACCTGGCGCTGGGCGCTCGCGCCCGTAGCATGCAACTGGCTTACATCCGCGAGTTGATCGGCGGTTATAAGCACCAGGTGCTGATGGGCGATATGAATACCCATGCCGGTGACTTGCTGCAACATTCCCCGCTGCGCGATTTAGGCCTGCTCGCGCCGCAGATGGAAGCGACCTTTCCCAGCTGGCGCCCACAGCGCTGCCTGGACCACATTCTGCTCAGCCCCACCCTGACGCTTGAAAAGGTCGAGGTGCTGGCACAACCCATTTCCGATCACCTGCCGGTCGCGGTAGAAATTCGTCTGCCGGGCTCGCTCACGGCCGATGCATTCCCCGCGTTGAGTCCTGCCTGAATGAGCGACGAAGCACAGCGCTGGAAAGAGAAATACCTCAAAAGCATCGAACAACAGGAAAAGCTCGAACGTCGATGGGACGCCCGGCTCGACCTGCTGCGTCGCGGGCTGGTGCGCAGCACCCTGGCTGCCGAAGGTACCGATCGCGCCGTTGACCAATGCATGAAGGAAATGCGCGAAGTCGTACGCACAGACGACATGGACGCCGGCCTGGCAGCCTTGCTGCCGCGCCTGGAAAAAGCCGTGCTCGACTCCGAGCAGCGCCGGGAAACCCGGGTTGATCAAGTCAGCGCCGCACTGACGGCGCTGGTCTCCCAGTTGCAAGCATTGCCGCTGCCACGGGAAGTGAGCCGGCCACTGAAGAGTTTCGCCAAGCAGCTGGACGGACGTGTCGGCCAGGCTCGCGAAATCCCGTTGCTGCTCAGCGAACTGAGCGGCTTGCAAGGCAAAGCCTTGAGCCTGTTGGAGAACCCTGTGGAACCGGGTCGTCCGGGTTTTCTGCAGCGCCTGTTCGGTGGCCGGGATGCAGACGAGGCTGCGCCACAGATCGCCGCCCCCGAATTGCACATGCCTGCCCCGCAACCTATCGAACCGGTTGCCGCACAACTGGCCGAGCTCCCAATCGCGACGGTCAATCTCGCGCCAGCCGCCAACAAACCGCAAGCGGTAATGCCAACCGTTGAAGCTGCCCTGCCCGCCGCTGCGCCCGCTGAACCCGTGGACACTCCGGTGCCGACAGCAACAACGGCACCCATAGCCGAAGTCGTGGCGTTCGTCCCGCCCGTCCTGGAGCCAGAGGCCACGAGCAGCCAGGCCCCAGAGCCACAAACCCAGCCGAACATCGAACAGCCGCAAGAGCCGGTTCCATCGATCGCCGTACCGCCTACCCAGGCTCCGTCGGCAATCAACCCGGATGAACTGATTCCGGAGGCCAGCGATCCGCAAACGCCAGAACACGACATTCTGTATGCCCTGCCGGACTCACCGGAACCGTCCTACAGCTCTGTGGCCAAGCACATCGAAGACACTCTGCTGGGCCTTCTCGACGACCTGACGCTGCCCGAGCGCCATCGACCGCAAGCCGAAGCGATGCGCAATCGTCTTCAAAACGGCCTGAATTGGTACGAGCTGCTACCGATCCTCGATGATCTGGCAACATTAATGCTGGCCATTACTGACAGCGGCCAACACGAATTCGAAGCCTATCTGCAGCGACTCAACGAACGCCTCGAATCATTTCAGAGCAACCTGCAAGCCGCCAGCGAAGGCCACGCCGACAACCGCTCTGCCGCGCGGGTGATGGACACGCAGATTCGCGAGCAAGTCGACGGCCTGCAAAGCAGCATGCAGGACGCGGCGGACCTCGATGACCTCAAGCACATGCTGGAAGACCATCTCGAAGGCCTGCTCGGCACCATGGACCAGCACCAGAAGCAACGCGACGAGCGCGAGCAGGAAGTCGCGGCCCGCCTGCAAAGCCTGGCTGAAAGGGTGGCCCACATGGAGCAGGAAGCGCTGGGCTACCGCGAGCACCTCGAAGAACAGCGCCAGAAGGCTTTGATCGATCCGTTGACCGGCCTGCCGAATCGAGCGGCCTGGAGCGAACGGCTGGACCACGAAATCAGTCAATGGCAACAACACGGCAACACCCTGTTGCTGGCGATGCTCGACCTCGACCATTTCAAACGCATCAACGACAACTACGGCCATCTGGCGGGCGACAAGGTGCTGAAAATCATCGCCAGTGTGCTGCGCAAGCGTCTGCGCGGGACGGACTTCATAGCCAGGTTTGGCGGTGAGGAGTTTGTGCTGTTGATGCCTGCCACGGCGCCGATGGTCGGCGCGAAACTGCTGGAAACCCTGCGCGCATCGATCGAAGCTTGCCCGTTCCACTTCAAGGGCGAGCGAGTCACTATCACCATTTCCATGGGACTGACCGCCTTCAGACCGGGCGAGCATAGCGACCTGGTGCTTAAAAGAGCCGATCAGGCGCTATATCGCGCGAAAAATACCGGCCGCAACCGGATAGAACTGGGCTGACAGTTAATTGTTCCATTTTGTTTAAAGGCGCGCTTTTGCGGTCGGCGCGCAAGGCAATACGTTACACTGTTGCATTATTGTCTCGCGTGTATTGCCTCCACCATGAAATTTCTTGCTCTTATTGCTTCGCTGCTTGTATTAGCCGGTTGCGCCAGCGGTCCCCGGATTGACACCAGCCACCCTTCAGTCAATCACGACAGCCGTATTCAGTTCGTGGTGATGCATTACACCTCCGCATCCCTGGAGGACTCGCTGCAATTGCTGACCCATGGCGAAGTCAGCAGCCATTACCTGATCGGCGACGACGAGCACGCCACCATCTATAAGCTGATGGATGAAAATCTTCGGGCCTGGCACGCCGGCGAAAGCCAATGGCAAGGCCGGACCTGGCTGAATTCCAGTTCCATTGGCATCGAAATCGTCAATCCAGGCTTCCAGGACACCCCGACCGGGCGCCTCTGGTATCCCTACAGCGAAGCCCAGGTTCAGTCGATGATCTTTCTGCTCAAGGACATCAGCAAGCGCCAGGGCATCAGCCCTCGCCATATCATCGGCCATAGCGACATCGCCCCCATGCGCAAGCTCGACCCTGGCCCGCTGTTCCCCTGGAAACGCCTGGCGGCCGAAGGCCTGGGAATCTGGCCGAACGAGCAGGCCGTGGCGCGTCAGCAAGCGCAGTTCGCCGCGCAGCTGCCAAGCATCAGCTGGTTTCAGGCGCAACTTGCCCGCCTGGGCTACGCCACGCCACAAACCGGCGAACTGGATGTAGCGACACGCAATGTGCTGGCGGCTTTTCAGCTGCATTTTCGCCCATCCCGTTTCGACGGCACGCCGGACGCGCAAACCGCAGCGCTTCTCCAGGTGTTGAATCAGACAAAATAATGACGCCCGCCCGACGGTCAGGGCCTTTTCCCAATCAGCAGCTATAACTCATTGGTAATCCTTCGGATATTCCATGATGACGGCTGCTCGAGAGAGGCTGCGTAGCTGGTTCTATCGCCCTTGGTTTCTGGCGACGCTGGCGGCTGCCTTGAGTGCAACGCTGCTGATGACCGGCAGTCTGTTCATTGCGATGCATCAGGTCGAGGACAACGAAAGCCAGGAGATGAACGCCCAGGGGGAGCGCTTTCTGGTCCGTCTGGAGCAGCTGTTCGGGCAACTGCGCGAAAGCCTCGACGACCTTGAAGCTCAACCGCTGCGGGGCTGCGATGATGAAATGATCGCCACATTGCAGCAGGTCAGCTTCAATTACCGCTTCGTTTACGAAGCCGCTTACATGGATGCTTCAGGAATCTGCTCCAACCGCCCCCGTCAGGAAGGGCTGTCGGTGATCCGGCCACCGGACATCGAGGGCCCCACCTACAGCTATTGGTTGAACACCACCACCGAACCCGATGAGAACCGCGCCGCACTGATGCTGGGGCGTGGCAATTTCCGGGTGGCTACGTCTCGCGGGCATTTGACCGACATGGTTGATCTGTCTCCGGGGAGCAGCCTGTTGGTGGTGCTCGACCACGACACCCGCGCGATTCCCGTGCTCGGTGCCGAGCAGGAGTGGCCCCCGACGCAACCCTGGCCCCCGAAAAATCACGATGCACTGCAAGTCACCCCTACCCGCCTGATTTACCGAATGCCGACCAACACTCCCGAATACCAACTGGTGCTGATCACCCCGCGTACCGGGATGCATGTGCCGGCCGTTTGGTGGTGGCTGCTTCCGGCCAGCCTCGCACTCAGTGCCTGCGTAGGCATTCTGGTGTTTCTGCTGGTGCGCCAGCGTCAATCACTGGATGCTGAACTGCACGGCGCGATACAACGAGGCGAATTGCAGGTGTTGTATCAGCCGATCTTCGACCTCGACAGTCGCAACTGTGTCGGAGCCGAAGCCTTGCTGCGCTGGCGAAGGCCGGACGGCACCTTGACCAGCCCCGAGCTGTTCATTCCCATGGCGGAAAACACCGGCCAGATCCGCCAGATGACTGATTTCGTATTACAGCGCCTGCTGGAACAGCTCGGACAACTGTTGCGCGCCAATCCGCAGTTGTATATCTCGGTCAACCTGGCGGCCTGCGACGTCATGGTGCCGCGTATCGGTCAGGTGATGGCGCGCCTGCTGGCCTTGCACCGTGTAGCCGCCAAACAGATTGCCTTTGAGGTGACCGAGCGCGGATTGGTTGATGTCGTGGTGGCCAGAGAAAACCTGCAGGCCTTGCGCGATGTCGGGCATCAGGTGCTGATCGATGACTTCGGCACTGGCTATTGCAGCCTCGCCTACCTGCAAACACTGCCCGTGGACTGCCTGAAAATCGACAAGGCGTTTATCGACGCGCTGGGTCATGACGCCGCCAGCAGCGGCGTGGCACCGCACATCATTCGCATGGCCCAGGCCCTGCAACTCAAGGTGATTGCCGAAGGCATCGAATATGAAGCCCAGGCAGAATTTCTGAGCAGCGAGGGGGTGAAGTTCGGTCAGGGCTGGCTGTTCGCGCACCCATTGAGCGCTGTGCAATTCATCGAATTGATTACCCGTGGCCGCCGACAAGCAACGCGGCGTCTGGATGACGAAGACTGAGAGGGTTCAGGCTTATACCGCCAGCGCCATGTAGAACTGCGAACCCTGCCCTGGCCGTGAATACACGCCCATCCGCCCACCGTGCAACTGCACGATCTCCTTGCACAGCGCCAGACCGAGCCCGGCGCCGCCCTTCTTGCGGCCGACCTGAACAAAAGGCTCGAATATCCTCCCTTGCTGGCCGTAGGCAATGCCTTCGCCGTTGTCTTCGACACTGATAATCACCCGCTCCCCATGACGTCGAGCCTGCAAACGTATCAGCCCGTCGCGGGAGGTATGGCGCAAGGCGTTGTCGATCAGGTTATCGAGCACCCGCTCCAGTTGCGCCTGATCGGCTTGCAGCCGCGGCAAAGCTCCCTGCACTTCCACCAACAGCTCAATGCCCTTCTCCTGCGCCGGGCCGGCAAAGCGTGCCTGGGCCTGCTCCAGCAAATCTTCGATGGAGCACGGCGCCAGGGTGAGTTTTTGCAGGCCGTTCTGATAGCGAGAGAAATTCAGCAGGTCGTTGATCAACTGCATCAAGCGCTGCATTTCTTCATTCACGGTGTTCAGCAAGTCGGCCTCACGGGAGTCCTCGGCAAAATGCGCCCGCTCGCGGAACAGGCCGAATGCCATGTGCATCCCGGTGACTGGCGTGCGTAACTCATGGGAAGCACGCAAGACGAACTCGCTGCGCACCCGTTCGAAGGCACGCTGCTCGGTGACGTCATGCAACACCATCACGGCGCCGAGGATATGACCCTGGGTATGGCTGACCGGCGTCAGGCTATACGTCAGCAATCGCGACTCCCCGTCAACCTCGATGCTCAGGTCGTCCGGCACTTGCTCCAAGGTGCCGCCGCGCAGCACCAGGTGCAGCTGTTCATCCAGCTCGGGACGCTCAAGTGCCGTGCCCAGCCCTTGGCCGAGACGCTCGGTGTCCCAGCCTAACTGGCGCTGAGCCACCGGATTGAGGTGCTCAAGATGACCTTGACGATCAATGATCAGCAAACCGTCGTCGATGCTATCGAGCACCGCTTGCAGACGTTGCTGGCCGGCGAGCAGTTCGTCGATATTGGTTGCTTGGTGTTCACGCAGGGCCTCGGCCATGATTCCGAAACGCCGGGTCAGCTGGTTCATTTCCACTGCGGAGGAAATCGGCAGAGTCACTTCGAAATTGCCTTGGCCGATGTTGTCAGCGGCCGCCGCCAGGGCCTCGATCGGGGCTCCGAAACGCTGGGCGATCGCATGGGCGGTAATGAACCCGATGAACAGCACCCCCACCCCGATCAACCCGAGCAGGCCGGCAATCAGCAACGCGCGGTCCCGGGCCTGGCGTTCGGTTTCACTGATGTTATCCAGCGCGCGCTTCTGTTCGGCGATCAAACCGTTGCGCAACATGTTGAATTTTTCCGTGAGATCCCCGCCCCCAGTGAGCACCTGTGCCGTATCGCGGGAAAGATCGTAGGCCTGCAGAAAGCTCTGGTAATCAGCCTTGGCCTTTTTGAAACCGTACTGGGCGCCCTCGCTGGACGGCTCGCGAGCAATGCCTTCATCGAGCAATTCGAGGTAATGCTGTCTGGATGCCTCGAACGCCGCGGGATCAGGTTTCTCGCCGAGCATGATGATCAGTTGATCACCCAGGGTCTGACGCAGCTTCAATCCCAGATCCAGCCTGACGAAGTTGTCACGGATCAGGGCCTCCTGCGTGCCGGCCATCTGCATCACGCTGACCAGCCCGAGCAACAGCCCGAGCAGCGCCACGGTGATCAAGGCTGAAATACTCAGGAACAACCGGGTGCGCAACGTCATCGCCAGTTTCATCGGGTGCGGCTCACAAGTTGTACTGCTTGCGCTTGCGGTACAGGGTCGAGGCATCGATACCCAGGGTCTTGGCCGCCTGATCCAGGGTATCGGCGGTGGCAAGGACCGCGCCGATGTGGGCTTTCTCCAACTCATCCAGGCTCAACGCGGCGCCAATGCGTGGCGTATTGTTGGTCGGAGCTTCGGCCATGCCCAAGTGGCTGATCTCGACCCGCTCCTGCGGACAAATAATGCTCGCCCGTTCCACCACGTTGCGCAGCTCGCGGATATTGCCGGGCCAGCGGTAGCTGAGCAGCGCCTCGCGGGCCTCGTCGCTGAAACACCGGGCCGGACGCGAGTACTCCTTGACGAAGCGCGCCAGGAAACGGTCAGCCAGGTTCAGGATGTCTTCCCTGCGTTCGCGAAGCGGCGGCAGGTGCAAGGTGATAACGTTCAGCCGATAGAGCAAATCTTCACGAAAACGACCGTCGCGGACCATGTCTTCAAGGTTGAGGTTGGTGGCCGCGAGGATTCGCACGTCGGCGCGACGGGTCACCGGGTCGCCCACGCGCTCGTATTCCTTGTCCTGGATGAAACGCAGCAACTTTGGCTGCAAGGTCAGGGGAAAATCGCCGATCTCGTCGAGAAACAACGTTCCGCCATCAGCTTGATTGACACGACCCAAGGTGCTTTCGCTGGCACCGGTGAACGCGCCACGGCTGTGGCCGAAGAGTTCACTGTCCATCAATTCCGCTGTCAGGGACGGGCAGTTGATGGTGATGCAGGATTTCTTCTGGCGTTTGCTCCAGCCATGAATGGCCTGTGACAGCTCACCTTTACCGGTGCCGGACTCTCCGAGAATCAGAATGTTGGCGTCGGTACTGGCGACCTGGCGTGCGGTTTCAAGCACCACTTTCATCGCCGGGCTGTGGGAGTCCAGCCCCTCCTTGGGTTTACGCACTTCACCTTCGAGGGCTTCCAGGCGTGCCGAGAGTTGCCGCACTTCCAGCTGTTTGGCGGTGGCCAGACGTAACTGATCGGGGCTGCAAGGTTTGACCAGATAGTCGGCGGCACCGGCCTGAATTGCATCCACGGCAGTGTCTACGGCCGAGTGAGCGGTGACGATCACTACACGCATCCAGGGCGCCTGAATCCGCATCTGGGCCAGCACATCTAGGCCGTTGTCTTCACCCAGGCGCAAATCGAGGAAGCACAGGTCGAAAACCTGACGCTGCAACAAGGCTTCGGCCTGAGCGGCGCTGGTCGCGGTGGCCACGCTGTAGCCTTCGTCTTCGAGGCAATAGCGAAAGGTTCGAAGGATGGCGGATTCGTCGTCCACCAGCAGAATGCGGCCTTGATGCTCAGTGGCTGATTCCATGTTCCTACGCTCCTTTAATAGGTGTTCTTGGTTAGTCCCGGAAAAATCGGGCAAGTTGCATGATTGATTCTGGTCGATTCCAGCCACAACAGGCTATCTATCTACTCAAAGTTCATCTAATACGCTGATTTATTTGAACTTTTATTTACAGACCATTCTTTCAGCGATTGCCTGCGTCCCTTTCTGACATCTACGCCCTCCCCGCAATTCCAAAAATATTGAAAGTGCCTGCGAACTCATCGTGCATTACGCACGACTGCAAACGGATCATCGTGCAGGATGCGTCTAAAACGTTTTCTACAAACACAATAACCTTTTGATTTCTATCGTATTTATTCTTTATTAAAGCTGGCATGCAGGCTGCAATGGTCTAGGTAATCAGGGCATTTAATGAACCAGCGCCCGCCAAAGATCACTACCCGTATGGGAGGAACTTCAGGATGAATCGCCAAAGTGCCGCCCAATTGCGTCTTTCGCCACTGCATGTCCAGCAAGCCTTGTTTGCCCTGTTGGCGTTGTTGATCACCCTGATTGGTGGCCAGCAGTACATGCGTTGGGAGCAGAGCGAGCAACCGGCGCCAGTGCACCTTTCGATTCCACATCCCCCCCAAACCCACTTCAGCGCCGTCAGCAGCAACCCGGCTGACAACGCCTCAATACGAATGATGGGCGTCGACCAGGCCCGGCCTGTGGACGAGACGCCCTCCCTGGAACGTTGGGTGTTTTAAGCAAACGAACTTGGCGCGCTTAACGCGCCGGGAAAAGCACCACAAGCAACATCCTTAAATAGAAGCGTAAGGAGAATCACCATGTTGAGCTGGGCAATCACATTCCTGATCATTGCCATCATCGCTGCAGTATTGGGCTTCGGTGGTATCGCGGGCACCGCCACGGGTATCGCCAAGATTCTCTTTGTCGTATTCCTGGTGATGTTCATTGCTTCCTTCTTCTTTGGCCGTCGCGGTCGAGGTTGATATGTGTGTTTTGGTTAAAGACATTGGCGGCCGCCCTGCTTCTGGGCGGCAGTGCCATGACGATCGCGGCCACCCACGCGACATGCCGACTACCGCTTACTCGGTAAACCGGACGAAGGCATGCAGAGGATGTGGATGGCGCGACTGAAGAAAGATCCAGGCAGGTATTGAGTTTGAAACACGAAAGAGGCCTGGCGCTTCTTTCCACTGCGCTACCCGAGGACGGTAGACGCATGACCAAGGGGTCGGGACGTTCTGACTGCTTCAGGGTCGGAGTGACCTACGGGTACAGGGAGTAGCCGCGCAAGGGCCGGGTCAGGTGAAGCTGCGACGCAAGTTCGTCGGCCTAGCGTGGCTCGACGGACTTGCGGAGAGCTTCAACGTGCAAAACGTTGATCTAGAGCATTCTGCTCATATGTTCTTGCTGCATATTCCCCGCAAAACCGTTTCGCGGTGTTTCTTCGTGACCGTATATCGAGAAAGCTCTGACTTTCATGAGAAGAAAAATCGTAGTCGAACGTAGGACATCTCCTAAATTTTCATTGGTTCAAAAAAACATCAACCTGCGCTGAAATGGCCGGTTCACGGCACTTATACCTGCCGAAATGTCGCATTCGAACCGGCTGGGACGTGGGTTTCAGTTGAAAAATCTCATGCCGATTCGGCATAGGGTAGGCGTTTACGGCATTAGACGGCGCTTCCCCGCATCGGAATAGTTGCGCCTTTTTCGCTGCCAGAGAGCTGTAAATGCTCGCTCGCGGGGACCTTATACGGGGGTTGGTGCAAGACGGCTTCGCCATTGAGCGTTGCAGTTCATGCATCGACCTGAGTCAAACGCAAGTAAGGGTAAAGATATGAAGAAGGCAAAGCTTAGCCTCGCCTGGCAGATCCTCATCGGTCTGGTTCTGGGGATAGCAATAGGTGCACTGCTCAACCACTTCAGCGCTGAAAAGGCCTGGTGGATCAGCAACGTCCTGCAACCGGCAGGCGATATCTTTATCCGTCTGATCAAGATGATCGTGATCCCGATCGTAATCTCCTCGCTGGTCGTCGGCATCGCTGGCGTTGGGGACGCGAAAAAACTCGGGCGTATCGGTCTGAAGACCATCATTTACTTCGAGATCGTCACCACCATCGCCATTCTGGTCGGTCTGGTTCTGGCCAACGTGGTCCATCCGGGCAGCGGCATCGACATGAGCACCCTGGGTACTGTGGATATTTCCAAGTACCAGGCCACTGCTGCCGAGGTTCAGCATGAACACGCGTTCATCGAAACCATCCTCAACCTGATCCCGTCGAACATCTTCGCAGCCATGGGCCGCGGCGAAATGCTGCCGATCATCTTCTTCTCCGTGTTGTTCGGTCTCGGTCTGTCGAGCCTGCAATCGGACCTGCGCGAACCTCTGGTGAAGATGTTCCAGGGCGTGTCGGAAAGCATGTTCAAAGTCACCCACATGATCATGAACTACGCCCCGATCGGCGTGTTCGCACTGATCGCGGTGACCGTGGCCAACTTCGGCTTCGCCTCCCTGCTGCCACTGGCCAAGCTGGTCGTCCTGGTTTACTTCGCCGTCGCCTTCTTCGCCTTCGTGGTGCTGGGCCTGATCGCTCGCCTGTTCGGCTTCTCGGTGATCAAGCTGATGCGCATCTTCAAGGATGAGCTGGTCCTGGCCTACTCCACCGCCAGTTCCGAAACCGTGCTGCCGCGCGTGATCGAGAAAATGGAAGCCTACGGCGCGCCGAAAGCCATTTGCAGCTTCGTGGTACCGACCGGCTACTCGTTCAACCTCGACGGTTCGACCCTGTACCAAAGCATCGCGGCGATCTTCATTGCCCAGCTGTACGGCATCGACCTGTCGATCAGCCAGCAATTGCTGCTGGTGCTGACCCTGATGGTCACCTCCAAAGGCATCGCCGGCGTACCGGGCGTGTCCTTCGTGGTGTTGCTGGCCACTCTGGGCAGCGTCGGTATTCCGCTGGAAGGCCTGGCATTCATCGCCGGTGTCGACCGCATCATGGATATGGCCCGTACCGCGCTGAACGTGATCGGCAATGCCTTGGCCGTGCTGGTCATCTCGCGTTGGGAAGGCATGTACGACGACGCCAAGGGCCAGCGCTACTGGAACTCCCTGCCGCACTGGCGCAGCAAGGAAAAGCTGCCGGTTGGTGAAACCTCCAGCAACTAATGCCCGCTCCCACAAGAGCCCCCAACAAACCCCGGAGAAATCCGGGGTTTGTCGTTTCTGCCTACCCCGCTATCATTCGCCGCATCTTCCGGGGGATTTGACTGATGCTTAATGGCCTGTGGCTTGGCTTCTTCATCGTGGCAGCCGTATCGGCGCTGGCGCAGTGGCTGATCGGTGGTAACGCCGGGATCTTTGCGGCGATGGTGGAAAGTATTTTCGCCATGGCCAAATTATCGGTCGAGGTCATGGTCCTGTTGTTCGGCACCCTCACCCTCTGGCTGGGCTTTCTGCGGATCGCCGAGAAGGCCGGGATCGTCGAGTGGCTGGCGAAAGCGCTGGGGCCGCTGTTCCTGCGCCTGATGCCGGAAGTGCCGGCCGGTCATCCCGCCATCGGCCTGATCACCCTGAACTTCGCCGCCAACGGCCTGGGCCTGGACAACGCCGCCACACCGATCGGCCTCAAAGCCATGAAGGCGCTGCAAGAGCTCAACCCCAGTGCAACGATCGCCAGCAACGCGCAGATCCTCTTCCTGGTGCTCAACGCCTCCTCCCTGACCCTGCTGCCCGTGACGATCTTCATGTACCGCGCCCAGCAAGGCGCGCCCGATCCGACGCTGGTGTTCCTGCCGATCCTGCTCGCCACCAGTTGCTCAACCATCGTCGGCTTCCTGACCGTAGCGTTCATGCAACGCCTGCGCATCTGGGACCCGGTGGTGCTGGCGTACCTGATTCCCGGCGCCCTCGCCCTTGGCGGCTTCATGGCACTGCTGGCGACGCTCTCGGCGACCGCGCTGGCGAGCCTGTCATCGGTCCTCGGCAACGTGACACTGTTCGGCTTGATCATGCTGTTTATGATCATCGGCGCATTACGCAAGGTGAAGGTCTACGAGGCATTCGTCGAAGGCGCCAAAGAAGGCTTCGACGTCGCCAAGAACCTGTTGCCGTATCTGGTGGCGATGCTCTGCGCCGTGGGTGTGCTGCGAGCATCCGGAGCGTTGGATTTCGGTCTGGACGGGATTCGTCACCTGGTGGCGTGGGCCGGTTGGGACACGCGCTTTGTCGATGCCTTGCCGACCGCATTGGTCAAACCCTTTTCCGGCAGTGCCGCCCGGGCAATGCTGATCGAAACCATGAAGACCGAGGGGGTGGACAGCTTCCCGGCGCTGGTGGCGGCAACGATCCAGGGCAGTACCGAAACGACTTTCTATGTCTTGGCGGTGTACTTCGGCGCGGTGGGCATCCAGCGTGCACGGCATGCGGTGGGCTGTGCGCTGCTGGCGGAGCTTGGCGGGGTGCTGGGGGCCATCGGGGTTTGCTACTGGTTCTTCGGTTAAACGAAAACCCTGTGGGAGCGGGCAAGCCCGCTCCTTTCAGCGGTGGCTTCAGGGCCTCAGCGGCGGCACGACTTTCTGACCCTGCTCCACCGTCCAGGCCACCACCTGCGCCGTCAACTGGTCGCTGGCCTGGCCGAACCCGGCGACCACCGCCGGCACCTTCACATCGCTCAACGGCTGGCGCACTTCAAAGCGCCGACTGGCGAGGATGCGCTGGTCATACCCACGCACCAGCAATGCATCCAGCCGCACGACCACGCTCGCCGTCGTGCCCTGGTATTCGGTCTGGAACGCCTGCAGGTTGCCGCCCAGCTCCAGGTCCGCCTGCAGATTGCTGTCATCGGTGCTGAGCAACGGCACCCGACCGTCACGCTGGAAACCATCGAGCAGGCGATTGCGCAGCAGCACCGGCGCCGGGTCGCTCCAGCGGGAAGCCTTGTAGCTGCTGATCAGGTCACCCTGAGGGATCACGGCGATCTTCGGGTTGTTCAAGGCTTCGCTGGTCTGTGGCTTGGCCAGCCGCAACGACCAGTGCAGCGCCGTGCTGTGATTGGCCGGTGCGCCGCTCTGGGCCGAGGGCAACCGGTAGACATCGGATGGCTCGGACTTGGGCAGAATCGAGCAGGCACTGGTCAGCGCAAAACCAACAGCCAAGGCTAACGGGATCAGCTTCATGGCGTGAACTCCTTGTTCTTGTCACTGCCCAGCAGGTAACCGCTGGGGTTGGCCTCAAGCCGCTGGGAAATGGTGCGCAGCGAGCTCAAGGTATCGCGCAACTCACGCACTGCCGGCGCCAGGCCATTGAGGCCCTGCATGCCGTTGTTGAGGGAATCCTGATTAGTGGTGAGCAATGAGTTGAGGGTCGCGCTGCTCTGTTCCAGGGACTTCATGGCTTGCTCGGCACTGCCAAACATCTGCTTGCCCTGATCGTTGAGCAGGCCGTTGGCGTTGCGCATCAGCCCTGCGGTTTGCTCGAGTGTGGCCGAGGCCTGTTTACCGATCGACGCCAGTTGCTGCATGGCCTGACCAATGTCGCCGCGCTGGTCGGCGATGGTGCTGGTGGTTTGCTCCAGATGCTCAAGGGTTTTGCTGATGCGCTCGACGTTTTCCGAAGAAAACATCTGATTGGCGTTCTGCATCAACACGTTCACACCGGTCATCAGATCGTTACTGTCGCTCATCAAACGGGCGATAGGCGAGGGTGATGCCACGATGGTCGGCAAATTGCCGCCCTTGCCCTTGAGCGTCGGACTTTGCGGTGTACCACCGCTGAGCTGAATGATCGAGGTGCCAGTGATCCCGGTCAGCGCCAGTTTGGCCTGGGTGTCTTCCTTGATCGGGGTATCGCCGCCCAGGCGGATCCGCGCCAACACCCGGCGTGGATCGTTCGGGTCCAGGCGCAACGTCACTACGTCGCCGACCTTGATCCCGCTGTACTGCACGGCGCTGCCCTTGGACAAACCGCTGACCGCCTCGTTGAAGACGATTTCGTAATCCTTGAATTCGGTGTCGACGCTGGACTTGGCCAGCCACAGACCGAAGAGCAGGGCGCCTGCCACCACTATGACGGTGAACAGGCCGATCAATACGTGATGGGCTCGGGTTTCCATGTCAGACCTCGTTGAGCTGGTTAGCGGCCGTCAGCGCCGCGCGGCCGCGAGGGCCATGGAAGTATTCGTGAATCCACGCGTCGTCGGTTTCCGAAACCTTGTCGATGGCATCCGCCACCAGTACTTTCTTTTGCGCCAGCACCGCCACCCGGTCGGTGATGGTGTAGAGCGTGTCGAGGTCGTGGGTGACCAGAAACACACTCAAACCCAACGCGTCGCGCAGGGTCAGAATCAATTGATCGAACGCCGCCGCGCCAATCGGGTCGAGACCAGCGGTGGGCTCGTCGAGAAACAGAATGTCCGGGTCCAGCGCCAACGCCCGGGCCAGGGCGGCGCGCTTGATCATGCCGCCAGACAGTGAAGCAGGGTACTTGTCGGCCGCCGACAAGGGCAATCCGGCCAATGCCAGTTTCACCGCCGCCAAGTGCTCGGCATCGGTACGGCTCAGGCCGGCGTGTTCGATAAGGGGCAGGGCGACGTTCTCGGTCACTGTCAGCGAAGAGAACAGGGCGCCTTTCTGGAACAACACGCCGAAGCGCCGCTCGACCAGCGAACGCTCGTGCTCCGACAGGCTCGGCAAGTTCTTGCCGAAGACCTTCACCAGCCCTTCGCTGGGCTGGCGCAAGCCGACGATGCTGCGCAACAGCACCGATTTGCCGCTGCCGGAACCGCCGACCACCGCCAGAATTTCGCCTTTGTACAAATCCAGGTCGAGGTTCTCGTGCACGCTCTGGCGGCCGAAGCGATTGCACAGCCCACGGACTTCGATCACCGCCTCGGAAGGCGCTCGGGGTAGACGACTCACCAGCCCATCTCCATGAAAAACAATGCGGCCACGGCATCGAGGACGATCACCACGAAAATCGACTGCACCACACTCGACGTGGTGTGCGCACCGACGGACTCGGCGCTGCCGCTGACCTTGAAGCCTTCAAGACAGCCGACGGCGGCGATCAGGAACGCAAAAATCGGCGCTTTGACGATCCCCACCAGGAAGTGCTGAACGCCGATGTCCGATTGCAGCAGCGACAGGAACATCGCCGGCGATATATCCAGCGACAGCGCACACACCACGCCACCGCCGACAATCCCCGACAACATCGCCAGGAAGGTCAGCATCGGCAGCGCCACCAGCAACGCCAATACCCGCGGCACCACCAGCAACTCCATCGGGTCGAGGCCGAGGGTGCGGATCGCATCGATTTCTTCGTTGGCTTTCATCGAGCCGATCTGCGCGGTGAACGCACTGGCGGTGCGGCCGGCCATCAGGATCGCGGTGAGCAACACGCCGAATTCGCGCAAAAAAGAAAACGCCACCAGGTCCACGGTAAAAATGCTCGCGCCGAAGCTCGCCAGCACAGTCGCACCGAGAAACGCTACCACGGCGCCCACCATAAAGGTCAGCAGGGCGACGATGGGAGCGGCGTCGAGGCCAGTCTGCTCAATGTGCGCGACCATCGGCGTGAGGCGCCAGCGCTTGGGACAAAACAGCCCGCGCGCGATGGTTTGCAGGATCAGGCCGACAAAACCCAGCACCTGCAGGGCGTCCTGCCAGACCGCATCGACCGCACGGCCGATACGGGTCAGCAGTTGAATGCCGACGCTGATTTCCGGCTCTTTGATCGGCACGCAGAAATCAGTCAGCGAGCAATACACCGTCTGCAACAAGGCGCGATCGGCGGAGGAAAGGGTGCAATCAGGGTGTTCGGCGGACTTGCCCAGACGCTCGGAACCCAGCAACTCCACCAACAGCGATGCACCCGCCGTGTCCAGGGCACCGAGGCCGTTGAGGTCGATGGGGGTGTTGTTGTCGTATTGGCCACGGAGCTTTTCGCTCAGGTGGCTGAGATCGGCGTAATGAGCGAGCGTCCAGTCACCCGTGACCCGCAGCAGGGCAGGGATGTGCGAGGTATCCAGTCGGACATTGCCAGGCGTTGTGCTGCTGGTCATAAGCTCCTGCTTGTTCGGCAATTGCGCAGACCAGATTAATAGCACGAACCGCGTTACTTATCTTTGATGGGTGTGCTGTCCATGACCTTGAAGCGCAGCACGCCGATCAACTGGCCGTCTTCGGTGAGCACCCGAACTTGCCATTTACCCGCGGGATTGCCGGGGAAATTCTGCTTGTGGGTCCAGGCGCGGTAGCCTTCCTTGCGCCCGCCGTGGATATCCAGAGGGATGCGGTCGACCTCTTTACCGTTGAACATCCAGACGTGATAAATCCGCTCGTCCAGCCCCCGTGGGGCATTGATCGCGGTGTAGGCGTACAAACCGTCGCCACGAATCTGCTCGGCGCTGACTTCTTCCAGGCTCTTGCCGGGGGTGCGGTCCTGCATTTGGGTGCTGATCGCCACATCGGTCATCCACAGGGTGGCCGGCGGAACCCAGGAACGCAGCACCCAGCCGACAGCGCCAATGCCCACGGTGATGCTGAGGATCGCCAACGCATTGCGCACGGTCCGAATCGGGAAGATCGACGCCAGACTCGGGAACGACAGCACCATGGCGATGCCCAGCGCCAGTTTGAAGCTCTGGGAGGTGGTCAGGTGCAGGATGACGGGCAGGGCGGTCAGCAGAGCGGCGAACAGGGTCAGGGTATGCAACGCCAGGAACGCCCAGCGGCGCGGCGCCAGCCATTTGTAGTAGAGCGGGTCGGTGATCGAGATCAGCGCCGCCATGCCCAACAACCCCGTGAAAAACAGTTGGCCACTGTTCCAGGTGGTGGTGATGAAAAAGAACGGCAGGACGAAGAACAGGCTTTCCTGATGGATCATCTGCGTCGCATAACGCAGCAGGGGCTGGGGTATTTCGCGCTTGAAGACCTTGGCGAACAACTCAGTGAGGCTGTTTTCCAGCATCAGCCAGACCCAGCTGACCAGCATGATGGTGGTGATCCAGGTCGCCAGGCCTTGCTGGCGATCCACCAAGATGAAGCTGCCGACCCCGGAAATGAAACCGCCGAGCGCGATGACCCCGGGGTAGCGCTTCATCAATTCCAGGATGCGCTGTATGTACAGGGTCAGAGTCGGCATTCGGCGGTTCACAATAGTCGTGGGAAAAATCCCCGACAGGGTACCGTCCGAGGAGCCCTGTGGCGAGGGGGCTTGTCGGAACGCCGCATCGCCCCGTTCGGCTGCGCAGCAGTCGCAATATCGGTGAATGCGGTGTACCTGATAAACCGGGTTGCCGCATTTTCAGGGCCGCTTCGCAGCCCAACGGGGGCAAGCCCCCTCGCCACACAAAACCCGTTACCACAGGGAAATAACTACTTTCTGCGGTGAACACGCCAACCCAATGCCCCAAGCACCATCAATCCAAATACCCCGGCAATCGCCCACATCAACTGGTCATAACTCACCAACGGCTTCTCGATCCGCAAATACCCCGGTTGCAGCAGCAACTCACGCATCGCCTGGTTCGCCTCGGCCAGCGTCACTTCTTGCAGTGCCTTGGCCGGGTTGGTGAAATGGCCGTCCTCGTAGTCCCCAAGGGCGCTCCAGTAGTAATCCGCCAGGGCGCTGTTGCCTTGCACCGCCCAGGCCTGACGGGCGATGGCGGCCTGCTTGAGGCGGGCGAAGGTGGTGGCGTCGAGACCGTCCTTGAGCAAATCGGCTTTGAGCTCATCCAGCACCTGTTCAGCTGCCGGCACGTCGCCGCGTTCAAGGTCGGCGTTCAGGCTCATGAAGCCCACTCCGCCAAACACCTCACGCTCGGCCGAGGGCCCATAGGACAACCCATGGACCAGGCGCAGTTGGCGATAAAGCGCCCAGTCCAGGTAATCCTTGAGCAGATCGAACGTTTCGTCGGGTTGGTCTTCCTGCACCGGTTCCGGTACCAGCCAGTGCAACTTGGCGCCACCACCGACAAAACCGTGGCTCAGAGTACGCTCGTGGGCCGCGCTGGCCTGGATTGTCGGCAAGGGCAGGTGATCGGCAGGCTCGACGGCTACGAGCGCGCCATACGCCCGTTCCAGATAGGCCGGCAGCAGGCGGTCGAGCTCGCCGACCACGATCAGGGTCATGTTGTTGGGCGCGTACCAGGCTTTGCGCACCTTCTCCAGTTGCTCGCGGGTCAGGTGATTGACTTCGGCGCGCTCCGAGCATTTGAGGCCCAGTTCCACCGCCAATTGATTACTGGCGGTGTGGCCCAGGTCCTGGCGATCCAGCCAACGTTGCAGGTGCGAATAATGGCCACCGTCTTCGCGCTCGACCACCTGCTTGGCAACGTTGATCGCGTTGTCGTCGATACGGGTCTGGGTCAGCAGCGCCAACAACAGATCGAGAACCTTACGCTGGTTTTTCGCCGGTGCTTCGATGACGAACGTGGTGTCGGCGTTGCTGGTGTAAGCGTTCCACTCACCACCCAGGGCCTGCATGCGCTCCTCCAGACCACCTTCGCCGGTGGCGTCGATGCCGCTGAACAGCAAGTGTTCGAGCAGATGCGGCAGCTCCTTGTCGGTGCAGCTGAAATCATCCAGACCCACGCCGACTACCAGCCGAATCGCCACGTGCCCGCGCTCGGTGCCCGGTTTGAGGACCAATTGCAGACCGTTGGGCAGCGTATAGCCCTCGACCTGAAAGCGATCCAGGGCAAATGAAGGCAGGGCGCCGAGCAACAGACAAGCGAATAGCAGACAACGCATAACGAGTTTCCGTACGACCAGCGTAAGTACAACAGACTTCAGGCAACTGTGGACGTTCAGGGTGAATGAGTGATGTCAGCCAAATCGTCGACCGCCAGAGCACCGGTGTCCGAAGTGCCCAACACCGCATAGGCACTGCTGCAGAACAGTGAATTCAGGCGTCTCATGTCGGCAATCAGTTCCAGATGCAGCGAACTGGTCTCGATGCTTTGCACAATCTTACGGTGCAAACGACTGACATGAGCGTGGGCCAGGCGGCGTTCCTGTGCGCGAAAGCGACGTTTCTCCCGCAGTAACTGGCGAGCACTTTCCGGGTCGGAACTGAGGAATACCGACAACCCCAGGCGCAGGTTGGCAATCAGCTGGCTGTGCAGGCCCGCCAATTCTTCCAGACCGACCTCGGAAAACGACCGCCGCTGCGCGGTTTTCTGCTGCTGAACCTTGCGCAGCATGCGTTCGATCAGGTCACTGGCCAGTTTCAGGTTGATCGCCAGCTCGATGGTTTCCGCCCACCGTTGGCTATCCTGTTCGCTGAGGTCTTCCCGAGGCATTTGCGCCAGATAGAGTTTGATCGCGCTATAGAGCGCTTCGACATCATCGGTCAGGCGACGGATTTCCTGGGTGACGGCGGTCTGTTTGCCGCGCAGTACGGCGAGCATGGCTTCGAGCATGTTGTCGACCAGATCGCCGATGCGCAGGGTTTCCCGGGCGGCATTGGCCAGCGCCAGGCTGGGGGTCACCAAAGCCGTCGGGTCAAGGTGCCGCGGCTTGGCCGTGCCGTTGATGTCCGGCCGCTCCGGCAGCAGCCACGCACAGAGCCTGGCCATCAGCCCGACGCTGGGCAACAGGATCAGGCAGCGCGCGGTGTTGTAGAGCAGGTGGAAGCCGATGACCATTTCCTGAGCGCTGAAATCGAAGCTGTCGATCCAGTGCACCAACGGATCAAGCACCGGAATGATCAGCAGCAGACCAATCAGTTTGTACAACAGGCTGCCCAGCGCCACCTGACGGCCGGCGGCGTTCTGCATGCTGGTGCTGAGGAAGGCGAGAACGCCGCTGCCGATGTTGGCGCCGATCACCAGGCCGATGGCCACTGGCAGGCTGATCACGCTGGCACCGGCGAGGGTCGCGGTCAGCAATACGGCGGCCAGGCTGGAGTATGAAATCATCGCGAACAGTGCACCGACCAGCGCATCGAGCAGGATGTCGCCGGTCAGTGAGGCGAAAATCACCTTCACCCCCTGAGCATGAGTGATCGGCGTGGCGGCCTCGACGATCAGTTGCAGCGCCAGAATGATCAGCCCCAGACCGATGCTGACCCGCCCCATCTGCCCGACCCGGGTCTGCTTGCGCGACAGGAAGAAAATCACCCCGAGGAAGATCAACAGCGGTGACAGCCACGACAGGTCGAGGGTCAGTACCCGTGCCATCAGTGCGGTACCGACGTCGGCACCGAGCATGGTCGCCAGGGCAGGGGTCAGCGCCATCAGCCCCTGACCGACAAATGAGGTGACGAGCATGGCGGTGGCGTTGCTGCTTTGGACCATGGCGGTCACCATGATCCCGGCGATAAACGCCAGCCAGCGCCTGGCCATGTTCTGGCCGATCACATGGCGCAAGTTGGAGCCATAAACCCGCAGGATGCCGGTTCGGACGATGTGCGTGCCCCAGATCAACAAGGCCACGGCCGATAACAAATTGAGCAGGGTGAGCATACAGGCCCCCTGTGGTGGTAGCGCCCCAGCGGGGCAAGTCGACGGTACCGCGTTCTTTTACGTTCTGTACTTAAGCTGTAGTTGGCTAACGGTCTGGACGCCAGCATCGCACAGCTAAAGAAGCGATTGAAACAAAACTGTCATGAAAACAGTTTGATGCAGACATGACAAAGGGGCCCGAAGGCCCCTTTGTCACAGCAGGGTGTTCGGGTTACTGGCCCGGAACATCCTTGCGCAGTTTCACCGGCTCTTGCTGTGTACGTTTTTTCGCAATCGCGGTGCGCATCCTGATGTTGATCGCTTCCACTGCCAGCGAGAACGCCATGGCGAAGTAGACGTAGCCTTTCGGCACATGCACATCGAAGGATTCGGCAATCAGCACGGTACCGACGATCAACAGGAAAGACAGCGCCAGCATTTTCAGCGACGGGTGCCTGTCGATGAACTCGCTGATGGTGCCGGAAGCCCACATCATCACCAGCACTGCGACGATGATTGCCGCGACCATGACCGGTACGTGGGACACCATGCCAACGGCAGTGATGACGGAGTCCAGCGAGAACACGATGTCGATGATCGCGATCTGGATAATGGTGTAGAGGAAGTTACCGCCCTTGCCACTTGGCTCGTCGCTGGTTTCATCCTCGCCTTCCAGCGCGTGATACATCTCTTGCGAGCTTTTCCACAGCAGGAACAGACCACCGAAGAACAGGATCAGGTCACGCCCGGAAATGCCCTGGCCGAACACTTCGAACAGGTCCGCGGTGAGACGCATGACCCAGGTGATCGACAGCAGCAACAGAATCCGCGTGACCATGGCCAGCGCGAGGCCGAAGATCCGGGTACGCGCCTGCATGTGTTTGGGCATGCGGCTGACCAGGATCGAGATCATGATGATGTTGTCGATGCCCAGGACGATCTCCAGGGCGGTCAGGGTGAAGAAGGCAACCCAGATTTCAGGGTTGGTCAGCCATTCCATGTGTATTCCTTTGAGGATGTGTTTAAACCACGAAGGGCCCAGGCTTCAAACAAAGCCTGGACCCCTCATGGCGAGTCTTGGCTTATAGCGTGCTGAACAGCGGAAATATCCCCATCAGCAAGGCCGCCACCAGTATGCACAGGCAAACCAGCACCGCCCACTTCAAGGTGAACCGCTGATGATCACCGAATTCGATACCGGCCAGGGCCACCAACAGGTAAGTCGATGGTACCAGCGGGCTCAGCAAGTGGACGGGCTGACCGACGATCGAGGCACGTGCCATTTCTACCGCGGTTATACCGTAATGACTGGCGGCTTCGGCAAGCACTGGTAACACGCCGTAATAAAATGCGTCGTTCGACATGAAGAACGTGAACGGCATACTCACCAGCGCAGTGATCACGGCCAGGTACGGGCCGAGGAAATCCGGGATGACCGCCAGCAGGCTCTTGGACATGGCGTCGACCATGCCGGTGCCTGTCAGGATACCGGTGAAGATACCCGCGGCAAAGATCAACCCGACCACCGCCAACACGCTACCGGCGTGGGCCGCCACTCGATCTTTCTGCTGTTGCAGGCAAGGATAGTTGACGATCATCGCGATACTGAACGCCACCATGAACAGCACCGGCAACGGCAGCAGGCCGGCGATCAAGGTGCCCATCAGTGCCAGGGTCAGCGCGCCGTTGAACCAGATCAGTTTTGGACGACGGGCGTCCGGGAACTGCGAAACGCTGATTTCGCTGTGGTCGATTTCATCACCGACCAGATGCAGTTCACCCAGACGCGCACGCTCGCGTTTACCGTAGACATAGGCAATCGCCAGGATCGCCACCACACCAGCCAGCATTGCCGGAATCATCGGCACGAAGATCGCGGACGGGTCCACATGCAGCGCACTGGCCGCACGAGCGGTCGGGCCACCCCAAGGGGTCATGTTCATCACACCACCGGCAAGGATGATCAGACCGGCCATGATCCGCGGGCTCATGCCGATACGGCTGTAGAGCGGCAGCATGGCAGCCACACAGATCATGTAAGTGGTGGCGCCATCACCGTCCATGGACACGATCAGCGCCAGCACGGCGGTACCGACCGACACCTTCAACGGGTCGCCCTTGACCAGTTTGAGGATCTTGCGCACGGCCGGGTCAAACAGGCCGGAGTCGATCATCAGGGCGAAGTAGAGGATGGCGAACATCAGCATCACGCCGGTCGGCGCAAGCTTGGTGATGCCTTCGAGCATCATCGGGCCGATCTTCGGCGAGAAACCACCGAACAGGGCGAAGATGATCGGGATAATAATCAGGGCGATCAGCGCGGACAGGCGCTTGGTCATGATCAGGAACATGAACGTGATGACCATGGCAAAGCCAAGGAAAGTCAGCATAGGAATACTCCAGGCGTAGCGCGGCTAGGGAATGGGCGAACCGATGAGGTCAGCGCAGAACGGAAAGCACGAAACGTACGGGCGGAGGTGCAGCGAAGAGGCGGATAGGAGCGGACATCAGAATCACCATTGTTGTTGTTAAATGGGCCGGGCGGGCAATGAAACACTCGCGTTGGCCAACCGGTCTGTTGCCGGCAGTGAGGCGATCCTAATCGGGGAAGCTTTCAGCCAGCTTTCGCGGATGAAAGCATTGACCGAATGTACGACCGGTCGTCGGCCGGGTTGAAAGTCAGCAAACACGGGCTCAGGAGGAAAAAACATGGGCGAACTTCACACTGGCGGCTGCCACTGTGGGCAAATCCGCTATCAATTCAGCGGGCCGTTGCAGGATATCGCCCACTGCCATTGCTCGATTTGCCGACGGGTCAGCGGCGGGATCGTGACCACCTGGATCACCGTGCCTGCCTCGGCATTTGCCTGGGTCGCGGGTACGCCATCCCGGTATGGCTCATCATCCACTTGCACGCGGTATTTCTGCCCCAACTGCGGGGCGCAATTGGCGCTGGTGACAACGCTCAGTCCCGAAAGCATCGACGTGACCATCGCCACCCTCGACCACCCTGAGCAGGCGCCGGCCGAGCGGCATATCTGGACGGACAGTCGGTTGCCCTGGCTGCATCTGGACGAACATTTGCCTGGCGAGGCCGAAGAACAACTCTGATCAGAAAACAGACAGGTCCAGCGGCCGGATTGCCCCCATCCAGATCGCGTGTTCAGTGTGGTCGAGCAGATCGTTGCCGGTCTCCGGGTGCAGGAACACCACCAACCCCTTGCGATTGAGCGCCAGCCACGGCAATACCTCGCCAAGGTATTGCGGCTCGAAGGCCAATTGGCAGCTCCAGTCCGGGTGCGGGCCGACCAGGCGTTCGTGCACGCGGCCCATCTTCAGCGGAAACAATTGCGCGGCCTGCTCGCACAAGGCCCGGGCCTGCGGGAGGGTGTTGGCGTCAAAATAGACATGGGCGTGGTAGCCCTTGATCTGTTGCATCTGAAACCTCTTTATACCTGGTCGAACCCACACCGTCCCTGCAGGTCTCACGCTATATAGGCAGGACGTTCGGAGCACAGCCATGAAAAATGCCGAAACCCCGGTAGTGAAGGTAGTGCTTTATGGTGCCATGAGTAGCCTTGGCAGTGCGCTGATGGCGGAAATGCTGCGGCGCCAACATGAAGTGATCGCGATTCTCGATGACCTGACGGCACTCGCGCCACGCCCCGGATTGCGCACCAAGTCCGGCAATCTGTTCGATGCCAAGCGGGTCAAGCAAAGCGTGGCCGGCTGTTCGGCGGTGATCTGCCTGCTGGATGCGCCGGGGTTGCCGATGAACAGCGAACACATCGAAAAATCCATCGTGCCTGGCCCGGTCGAGCAGGTGCTGGCAGTGGATGCACTGATTGACGGCATGCAGGCCGCGGGTATCGCGCGGTTGTTTGTGGTGGGTGATTTCGAGGTGCTGGACGATCCGGAGATAGAAGACGAACTGCAACGCCACGCCGCAGAAGAAATCCGCGAGGCACTGCAAAGCAGCCCATTGCACTGGACCCTGGTGAATGCCCCACGCGGCGTACCAGGACTGTCCATCGAGCATTTCAGTCACGTCAGTACGAGCCTGGAACCTGGCCTGGCCGAACCGCTGGAACGGCTGAACCGAGTTGCCGTCGGGATTGCCGACGAGTTATGGCTGAATTTGCATGTCGGTCAGCATGTGAATTTTGTCGCGACTTCGGAACCGTAAAGCCCTCATACCGCAATCGATGGCAAAGGAAGGCCATTAAGCGATTGCGCACTGCTGGCCTGTTCCGCCATCAACCAATCCACAAATGTTTGAATCAACGCCCCGCGCCGTTTGCGCTGGGGCAGGACCACGTAATAACCCAGCCTGGAAATCACCGTCTCGGCAATAGGTCGACACAACAGACCTTGCGCCAGCAAGTTATCCACAAGGTGCCGCCAACCGATCGCAACGCCCTGGCCGCCAATCGCCGCTTGAATCAGCAAGGTGTAATTGTCGAAGCGCAGTTGCCCCGGCGCTGGCGCCGACGTGATCCCCAGTTCGCGAAACACGCCGCTCCAGTCGAACCAGTTGCTGCTGTGTTCGCCTCGCAGGTGCAGCAGCGGAAACTCCAGCAATGACTGAGCCGGCAAGGGAAGGGGACGATCCTTCAAGAGCAGCGGGCTGCACACCGGAAACACTTCTTCACTGAACAACCAATGGCTCTCGCCTTGCTTGAACCGGCCATCGCCGAACAGCACCGCCACATCGATATCAGTGCGCAGCATGTTGTGGCTGCGCTCACTGGTAACCAGGCTGACGTCCACTTGAGGATGGGCGGTATGGAAGCGGTGCAGCCGTGGCATCAGCCAGTACGCGGCGAAGGCGAAGTCGGTGGCCACCTGCAACACTTCGTGTTGCTGCTGTGCACTGATCGCGCTCAATCCGGCGTCGATATTCTGTAAACCGAGCTGAACTTGCTCAAACAGAATCGCGCCAGCCTCGGTCAGTTCGATACCGCGATAAATGCGGTCAAACAATCGTGTAGCGAGCTGCTCCTCCAATCGTTTGATCTGCTGACTGATGGCCGGTTGCGTGGTGCCGAGCTCCACTGCAGCAGCAGTAAAGCTGCGTTGGCGGGCCGCGGCCTCAAAGACACGCAGCAGGTCCAGAGACAAATCACCGAGGGCGTCATACATAAGCTGTGCTTATCCTAGTCATTGCCTGGCATGGGCTTTACCACAAATTCCATGGGTTGCATGCTCGATCACAGCACTCTCGCATAAATATCCACTATGGAATGCCGCGATCACATGAAGCGCAAAAATATTCTTTTCATCATGGCCGATCAAATGGCCGCGCCAATGTTGCCGTTCTACGGCCCTTCGCCCATCAAACTGCCGAATCTGAGCCGCCTCGCCGCCGAAGGTGTGGTGTTCGACGCCGCGTACTGCAACAGCCCGCTCTGTGCACCGTCACGTTTCACCCTGGTCAGCGGTCAGTTGCCGAGCAAGATCGGCGCTTACGACAACGCGGCCGATTTCCCCGCCGACGTTCCGACCTATGCCCACTACCTGCGGCGCCTCGGTTATCGCACCGCGCTGTCGGGCAAGATGCACTTCTGCGGCCCGGACCAGTTGCACGGCTATGAAGAACGGCTGACCAGCGACATCTACCCGGCCGACTACGGTTGGGCGGTGAACTGGGACGAGCCGGACGTGCGGCCGACCTGGTACCACAACATGTCGTCGGTGCTGCAAGCCGGGCCCTGCGTGCGCACCAATCAGCTGGATTTCGACGAAGAGGTGGTGTTCAAGGCCCAGCAATACCTGTTCGATCACATCCGCGAGGATGGCGATCAGCCGTTCTGCCTGACCGTGTCGATGACGCACCCACACGACCCGTACACGATTCCCAAGGCGTTCTGGGATCTGTACGACGACGCCGACATCCCTTTGCCGGAAACACCCGCACAGGATGAACTCGATCCTCACTCCCAGCGCCTGCTCAAAGTCTATGACCTGTGGGACAAGCCGCTGCCTGTGGATAAAATTCGCGACGCGCGCCGTGCCTACTTTGGTGCGTGCAGCTATATCGACAGTAACGTCGGCAAGCTCCTGCAAACACTCGAGGAAACCGGGCTGATCGATGACACCATCATCGTGTTCTCCGGTGACCACGGCGACATGCTCGGCGAGCGCGGCCTCTGGTACAAGATGCACTGGTACGAAATGGCCGCCCGCGTACCGCTGCTGATCAGCGCGCCGGGGCAATTCGGCGCCGGACGGGTCAGCGCAGCGGTATCCACCGCCGACCTGCTGCCGACCTTTGTGGAATTGGCCGGCGGCTCATTGGAGCCAGGCCTGCCGCTGGACGGCCGCTCGCTGGTTCCGCACCTGCAAGGGCAGGGCGGTCACGACGAGGTGTTCGGTGAATACATGGCCGAAGGCACCATCAGCCCGTTGATGATGATTCGTCGCGGCGCCTACAAATTCATCTACAGCGAAGACGACCCTTGCCTGCTCTTCGACGTGCACAACGACCCGCGTGAACAGGAAGAACTCAGCCATTCGCCGCAACATCGTCAGCTGTTCGAGGATTTTCTCGCCGAAGCACGGGCTAAATGGAATATCCCGGCGATCCACCAACAGGTGCTCGCCAGTCAGCGGCGCCGGCGTTTCGTCGCCGGCGCCCTGACCATCGGCAAGCTGAAGAGCTGGGATCACCAGCCGCTGGTGGACGCCAGTCAGCAGTACATGCGCAACCACATCGACCTCGACGATCTGGAGCGTAAAGCCCGTTATCCACAACCCTGCCAAAACCAATAATGTTAAGGGGACGTCCATGCAAAAGTTATCCACAGTACTGACAGTCGGGCTTCTGGCTCTGGGCAGCGCCTCGGCGTACGCCGAGCAAAGCTGCGAAACGGTGAAGATGGCCGACCCCGGCTGGAGCGACATCGCCGCCACCAACGCCATCACCGGGTTTCTGCTGGACGGCATGGGCTACAAGGCCAAGGTCGACACGCTGGCGGTGCCGATCACCTTTGGCGGTCTGAAGGATGGCCAGGTGGACGTCTTCCTCGGCAACTGGATGCCGGCGCAGCAAGGCTTCTACGACAAGTTCGTGGCCAACGGCGATGTCACACAACTGGCGAAGAACCTCGACGGCACCGAGTTCACCCTGGCGGTCCCGGATTACGTCTGGGACGCGGGTGTGCATAACTTTAACGACTTGAACAAGTACGCCGAGCTACATCCAAAAGAAGTCGACAAGAAGATCTATGGCATCGGCTCCGGCGCCCCGGCGAACATTTCGCTGCAAGAGATCATCAAGAAGAATGACTACGACATGGGTCAGTGGAAACTGATCGAGTCCAGCGAGCAAGCAATGCTGGCCGAAGTGTCCCGCGCGGTGAAGAAACAGAAGTTCGTGACCTTCCTCGGCTGGACGCCACACCCGATGAACGTGCAGTTGAAAATGCATTATCTGAAGGGCGGCGAGAAGTACTTCGGTGACACCGGTAGCGTTTATACACTGACCCGCAAAGGTTATGCACAGGCCTGCCCGAACGTCGGCAAACTGCTCACCAACCTGAGTTTTACCCAGGAAATGGAGAACAGCATCATGGCCGAAGTGGTGAACAAAAAGGTCAGCAATGCCGACGCGGCCAAGGCATGGATCAAGGCCAATCCGGTGGTGCTGGATAAATGGCTGGAGGGCGTGAAGACCGTGGATGGCAAGGATGCTCTGCCAGCGGTCAAAGCCAAGTTGTAAGGTTTCCCTGTGGCGAGGGAGCTTGCTCCCGCTGGAGGGCGTAGCACTCCCATTTCGGCAAACTCGGTTTATCAGCCTCACCGAGTTGTCCGGATTTGCGACTGCTGCGCAGCCGAGCGGGAGCAAACTCCCTCGCCACAATGATCTGCCCACTACGAGCCAATGCTTTACCCTGACGATTTACCCCGTACCGAGAGGACCCATGGCCTTCCCCAGCCGCCATTCACTCTTTCCCTTCCTGACCTGGTTGCCCCGGCAAACCCGCGCCAGCGTCGGTCGTGACCTGATCGTCGGCCTGAGCGGTGCGATTCTCGCGTTGCCACAATCCATTGCCTACGCCCTGATCGCCGGCCTCCCACCGGAATATGGCCTGTACGCCGCCATCATCCCGGTGCTGATTGCCTGCCTCTGGGGTTCGTCGTGGCATTTGATCTGCGGCCCTACGGCGGCCATTTCCATCGTCCTGTATGCCAGCGTCAGTCCTCTGGCCGTCCCTGCATCGCAGGACTACGTCACGTTGATCCTGCTTCTGACTTTCCTTGCAGGCATTTTCCAGTGGTTACTGGGTTTGCTGCGGTTCGGTGCCCTGGTGAATTTCGTCTCTCACTCGGTGGTGCTGGGCTTCACCCTCGGCGCGGCGGTGGTGATTGCCATCGGGCAGCTGCCGAACCTGCTGGGGCTGGATGTGCCCAACCAGGCCACGGCGCTCAACAGCTTGATGATGCTGCTCAATCATCTGGGCGAAGTGGACAAACCCTCGCTGCTGCTGGGCCTGGCCACGGTCGCGGTTGGCATCGTGTTGAAACTGCTGGTGCCGCGCTGGCCGACGCTGTTGATCGCGCTGGCCCTGAGCGGATTGCTGGTGTGGCTGTGGCCAGCGATGTTCGGTCATGTGAAGCTGGTCAGCGCGTTTGTCGGGCGGCTGCCGCCCTTCAGCCCGCTGCCGCTGGATCTGGACCTGATATTGCGCCTGCTGCCCAGTGCGGTGGCGGTCGGCATGCTCGGGCTGGTGACGAGCCTGTCGATTGCCCGCTCCCTGTCGGCCCGCTCGCAACAGTTGCTCGATGCCAATCAGGAAGTTCGCGCCCAGGGTTTCTCGAACATGGTTGGGGCGTTTTTTTCCGGCTCGCTGTCCGCCGGTTCCTTCACTCGCTCGGGCCTGAGCTACGATGCCGGAGCCTGTTCACCGCTGGCCGGGGTTTTTTCGGCGCTGTGGGTGGCGCTGTTCGCGATCTTCGGTGCGGCATTGATTGCGCATATCCCGATCCCGGCCATGGCTGGCAGCATCCTTTTGATCGCTTGGGGATTGGTGGATCATCGCGGCATTCGTGCGTTGTTGCGGGTCAGCCATGCCGAATTCCTGGTCATGGCGCTGACCTGTGTCGCCACCCTGTTGCTCGAGTTGCAGACGGCGATCTACGCCGGGGTGTTGGCGTCACTGTTCTTCTACCTCAAACGCACCTCACAGCCACGGGTGCAGCACTGGCGTGATGGCGACGAAGACATTCTGAGGGTCGGCGGTTCGATCTTTTTCGGCGCCAGCCATTACCTGCAAGTGCGCCTGCAACGGATGCAAGGCCCGCGAGTGGTGATCGAGGCCCAGCAGATCAACTTCATCGACTACTCAGGCGTGGAAATGCTGCACCAGGAAGCACGACGGCTGCTGCGCCAGGATCGCAGCCTGACCCTGCGGCAGGCACGGCCCCAAGTGGTGGAAGAATTGAGGAAGCTGGAAGGGCCGGAGAAATGCCCGATCCGGTTTGAGGACTAAACGCCCAACCCTGGGATAAACACCGACCTGTGGCGAGGGGGCTTGCCCCCGTTCGGCCGCGCAGCGGTCGTGGCAGCTTTGGGACGGCTTCGCCGTCCAACGGGGGCAAGCCCCCTCGCCACAAAAAACTACAGTGCCAGTTGCCGGCGAAGTTCGGCCAGCACCGGCGCCGTATCCGGGCGCACACCGCGCCACAGATAGAAAGCTTCCGCCGCCTGCTCGGCCAACATGCCCAAGCCATCCATCGACACACCAGCCCCATGTTCACTGGCCCAACGGCAGAACGAGGTTGGGTCCTTGCCGTACATCATGTCGTAGCAAACCGTCTTGCCCGGTTCGATCAAACTGCCGGCAATCGGCGGTACATCGCCGGACAGACTGGCGGATGTGGCGTTGATGATCAGGTCCACCGGCTCGCGCAGCCAATCGAAACCGCTGGCCGACACCGGCCCCAGATCGGCAAACAATTGCGCCAGCAATTCGGCTTTTTCCACGGTGCGGTTGGCAATGATCACCGACGCCGGTTGCTCCGCCAGCAGCGGCTCCAGCGCGCCGCGCACCGCGCCACCGGCCCCCAGCAGCAGGATGCGTTTGCCCGCGAGGCTGAATCCGGCGTTGATCGTCAGGTCCCGTACCAACCCGGCGCCATCGGTGTTGTCGCCCAGCAGACTGCCATCGGCCAGTTTGCTCAGGGTATTCACCGCGCCGGCCCGCTGCGCCCGCTGGGTCAAGCTGTTCGCCAGGCGATAGGCATCTTCCTTGAACGGCACTGTCACATTCGCCCCACGGCCTTCGCGGAAAAATTCCAACGCACAGCCGGAAAAGTCGTCGAGAGGTGCCAGCAAGGTGCTGTAGTCCAGTTTCTGCCCAGTCTGCTCGGCGAACAGACGGTGGATCAGCGGCGACTTGCTGTGGCCGATCGGGTTACCGAATACGACATAACGGTCCATCAGAATTCCTCGTTCAGGCCTTGGCCAACCAATCGCGGTCTTGCAGGAAGTATTCGGTCAGGCGCGCTTCTTCGCTGCCCGGCTCGGCCTTCCAATCGTAGGCCCAGCGTACTTGCGGCGGCAGCGACATCAGAATCGACTCGGTACGCCCGCCCGATTGCAGGCCGAACAGCGTGCCGCGGTCATAGACCAGGTTGAATTCAACGTAACGACCACGGCGAAACTCCTGGAACTCACGCTGTTTGGCGGTGAACGCATCATTCTTGCGGCGTTGCACGATCGGCAGGTACGCGTCGATGAACGCATCACCGATGGCGCGCATGAAGGCGAAGCTGGTGTCGAAGTCCCACTCGTTCAAGTCATCGAAGAACAGGCCGCCAATGCCCCGTGGCTCGTGACGATGCTTGATGTGGAAGTAGCTGTCGCACCAGGCCTTGTAGCGCGGGTAAACGTCCGGGCCGAACGGCGCGCAGGCCTGTTCGGCGACGCGGTGCCAATGCACGCAATCTTCTTCATTGCCGTAATAAGGGGTCAGGTCAAAGCCACCACCGAACCACCAGACCGGCTCTTCACCTTCTTTTTCGGCGATGAAAAAGCGCACATTGGCGTGGGACGTCGGCACATGGGGGTTATGCGGGTGAATCACCAAAGACACGCCCAGGGCTTCGAAGCCTCGACCGGCCAGTTCCGGCCGATGGGCGCTGGCGGACGGTGGGAGACCGCTGCCAAACACGTGGGAATAGTTGACGCCGCCCTTTTCGATGACTGCACCGTTCTCAATCACCCGGGTGCGACCACCGCCGCCGGCAGGCCGGGTCCAGGCGTCTTCGACGAAACGCGCGCCGCCGTCTTCGGCTTCGAGGGCAGCGCAAATACGGTCTTGCAGGTCGAGCAGGTAGGCTTTTACGGCCTCGGTGCGGGTAGTCATGGCATCACCTTGAATCGGGCAAAGCTACGCGGCGCTCAAACAGGCCGGCGGCAAATTGCTGCGTAGGATAACACTGCACCTTGTGCCGTCGCAGTTGACGAAGATCAAGCTTGGGAGTTCGATAGGGCGCTTGGCGCTACGACTCTAGAAGCCAAAGACCTAAGGAGAGAGCAGATGGCAAAGCGTATCCAGTTCCGCGTCCATGGCGGCCCCGAAGTGCTCGAATACGTGGATTACCAACCCGCCGAGCCCGGCCCGCAACAAGTACGCGTGACCAACAAGGCCATCGGCCTGAACTTCATCGACACCTATTACCGCAGTGGCCTTTATGCACCGCCAGCCCTGCCATCGGGCCTGGGCGCCGAAGGCGCGGGCGTGGTCGACGCAGTCGGTAGCGAAGTCACCCGCTTCAAGGTTGGCGATCGCGTGGCTTATGGCAGTGGCCCGTTGGGCGCCTACAGCGACGTGCATGTCTTGCCGGAAGCCAACCTGGTGCACCTGCCGGACGCCATCAGCTTCGAACAAGCCGCCGGCGTGATGCTCAAAGGCCTGACCGTGCAGTACCTGCTGCGTCAGACATATGAGCTCAAGGGTGGCGAAACCATCCTGTTTCACGCCGCGGCCGGCGGCGTCGGATCGCTTGCCTGCCAATGGGCCAAGGCCTTGGGGGTGAAGCTGATCGGCACGGTCAGTTCAGCGGAAAAAGCCGCCCTGGCAAAAGCCAATGGTGCCTGGGCGACCATCGATTACAGCCATGAGAGCGTCGCACAACGCGTACTGGAATTGACTGACGGTAAAAAAGTCCCGGTGGTGTACGACGGTGTAGGCAAAGATACCTGGCTGACATCGCTCGACAGCGTTGCGCCGCGGGGGCTGGTGGTGAGTTTCGGTAATGCTTCAGGTGCAGTCGATGGGGTGAATCTGGGGATTCTCGCGGCCAAGGGTTCGCTGTACGTGACCCGGCCGACGCTGGCGACCTACGCCAACAATGCTGAAAACCTGCAACGCATGGCTGATGAACTATTCGAGATGATCATCAGCGGCAAGCTGAAGGTGGACATCAGCCAGCGGTATCCACTGGCTGATGCAGCGAAGGCGCAGACCGAGTTGTCGGCGCGGCGTACGACTGGTTCGACGATTCTGTTGCCTTGACACCAGACTGTGGCGAGGGGGCTTGTCGGAACGCCGCACCGCCCCGTTCGGGTGCGAAGCGCCCCCCAATGAGCGACGCGTTCTAACTGGCAGACCGCATCATCGGGTTGGGGGCTGCTGCGCAGTCCAACGGGGGCAAGCCCCCTCGCCACATTAATCCGGGCGCACCACGTGCCCCGTCGCCAGATCGCGAATCACACTCGGATTCTTGCGCCCGCCCAGATTGCCACCGAGTACATAATCAACCTGCCCCCGGAAATACTGCTCCACGCGAATCCGCGTCCGTGCCGCCGGTCGGCCCTGAGGGTTCGCCGAGGTCGACACCAGCGGGCCGACCACCGCACACAAGTCCCGCACCAGAGGGTGGTCGCTGACCCGCAACGCCACCGTTTCATGCACACCGGTAATCCACTGGGGCAACAGATTCTGATGCGGCACCAACCAGGTGTTGGGGCCCGGCCAGGTGCTGGCCATGCGGTCCATCCACAACTCCGGGAAGTCTTCGAACAGGAAGTCGAACTGACGAATATTGTCGGCCACCAGAATCAGGCCCTTATCCACAGATCGGCCCTTGATCATCAGCAGACGATCCACCGCCTCTTCGTTCCACGGGTCGCAACCCAGTCCCCAGACGGCTTCCGTTGGGTAGGCAATGACCGCCCCGGCGCGAATTTCTCGTGCGGCTTGTTGCACACGCCAACTGTTAACCATGAAAAAACTCTCCGGAATAAGGCTCTGCGCAGTTTACCGATCTTCCTTATAAAACCTAGTTTACCCGCGCAAACCATCGACCGCTCTCACAGACCGCCCGGCCATCCATCTCCAGCTCCGTCAGCGCTGCCAGCACTTTCGACAAGGCCCAGCCGCTGGTGACCGCCAGGGCTTCGCTGGTATGAGGCGCCGCGTGGAGCAACATGAGCAGTGGATGAGTCACCGTCGTTTGCGGCGTTTCTGTGGATAACGGCAGCCGTTGCCAGCCGCGCAAGGCCTCAAGGATGTGCTCGATGGTTTCCACCAGCACCGCGCCGTCGCGGATCAGTTGATGACAGCCCTTCGCGCCAGGGTGATGGATCGACCCTGGAATCGCATACACCTCACGCCCCTGTTCCGCCGCCAGTCTCGCGGTGATCAATGAACCGCTGGCGACACTTGCCTCGACCACCAGTACACCAAGGGACAAACCGCTGATGATCCGATTGCGCCGGGGGAAGTTGCTCGGGGAAGGGCCGGCGTCCAGCGGGAACTCCGAAAGTACCGCACTTCCCGAGGCGATCATGGCGTCCGCCAGTCGTCGATTACGCTGTGGATAAAAATTTTCCAGCCCCGTGCCAAGCACCCCGACCGTTTGCCCGCCAACATCCAGAGCCGCCTGATGCGCGGCAGCATCGATGCCCAGAGCCAGACCGCTGGTGATGACAAAACCGGCGCCGGCCAGACTGCGGGAAAATGCGGTGGCAGTGTCCATGCCTGGTCGCGATGCGCGACGGCTGCCGACCATCGCCAACTGCGGTTTTTCCAGAATGCCCGGATCGCCCGCGACGAATAATAGCGGCGGCGCATCACTGATTTGCGCCAGCAGCGCGGGGTAGTCAGGTTGGTCCCACATCAGTAAATGCTGGCCCGGACGCTCTAGCCAGGCCAATGCGTGGCTGGCGCCATCACGAATTTCACTGCAGCGCCGAGCCTCCGCGCAAGCAAGGGGCAGCCCCAACGCGCGCCAGGCACTGGCCGGTGCGCTGATGGCTTTGGAGGCAGAACCGAAAGCCTCCAGCAACTTCTTGAAACGTGCCGGACCGAGTTCAGGCAAAAGGTGCAGGCGTAAACGGGCTTCCAGTTCCGCAGGGGAAACGGACGTACAGGCAGACAGCGACATGGATCATCCTTGATCGTTATAAGGTCCCGTAGAATCGGGAATAAGCTGTGGATAACTCTGTTGGTAACTTGTGAGCAGGCTTAAGGATTTCGCACCTTGTCCATCACCGCCAAGGAGCGCGATGCGTTGAGCACCAGCCCGTAGCTGAGCTTGTCGTAGGTGCGGAATACCATCAGCAGGCCGGCCCGTTCGTCGGGGATTTTCAAGGGCTGACCGGTGATCCGGTCGCGCACGGTTTCGCCGGTTTTCATCACCACCAGCACATTGCCCTCGGCCAGGCCATCGCGCTGCCCTTTGTTCAGCGTGACGACATCCAGCGCGCCAATCTGGGTGACCCCACGCGGCACATCGATGATCAGGCCATTGATGTCGGTGGTTGGCGCACTGGGCATGAAGGTCGAATTGATCGAGCGCTCTTCGCCGCTGAACAACCGGTCGCCGAGTCGCACCTCCTGAGTGGTGCGTTGCAGGGCCAGGGTGGCGACGTCACCTTCAGTGGCAATGATCTCGCCGCCGCCGATGTCGTCGGCGTTGATCCCCAGGAACTCCTTGCTCTGCGGATCGGTGTAGACCTTGCCCTGACGAAAGATGCCGTAGACCGACTGCGCCGGATCGAAATGGCCGCGCGCGAAGATTCGATCGCCGGTGCCGCTGAGCACCCGTTCGGCGTCGCCGGCAACGATGTACGGCGCCTTGTCGAAATCCTCGACCTTGTCGACGATACGATTGCTCAACAGAAAACTGTTGATCGACTTCAGCGGAATGCTCGGGATGGCGTCGGCCACCGGTGAACTGCGGACTCGTGGCGACAGCTTGATGGTGCCCCGGGAAGCGCCGCGGTTGAGGGTCAGGCGTGGCTGACCGTTGACGTAGACCAGCGACAGCGTATCGCCGGGATAGATGAGATTGGGGTTTTCAATCTGTGGATTGGCTTGCCAAAGCTGCGGCCACTGCCACGGCTCACGCAGGTATTTGCCGGAAATGTCCCAGAGTGTGTCCCCTGCCACCACGGTGTATTGCTGTGGAAAACCTTCCCTGAGTTGCACTTGCCCATGCGCAAAACCGGCCGAGGCCAGAAGGAGCAAGGCGAGTAGTGATTTCCTCATGCGGTGAATCCCTTTATTATGTACGTTCGCGTGAAACGCCAGAGCCCTCGTGGCTCGCCTCCGGCTCATTATTGAAAAACCGGAAGCTACGTTCACAACGGTAGCCTGCATCTTCGGACTCGCCAGGCCATCGACCCGACTTTACCTCACACGTGCAGCAATTAAGCTTATGGCCATTTTAGACATCCTCGAATTCCCCGATTCGCGCCTGCGCACTATCGCCAAACCAGTGGCCGTAGTGGACGACGAAGTGCGTCAGTTGGTCGATGACATGTTTGAAACAATGTATGAAGCGCCAGGCATCGGCCTCGCCGCTACCCAGGTCAACGTGCACAAACGTATCGTCGTGATGGACCTCTCCGAAGACCGCAGCGAACCGCGGGTGTTCATCAACCCCGAGTTCGAAACCCTGACCGACGAGATGGGCCAATACCAGGAAGGCTGCCTCTCGGTGCCGGGCTTCTACGAAAACGTCGATCGCCCGCAAAAGGTCAAGATCAAGGCCCTGGACCGCGACGGCCAGCCTTACGAACTGATCGCCGAAGGTCTGCTCGCCGTGTGCATCCAGCATGAATGCGACCACCTCAACGGCAAGTTGTTCGTCGATTACCTGTCCACGCTCAAACGCGACCGGATCAAGAAGAAACTGGAAAAGCTCCACCGCCAGAACGCTTGATGCCCTTCTTTCAAAGGCTTGCCGCGGCAAGCCTTTTTCTTTTCAAGATGCTTTGCAATTGAGAGCTTCCATGACTGAGCCACTGCGCATTGTCTTTGCCGGCACCCCGGAATTCGCCGCCGAACACCTCAAGGCCCTGCTGGGCAGTCCTTACGAGATCGTTGCGGTCTACACCCAACCAGACCGTCCGGCGGGCCGTGGGCAGAAGCTGATGCCAAGCCCGGTCAAGCAATTGGCTCTGGAGCACAACATCCAGGTGTTGCAACCGCCAACCCTGCGCAACGAAGACGCTCAGGCGGAACTGGCCGCGCTGAAACCGGATTTGATGGTGGTGGTCGCCTACGGCCTGATCCTGCCGCAAGTGGTGCTGGATATCCCACGCCTGGGTTGCATCAACAGCCACGCCTCCTTGCTGCCACGCTGGCGCGGTGCGGCGCCGATCCAGCGTGCCGTTGAAGCGGGCGACAGCGAAAGCGGCGTGACCGTGATGCGCATGGAAGCCGGCCTCGATACCGGGCCGATGCTGCTCAAGGTCACCACGCCGATCAGCGCCGAAGACACCGGCGGCAGCCTCCACGATCGCCTCGCAGAGATGGGCCCACCGGCCGTGATCCAGGCGATTGCCGGCCTGGCTGCGGGCACACTGGAAGGCGAAGTGCAGGACGACAGCCTCGCCACCTATGCACACAAATTGAACAAGGACGAAGCGCGCATCGACTGGAACCGCCCGGCGGTTGAGCTGGAGCGTCTGGTTCGCGCCTTCAATCCATGGCCGATCTGCCACAGCACGCTGAACGGCGAAGCGCTGAAAGTGTTGGCCGCAAGCCTGGCCGAAGGGCAGGGCGCACCGGGGAAAATCCTCAGCGCCAGCAAGGACGGCTTGATCGTCGCCTGCGGTGAACAGGCGCTGTGCCTGACCCGTCTGCAATTACCCGGCGGCAAGGCACTGAACTTCAGCGACTTGTTCAACAGCCGTCGTGAGAAATTTGCCGTCGGCACCGTCCTCGGTCAAACGGCAGACGCTCAATGAACCCACGTCTGGCCGCCGCCAAGGCACTTGCTGCAGTTCTTAACGGAAAAGCCTCACTCAACAGTTCTCTGCCGACACAAATGGACAAGGTCGAAGACCGCGATCGCGGCTTCACCCAGGACCTGGCGTTCGGCACGGCTCGCTGGCAGCCGCGTTTGTCGGCGTTGGCGGCCAAGCTGCTGCAAAAGCCGTTCAAGGCGGCTGATGCCGATGTCGAGGCGCTGTTGCTGGTGGGGCTTTATCAACTGCTCTATACCCGCGTCCCGGCTCACGCCGCCATCGGCGAAACCGTCGGTTGCGCCGATAAACTGAAAAAGCCGTGGGCCAAAGCCTTGCTCAACGCCGTACTGCGCCGCGCCCAACGGGAAAGCGAAGCGCTGCTGGCCGAGCTGGAACGCGACCCGGTGGTGCGCACCGCCCACCCGCGCTGGCTGCAAAAATCCCTCAAGGCCTTCTGGCCTGAACAATGGGAAGCCATTTGCGCAGCGAACAACGCACACCCGCCGATGATTCTGCGGGTCAATCGTCGTCATCACACTCGCGACGCTTACCTTGGCTTGCTGAGTGACGCTGGCGTGGCCGCCAAGCCCTGCATTTATAGTCGCGACGGCATCATTCTCGACGCCGCCGCCGACGTACGCAGCCTGCCTGGGTTCGCTGAAGGCTGGATCAGCGTGCAGGACGAAGCCGCGCAATTGGCCGCCGATCTGCTGGACCTCGCGCCGGGCCAACGGGTGCTGGACGCCTGCTGCGCACCGGGCGGCAAGACCTGCCACATCCTTGAGGCCGAGCCCAAACTGGCCGGCGTGGTGGCTGTGGATCTGGAAGCCAAGCGTCTGGTGCGGGTGCGGGAAAACCTCGCACGCCTGGGCCTGAGCGCAGAATTGATTGCCGCCGACGGTCGCGATACCGCCACCTGGTGGGACGGCAAACCGTTCCAGCGCATTCTGCTCGACGCGCCATGCTCGGCCACCGGGGTGATCCGCCGTCACCCGGATATCAAACTAACCCGCCAACCCGACGACATCGCCGCACTGGCGGTGCTTCAGGGCGAACTGCTCGACGCCATGTGGATAACTCTGGAGGTGGGCGGCATTCTGCTTTACGCCACCTGCTCCACGCTGCCGACCGAAAACACCGAAGTCATCGAAGCGTTCCTCGCCCGCACGCCAGGCGCCCGTGAACTGGACCTCGCCACGGCGGCCGGCATCAAGCAGCCCCATGGTCGCCAGTTGCTGGCCCAGGAAGGCGGCCACGACGGGTTCTACTACGCCAAGCTGATCAAAATTGCCGCCGCGCGCGGTTAACCGGGTTTAAGGGAGTGACTGGATGAAGATCATCATCCTCGGCGCAGGGCAGGTCGGCGGTTCGCTGGCAGAACACTTGGCCAGCGAGGCCAACGACATCACCGTGGTCGACACCGATGGCGAACGCCTGCGCGACCTCGGCGATCGGCTGGACATCCGCACCGTGCAGGGTCGCGGCTCGCTGCCGACCGTGCTGCGGCAGGCTGGTGCCGACGACGCTGACATGCTGGTGGCCGTGACCAACAGTGACGAAACCAACATGGTCGCCTGCCAGGTCGCCCACACCCTGTTCCACACCCCCACCAAGATCGCCCGGGTCCGCGAAGCCGCGTACCTGACCCGTGCCGAACTGTTCGACAATGAAGCGATTCCGGTCGACGTGCTGATCAGTCCGGAACAGGTAGTCACCAATTACATCAAGCGCCTGATCCAGCATCCGGGCGCATTGCAGGTGATCGACTTCGCCGAAGGCAAAGCGCAGCTGGTAGCGGTCAAGGCGTACTACGGCGGGCCGCTGGTGGGCCAGCAATTGCGCCAGTTACGCGAACACATGCCGAATGTCGAAACCCGCGTCGCGGCGATTTTCCGTCGTGACCGGCCGATCCTGCCCCAGGGCGATACGGTGATCGAGGCTGACGACGAAGTGTTTTTCATCGCCGCCAAAGCGAATATTCGTGCAGTGATGAGCGAAATGCGCCGCCTCGATGAAAGCTACAAACGCATCGTCATCGCCGGTGGCGGGCAGATCGGTGAACGCCTGGCCGAAGCCATCGAAAGCCGTTACCAGGTGAAGATCATCGAGATGAACCCGGCCCGCTGCCGCTACCTCTCGGACAACCTCGACAGCACCGTGGTGTTGCAGGGCAGCGCTTCGGATCGGGATCTGCTGCTGGAAGAAAACATCGCCGACGCCGATATTTTCCTCGCCCTGACCAACGACGACGAAGCCAACATCATGTCTTCGCTGCTGGCCAAGCGCCTGGGCGCGAAGAAGGTGATGACGATCATCAACAACCCGGCCTACGTCGACCTGATCCAGGGCGGCGACATCGACATCGCCATCAGTCCGCAACTGGCGACCATCGGCACTTTGCTGGCCCACGTCCGGCGCGGGGACATTGTCAGCGTGCACTCACTGCGCAGGGGCGCGGCGGAAGCCATCGAGGCAATTGCCCACGGCGATGCGAAGTCGAGCAAGGTGATAGGCAAGGCCATCGAAAACATCGGCCTGCCACCGGGCACCACCATCGGCGCGATCATCCGCGACGAAGAAGTGATCATCGCCCACGACGACACCGTGATCGAAACCGGCGACCATGTGATTCTGTTCCTTGTGGATAAGAAGCATATTCGGGACGTGGAGAAGCTGTTCCATGTGGGGCTGAGCTTCTTCTGATCCGAAGACCTCTTCGCGGGCAAGCCCCGCTCCTACAGGTTTGAGCCGTCCAGCTATTATGCGAACGACTGAACCGTGTAGGAGCGAGGCTTGCCCGCGAAGGCGATTTCGAACTCCCCCAAAAAACCAGAGGTGCCACCCAATGATCGAATCCCTGGAAAAAATGCTCGCCAAGGGTGTGGATAACTCATTGCTGCGCTTCGGCCTGGGCAAGGGCTATCTGGATCTTGGGGAAAACGCCAAGGCCGCGGAGCATTTCCAGCGCTGCGTCGAGTTCGATCCGAAGTATTCGGCAGCCTGGAAGCTCTTGGGCAAGGCCCATTTGGCGCTGGCGGATTACGCGGCGGCGCGGCAGACCTGGGAACAGGGCCTGGAAGCCGCCCGCGCTCATGGCGACAAGCAGGCGGAGAAAGAGATGACGGTGTTTCTGAAAAAGCTTGAGCGACAGACGCACTGATCAGCGATAACGCAGGCCAAGATCAATAGAACGCAGCCTGCTGAGTTATCCACAGCAGCGTCAATACCAGCGTGCTTCGCCCGGTGGACGCTTCTTGAAGCGCTTCATGCTCCACATGTACTGGCTCGGATAAGCCCGCACGTAGCGCTCGACTACCTGGCTCATGGCCGCGCAGGAGGTTTCGGTATCGGTGCTGTACATGGCCTCTGGCGCGGCTTCGAGAATCACTTTGTAACCCGAACCGTCCGGCAGCCGCAGGGCATGCAGGAACACGCCGACCGCTTTGCCACCGGCGAGCATGTTCGGCACGAATTTGCTGGTCAGGGCCTGAGTGGCGAAGAACGGCACGAAGATCCCGGCGGATTCGGCCGGTTCCGGGTCAGCCGGAATGCCCACCGCGCCACCCTTGCGCACTTCCTTGATCACGCTGAGGATGCCTTCCTTGGTGGAAGCCGCCACCCGGTTACCCAATTGCACCCGCTGCTTGCGCAGCAACTCATCCACCGCCTTCAGTTTTGGCGGGCGGTAGAAAATGATCGGTTTGCACTGGCTGCAATAGAAGTGGTTCAACACTTCCCAGTTGCCCAGGTGGCTGGTGATGCCAACCACGCCTTTACCGGACGCCAACGCCTCTTTCAAAACGTCGAGGCCTTCGACTTCGCGCACCAGTTCAATGGAACGCTGGGCCGGCCAGATCCACGCGCAGGCGCTTTCAGTCAGAGACTTGCCGATGTCTTTCAGGCTTTGACCCACCAGACGCTCACGCTCGGCCGGGTCCATCTGCGGAAAGCACTTGGCGAGGTTGATCCGCACCACGTCGCGGGAACGGTTGGGGGTTTTCCACATGATCCAGCCAATCGCCGAACCCACCGCCTGCACTGCCCGCCACGGCAGCAGGGCAAACAGCCGCAGAGCGCCTACCAGCAAGGCGCCTTTAAACTTATCCACAGGTCACTCCTGATTTTGTGGTGTGCGCGAGGCGGCTATTCTAACCGCCGTTCGCCAAGGTGGCGTAGCGATCGCAATCCAGGGTGTGGTCCATGACCATGCCTGAAGCCTGCATCAGCGCGTAACAAATGGTCGGGCCGACGAACGTGAAGCCGGCTTTTTTCAGGCCTTTGCTCATCTCGATGGCGGCCGGTGTCACCGCCGGCACTTCACTGCGATCCTTGAAATGATTGATCACCGGCGTGCCGCCGACGAACGACCAGAGAAACCCCACCGGGTCTTCCAGCTCCAGCCAGGCCTGGGCATTGCGCCGGGCTGCGTTGAGTTTGAGACGATTGCGGATGATCCCCGGATCGAGCATCAGTTCATCGATTTCCGCATCGCTCATCTGCGCCACGCGCTGCACGTCGAAGCCGAACAGCACCTCGCGATAACGCTCTCGCTTGCGCAATACAGTGATCCAGGAAAGCCCGGCCTGGAACCCTTCGAGCAAAAGCAACTCGAACAATCCCTGCGCATCGCGTAGCGGCGTGCCCCACTCCTGATCGTGATAAGCCATGTACAGCGGATCTTCGGTACACCAAAAGCAGCGTGGCATAAGGCTCCAGGGGGCGTGCGCAGGACCGAATCGGGTATACTCCCGCTCTTTAAATCGCAGCCCAAGAAACAGGTGAATTTCGTGAGCCAGCCTACGCCAGCCGTGCGTACCTTCCAAGACTTGATCCTCGCCCTCCAGCAATACTGGGCCGAGCAAGGTTGTGTGGTACTTCAGCCCTACGATATGGAAGTAGGCGCCGGCACTTTCCACACTGCCACGTTCCTGCGCGCCATCGGCCCGGAAACCTGGAACGCCGCTTATGTGCAGCCCAGTCGTCGCCCGACTGACGGCCGCTACGGTGAAAACCCGAACCGTCTGCAGCACTACTATCAGTTCCAGGTAGTGCTGAAGCCGAACCCGGACAACTTCCAGGAACTGTACCTGGGCTCCCTCAAGCACGTGGGTCTGGACCCGCTGGTGCATGACATCCGTTTCGTCGAAGACAACTGGGAGTCGCCAACGCTGGGCGCCTGGGGTCTGGGCTGGGAAGTCTGGCTCAACGGCATGGAAGTGACGCAGTTCACTTACTTCCAGCAAGCGGGCGGCATTGAGTGCTACCCGGTGACCGGCGAGATCACTTACGGTCTGGAGCGTCTGGCCATGTACCTGCAAGGCGTGGACTCGGTCTACGACCTGGTCTGGGCTGACGGTCCGTTCGGCAAGGTGACCTACGGCGACGTGTTCCACCAGAACGAAGTGGAGCAGTCGACCTACAACTTCGAACACGCCAACGTCGAGAAGCTGTTCGAACTGTTCGACTTCTATGAAAGCGAAGCCAAGCGCCTGATCGAACTCGACCAGCCGCTGCCGTTGCCGAGCTACGAAATGGTGTTGAAGGCTTCCCACACCTTCAACCTGCTGGATGCGCGCCGGGCGATCTCGGTGACCGCGCGTCAGCAATACATTCTGCGTGTACGCACCCTGGCGCGTTCCGTTGCGCAAGCCTACCTGCTGGCTCGCGCCAAGCTGGGCTTCCCGATGGCGACCCCGGACCTGCGTGATGAAGTACTGGCCAAGCTGGAGGCTGCACAATGAGTGCTCAAGATTTTCTGGTTGAACTGGGCACCGAAGAACTGCCACCCAAAGCCCTGAACACCCTGGCCGAGGCATTCCTGGCCGGTATCGACAAAGGCCTGCAAGCCGCTGGCCTGAGCTACGAGAGCAAAACCGTCTACGCCGCGCCGCGTCGTCTGGCCGTGCTAATCACCGCGCTGGCAACCCAGCAGCCGGATCGCAGCATCAACCTCGACGGCCCGCCACGCCAGGCTGCGTTTGATGCCGAAGGCAACCCGACTCAAGCAGCCCTGGGCTTCGCCAAGAAGTGCGGTGTAGAACTGAGCGAAATCGATCAGAGCGGCCCGAAGCTGCGCTACAGCCAAAGCATCGCCGGCAAGCCGACCGCGAGCCTGATGCCGACCATCGTCGAAGATTCCCTGAACGACCTGCCTATCCCCAAGCGCATGCGCTGGGGTGCTCGCAAGGAAGAATTCGTTCGTCCGACCCAATGGTTGGTGATGCTGCTCGGTGACCACGTCATCGACTGCACCATCCTCGCCCAGAAGGCCGGCCGTGATTCCCGTGGTCACCGCTTCCACCACCCTGAAAGCGTGCGCATCACCTCGCCGGCCAACTACCTGAACGATCTGCGTGCTGCTTATGTACTGGCCGATGCCAACGAGCGTCGCGAACTGATCAGCAAGCGCACCAATGAACTGGCGACCATGCAGGAAGGTACGGCGATCGTTCCGCAAGCCTTGCTCGACGAAGTGACCGCGCTGGTTGAATGGCCGGTGCCGCTGGTGTGCTCGTTCGAAGAACGTTTCCTCGACGTGCCGCAAGAAGCGCTGATCACCACCATGCAGGACAACCAGAAGTACTTCTGCCTGCTGGATGCCGACGGCAAGTTGCTGCCACGTTTCATTACCGTGGCCAACATCGAAAGCAAGGATGCGCAGCAGATCATCGCCGGTAACGAGAAAGTGGTTCGCCCACGCCTGACCGACGCCGAGTTCTTCTTCAAGCAAGACAAGAAGCAAAAACTCGAAGAATTCAATCTGCGTCTGCAGAACGTGGTGTTCCAGGAAAAACTCGGCAGCGTCTACGACAAGGCCGAGCGCGTGTCGAAGTTGGCGGCCTACATCGCCGCTCGCATCGGCGGCAATGCTTCCTGGGCGGCGCGTGCCGGCCTGCTGTCCAAGTGCGACCTGGCGACCGAGATGGTCGGTGAGTTCCCGGAGATGCAAGGTGTCGCCGGTTACTACTACGCCCTCAACGACGGCGAGCCGGAAGACGTCGCCCTGGCGCTGAACGAGCAGTACATGCCGCGCGGTGCCGGCGCTGAACTGCCGACCACCCTGACCGGTGCGGCCGTGGCCATCGCCGACAAGCTCGACACCCTGGTGGGCATTTTCGGTATCGGCATGCTGCCGACTGGTAGCAAAGACCCGTATGCCCTGCGCCGTGCCGCGCTGGGTGTGTTGCGGATCCTGATCGACAAGAAGCTCGATCTCGACCTGAACGACGCCGTGGCCTTCGCCGTGAATGCGTTCGGTGCCAAGGTCAAGGCTGCCGGCCTTAATGACGCGGTGCTGGAGTTCATCTTCGACCGTCTGCGTGCTCGTTACGAAGACGAAGGCGTGGACGTCGCGACCTACCTGTCGGTACGTGCCCTGAAGCCGGGTTCGGCCCTGGACTTCGACCAGCGTGTACAAGCGGTAGAAGCGTTCCGCAAATTGCCGGAAGCCGCCGCCCTGGCCGCCGTGAACAAGCGCGTGTCGAACCTGCTGAGCAAAGTCGAAGGCTCCGTGCCGACGGTCGTTGAAGCCAAGTACTTCGACAACGCCAATGAGTTCTCGCTGTATTCGGCGATCCAGCAGGCGGACCAGGCTGTGCAGCCAATGGCCGCTGCCCGTCAATACAGCGAATCGCTGGCGCGTCTGGCCGCATTGCGCGAGCCAGTGGATGCGTTCTTCGAAGCCGTGATGGTCAACGCCGAAGACGCCAAGGTGCGAGCCAACCGCTATGCGCTGCTGGCGCGTCTGCGTGGGTTGTTCCTCGGCGTCGCCGACATTTCATTGCTGGGCTGAGGAGCTGCTGTTGAAACTGCTGATTCTCGATCGGGACGGGGTGATCAATTACGACTCCGACGCGTACATCAAGTCGGTGGAGGAGTGGATTCCACTCCCCGGTTCGATCGAAGCGATCGCGCAGTTGAGCAAGGCCGGCTGGACGGTGGCGGTCGCCACCAACCAGTCGGGCATCGCTCGCGGCTATTACGACATCGCGACCCTGGAGGCCATGCACGCGCGCTTGCGCGAGTTGGTGGCGGAGCAGGGCGGCGAAGTCGGGCTGATCGTCTATTGCCCGCACGGGCCAGACGATGGCTGCGATTGCCGCAAGCCAAAACCCGGGATGTTGAAAACCATCGCCGCGCATTACAACGTTTCGCTGACGAATCTATGGTTCGTCGGCGATACTCTCGGTGACCTGGAGGCCGCCAAAGCCGTCGACTGTCAGCCAGTTTTGGTAAAGACCGGGAAAGGCGAAAAGACTCAGGGCAAGACCCTACCGGCAGGCACCTTGATTTTTGACGATCTGGCGGCGATTGCCGCAGAACTTATCCACAACTAAGGCTCTTCTGACATCCTGGCCAAGGACTGATCGGGAGTGCGCTTGAATAGGCGGGCAGTGCCCGCAACGGTAAATGTCGCCATGTCGATACTGCAGGCCATCAGAACTTTCCTCTTTTACCTGCTGCTGGGCACCAGTTCGTTGCTCTGGTGCACCCTGAGCTTTTTTATCGCGCCGTTTCTGCCATTCAAGGCGCGTTATCGCTTTATCAACGTGTATTGGTGCCGCTGCGCCTTGTGGCTGAGCAAAGTCTTTCTGGGTATTCGCTACGAAGTGAAGGGCGCCGAGAATGTGCCTGAACAGCCCTGCGTGATTCAGTCGAACCACCAGAGCACCTGGGAGACGTTCTTTCTCTCGGCCTACTTCGAACCGTTAAGCCAGGTGCTCAAGCGCGAATTGCTCTACGTGCCGTTTTTCGGCTGGGCCATGGCCATGCTGCGGCCGATCGCCATCGACCGTGACAACCCGAAAGCTGCGCTCAAGCATGTAGCAAAGAAGGGCGATGAACTGCTCAAGGACAATGTCTGGGTGCTGATTTTCCCAGAAGGGACTCGCGTTCCCTACGGCACCATCGGCAAGTTCTCCCGAGGCGGCACCGCGTTGGCCGTCAATGCGTCATTGCCCGTGCTGCCGATTGCACACAATGCCGGCAAGTTCTGGCCAAAAACCGGTTGGGCCAAAAAGCAGGGCGTGATTACCGTGATCATCGGCGCGCCAATGTACGCCGAGGGTAGCGGGCCACGGGCCATCGCCGACCTGAATGACCGGGTGCAGGCCTGGAACGAACAGATGCAACGCGAAATGGGTTCGCTGCCAGCAGCCCCGGCGGCACCAAGTGCAACCGATCAAGTGACTGTCTGAGATTCTGTGGATAACCTGTGTACCGTTTTGTTGAAAATCGCTGTATTTCGTTTTTAAGCTTTTGATTTGCATACATATTTCTTAAGCAAATAAAACTTCGGAAAACGTGCATAAGTTTTTTTCGGACGTAAAAAAACCGGCTGATATAGCCGGTTTTTTTATGCCTGTGAAAAAGATCAGGCTCACTCGCTCAATAGGGGCAGCTGGACACTGAACGTCGTACCTTGCCCCACCACGCTATGACAGGAAATCCGCCCGCCGTGACGATCCACCACCGCCTTGACCATGGACAACCCCAGCCCCAGGCCGTCACTGCCGTGAGCCGATGCAAAGCGTCGATACTGACTGAACAACTCGGGGAGTTCTTCGACGGCAATCCCTCGGCCCTGGTCGGCGATCTCGCACGTTAACCAACCCTCAGTACAACTCACCCGCACGCTGATCCGCGAACCCGCCGGACTGTACTTGATGGCGTTTTCCAACAGGTTGAACAGTGCCCGTGTCAGTAACGACTGATCGGCCAGGACCAGCGCTTCAGCATCTTCGTCGAGGTCATGCAGCAACTGAATGTTCTTCAGATGAGCGATGCTCGAGGCCTGGTCGAAGGTATCGAGCAGCAACATCGCGAACATACTCGGCTGAAACTGATAGGCCTCGGATTCAGCCTTTGCCAACTGCACAAAGGCCTCGGTCAGGTTCAGCGCCTTGCGCACTTGTAACTCGATCTGACTGAACACTTGAGTGTCGCCAGACACCTGATGCCGCTGAACGTCGAGCAAAGCCAGAATCGCCGAGTGGGGGGCCCTCAGGTCATGAGACAGAAAACGCAGCAACACGGCCCGCTGCTCCTCGGCGTCCCGTTCGACGCTCAAGTCAGTGAGGCTCAGTAACCAGCCAATCACCGAGTCGCCTTCGGCCGGCAACAGCGGCGCCAGGTCCAGACGCAGGCTGCGTGCCTGGGTATCACGAAATTCCAGCGGCTCCAGGGTCGACAACGCCGGTAGCGTTCCATCGGACGGCACCGGGTAACCCAACTCGCTCAGTTGCTCGAGCATCTCCTCGCCCACCAGGCTGCCGGAAAATATCTCCCGAGCCTTACGGTTGGCCAACAGAATGCGCCCGTTCGGATCGCTGATCAGCGTCGCCACCGGCAAGTACTCAAGGCCATCGGCAATGAAACGCCGGGTGTCACGTGTCCGGCTCATGGCCTGTTCCAGCGCGACGATTTGCCCTTGCAGCACATCGCCAGCCGGGGCCTGGGTACGGCGGCGTTCGGGAAACACTTTCGGCTCGCTGTCCAGACGCGCCAGTTCCCAGCCGAAATAGGCGAGCACCGCATTCAGCCTTCGCCAATTCCAGATCAGGTAACCCAACAGCATACCCAGCAGACTCGCGGCCGGTGACCACCACCAGCCAAGACGTAACAGCAGGCTCGAACCCAGCAGCGCGACCGCCATTGCCCCCAGGGTCAGCCATAACGCGCGACGCGGACGCACCAACATCAGGCCCAGCAACTCACCGACAATCACCACCGATAACAACGCCGCCAAACGTTCATCGAGAGCCACAATGTTGCGCTGTTGCAGCAGCCCATTGAGGATATTTGCCTGAATTTCGATGCCCGGGGTGGTGCCCATGCTCGCCGATTGCGGTGTCACGTAACGGTCCCCCAAACCTGGAGCGGTGGAGCCGATCAGGATCAAGCGATCGCGCAGCAATTCGGGCGGGACTTCACCGCGCAAGACGCTGACGTAGGGCACACTGGGAAAACCCGCATCGGAACGGATGAAAGGAATCCGTATTTCGTGGGCTCGCTGCCAGCCTTGTGTCGACGGCAGGGCCGGGGTCCCGGGCATCGGTACATTCTCCTTGTCGGCAAGGGTCTGTTCGTACAGCAGCCAGGCCAGTTGCGCACGTGTTTGTTGTGCCGGTCCTTCGCTTAAGTACACACTGCGAACGATCCCGTCGGCATCCGCTTGGGCATTGATGTGCCCGACGCCTTTGGCGCAATGGCTCAGTGGCGCCACCGGTTCAATTTCCCCCAAAGGCTGTCCATAACGCGCCACGCCTTCACGCAGCAACGGCACGAAGACATTTCCGGCACGGCAGGCCGCCTGGGCCAGAAGCTGATCGTTGCCGGGATGGCTATCGGGCTCGCTGAAAATTACGTCGAACAGAATGCCTTTGGCGTTCGCAGCGCCTAGCCGATCAAGCAACTGCGCGTGCATGGCCCGCGACCAAGGCCATTTGCCTAGCTGCTGCAAGCTGTAGTCATCGATCGTGACGATGAGTATTCGTGGGTCCACCGGCAGCGGGCTCAGCCGACGCAGGTTGTCGTACAGCAGATTGCTCAAGACCAGGCCATGGGTCATGGACAGCACTGCCGTCAGCGGCAACAGGATCAGGCTGACCCACAGCCACTCGCGGACCATTCGCCGAAACAGCCGCTGAGCCTGGGTCGGCTCGCGACCATCCTTCCTTGGGCGGCCCTTCATCGGTCGTCGGCCAGGGCGCTATTGGACACGCGTGGTCCTGGGGTAATAGAAAATGTCATACACCCCGGTCTCTCCTTCTAACCCCTGAGCGTCATACGCCGACAGGCGAACATGGTAGAACAACGCCTTCAACCCGCTGAATTTGACCTCGGGCGTGCTGGAAAACTGCTCTTGCTTGATGTCCAGAAAGGCCGCGTCGGTGGCCACTTGCGCCCGATAACGCGTGGCGCCTTCGATGGGCTTCATGATCAATTGCCAGACAGGCACATTACCCGTTTGACCGGCCTGCCCCAACAAACGTGGGGCAGGTAACAAGTCGATTGGCGTCAACGTGCCTTGTTTCTGAATACGCAAACCCTGACGGGCCATGACCTGGACTTCATCATCCTCAGGGCCCTGAGTCCGTTTGGCAGTGGAGCGGGCAGAGCGGGGGCGCGACAGTTCCTCATCACGATTGACCGCCACGTGCCCGTTCAGCACTTCCAGTAATGCCTGGCCACCATCATCGTTGCGCACCCGGAAGTGCGTACCCCGTACGCCCAGTACACCGACCGGCGTGACGATCTGAAAACGATCATGGTCGCTGGCACGCTTGATCACATACGACTCGACCTGGCCCTGCTCGAGGATAACCTGAGGGATCGAATGTTCTTCATTGAGGTGTAGCGTGATCTGGGAGCTGGAAGGCAGCACTACCCGCGAGCCATCGCCCAGGGACAGGCTGACAAACGCCGAGGGTGAAGTCTTGATGCCTTCCTGCTCATCGATCGGCATGCCTTCCTGCAGTGGCGTCTGTCTGCCTTTAGCATCCAGCTTCCAGGCTTCTCCGGTCAGGTGCTCGACAGTCGCGGGCAGCGGTTGGCCGCGACATTGTTGATTGTCATCGATATAAGGCAGACGTTTTGCCGAGGCGGCAGCCGCCGATGCACTCTGGGTGAACAATTCCATCAACCCTGCAACCAGTAAAAGACAAACGCCAGAACGGCGTGGGAGCAATAAGGTCATGAGGTTCATGGATTGGCTTTTATGCTCTTATACAAATCATGCCGGGAAACGCCCGCGCTGACGCACGATACCTGACCGGATGCTCTGGCAGATAGCCATGGGCGCAAAGGAAATGAGATGACACATCCCTGTGTCAGAACTGAGCAGGCACTCCATGTGTTTTCCCCTGAACTGCAGACCCGCCGAAAACCGGCGATCGACGGTCCTGCAGTTTGGCATTGACGCTCCCTGCGTCGGAGCACATCCCAATGCCCCTGTGCCGCTCAGCGAAAACGAATTTACCGGCATAAGCGACCTTGCGCGGTCATTCTCAATATTTGTTCAGAATTGACTGAAGGCGCCTAAAACACCCAACGTTGTTGCGCCGAACGAATGTCGAGCTGGGCGGCTTCCACCTGTGCGGAGTGCACCGGGGCAAAGCCTGGCGAGTCGCCCATCACCGTGTTCGTCTCTGCCGGGCCGAAGTAACGCGGTGCAACATTCTGCTCGATGACTGATATTGACTGGACCGTGGTACATCCCAATCCGAGACCCGCGGCTAACATCAACGCTGCTAATCTTGTAAACCCGTTAAAGATAATCTTTAGACGCATTTTTTCCCACAGTCCCTCTGGAGCATTCTGCCGATCATTCATCACCTACCGGCTAAGTGATATCAGCGTATCCACACTTGGGAAGTTCACAGCAATTCGCCACAATTGTTCAGATTCAATCAATCAGCCTAAACTCCCGCAGGGATTTTCTTAACCGTTGCACTTACGAGATGAAGGAAGCACTCGGCATGCGTGTCGCAATACTGGATGACGAACCCGCCGAACTCCGCCGGGTGGAACAGACACTGCGACAGATCCCCGTCACGGGGGAGCAGGCGTGGACGTTGCACAGTTTCGAGCGGGGAGAGGACCTGTTACGGCAACTTCGCCGGGAAACTTTCGATCTGCTGATCCTCGACTGGCAATTGCCCGACATCAGCGGTCTGTCGTTGTTGCGCTGGACCCGGGAACACATGGACTCACCACCGGCCGCGATCATGCTCACCAGTCGCGATACCGAAAGCGATATCGTCCAGGCCTTGAACGCCGGAGCCGACGATTACGTGAGCAAACCGTTTCGTCCTAACGAGCTGATGGCTCGGGTGAGCGCCGTGCTTCGTCGGCATGGACTGCAACGCGCGGCAGCCACCGAAGTACTCACATTCAATGACCTCGAATTCGACGACGCCGAACTCACTGTCACCCGTGCCTCCACCCCCATCAGCCTGACCGAACGGGAATACCGTCTCGCCCGCTGCCTGTTCGCCAATCTGGGCCGACCTTTATCCCGTGAATACTTGTATGAGCGCTTTTGGACCCATGAAGAAATCGTCTCCTCCCGGCCCCTGGATACTCATATTTATCGCCTGCGCAACAAGCTGGGGCTGACGGCTGATCGCGGTTGGCAACTGCTGACGATTTACGGGTATGGGTATCGGCTTGAGAGCGTAGCGACTGCCAGCGAGTGAAGAGCTGTTACATTCCTACGATTAATAAAAAAGGCCAACGCTTAGCGTTGGCCTTTTTTGTTTTAGCGGTCCTGCCGGATCAGAAGTCCAGGTTGGACACCGCCAGGGCATTGCTTTCGATGAAGTCACGGCGAGGTTCGACCGCATCACCCATCAGGGTGTTGAAGATCTGGTCGGCGCCGATGGCGTCTTCGATGGTCACTTTGAGCATGCGGCGCGAGCCCGGATCCATGGTGGTTTCCCACAGCTGATCAGGGTTCATCTCACCCAGACCTTTGTATCGCTGGATGGTATGACGCTTGGTGCTTTCGGCCATCAACCATTCAAGGGCTTCCTTGAATTCGGTGACGGCTTTCTTGCGTTCGCCACGCTGGATATAAGCGCCATCGTCCAGCAGGGTGCTCAGTTGAGCGCCCAGGGAAACGACGGTCTTGTAATCGTTGCTGCCGAAGAAGTCGCGGTTGAAGGTGACGTAGTTCGACAGGCCGTGGGAGATCAGTTCGACCTCTGGCAGCCAGACGTTACGCTCACGGTCTTCGCGCAAGCTGGCCTTGTAGACCAGGCCGGACTTCTCGACGGTGCGCAGACGAACTTCGTACTGAGCCAGCCAATCCTGCATCGCTGCGTGATCGGACAGTTGCTCCATGCTGACCGCTGGCAGGTAGATGAAGTGCTCGGTCAGTTCCTGTGGGTACAGGCGCGACAGGCGCTTGAGGGTCTTCATCACCAGACGGAAGTCATTCACCAGACGCTCGAGGGCTTCACCCGAGATACCCGGTGCTTCCTCGTTCAGGTGCAGGCTCGCATCTTCCAGGGCCGACTGCGTCATGTACTCTTCCATGGCGTCGTCGTCTTTGATGTATTGCTCTTGCTTGCCTTTCTTCACTTTGTACAGCGGTGGCTGAGCGATATAGATGTAGCCGCGCTCAATCAGCTCTGGCAACTGACGGAAGAAGAAGGTCAGCAGCAGGGTACGGATGTGCGAACCGTCGACGTCAGCATCGGTCATGATGATGATGTTGTGATAACGCAGCTTGTCGATATTGTACTCGTCGCGACCGATGCCGCAGCCTAGCGCGGTGATCAAGGTGCCCACTTCTTGCGAAGAGATCATCTTGTCGAAGCGCGCCTTCTCGACGTTCAGGATCTTGCCCTTCAATGGCAGGATGGCCTGGGTCTTGCGGTTACGTCCCTGCTTGGCGGAGCCGCCAGCAGAGTCACCTTCCACGAGGTACAGTTCGGAAAGGGCAGGGTCTTTTTCCTGGCAGTCCGCCAGTTTGCCCGGCAGGCCGGCGATGTCCAGCGCGCCTTTACGACGGGTCATCTCACGGGCTTTACGCGCCGCTTCACGAGCACGCGCCGCGTCGATCATCTTGCCGACGACCAGCTTGGCTTCGTTCGGGTTTTCCAACAGGAAGTCGGAGAAGTACTTGCCCATTTCCTGTTCGACCGCGGTCTTCACTTCGGAAGACACCAGCTTGTCTTTGGTCTGGGAGCTGAACTTCGGATCCGGCACTTTCACCGAAATGATCGCCGTCAGGCCTTCGCGGGCATCGTCACCGGTGGTGGCGACTTTGTGCTTCTTCGCCAGGCCTTCAGCTTCGATGTAGGTGTTCAGGTTACGCGTCAGCGCCGAACGGAAACCCACCAGGTGAGTACCGCCATCGCGCTGTGGAATGTTGTTGGTGAAGCACAACAGGTTCTCGTTGAAGCTGTCGTTCCACTGCAGGGCGATTTCCACGCCGATGCCGTCTTCACGCTGGATGTTGAAGTGGAACACCTGGTTGACCGCAGTCTTGTTGGTGTTCAGGTATTCAACGAATGCACGCAGACCACCTTCGTACTTGAACAACTCTTCCTTGCCGCTGCGCTCGTCCTTGAGGACGATGCCGACACCGGAGTTGAGGAAGGACAGTTCGCGAATCCGCTTGGCCAGGATGTCCCAGCTGAAGTGGATGTTCTTGAAGGTGTCAGCCGAAGGCTTGAAGTGAATCTGGGTACCGGTGGATTCGCTGTCGCCAACGATTTTCATCGGTTCTTGCGGAACACCGTGGACGTAAGTCTGTTCCCAGATCTTGCCGCTGCGGCGAACGGTCAGGACCAGTTCTTCGGACAGGGCGTTAACCACCGATACACCTACACCGTGCAGACCACCGGAAACCTTGTAGGAGTTGTCGTCGAACTTACCGCCGGCGTGCAGCACGGTCATGATGACCTCGGCCGCCGAAACGCCTTCTTCTTTGTGCACGTCTACCGGGATACCACGACCGTTGTCGCGAACGGTGATGGATTCATCCGGGTGGATGATGATGCTGATGTCGTCGCAGTGGCCGGCCAAAGCTTCGTCGATCGAGTTATCGACCACCTCGAACACCATGTGGTGCAGACCGCTGCCATCGTCGGTGTCACCAATGTACATACCGGGACGTTTGCGTACGGCATCCAGGCCTTTCAGCACTTTAATGCTCGTTGAGTCGTACGTATTTTCTTCGCTCAATGCCTTCACTCCCGATGGTCGTGGGTCTGGGTGATACGGCCCTGTTCCACGTGGAACAAAGCGACTGGCGTTTCCGTCTGCCAGCCTTCCCTCAATAATTCGTGATCTACACAGGTGATAAAGACCTGGCAGCGTAAGTCTTCCAGCAAGCGGCAAAGCGCGCGACGGTGGTGCTCGTCCAGTTCGGACGGCAGGTCATCCACCAGATAAATACACTGGCCGCGTCGGGCCTGGCTGACCAAGTGCCCTTGGGCAATCCGCAATGCACAGACCACCAACTTCTGCTGACCACGGGACAAGATATCCGCGGCGTTATGTGCGCCTAATCGGAGACGCAAATCAGCCCGTTGTGGTCCGGCCTGGGTATGACCCATTTGCTGATCCCGCTGAAGGGATCCGGCGAGCACTGCACTCAACTCACGGTCTTTGTCCCAGCCTCGGTAATAGCTGAGCGTCAAGCCCTCAAGCTCAACCAGTTCGCTCAAGGTCTGTTCAAAGACTGGTTTCAAGGCTTTGATGTAAGCGCGGCGGTATTCATCTATTTCATCGCTGGCCTGGCACAGTTCCCTGTCCCAAACCGCTTGCGAAACGGCGTCAAGTGTACCATGCCGCAGCCAAGAGTTTCTCTGGCGCAAGGCCTTCTGCAAGCGCTGCCACGTAGACATGAATCGCGGTTCCACGTGGAACACACCCCAGTCGAGAAACTGCCGGCGAATCTTCGGCGCGCCTTCCAGCAGGCGGAAGCTGTCCGGGTTGATCAACTGCAGCGGCAGGATCTCCGCCAGTTGTGCCGCACTACGGGCGTTCTGCCCGTCGATGCGGATCTGGAACTCTCCCTGACGATCGCGAGATATCCCCAATGCGCTGTGCCCGCCCTCGGCCAATTCGACCTGGCCAAATACCGTGCACGCCAATTGTTCGTACTGAATAACCGGCAACAGGCGGGTGCTACGAAACGAACGGGCAAGCCCCAGCAGATGAATGGCTTCCAGAACACTGGTTTTGCCGCTGCCGTTGGCGCCGTAAAGAATGTTGATTCGGGGGGAGGGGGAGAAGGTCACCGGGTGCAGATTGCGCACCGCGGTGACCGAGACGCGACTTAAGGACATCTAGCTTCTGCTGAGCATGATTACAGACGCATCGGCATGACAACGTAAGCCGAGTCGTCGTTGTCGGACTCTTGCACCAGCGCACTGCTGTTGGAGTCGGACAGGATCAGGCGAACCTGCTCGGTGGTCATCACGCCCAATACGTCGAGCAGATAGCTCACGTTGAAGCCGATTTCCAGAGAGCCGCCGTTGTACTCAACGCCCACTTCTTCTTCCGCTTCCTCCTGCTCCGGGTTGTTCGCCTGGATCTTCAGCTGACCGTTGGCCAGTTGCAGACGGATGCCGCGGTACTTCTCGTTGGACAGAATCGCGGTACGGCTGAACGCTTCACGCAGGGCCTGGCGATCGCCGAGTACCAGCTTGTCGCCGCCTTTAGGCAGAACGCGCTCGTAGTCAGGGAATTTACCGTCGACCAGTTTCGAGGTGAAGGTGAACTCGCCGGTGGTGGCACGGATGTGGTGCTGGCCCAGCACAATGCTGACGTTGCCGTCCGGTTCGGTCAGCAGACGTGCCAGTTCCAGGATACCTTTGCGTGGCACGATCACCTGATGACGATCCGGCTGACCGATATCGGCCTGCATCGAGCACATGGCCAGACGGTGACCGTCGGTCGCCACGGCGCGGATGATCCCGGCCGAGACTTCCAGCAGCATGCCGTTGAGGTAATAACGCACGTCCTGCTGCGCCATGGCGAAGCTGGTGCGTTCGATCAGACGACGCAGTTTGCTTTGCTCAAGGCTGCAGGTCAGCGAACCCGGGCCTTCTTCCACCGTCGGGAAGTCGTTGGCCGGCAGGGTCGACAGGGTGAATCGGCTACGGCCGGCCTTCACCACGAGCTTCTGCTCATCGACCTTGATGTCGATCAGCGCATCGTTTGGCAGGCTCTTGCAGATGTCCATCAGCTTGCGCGCAGGCACAGTGATGGAACCCGGGTCTGCAGGCTCTTCGAGTTGCACACGACCGACCAGCTCGACTTCCAGGTCGGTACCGGTCAGCGACAGTTGCTGGCCTTCGACAACCAGCAGCACGTTGGAAAGCACCGGCAAGGTCTGTCGGCGCTCGACGACGCCTGCGACCAGTTGCAGGGGTTTCAACAGGGCTTCGCGTTGAATGGTGAAATGCATGGTCTAGTCCCTTGCCTTAATAAGCTGCGCTGGTGTTCATCAAGTGGTCAGTGTACGCAGCAGGTTCTTGTAGTCCTCGCGGATGTCCGCGTCGGATTCCTTAAGCTCGTTGATCTTGCGGCAGGCGTGCAAAACAGTCGTGTGGTCGCGGCCGCCAAACACATCGCCGATTTCCGGCAGGCTGTGGTTGGTCAATTCCTTGGACAACGCCATAGCGACCTGACGCGGACGTGCTACCGAGCGTGAACGACGCTTGGACAGCAGGTCGGAGATCTTGATCTTGTAATACTCAGCGACGGTGCGCTGAATGTTATCCACAGAGACCAGTTTATCTTGCAACGCCAACAAGTCTTTCAGGGATTCGCGAATCAACTCGATGGTGATGTCGCGGCCCATAAAGTGCGAGTGGGCGATCACGCGTTTGAGCGCGCCTTCCAGCTCACGGACGTTGGAGCGAATACGCTGAGCGATGAAGAATGCCGCGTCGTGTGGCAGATCGACTTTGGCCTGGTCGGCCTTTTTCATCAGGATCGCTACACGGGTTTCCAGCTCCGGCGGCTCGACGGCAACCGTCAGACCCCAGCCAAAGCGGGATTTGAGGCGTTCTTCAAGGCCTTCAATTTCTTTCGGATAGCGGTCACTGGTGAGAATGACCTGCTGGCCACCTTCGAGCAGGGCGTTGAAGGTGTGGAAAAACTCTTCCTGCGAACGTTCCTTGCGAGCGAAGAACTGAATGTCATCGATCAGCAACGCATCCACCGAACGGTAGAAGCGTTTGAACTCGTTGATCGCGTTCAACTGCAGCGCCTTGACCATGTCGGCCACGAAACGCTCCGAATGCAGGTACACGACCTTGGCATTCGGGTTCTTCTTTAATAGGTGGTTACCCACAGCGTGCATCAAGTGGGTTTTACCCAAACCGACGCCGCCATAAAGGAAGAGCGGGTTGTAACCGTGTTTGGGGTTGTCCGCCACCTGCCAGGCCGCAGCCCGTGCCAGTTGGTTGGACTTACCTTCGACGAAGTTCTCGAAGGTGAATGTGCGGTTCAGGTAGCTGGTGTGCTTGAGCGCACCTTCGACCTGCACCGTGCGCTGCTCGGAACGAACCGGGGCCTGTTGCGAACTGGCGCCGGCCATAGGGTCGAAGCTGTCGCGGGACGGTTCTTCACTGACCTCGGCAACTTTTTGCGTCGAACGCTTGGTCGGTGCCGCTGCCGGAGCAGGGGCTGGAGCGCTGACCGGTGCGGCCGCCGCCTGAGCCTGGGACGCCGCAGCGGCCAACGGGGCATTGGGTGCCGCACGCGGTGCCGAACTGCGTTTGCTGCCTATTAATAAGGAAAGCGCCGGCGCCATGCCATTGCCGTGCTCATCCAGCAGTTCAAGGACGCGGCCCAGGTACTTTTCGTTGACCCAGTCGAGAACAAAACGATTCGGTGCGTAGACACGCAACTCGTCGCCTTCGGCTTCGACCTGTAGCGGGCGGATCCAAGTGTTGAATTGTTGGGCAGGCAGCTCATCGCGCAAAAGCTCCACGCACTGCTGCCAAAGTTCCACTGACACGGATATCCCCTAAGTTGAAAGCCGGTGAGGCAAAAACAAGCGGTCATTGTAGCGGCCAGACGCCCACTTATCCACATGCAGGTTGCGCACAGGGCATGAATTATCAATGCGTTAACCCTCAAAAAGAAGACCAACGGTATGTGCATAAGCTCTGTGGATAACCGCCCATGAGGGCACTGGACAAGTGGGGGCGAAACTCGGTGGATAACCTGCCTGTGGATAACTGACCTTTCCACGCACAGCTTATCCGATAGCGCAGCACAGGCTGATCACCGTTTTCCACTGTAGTTGTCATTCTCTGTACATCACGGTTTTTAAGGGCTTAAGGCAGTTATCCACAGATCATCGCGTGCCTAGCTTTTACAAGCTTTACAGAAAAGCTTTAAATAATTCCCTTCTTTATTTCTATATCTAGCGAACGACCTGCGGACGAGCAAATCCTCTGGAGATCTATTTATAAGGAAACGTTGGTTGGAAATTGACCTAGAGGCTTGCTTTCTCTAGAATCCCCGGTCTCTTAAAACGGGGGCCATTCCGGCCCGTTGTGGACGAACCAGGTAACACGACAATGAAACGTACTTTCCAACCAAGCACTATCAAACGCGCTCGTACCCACGGTTTCCGTGCTCGCATGGCTACCAAGAACGGTCGTGCCGTCCTGTCGCGTCGTCGCGCCAAAGGTCGTGCGCGTCTGGCAGTTTGATAATCCGGCACTGGAGGTGAGTCAGGACTTCAGTCGGGATAAGCGTCTGCTTACTCCCCGGCATTTCAAGGCAGTCTTTGACTCCCCTACCGGCAAGGTTCCGGGGAAAAATCTCCTGCTCCTTGCGCGCAATAACGATCTTGATCACCCCCGTCTCGGGCTGGTTATCGGGAAAAAGAGCGTAAAGCTCTCCGTCGAGCGCAATCGCCTCAAACGTCTGATGCGCGAATCGTTTCGCCTGAACCAGGATTCACTGGTCGGTTGGGACATTGTTATCGTCGCGCGCAAAGGTTTGGGTGACGTAGAAAACCCCGAATTGATTCAGCATTTCGGCAAACTCTGGAAACGTCTGGCACGCAGCAAGCCGGTACCAGCAGTCAAAGCCGAAACTGTAGGGGTAGACAGTCCCGATGCGTAAACTGGCACTCGTTCCGATCCAGTTTTATCGCTATGCCATTAGTCCCCTGATGGCCAATCACTGTCGTTTCTACCCCAGTTGTTCCTGCTACGCGTTAGAAGCCATAGAAAATCATGGCCTTCTGCGCGGTGGCTGGCTGACCTTTCGTCGTTTAGGTCGCTGTCATCCGTGGAATCCCGGTGGTTATGACCCGGTTCCACCTATCCCTACCTCCCGTTCTTCTTCGATGGCCGAGTAATCATGGATATCAAACGCACGATCCTGATCGTCGCCCTGGCAATCGTGTCCTACGTTATGGTTCTTAAATGGAACCAGGACTATGGCCAGGCTGCCCTGCCGACTCAGAATGTTGCTTCCAGTACTACCGCACCGGGTCTACCGGATACGGCGACTGGCAATAATGCTTCCGCCAGTGACGACATCCCGCGCGCCGCAAGCGATACCAGTGCAACTGCACCTGCTGAAACGCCAGTGGCTGCAAGCAAAGACCTCATCCAGATCAAAACGGATGTGCTCAACCTGGCTATCGATCCACAAGGTGGCGATGTTGCCCAGTTGACGCTGCCGCTGTATCCACGTCGCCAGGACCATCCGGAAATTCCATTCCAGTTGTTCGATAACGGCAACGAGCGGACTTATCTGGCTCAGAGCGGCCTGATCGGCACCAACGGTCCGGACGCAAGTCCTGCCGGTCGTCCGGTTTACTCCTCCGAGAAGAAGATTTATCAACTGGCTGACGGTCAGGACCAATTGGTCGTGGACCTGAAGTTCAGCAAGGACGGCGTCAACTACATCAAGCGTTTCACCCTGAAACGTGGCCTGTATGACGTAACCGTTTCCTACCTGATCGACAACCAGAGCGCTCAGCCCTGGTCCGGTGCAATGTTCGCGCAACTGAAGCGTGACGCCAGTTCCGATCCTTCTTCCAGCACTGCCACCGGCACCGCGACTTACCTGGGCGCCGCCCTGTGGACAAGTAACGAGCCGTACAAGAAAGTGTCGATGAAGGACATGGACAAGGCTCAGCTGAAAGAAACCGTCAGCGGTGGCTGGGTTGCCTGGTTGCAGCATTACTTCGTGACCGCGTGGATTCCGGCCAAGGGCGAAAACAACGTCGTCCAGACCCGTAAAGACAGCAAAGGCAACTACATCATTGGCTACACCGGTCCTTCTCTGACCGCTGCGCCAGGTGCCAAGGTTGAAACCAGCGCCGTTCTGTACGCAGGTCCAAAAAGCCAGGCTGTCCTGAAACAGTTGTCCCCAGGCCTGGAACTGACCGTCGACTACGGCATTTTGTGGTTCATTGCCCAGCCAATCTTCTGGTTGCTGCAACATATCCACGCACTGGTTGGTAATTGGGGCTTCTCGATCATCTTCCTGACCATGCTGATCAAGGGGATTTTCTTCCCGCTGTCGGCCGCCAGCTACAAATCCATGGCACGCATGCGTGCAGTGGCACCGAAACTGGCCGCGCTGAAAGAGCAACATGGCGAAGACCGGCAGAAAATGTCGCAAGCCATGATGGAGCTGTACAAGAAAGAGAAGATCAATCCACTGGGTGGCTGCTTGCCAATCCTGGTGCAGATGCCGGTTTTCCTTTCGCTGTACTGGGTTCTGCTGGAAAGCGTGGAAATGCGCCAGGCGCCATTCATGCTGTGGATTACTGACCTGTCGATCAAGGATCCGTTCTTCATTCTGCCGATCATCATGGGCGCAACCATGTTCATCCAGCAGCAGTTGAACCCGACGCCTCCGGATCCGATGCAGGCCAAGGTGATGAAGCTGATGCCAATCATCTTCACCTTCTTCTTCCTGTGGTTCCCGGCCGGTCTGGTACTGTACTGGGTAGTGAACAACTGCCTGTCGATCGCCCAACAGTGGTACATCACGCGTAAGATCGAAGCAGCTACCAAAGCAACTGCCTGATTTACACTGTGGATAACCACTCAAAACGCCCCCTAGTGGGGCGTTTTGCTATCTGTCACTTTTGTCTGGATACCGGTTTATGAGCGTTCCTCGTGAAACCATCGCAGCCGTCGCCACCGCTCAAGGTCGCGGCGGTGTGGGCATCGTCCGTATTTCCGGGCCGCTGGCGAGTGTGGCGGCCAAAGCCATCAGCGGCCGCGAGCTGAAACCGCGGTTCGCCCATTACGGCCCGTTCCTCAGTGAAAACGAAGAGGTGCTGGACGAAGGCATCGCGCTGTATTTCCCGGGACCGAATTCGTTCACCGGCGAAGATGTGCTGGAGCTGCAGGGCCACGGCGGACCAATCGTCCTGGATATGTTGCTCAAACGCTGCCTGGAACTGGGCTGCCGTCTGGCCCGACCGGGTGAATTCAGCGAACGCGCCTTCCTCAATGACAAACTCGACCTGGCTCAGGCCGAAGCCATCGCCGATTTGATCGAGGCGAGTTCTGCACAGGCTGCACGAAATGCCCTGCGTTCGTTGCAAGGGGCGTTTTCCCAGCGTGTGCATAACCTTACCGAGCAATTGATAGGCCTGCGCATTTACGTCGAAGCGGCTATCGACTTCCCTGAAGAAGAAATCGACTTCCTCGCCGATGGCCACGTGCTGAGCATGCTGGACAAAGTGCGCGACGAATTATCCACAGTGCTTCGGGAAGCCGGGCAGGGGGCCTTGCTGCGTGACGGCATGACGGTAGTCATTGCCGGCCGGCCGAATGCCGGCAAGTCCAGCCTTCTGAACGCCCTGGCCGGACGTGAAGCCGCGATCGTGACCGAGATTGCCGGCACGACCCGGGATATTCTTCGCGAACATATCCACATCGATGGCATGCCGTTGCATGTGGTCGACACTGCCGGGCTGCGGGATACCGACGATCAGGTCGAGAAAATCGGCGTAGAACGGGCATTGAAAGCCATCGGCGAGGCGGATCGGGTATTGCTGGTGGTCGATGCCACGGCTCCCGAGGCCCTTGATCCATTTGCCTTGTGGCCTGAATTCCTCGAAACCCGCCCGGATCCGGCAAAAGTGACGCTGATTCGTAACAAGGCAGACTTGACGGGTGAAGCGATTGCCCTGGAAGTCAGTGGCGATGGCCACGTCACGATCAGCCTCAGTGCCAGGTCCGCCGGCGAAGGCCTGGAGTTGTTGCGCGAGCATCTCAAGGCCTGCATGGGTTACGAGCAGACCTCTGAAAGCAGCTTCAGTGCTCGCAGACGTCACCTGGAGGCACTGCGCCACGCGAGTGCGTCCCTCGAACACGGCCGCGCGCAGCTGACGTTAGCGGGTGCCGGTGAACTGCTGGCCGAAGATTTGCGGCAAGCCCAGCAGTCTTTGGGCGAAATCACCGGGGCATTCAGCTCCGATGATCTGCTGGGCAGGATCTTTTCCAGCTTCTGCATCGGTAAATAGTCCTTCTGCGTTACCCACAGACAGGCCGTTCTGGCCTGTCTGCTCCCCTTCTTCTGAAATAGACCTCCGCTCCCGAGCAGATTTTTCTGTTCGCGCGGATTTTCCGTGCCCGGGATTTGCTCGGTCAGCCCTTTTCTGTGGATTAAGCCCTGTGAATAACTGCCGCTAAGGGCAGTTGATAACAAGGCCTCAAAACTGAAGATAACCGCCTCTGTGGATAACAGCCCCTTTCATCCACAGGCTTACACCGGTTATCCAAGGGCCTCCTCGGCACATGACCACAGGGTTTTGAATCTCTGTACACATTGAAAATAAAGGCCTGTATGAATCTATCCACAGAAAGGTGGGGCAGTAGAAATAAACATAAAAACAAAGATTTAATAAATCTCTCTCTTTTTAATTTCTATAACCCCGACTTCTCCACAGCTGGTTAAATTTTGTGCAAAGGGTTCTTTAGGAAGGGCGAAGTCCCTATACTTGCCGACCAGGTCCAAGAACCTGAGCTCAAACTATTCCGGATTACCTGACTAAAGCAGGCACGAGGTGCGTGGTGGATTTCCCTTCCCGTTTTGAAGTGATCGTCATCGGCGGCGGTCATGCCGGTACCGAGGCAGCACTTGCATCAGCACGTATGGGGGCAAAAACCCTGTTGCTGACGCATAACGTGGAAACCCTCGGTGCCATGAGCTGCAATCCCGCCATTGGTGGGATCGGTAAAAGCCATCTGGTCAAGGAAATCGATGCCCTGGGCGGCGCGATGGCCATGGCTACCGATAAAGGTGGTATTCAATTTCGCGTATTGAACAGCCGCAAAGGCCCGGCCGTGCGTGCAACTCGCGCCCAGGCAGATCGGGTGCTGTACAAGGCCGCTGTCCGTGAAGCTTTGGAAAACCAGCCGAACCTGTGGATATTTCAACAGGCCGCGGACGACCTGATCGTCGAACAGGAACAAGTGCGCGGCGTTGTCACGCAAATGGGCCTGCGTTTCTTCGCCGACTCCGTGGTGCTGACGACGGGCACCTTCCTCGGTGGACTTATCCACATCGGCATGCAGAATTATTCCGGCGGTCGCGCCGGTGATCCGCCTTCGATTGCTTTGGCACGTCGTCTGCGTGAACTGCCATTGCGTGTCGGTCGCCTGAAAACCGGTACTCCGCCGCGTATTGACGGTAGGTCTGTGGATTTCTCGGTCATGACCGAGCAAGCCGGTGATACGCCGATCCCGGTCATGTCGTTCATGGGCTCCAAAGAGCAGCACCCGAAACAGGTCAGTTGCTGGATTACCCACACCAACGCCCGGACCCACGAAATCATTGCCGCCAACCTCGACCGTTCGCCGATGTATTCCGATGCCGGGTTGATCGAAGGCATCGGCCCACGTTATTGCCCATCGATCGAAGACAAGATCCACCGCTTTGCCGACAAGGAAAGCCACCAGGTCTTCATCGAACCGGAAGGGTTGACCACTCACGAGCTGTACCCGAACGGGATATCCACATCCTTGCCGTTCGACGTGCAATTGCAGATCGTGCAATCGATCCGCGGCATGGAAAACGCGCACATCGTGCGTCCGGGCTACGCCATCGAGTACGACTATTTCGACCCGCGTGACCTGAAGTACAGCCTGGAAACCAAAGTCATCGCCGGTCTGTTCTTCGCCGGGCAAATTAACGGCACCACCGGTTACGAAGAAGCCGGCGCCCAGGGTTTGCTGGCTGGAGCCAACGCCGCACTGCGAGCCCAGGGCAAAGATGCCTGGTGCCCGCGTCGTGATGAAGCGTACATCGGCGTTTTGGTTGACGACCTGATTACCCTCGGTACCCAGGAACCGTATCGGATGTTCACATCCCGCGCCGAATACCGCTTGATTCTGCGCGAAGACAACGCCGACCTGCGCCTGACCGAAAAAGGTCGCGAACTGGGTCTGGTGGATGACGTGCGTTGGGCGGCTTTCTGCAAAAAACGCGAAAGCATCGATTTGGAAGAGCAACGCCTGAAAAGTACCTGGGTTCGCCCGGGCACCGAGCAGGGCGATGCGATTGCCGAGAAGTTCGGTACGCCGCTGACCCACGAATACAATTTGCTCAACCTGCTGAGCCGTCCGGAAATCGACTACGCTGGTCTGATCGCCGTGACTGGCGGGGGCGCAGAAGATCCACAGGTCGCCGAACAGGTTGAAATCAAGACCAAATACGCCGGTTATATCGACCGTCAACAGGATGAAATCGCACGCCTGCGGGCCAGCGAAGACACCAAACTGCCTGTGGATATCGATTACACGAACATCTCCGGTCTCTCCAAGGAGATCCAGAGCAAGCTCGGTGCGACCCGTCCAGAGACTTTGGGCCAGGCGTCGCGTATTCCGGGCGTGACCCCGGCGGCGATTTCGCTGTTGATGATTCATTTGAAAAAACGCGGCGCGGGCCGTCAGTTGGAGCAAAGCGCTTGAGTTCGTTGGTTACCTCGCAACATGCAGAAGAGTTATCCACAGGTGCTCGCCAGCTCGGTGTCACACTGACGGAAGCCCAGCACGCTCAGCTGCTGGGTTATCTGGCCTTGTTGATCAAATGGAACAAGGCTTACAACCTGACCGCCGTGCGCGATCCGGACGAAATGGTCTCCCGTCACCTGCTCGATAGCTTGAGCGTGATGTCGTTCGTCGAAAACGGTCGCTGGCTCGACGTTGGCAGCGGCGGCGGCATGCCGGGTATTCCGTTGGCGATCCTGTTTCCAGAGTCCCAGGTGACCTGTCTGGACAGCAACGGCAAGAAAACCCGCTTCCTGACCCAGGTCAAACTCGAACTCAAACTGGATAACCTGCAAGTTATCCACAGTCGCGTCGAAGCCTTCCAGCCTGAACTGCCATTCAACGGGATCATTTCCCGGGCGTTCAGCAGCATGGAGAACTTCAGCAACTGGACTCGCCATTTGGGCGACGCCGATACACGCTGGCTGGCAATGAAGGGCGTTCATCCCGCCGATGAGCTGGTAGCATTGCCGGCAGACTTCCACCTCGATAGCGAACACGCCCTGGCCGTACCCGGTTGCCAAGGCCAACGCCATCTGCTGATACTGCGCCGCACGGCATGATTGGGAACACAAGCAAGAATGGCTAAGGTATTCGCGATAGCGAACCAAAAGGGTGGTGTGGGCAAGACCACCACCTGCATCAACCTCGCAGCTTCCCTGGTCGCTACCAAGCGTCGGGTGCTGTTGATCGATCTTGATCCACAGGGCAACGCCACCATGGGTAGCGGTGTGGATAAACACGGCCTGGAAAACTCGGTCTACGATCTGTTGATCGGTGAATGTGATCTGGCCCAGGCCATGCACTATTCCGAACACGGTGGTTACCAGTTGTTGCCGGCAAACCGCGATCTGACCGCGGCCGAAGTCGTTCTGCTGGAAATGCAGATGAAGGAAAGCCGCCTGCGCAGCGCGTTGGCGCCGATCCGTGAGAACTACGATTACATTTTGATCGACTGCCCGCCATCGCTGTCGATGCTCACGCTCAATGCGCTGGTTGCCGCCGACGGGGTCATTATCCCCATGCAGTGCGAGTACTTCGCGCTCGAAGGGTTGAGCGACCTTGTGGATAACATCAAGCGCATTGCCGAACTGCTGAACCCGAACCTGAAAGTCGAAGGCCTGTTGCGGACCATGTACGACCCGCGCCTGAGCCTGATGAACGACGTCTCGGCGCAGCTCAAGGAACACTTTGGCGATCAGCTCTACGACACGGTGATTCCGCGCAACATCCGTCTGGCCGAAGCGCCAAGTTATGGCATGCCGGCGCTGGCGTACGATAAATCATCGCGCGGCGCGATTGCCTATCTGGCATTGGCCGGTGAGATGGTTCGCCGTCAACGCAAAAATTCACGCACCGCCGCTGCCCAGGCAACTTAAGGAATCCCCATGGCCGTCAAGAAACGAGGTCTCGGACGTGGACTGGATGCACTGCTGAGTGGTCCGACTGTCAGCTCGCTGGAAGAACAAGCAGTGCAAGCCGACCAGCGTGAGCTGCAGCACCTGCCCCTGGACCTGATCCAGCGTGGCAAGTACCAGCCACGTCGGGACATGGATCCTCAGGCGCTGGAAGAGCTGGCGCAGTCGATCAAGGCCCAGGGCGTGATGCAGCCGATCGTGGTTCGTCCGATTGGCAGCGGCCGCTTCGAAATCATCGCCGGCGAACGCCGCTGGCGCGCCAGTCAGCAGGCTGGCCAGGAAACCATCCCGGCGATGGTCCGCGATGTACCGGATGAAACCGCCATCGCCATGGCGCTGATCGAGAACATCCAGCGCGAAGACCTCAATCCGATCGAAGAAGCGGTGGCCTTGCAGCGTTTGCAGCAGGAATTCCAGCTGACTCAGCAACAAGTGGCCGAGGCTGTGGGTAAGTCCCGCGTCACCGTGGCCAACCTGTTGCGCCTGATTTCGTTGCCGGAAGTCATCAAGACCATGCTGTCTCACGGCGACCTGGAAATGGGTCATGCCCGTGCCTTGCTGGGTTTACCGGAAAACCAACAGGTTGAAGGGGCGCGACATGTTGTCGCACGGGGGCTGACTGTGCGCCAGACTGAAGCACTGGTTCGCCAGTGGTTGAGTGGCAAACCGGAGCCTGTGGAACCGGCAAAACCGGACCCGGATATCGCCCGGCTCGAGCAGCGCCTGGCCGAGCGCCTAGGCTCTGCGGTGCAGATCCGCCACGGAAAGAAGGGTAAGGGGCAGTTGGTGATCGGCTACAACTCTCTTGATGAACTTCAAGGTGTGCTCGCACACATCCGCTGAAACAATTCCTCTTGTAGCGTGAAGTCGGAAATCACTACCTGACAGTTGAATAGGGGCAGAACCGCCCCTATACTCTGCGCGCATTTTGTCGGCACAAATTATGCCAAGTTATTGAATTTCGGCAGCCGACCATTGGGGAGCAAAAGTGATGGAAAACCGCACGCCAGACCGCTTGCCTTTCCATCGATTGGCTGTTTTTCCGGTGTTAATGGCTCAACTTGTCGTTTTGCTGATTGCCGCTTTGGCGCTCTGGCGATGGTATGGAGTCGTTGCCGGGTACTCAGGACTTTGCGGAGGCCTGATAGCCTTGCTTCCCAATATTTATTTCGCTCACAGGGCATTTCGGTTTTCCGGCGCCCGAGCAGCTCAAGCCATCGTCCGGTCTTTTTATGCTGGCGAGGCGGGCAAACTGATTTTGACGGCAGTGCTGTTTGCATTGACGTTTGCAGGTGTGAAGCCATTGGCGCCGTTAGCAGTATTCGGCGTCTTCGTGCTGACCCAACTGGTCAGCTGGTTCGCTCCCCTGCTTATGAGAACAAGACTTTCGAGACCTTAGGGCGTTTGAGGCAACCATGGCAGAAACAACCGCTTCGGGCTATATCCAGCACCACTTGCAGAACCTGACCTTCGGTCAGCTACCCAACGGCGGCTGGGGCTTTGCCCACTCCGCAGCAGAAGCCAAGGAAATGGGCTTCTGGGCTTTCCACGTCGATACCCTCGGCTGGTCGGTCGCATTGGGTCTGATCTTCGTTCTTCTTTTCCGCATGGCGGCAAAGAAGGCGACTACCGGTGTACCTGGTGCTTTGCAGAACTTCGTTGAAGTATTGGTCGAATTCGTCGATGGCAGCGTGAAAGACAGCTTCCATGGCCGTAGCCCGGTGGTTGCACCACTGGCACTGACCATCTTCGTCTGGGTGTTCCTGATGAACGCCATCGACCTGGTACCGGTCGACTGGATTCCTCAGCTGGCCATCCTGATCTCCGGCGACCACCACATCCCGTTCCGCGCCGTGTCGACCACCGACCCGAACGCTACTTTGGCCATGGCCTTCACGGTGTTTGCGCTGATCATTTTCTACAGCATCAAGATCAAGGGCCTCGGCGGCTTCATCGGCGAGCTGACCCTGCACCCGTTCGGCAGCAAGAACATCTTTGTTCAGGCGCTGCTGATTCCGGTGAACTTCCTGCTGGAATTCGTGACCCTGATCGCCAAGCCGATCTCCCTGGCTCTGCGTCTGTTCGGCAACATGTATGCCGGTGAGCTGGTGTTCATTCTGATCGCTGTGATGTTCGGCAGCGGTCTGCTCTGGCTGAGCGGCCTGGGCGTAGTTCTGCAGTGGGCGTGGGCTGTGTTCCACATCCTGATCATCACCCTGCAGGCATTTATCTTCATGATGCTGACCATCGTTTACCTGTCGATGGCGCACGAAGAGAACCATTAAGACCAGTCTCGACTGGTCTGATGTCCCACCCGGTCAAACGGGTGGGTGCCCTAACAGGGCTATGAAACGATTTGTTTTACCGCTTTAAAATCTAAAAAACCTAAACCATACGACGTAAAAGTCGGGAGGAAAGATGGAAACTGTAGTTGGTCTAACCGCTATCGCTGTTGCACTGTTGATCGGCCTGGGCGCACTGGGTACCGCAATTGGTTTCGGCCTGCTGGGCGGCAAGTTCCTGGAAGGCGCAGCGCGTCAGCCAGAAATGGTTCCAATGCTGCAAGTTAAAATGTTCATCGTTGCCGGTCTGCTCGACGCCGTAACCATGATCGGTGTTGGTATCGCTCTGTTCTTCACCTTTGCGAACCCGTTCGTTGGTCAGATCGCTGGCTAATTACTCGGATCTTCCGGGTAATTTGGTGTGATGGACAACGTAACTGCGAGGTGTTGGCGTGAACATTAATGCGACCCTGATTGGCCAGTCCGTTGCGTTCCTGATTTTTGTACTGTTCTGCATGAAGTTCGTATGGCCTCCGGTCATTGCGGCTCTGCACGAACGTCAAAAGAAGATCGCTGATGGTCTGGACGCTGCCAGCCGAGCAGCTCGCGACCTGGAGTTGGCCCAAGAGAAAGCGGGTCAGCAACTGCGCGAAGCGAAAGCTCAGGCAGCTGAAATCATCGAGCAAGCCAAGAAACGCGGTAATCAGATTGTCGAAGAGGCTGTTGAAAAAGCCCGTATCGACGCTGACCGTGTGAAGGTTCAGGCTCAGGCCGAGATCGAACAGGAACTGAACAGTGTCAAAGACGCGCTGCGTGCCCAAGTGGGCTTGCTGGCAGTCGGCGGCGCCGAGAAGATCCTGGGTGCCACAATCGATCAAAACGCGCACGCAGAGCTGGTTAACCAACTGGCTGCTGAAATCTAAGCGAGGGCGATCATGGCAGAACTGACCACGTTGGCCCGACCTTACGCTAAGGCGGCCTTCGAGCACGCTCAGGCCCACCAGCAACTGGCCAATTGGTCAGCCATGCTCGGCCTGGCAGCACTGGTGTCGGAAGACGACACCATGCAGCGCGTGCTCAAGGCCCCGCGACTGACGAGCGCAGAAAAGGCCGCCACGTTTATTGACGTGTGCGGCGACAAGTTTGATGCCAAGGCACAGAACTTCATTCACGTCGTTGCCGAAAACGACCGTCTCCCGCTTCTGCCGGAGATCGCCGCTCTGTTTGACCTGTACAAGGCCGAACAAGAGAAATCGGTAGACGTGGAAGTAACCAGTGCTTTTGCATTGAACCAAGAACAGCAAGACAAACTCGCCAAGGTTCTCAGTGCACGACTCAACCGGGAAGTGCGCCTGCAAGTTGCGGAGGACGCTGCCCTTATTGGTGGTGTCGTCATCCGCGCCGGCGACCTGGTTATCGATGGCTCGATTCGCGGCAAAATCGCGAAACTTGCCGAAGCATTGAAATCTTGAGTTTGAAGGGGCAGCAGAGCAATGCAGCAACTCAATCCTTCCGAAATAAGTGAAATTATCAAGGGCCGCATCGACAAGCTCGATGTGACCTCCCAAGCCCGTAACGAAGGCACTGTCGTCAGCGTATCTGACGGTATCGTGCGGATTCACGGTCTGGCCGACGTAATGTACGGCGAGATGATCGAGTTTCCGGGCGGCGTCTTCGGTATGGCCCTCAACCTGGAGCAAGACTCCGTAGGTGCCGTTGTATTGGGCGCATACCAGTCTTTGGCTGAAGGCATGAGCGCCAAGTGCACTGGCCGCATCCTCGAAGTTCCGGTTGGTAAGGAACTGCTGGGTCGCGTAGTCGACGCACTGGGTAACCCTGTTGACGGCAAAGGTCCACTGGGCAACACCGAGACCGACGCGGTCGAGAAAGTTGCTCCAGGCGTGATCTGGCGTAAGTCGGTAGACCAGCCTGTACAGACTGGCTACAAGGCTGTCGATGCCATGATCCCTGTCGGCCGTGGCCAGCGTGAGCTGATCATCGGTGACCGTCAGATCGGTAAAACCGCTCTGGCGATCGACGCGATCATCAACCAGAAAGACAGCGGCATTTTCTGCGTCTACGTAGCAATCGGTCAGAAGCAATCGACCATCGCCAACGTTGTTCGCAAGCTGGAAGAAAACGGCGCCCTGGCCAACACGATCATCGTGGCTGCCAGTGCTTCGGAATCTCCTGCGCTGCAATTCCTGGCACCGTACTCCGGTTGCACCATGGGTGAATTCTTCCGCGACCGCGGTGAAGACGCGCTGATCGTTTATGACGATCTGTCCAAGCAAGCAGTGGCTTACCGCCAGATTTCCCTGCTGCTGCGCCGTCCACCAGGCCGTGAAGCTTACCCAGGCGACGTGTTCTATCTCCACTCCCGTCTGCTGGAGCGCGCATCCCGCGTTTCGGAAGAGTACGTAGAGAAGTTCACCAACGGCGCAGTGACCGGCAAAACCGGTTCCCTGACCGCACTGCCGATCATCGAAACCCAGGCTGGCGACGTTTCCGCGTTCGTTCCGACCAACGTGATTTCCATCACCGACGGTCAGATCTTCCTGGAATCGGCCATGTTCAACTCGGGCATCCGTCCTGCAGTGAACGCCGGTGTTTCGGTATCCCGTGTGGGTGGTGCCGCTCAGACCAAGATCATCAAGAAGCTGTCCGGTGGTATCCGTACCGCTCTGGCTCAGTACCGTGAACTGGCGGCATTCGCCCAGTTCGCTTCTGACCTGGACGAAGCGACCCGTAAGCAACTTGAGCATGGTCAGCGCGTTACCGAGCTGATGAAGCAGAAGCAATACGCACCAATGTCGATCGCTGACATGGCGCTGTCGCTGTATGCCGCTGAGCGTGGGTTCCTGACTGACGTTGAAATCGCCAAGATCGGCAGCTTCGAACAAGCGCTGATTGCTTTCTTCAACCGCGATCACGCCGACTTGATGGCGAAGATCAACGTGAAAGGTGACTTCAATGACGAAATCGACGCTGGCATGAAAGCCGGTATCGAGAAGTTCAAGGCCACCCAAACCTGGTAAGCCGCAGCGGGAGCCGCAAGGCTCCCGCTTGCTAACCTGATAGGTGTTACATGGCAGGCGCAAAAGAGATTCGCAGTAAGATTGCGAGCATCAAAAGCACGCAAAAGATTACCAGCGCCATGGAAAAAGTGGCGGTCAGCAAAATGCGCAAGGCACAAATGCGCATGGCTGCTAGCCGTCCTTATGCGGAGCGCATCCGCCAGGTTATTGGCCATCTGGCCAACGCTAACCCGGAATATCGCCACCCGTTCATGATCGACCGTGAAGTAAAGCGCGTTGGTTATGTCGTAGTGAGCAGTGACCGTGGTCTGTGTGGTGGCTTGAACACCAACCTGTTCAAGGCCCTGGTCAAGGACATGGCGGTAAACCGCGAAAACGGCGTCGAGATTGATCTGTGTGTCGTTGGTAGCAAGGGTGCGGCCTTTTTCCGCAACTTCGGCGGTAACGTCGTTGCAGCTATCAGCCACCTGGGTGAAGAGCCGTCGATCAATGATCTGATTGGCAGCGTCAAGGTGATGCTGGATGCCTATCTGGACGGCCGTATTGACCGCCTGTCCGTGGTGTCCAACAAGTTCATCAACACCATGACGCAACAGCCTACCGTGGAGCAGTTGATTCCACTGGTGGCAACCCCGGATCAAGAACTCAAGCACCACTGGGACTATCTCTACGAACCGGACGCCAAAGAGCTGCTTGACGGCTTGATGGTCCGTTACGTGGAGTCGCAGGTCTACCAGGCGGTGGTCGAGAACAACGCGGCTGAACAAGCTGCGCGGATGATCGCGATGAAGAACGCTACCGACAACGCCGGTGATTTGATCAGCGATTTGCAGCTGGTCTACAACAAGGCGCGTCAGGCTGCGATCACCCAAGAGATCTCGGAAATCGTCGGCGGCGCTGCCGCGGTTTAACGGTTCAAATATTCAGAGGATCCAGCTATGAGTAGCGGACGTATCGTTCAAATCATCGGCGCCGTTATCGACGTGGAATTTCCACGCGACAGCGTACCGAGCATCTACAACGCGCTGAAAGTAGTGAGCGCGGCTGAAACCACTCTGGAAGTTCAGCAACAGCTGGGCGACGGCGTGGTTCGCACCATTGCGATGGGTTCCACAGAGGGCCTGAAACGCGGTCTGGAAGTTACCGATTCTGGCGCAGCCATCTCCGTACCGGTCGGTAAAGCAACCCTGGGCCGGATCATGGACGTCCTCGGTAACCCGATCGACGAAGCTGGTCCGATCGACACCGAAGAGCGTTGGGGCATTCACCGCCCAGCACCTTCGTTCGCCGAACAGGCAGGCGGCAACGACCTGCTGGAAACCGGCATCAAGGTTATCGACCTGGTTTGCCCGTTTGCCAAAGGCGGTAAAGTCGGTCTGTTCGGTGGTGCCGGTGTAGGCAAGACCGTAAACATGATGGAACTGATCCGTAACATCGCCATCGAGCACAGCGGTTATTCCGTGTTCGCCGGTGTGGGTGAGCGTACTCGTGAGGGTAACGACTTCTACCACGAGATGAAGGATTCCAACGTTCTGGACAAAGTGGCACTGGTTTACGGTCAGATGAACGAGCCGCCGGGTAACCGTCTGCGCGTAGCACTGACCGGCCTGACCATGGCCGAGAAGTTCCGTGACGAAGGTAACGACGTTCTGCTGTTCGTCGACAACATCTATCGTTACACCTTGGCCGGTACTGAAGTATCCGCACTGCTGGGCCGTATGCCTTCGGCAGTAGGTTACCAGCCGACCCTGGCTGAAGAGATGGGCGTTCTGCAAGAACGTATCACTTCGACCAAGGAAGGTTCGATCACTTCGATCCAAGCGGTATACGTACCTGCGGATGACTTGACTGACCCGTCGCCAGCGACCACCTTCGCCCACTTGGACGCTACCGTCGTTCTGTCCCGTGACATCGCTTCCCTGGGTATCTACCCAGCGGTTGATCCACTCGACTCGACTTCGCGCCAGCTGGACCCGAACGTAATCGGCCAGGACCACTACGACACCGCTCGCGGCGTCCAGTACGTGCTGCAGCGTTACAAAGAACTGAAGGACATCATTGCGATCCTGGGTATGGACGAGCTGTCGGAAGCCGACAAGCAGTTGGTAAACCGTGCTCGTAAGATCCAGCGTTTCTTGTCGCAGCCGTTCTTCGTGGCTGAAGTCTTCACCGGTGCATCGGGTAAATACGTTTCCCTGAAAGACACCATTGCTGGCTTCAAAGGCATCCTCAACGGTGACTACGACCACCTGCCAGAACAAGCGTTCTACATGGTTGGCGGCATCGAAGAAGCGATCGAGAAAGCCAAGAAACTGTAATCCCGGCGCCCGGCAACGGGCGCTAATTTAGGTTGAGGCAATCAGATGGCTATGACAGTCCATTGCGATATCGTCAGCGCGGAAGGAGAAATCTTTTCCGGTCTGGTCGAGATGGTGATTGCGCACGGTGCACTGGGTGATCTTGGTATCGCCCTGGGTCACGCGCCGCTGATCACTAATCTGAAGCCAGGTCCGATCCGCCTGGTCAAGCAGGGCGGGGAAGAGGAGGTGTATTACATCTCCGGTGGTTTCCTCGAGGTTCAGCCGAACATGGTCAAGGTTCTTGCCGACACCGTGCAACGCGCTGCCGACCTGGACGAAGCCGCAGCTCTGGAAGCCGTTAAGGCTGCCGAGAAAGCCTTGCATGAGCGAGGCGCGGAATTCGATTACGGTTCTGCTGCCGCACGTCTGGCCGAGGCTGCAGCTCAGCTGCGCACCGTCCAGCAGATCCGCAAGAAGTTCGGCCACTAATCGGCCATCGACTTGTTGCGCGATTGATTAAAAAGGGTAGCCTCGGCTACCCTTTTTTCTTTTTCGATATTCATCATCTGGTCGCAGTTGCTGACCACCCAGGATTGGTAGCCAGTCATGTCCCTTGAAATCGTTATCCTCGCTGCCGGCCAAGGCACTCGCATGCGTTCGGCCTTGCCGAAAGTCCTGCATCCGATTGCCGGTAATTCAATGCTTGGCCATGTTATCCACAGCGCTCGGCAACTTGATCCACAGCGCATCCACGTGGTGATCGGCCATGGTGCCGAAGCGGTGCGCGAGCGTCTGGCCGCCGATGACCTGAATTTCGTCCTGCAGGACCAACAGCTGGGTACCGGTCATGCGGTGGCCCAGGCTGTGCCGTTCATCGAGTCCGATACCGTGCTGATTCTCTACGGTGACGTGCCGTTGATCGAAGTCGAAACCCTGCAACGTCTGCTCAAGCAGGCTGCACCGCAGCAATTGGGTCTGCTGACTGTCGAGCTGGATGACCCGACTGGCTACGGCCGCATTGTCCGTGATGCCGCCGGCAAAGTGACTGCCATCGTCGAGCAGAAAGATGCCAACGCGGCTGAGCGTGCGATCACCGAAGGCAATACCGGCATTTTGGCGGTGCCTTCCCAGCGTTTGGGCGATTGGCTGAGCCGCCTATCCAACAATAACGCCCAGGGCGAGTACTACCTGACTGACGTGATCGCCATGGCGGTCAGTGATGGTCTGGTGGTGGCCACCGAACAACCCCATGACGCCATGGAAGTGCAGGGCGCCAACGATCGCAAACAACTGGCCGAGCTGGAGCGTCATTATCAACTGCGCGCCGCTCGTCGTTTGATGGCTCAAGGCGTAACCCTGCGCGACCCGACACGTTTCGATGTGCGCGGTGAGGTTACCGTTGGTCGCGATATCCTGATCGACATCAACGTGATTCTCGAGGGCAAAGTGGTCATCGAGGACGACGTGGTGATCGGCCCGAACTGCGTGATCAAGGACAGTACCCTGCGCAAAGGCGTGGTGATCAAGGCCAACAGTCATATCGAAGGCGCGATTCTCGGCGAAGGCAGCGATGCCGGCCCGTTTGCTCGTTTGCGTCCCGGCACAGTGCTGGAAGCCCGCGCGCATGTGGGTAACTTTGTTGAACTGAAGAACGCTCACATGGGCGAAGGTGCCAAGGCCGGTCACTTGACGTATCTGGGCGATGCCGAGATCGGTGCGCGCACCAACATTGGCGCCGGCACCATCACCTGCAACTACGACGGTGCCAACAAGTGGAAAACCGTGCTGGGTGAAGATGTATTCATCGGTTCCAATAACTCGTTGGTGGCGCCTGTGGATATCTCCTCCGGTGCGACCACGGCGGCCGGTTCGACTATTACCCAGAATGTGGATAACGCTCAGTTGGCCGTAGGCCGGGCTCGACAGAAGAACATCGACGGCTGGAAGCGGCCTGAGAAGATCAAGAAGAGTTAAGTTATCCACAGATCAAAAGATCGCAGCCTTCGGCAGCGCCTACAGGGAATTTGTGTTCACTCTGTAGGCGCTGCCGGAGGCTGCGATCTTTTTTTGAGTTATCCACACATCTTTTTTTCTGACGTTGGCTTGACGAAGTTTCGCTGATAGGTTTTGATTGCTTACGTTATCTTTCGAATCGAAACTTACCAAATCATGTCAAAGCGCAACACGCCCCAACGCCGCCACAATATCCTCGCCTTGCTCAATGAGCAGGGCGAAGTCAGTGTGGACGAGCTGGCCAAACGCTTCGAAACCTCGGAAGTTACGATTCGCAAGGATCTGGCCGCGCTTGAAAGCAACGGTCTGTTGCTGCGTCGTTATGGCGGCGCGGTCACCATGCCGCAGGAGCTGGTCGCCGACATCGGCCAACCGGTTTCGAAATACAAGCAGGCCATTGCCCGCGCCGCCGTCACGCGGATTCGCGAGCATGCGCGCATCATCATCGACAGCGGCAGTACCACCGCCGCGATGATCCCGGAACTCGGCCAGCAACCGGGCCTGGTGGTGATGACCAACTCCCTGCATGTCGCCAACGCGTTGACTGAACTCGAGCACGAACCGGTGCTGTTGATGACCGGTGGTACCTGGGATCCGCATTCCGAATCCTTCCAGGGTCAGGTGGCAGAGCAGGTACTACGCTCATATGACTTCGATCAGTTATTTATTGGCGCCGATGGCATCGATCTGGTGCGCGGGACCACCACCTTCAATGAATTGCTGGGACTGAGCCGTGTCATGGCCGAGGTCGCCCGCGAAGTGATCGTGATGGTCGAGGCCGACAAGATCGGCCGCAAGATCCCCAATCTGGAGCTGCCTTGGAGCAGCGTCCATACCCTTATTACCGATGATCGCCTGCCGCTTGAGGCCCGCGATCAGATTCAGGCCCGCGGCATCAATGTGATTTGCGCCGCTGTCAGTCAGGAGAAATAGCATGTGTGGAATTGTCGGTGCAGTCGCAGAACGGAACATTACCGCCATCCTGCTCGAAGGCCTCAAGCGTCTGGAATACCGTGGTTATGACAGCGCCGGCGTGGCGGTGTACACCAACGATGAAAAACTCTTGCGCCTGCGTCGGCCGGGCAAGGTCAGCGAACTGGAACAGGCGCTGATCGAAGAGCCTCTGGTCGGTCGTCTGGGCATTGCCCACACCCGCTGGGCGACCCACGGCGCGCCATGCGAACGCAACGCTCACCCGCATTTTTCGGGCGATCTTGCGGTGGTGCATAACGGCATCATCGAGAACCACGAAGCCCTGCGCGAGCAACTCAAGGCCCTGGGCCACGTGTTCACCTCGGACACGGACACTGAAGTCATCGCCCATCTGCTCAACGAAAAACTCAAAGAGCAGCCTGACCTGACCGCGGCCCTGAAAGCGACCGTCAAAGAACTGCACGGCGCATACGGTCTGGCAGTGATCAGCGCTCGGCAACCGGATCGCCTGGTAGCAGCCCGCAGCGGCAGCCCATTGGTAATCGGTCTGGGCCTGGGTGAAAACTTTCTTGCCTCCGACCAGTTGGCCCTGCGCCAGGTCACTGACCGCTTCATGTACCTGGAAGAAGGCGATATCGCCGAAATTCGCCGCGACAGCGTGCAGATCTGGGACATCAACGGCACGCTCGTCGAGCGTGAAAGCGTTCAGTACCGTGACGGTGCCGAAGCCGCTGACAAAGGCGAGTTCCGGCATTACATGCTCAAGGAAATTCACGAGCAACCGGCCGTGGTGCAACGCACGCTTGAAGGTCGCCTGAGTCAGAATCAGGTGCTGGTCCAGGCGTTTGGTCCACAAGCGGCCGAGCTGTTTGCCAAGGTGCGTAATGTACAGATCGTTGCCTGCGGCACCAGTTATCACGCCGGTATGGTTGCCCGTTACTGGCTCGAAGAACTGGCCGGCATTCCGTGCCAGGTCGAAGTCGCCAGCGAATTCCGCTACCGCAAAGTAGTGGTGCAGCCCGATACCCTGTTCGTGAGCATCTCCCAGTCAGGCGAAACCGCCGACACCTTGGCCGCGCTGCGCAACGCCAAGGAACTGGGCTTCCTTTCCAGCCTGGCAATCTGCAACGTCGGCATCAGCTCCCTGGTGCGTGAATCGGACCTGACGCTGCTGACCCAGGCCGGTCGCGAAATCGGCGTGGCCTCGACCAAAGCCTTCACCACTCAATTGGTGGGCCTGCTGTTGCTGACCCTGGCCCTGGGTCAGGTTCGCGGCACATTGGCCGCAGGCGTCGAAGCCACACTGGTGGAAGAACTGCGTCGCCTGCCGACCCGTCTGGGCGAAGCCCTGGCCATGGACAGCACTGTGGAAAAAATCGCCGAGCTGTTCGCCGAGAAGAACCACACCCTGTTCCTCGGTCGCGGTGCGCAATTCCCGGTGGCGATGGAAGGGGCGCTCAAGCTCAAGGAAATCTCCTACATCCACGCCGAAGCCTACCCGGCGGGCGAGCTGAAACATGGCCCGCTGGCGCTTGTGGATAACGACATGCCAGTGGTCACCGTGGCACCGAACAACGAGTTGCTGGAGAAGTTGAAGTCCAACCTCCAGGAAGTCCGCGCCCGCGGCGGTGAACTGATCGTCTTCGCCGACGAGCAGGCCGGCATGACCAACGGTGAAGGCACTCATGTTGTGCACATGCCGCACATCCACGACATCCTGTCGCCGATCCTCTACACGATTCCGTTGCAGCTTCTTTCGTACTACGTGGCAGTGTTGAAAGGCACTGACGTTGACCAGCCACGAAATCTGGCGAAGTCGGTGACGGTGGAATAAGTTATCCACAGGTGATCGAAAACAATAAAAATCGCAGCCTACGGTTGCGATTTTTTTTTACCTGAACGAAGGACATACCCGATGGACCGATTCCAGGAAATGCAGGTCTTCGCCGCTGTCGCCCAGGACCAAGGTTTCTCGGCGGCGGCGCGGCGTTTGGGGATGTCGGCAGCCAGCGTTACCCGGGCAGTGGCGGCGCTTGAGCAGCGCATTGGCACCCAGTTGCTGACGCGCACCACCCGTAGCGTGCATTTGAGCGAGGCAGGTCAGCGTTATCTGGAGGACTGTCGGAGAATTCTCGCCGAGGTGCAGGAAGCCGAAGATTCGGCCGCCGGAAGCCATGCCCAACCCCGTGGGCAACTGACGATCACGGCACCGGTATTGTTCGGCGATTTGTTCGTCACGCCGCTCATGGTCGGTTACTTGACTCAATTTCCTGAAGTCAGCATCAACGCTGTGCTGGTCGACCGGGTGGTGAGCATGGTCGAGGAGGGCATCGATGTGGCTGTGCGCATCGGTGAGTTGCCTGACAGCAATCAGCATGCCATTCGAGTGGGCGAAGTGCGGCGGGTGATCTGCGCTTCCCCCGGTTTCCTGACTGACCATGGTCGGCCTCGGCATCCGGCAGATTTGAGCCGCGCCCCGATCATCGCCACCTCGTCCATCGGGCAGCCCAGAAGCTGGCCGTTCCTTGAGGCGGGAGAGCCGGTCAGTGTTCGTCCGGAGCCGCGTCTGGTGGTCTCTGCCAATCAAGCGGCGATCACTGCCGCCGCCATGGGCCTGGGATTGACCCGAGTCTTGTCGTATCAAGTGGCGAGCAAGATCGCCACCGGTGAGCTGGAAATCGTCCTGGCTGACTTCGAACTGCCGCCATTGCCCATTCATGTGGTCTACCAGGGTGGGCGCAAGGCCCCGACGCGGGTTCGCAGTTTTGTGGACTTTGCGGTGAAGGGGCTGCGCGAACACCCGGCCCTGCACGGCTGAAGGTTTATTGCACTGGATGAAATAATGGATTGCGTTTGCTGGTTATTCTGTTGCTTTGGTTGTGGATGGAAGATAGCGCTCCATCGGCGCTGATCTTTCCTGAGCGGCGCCACCACCCAGCGGAGTCGACCATGCAAGCCATCAAACTCTACAACTTCCCCCGTTCCGGCCATGCTCACCGTGTAGAGCTGATGCTGTCGTTGTTGCAACTGCCGACCGAGCTGATCTTCGTCGATCTGGCCAAGGGCGCACACAAACAAGCGGATTTTCTTGCGCTCAACCCGTTTGGCCAGGTCCCGGTAATTGAGGATCAAGGCATGGTGCTGGCCGACTCCAACGCGATCCTGGTCTACCTTGCGCAAAAATATGGCAACGGTCGCTGGCTGCCAACCGATCCGGTCGGTGCAGCCAAGGTTCAGCGTTGGTTGTCGGTCGCCGCCGGGCCGATTGCCTTTGGCCCCGGCAGGGCAAGGCTGATCACTGTATTTGGTGCGCCTTACAACGCTGAAGAGGTGATCGCCTATTCTCACACCTGGCTCAAAGTGATCGATCAGGAACTGGGCGCAACGGCCTATCTGGCCGGTAGCGAGCCGACCATCGCCGACATCGCCGCCTACAGCTACATCGCCCATGCTCCGGAAGGCAATGTGTCGCTGGACGACTACGCCAACATCCGCGCCTGGCTGGCGCGCGTTGAAGCCTTGCCAGGGTTTGTCGGCATGCCGCGCACCATCGCCGGTTTGCAAAAAACTGCCTGATGTTCACGGCCCTATTCAGTCGGGCCGTTCTTATTGCGCGATGAGCGCAGGGGAGAAGCCGTTATGGAACGTTCACCTTGGCACGCAGGCGAGAAAAAATTGCAGGCCCATGTGGGTGTCGTCGAGCGAATGGAGGCATTGGGTCGTAGGGTGATTCGCGGCGAGATGCCGGACCAGCACCGCACGTTCTATCAGCAACTGCCGTTCATGCTGTACGGCGCGGTGGATGCCGACGGCAACCCTTGGGCCAGTATTCTTGAAGGGGCGCCGGGCTTTGCGAAGTCCCCCGAGCCCGGGCTGTTGCAGATCGGCTGCCTGCCCGGTCGCGACGACCCTGCACAACTGCAAGACGGGGCGGCGATCGGTCTGCTCGGTATCGAGCTGCACACCCGGCGTCGCAATCGTCTCAATGGTCGAGTCGGCGCTGTAACGGCGAGCGGCTTCGAGGTGACGGTGGAGCAATCCTTCGGCAATTGCCCGCAATACATTCAATTGCGCCAGTTTCGCTCGGTGCCATTGGCGGATCCGGCGACCCGTGTTGCGCAGCATCTCAATGGGCTGGATGACACTGCCAAAGCCATGATCGCCAGCGCCGATACCTTCTTTGTCGCCAGTTATGTGGACGTCGATGGCCAGCGCTCGGTGGACGTTTCTCATCGGGGCGGCCAGGCCGGTTTCGTCCAGATAGAAGGCAATCGCCTGACCATCCCGGACTTCGCCGGCAACCTGTTCTTCAATACCTTGGGCAACCTGCTGATCAACCCTCGGGCCGGTTTGCTGTTCATCGATTTCGATTCGGGCGATTTGCTGCACCTCAGCGGTCGCACGCAAGTCATCCTCGAAGGCCCGCAGATCGAAGCCTTTCAAGGCGCCGAGCGGCTGTGGACATTCGAGGTGGAGCACGCGGTGCGTCGGCCCGCGGCACTGGCCTTGCGCTGGCGCTTTGACGGCGTGTCGCCCACCAGTCTGCTGACCGGCACCTGGGCGCAGGCGAATGCACGCCTGCAAGCCCAGGCGCTGGGGAATCGCTGGCGGCCGCTGCGAGTGACGCGCATCGAGCGGGAGAGCCACAACATCCGTTCGATCTATCTGGAGCCTGCCGATGGCGCCGGATTGCCGGTGTTTCAAGCTGGGCAACATTTGCCCTTGCGGTTCAACATCGCAGGCGATGTGCACATCCGCACGTACAGCTTGTCGAGCGCGCCATCCGATGACTTTTTCCGCATCAGCGTGAAGCGTGAAGGCCTGGTGTCCTCGCACCTGCATGAGCAGATTCGTGTCGGCGATGTGCTTGAAGCCCGCTCGCCTCAAGGGCATTTCACCGTGGCGCCGAATGAGCGTCGGCCGCTGGTGCTATTGGCTGCCGGCGTGGGGATCACGCCGCTGCTGTCGATGCTGCGGGAGGTGGTTTATCAAGGCCTGCGCACGCGGCGCATCCGTCCTGTGTGGTTCTTCCAGAGCTCGCGGACCTTGGCCGATCAACCGTTTCGCCCTGAGCTGGATCGCCTGCTCGACGGTCTCGGTGATGAGGTGCGGGTGCTGCGTTTGCTCAGTCAGCCGGAGTCCGATGCCCGTGAGGGTGAAGATTACGACCTGACAGGGCGCATCGACGCCGACTTGCTCAAGACCACTCTTGAGGTGGAGGACTACGACCAAGTGGATTTTGTCCTGTGCGGTCCGGGAAGTTTTACCCAGGGTCTGTACGACAGCCTGCGGGATCTGGATGTCCCTGATTCAAGGATTCATGCCGAAACCTTTGGCCCGTCGACGCTGCGTCGCAAGCCGGACCCGGACGCGGTGGTCATCGAGCAATTGCCGGCCGCTACCGTTTCTGTGCCCGTCGTGTTCCAGCGCTCTGCCAAAGAAGCGCGTTGGCAGCCGGACGGCGGCAGTTTGCTGGAGTTGGCGGAGAGCCGTGGCTTACGCCCGGAATTCAGTTGCCGCGGCGGTTCTTGCGGGACCTGCAAAACCCGGTTGATCAGCGGAGAGGTGAATTATCCACAGCCTCCGGCGGAGGTTCCCGATGCGGGTGAGGTGCTGATTTGTTGTGCGGTGCCGGCGCAGGGTTCGCAGCCGTTGGTGCTCGACCTTTAGAAAAAGATCGCCGCCTTCGGCAGTTCCTACAGGGTGCAAACGAATCCTGCGTAGGCGCTGCCGAAGGCGGCGATCTTTTGATCTTCAGGCAGTCCTACAGACGATGATTTTGGGGGATGTTTCCGACAGGTTTTGACGGTTGTCGGGTGGGAAGTGGAGTGGATAGGCTTTGAGGGTCGTTGGCAATTCAGCGATCGGGCCTGGAAAACCCGAAGTATAGGATCACAGCAGGTGACATAATGCGGCGCTTTTTCAGCTCTGCAGTTATGGCGGCTGTGCGTGGGAGACCTTCGGGTCTGCCGGGTTTGATCCTCTACCGGTTTTTCCAGTCCGCGTACAGCTGCCACCCCTTTCGTCTGGAAAACGAAAAATGGCAGCTCCATCTCTTTAAGGATCTTTGCCATGTTTAAGCCGACACCAAATCCGCCCGAAGCGGACAGCACTTCCCCCTACGAATCCCCAAATTCAAAAAAGCTCAACGAAGCCGCCGAGCGCGCGCTCGATCACTACCTCAACCCCTCAGCCCTCAAACCACCGGTCGCCCGCAAGCCGAGCACGATGTTTATGGTTGCACCGGATATCAAAGACGAAGACCTGTTGGCCCACACCTGTGAATCGTTGGCCCAGGCCAGTGTGATGGCGAGTGATTTTGCGGGGTATCTGCAAGGGCCGCACCGGCATACGGCGATGGCGATTCAACAGATCGTCATGCTGGCGGAACTGGCGGTGAACCGGATGCTGGATAACGTCGCCATACCAAAACCTGCGCCACACAGCTGATTTGATGTGGGAGCGGTAATGGCGAAAAATCAGGTGATCATTGCCCGCAAGCTGATAGCTGAGTAGGGTAACGAGCAGAGTGACAAAGGGCCTTGGGAGGCCCTTTTTGCATTTCAGGGATTGGTGTTCATGGTCTTTTTCACACGCTTGATCGTTTTGCTGGCAGCGTTGTTGCTCAACGGTTGCGAGCAACCGGACGCGCCGCCGCTCGATCAGCAACTCTATGTCTGGCAACGGCAATGGACGCCGGCGCATGACGCCGCGCTGCGCGACAGCCGCACCGATTTCTCGACCTTGCGCGTGCTGGCCTTGCAGGCATTTCCACAGTCTGGCTGGAGCCGGGCGCGGATCGATCCGGCGCTGCTCAAGCGTGATGGCCGACCGCTGATTGCGGTGGTTCGTCTGGATGGCCAGCTCAATGGGCTGGACCGGGACGAGGTCACGGCGCAGATCCAGCAGGTGCTCAGCGATTGGCAAGGGCAGGGGCTGATCCTTTCCGGCGTGGAAATCGACCACGATGCGGGCAACGCCCGGTTACCGGCCTACCGCGAATTCCTCACCCATTTGCGTGGCGTTCTGCCGGCGTCCTTGCCGCTGAGCATCACGGCGTTGCCGGCCTGGCTCGACAGTTCTGAATTGCCGGCGTTGCTGGCAACAGTCGACAGCAGCGTGTTGCAGGTGCACGCGGTGAGCGATCCGCGGCGTGGGCTGTTCGACCCGGATCAGGCACGGCAGTGGGCCAGGGCCTGGAGTCGCAACACATCGAAACCGTTTTATCTGGCGCTGCCGGCTTATGGCGTGGCGCTGTTGCCAGGAGCCGGTGGCGCGCCGGTCGTGGAAAGCGAAGTGCCCATCGAGCAAGGCGGCGAACGTCGGGAGTTGCTGGCAGACCCGCAGCAACTGAGCAAGCTCGGCGCCGAGTTGCGCGCCGATCCACCGGCCCGTCTGGCCGGGCTGATCTGGTTTCGCCTGCCCCTGGCCAATGATCGCAGGGCCTGGAGCCTGACCACGCTAATCGCTGTGGCGCGTGGCGATACGCTCGACAGTCGTGTGGGCCTGAAGCTCTCGGCGCAGGACGGCCTCTATGACATCAGCCTCAGCAACCAAGGCAACCTCGACAGTGCCTGGCCCGAACGCCTGACGCTGGCGGTGCAGGGCTGCGAGGGCGCCGATGCGCTGGCCGGTTATGCGTTGCAACAGCGCCCGGATCTGCTTACCTTCACCCGCCTGCGTGACGGTCGAATCCCGGCCGGCGGGCAGCGCGCCATCGGTTGGGCTCGCTGCGCACACATTGATCAAGGAGGTTCGAATGTTTACCCGTAACTGGCCCCGCCATGTGCTTTGCCTGAGCCTCAGCCTGCCATTGGGTTCGGCGCTGGCCTGCGGGCCGGACTTTCCCATGCGCCTGCTGGACAACCGTGGCCAGTCGCTGGCGGAACTGCCGGAAGGCAACTTCAACCTTGAGATCAACCGTCTGGGGCATGCCATCGAGGGACTGAAAAATGTCACCGCCGCCACCAACATTCCGGGGGACGGTTATGGCGATGCGCCCGATTACACTCGTCAGCGCGACACCGCCGAACAGGCCGGTCTGACGCCTGAGCAGCAAGCGCTGGTGAAACAACTGCGCAGCCTGACCGATGCCCGTCAGGTTGAAGAGCAAGGCGCGAATCTGCCACCCGAGCACAGGCTCTATCTGGCTGGCGCCGTGGCGTTCAGCGCCGGTGACCATGGCCTGGCCGCCGACTACTTCCAGAAAGTGCTGGCGCTGCCGGCGGAACAACGCCCGTTGCGTAGCACCTGGGCGGCGTACTCGTTAGGCCGGGCGCTGTTTGCCATGAGTTCAGAGGCAGGCGCGACCCCTGACCTGTTGGCTCAGTCCCGCAAGGCCTTCGAGCAGACCCGTCAACTGAGCATCGACGGCTTCAGCGACCCGTTGGAACTGGGTGTCGCCAGCCTCGGCGAAGAAGCGCGAGTGGCCCGCACTGCGGGTGACTGGGACAACGCCATCCAACTCTACGCCACGCAGAACCTTCACGGCTCGGCGGTGGGCTACACCTCGCTGAAGCTGTTGATGGCCGATCTGGCCGCTATGCCTGACGAGCAACTGGCCGGGTTGCTCAAGGGCAAAGCGGTGCAGCAACTGGTGACGGCGTCGTTGATCAGCCGGCTGGGTTGGTCATTCGGTGATCAACCGCCGAACGAACAGAAACTGATCAAACTGCTGCAAAGCAGCACCCGTGGCAGTCTGGATAATGCCGATCGCCTGGCGGCGATGAATTATCAACAGGGCGATTACGCCAGCGCCAAAGCCTTCCTCGAACAGGCTGGTGACGGTGGCCTTGCGTGGTGGTTGCGGGCGAAGCTGGCGGTGCGTGATGGCGACAAAAACGCTGCGGCGGCGGCCTATGCCAAAGCCGCCCAGGCCTTCCCGCAGAACGAATCCTGGGGCGAGCGGCGCACGCCCGACTGGGATTACGAAACACTCCAGCCCAAGTGCCGGGTCGAGGGTGAAAGCGCGATTCTGGCCCTGCAACGCGGGGATTACCTGCAGGCCTTCGATCAGCTCTATCGCAGCCAGGGTATCTACTGGTTCGACGCGGCCACCGTGGCCGAGCGGGTGCTGACCCTCGATGAACTCAAGCAGTACGTCGACACCCAGGTGCCGGCACCGCCACCGCTCAGCCAGCAGGATCGCGACAATTATGTGCCGTTGCCGGTGGCCGCGAGCCTGCGCAATCTGCTCGGGCGGCGTTTATTGCGTGAAGAGCGTTACGATGAGGCTCCGGCTTACTTCGACAACGCGGATTTGCAGGCCAAGGCCAAATGGTATGGGCAATTGCGCAAGGAGGCCGAATCCAAATGGTGGCCGACCTCCAAGGCATTCGCTTATTACTACGCCGCGACGCTGGCTCGCTACGATGGGATGGAGCTGTTGGGCTACGAGATGTCCCCGGATTATGTGACCTTCGGTGGCAATTACAGCCTGGAAGCTCCGGAGCTCAAGGTCGGACCGCTGATGACCGAGGGCGAAGTGCAGCGTCAGCAAGCTACGGTGGCGCAACCTGATGAGCGTTTCCATTACCGTTATGTCGCCACGGCTCTGGCGAGTAAGGCCGCCGATCATCTGCCCCACAGCAGTCAGGCGTTTGCTTCGGTGCTATGCAAGGCCTCAGGGTGGGGCACCAACCTGCAAGAGCAAAGCGCGTTCTATCGTCGTTATGTCGAGGAGGGGCCCTATGTGGTCTGGGCCGGTGATTTCGGTCATCAATGCCAGGAGCCGGACTTCCAGAATGCCGACAAGCGCTATGTGACCCAGGTCACCGACGCTATGCGGTCCACGCTGCGACCCTACAAAAAAACATTGCAGATCGGCGCCGTGTTGGCCGTTACGGCAGCGGCGCTGTTGTTGATCAGTCGCCGCCGTCGGAAAGCGCGATAACGCTCAAGCTTGTTGAACAAAGGTCAGCCGCACAGCAAAACCAATCAACAGGCTGCCAAACAACCACTGCTGTACCCGCTGGGCCGATGGACTGCGTTGCAGCCAACGGCCCAACGCAGCGCCGACCAGCGCGTAGGCGCTGTCGAACAGCAAGCCGACGCCGACCAGCATCATGCCGAGGGTCGCAAATTGTGCGAGCACCGGTCCGGCTTGAGGGTTGATGAACTGCGGCAGCAGCACCGAGCAAAACAGCAGCGCCTTGGGGTTGAGCAGGTTAGTCAGCAAACCGCGCTGGATCGCCTCCGGCCACCGTGGTTTAGCAGTCGTTGCGTCTGCACCGTTCAAGCTCGGCAGCATCGTGGTGCGCAGGCACTGAATGCCGATCCAGAGCAGGTACGCGGCGCCGGCCAGGCGCACCACGTCGAAAGTCCAGGGCGCAGTCCTGAACAGCGTCGCCAAACCCAATGCCGCCAATGCCACATGACAACCGCGCGCCACGCCCAGCCCCAATGCCGTGGCCAGCGCCGCGCCTTTGCCCTGACGAGCGCCGGTCTGCAACAGCAGAATCATGTCCGGGCCCGGCAACAGGTAGACCACTGTCAATGCCATGAAAAACAGCCAGAGTTCTGTCATGTTGCCCCCATTCGTTGTCGATTTGGTGGGTTCAGTCTACGGCCGAGGGGCAGGGCAGGTGGTTGCGTAGTCAGCTTCTAAAGCTTCGATATTTGGCATAACCTGCCAGTTTGTGACGATCGAACCATCAGGATCTGCCAAAACATGAAACTGGACGCCTACGACCGCAAAATTCTCACGGCGCTGCAACGGGACGGACGCCTGAGTAACGTACAACTGGCCGATGAGATCGGCTTGTCGGCCTCGCCCTGTTTGCGCCGGGTCCGGATGCTGGAAGAGGCCGGTGTGATTCGTGGCTATCAGGCCAACCTCGATCGAGATGAAGTGGGCCTTGGGCTGACGGTGTTTGTCGGGGTCAAGGTCGAACGGCATAACGATGAACAAGCCGAAGCGTTCCGCCTGGCCGTGACGGCATTGCCTGAGGTGATTTCGGCGTTTCTGGTGTCCGGGGAATCGGATTTTCTGCTGCAAGTGGTGGTACCGGACTTGCGCGCCTATGACCGTTTCCTCACCGGGCGATTGCTGAAATTGCCTGGCGTGAGCGATATCCGCAGCAATTTTGCAATTCACACGGTGAAGACGCCGGGAGCGTTGCCGTTGGGGCATTTGCCTGACTGAAAAAGCGAAAAGATCGCAGCGCCCCGTAGGAGCTGCCGAAGGCTGCGATCTTTTGATCTTTTGACCTACATTTGCGTCGCCATCCCCTCCACGTTCATCGCCGCCTGGCGCAAGGCCTCGGAGCGGGTCGGGTGTGGATGGCAGGTCAGGGCGATGTCTTCGGCCGAGGCGCTGAACTCCATGGCCACGCAATATTCGCCAATCATTTCGCTGACGCTCGGGCCCACAAGGTGCACACCGAGGACTTCGTCGGTGCGCTCATCGGCCAGTACCTTGGCGAAGCCTTCGGTTTCGTGGTTGATCTTCGCCCGGCTGTTGGCGGTGAAGGGGAATTTGCCGACCTTGTAGGCGCGACCTTCGGCCTTCAGCTGTTCTTCGGTCTTGCCGACGCTGGCCAGCTCCGGTTTGGTGTAGATCACGCTGGGGATCAGGTCGTAATTGACCTCGCCAGCTTTGCCGACGATTTGCTCGATGCAGGCCATGGCTTCGTCTTCGGCCTTGTGGGCGAGCATCGGCCCTGAGGTGACGTCACCGATCACCCAGACCCCCGCAGCCTCAGTGCGGTGGCCCTTGTTGGCGAGCATGCCGCGTTTGTCGGTGGCGAGGCCGACGTTCTCCAGCCCCAGGCCCTGGGTGTAAGGACGGCGACCGATAGCCACCAGCACGTAGTCGGCTTCCAGCAGCTCGGCGGTGCCACCTGCGGCCGGTTCGACACTGAGTTGAACTCCGCTCGCCGAGGAGGTGGCGCTGGTGACTTTCGAACTCAACTTGAAGCGGATGCCTTGCTTGCTCAATGAGCGCTGAAGTGTTTTACCGGCTTCAGCATCCACTCCCGGGCAGATTCGGTCGAGAAATTCGACGACCGTCACCTGAGCACCCAGGCGCCGCCATACCGAACCCAGTTCCAGGCCGATCACTCCAGCGCCTATCACCACCAGGTGCTTCGGTACTTCAGCCAGCGACAGCGCGCCCGTGGAGTCGAGGATGCGTTGGTTGTCGATGTCCACGCCCGGCAGGGGAGTGGGTTCGGAACCGGTGGCGATGATGATGTCCTTGGCGCTCAGCTGGATCTTGCCACCCTGGTTGTCGGTCACTGTGACGCTGCCCGGCCCGTCGATGTGGCCCCACCCCTTGATCCAGTCGACCTTGTTTTTGCGAAACAGAAACTCGATACCCTTGGTCAACCCTGTGACGCTTTCATCCTTCTGTTTCATCATCTGAGCCAGGTTGAGCACAGGTTTAACCTCGATCCCGAGGTTGGCGAATTCCGCCCCCATGGCCGCGTCGTAGAGCTCGGAGGCATGCAGCAATGCCTTGGACGGCATGCAGCCGACGTTCAGGCAGGTCCCGCCGAGGGTGGCGCGGCCTTCCACGCATGCCGCTTTCAAGCCCAACTGCCCGGCGCGGATCGCTGCGTTGTAACCGCCGGGGCCGGCGCCCAGAATCACGACGTCATAGGTGCTCATGGTGCAACTCCTGGATTGAGAGGGACGGGATCGATAAAAAGTAGTCTTCAATAAAAAATTACGAACGTAATATGTGCGTTTCTCTCCATTTCGGTCAAGGCTTCAGCTTGGCGACAGGTTCAGCGCTTTTAGATAGAACGATTCAGGACGAAAATTTCACCATTTTCGTTATATCGTAACGAATTGTGATGTGAGCAATGGCTGGGGTGGTATGCAAGTCGATCTCGATGGCGATGGAGCACAGATAGCAGGGCTGCCGCGCTTTCAGCAGGCGGTCGTTCAAGGACGTCGATTGCGCCAATGGGCAATCGGTTTGGGTGCCTTGGCGGCCGCAGGGCTGGTGCTGGCGTTTTTTGTCGGGCTGTTTGCACCGCAATCGCTCTGGCCCGCGTTGCTGGTCAATCAGAGTGCCGGTTTGCTGGTGTTGGTCGCCGGTCTGCAGTCGGCCTGGTGGGTAACGCAGTGGCGTGCACGAGCGATGAATCCGGCCGAGTTGGTGCCGGTGGCTATCACTGAAGAAGTCGTTGTCGCCGAAGGTTGGTACGAGCGGTTGCTGGACGGCATCAGTCAGCGTTGGCTGCGCTTGCTGGGGCAGATCGGTGCACCGACGCTCTGGCTTGGCGGCTGGGCGTTGTTGAGTTTGTACAGCATCGAGCAGGTCTGGAACCTCGCTTTGCCACCCGCTGCGTTGGGATTATCGGCCAGTGTTGGCGCGGCGTTGTCGTTGCTGCTGGCGTTCGGTTTGCTGGTACTGGAGCGGCAACTGGCGCAGGAAAATGTCGCCCAATGGCCTGAAGCCGGGTCGTTGGCGCAGCTGACGCGGGTCGCGATTATTGGCCTGGTGCTCAGCGCCTTGTGTCTGTTGTTCGGCAGCGAAACAGCCGTCTGGCCGGTGCGTCTGGCGGTGCTGATCGGCTTGTTGCCGGGGCTGGTCGCCATCGAGTTGTTGCTGCGCGCCGTGTTGTCACTGTTCAGCCCCCGTCGTGAACAGCTTGAACCGACCTTGCTGGCGCGAAGCTTCGTCGCCGATATGTTGCGCTGGCCGCCACAGCCCCTGCTCGCATTGCAGCACGAGTTGCACAATCGCTTCGGTATCGACCTGCGACAAATCTGGGCCTTCACCTACATGCGCCGGGCGTTTTTGCCGGTGCTGGCGGTGGTGGCAATCGTCGGTTGGTCGCTCACCGGCATTCATGAAATACCGCTGCAGGGGCGGGGTATCTACGAACGTTTCGGCAAACCGGTGGAAGTGTTTGGGCCCGGTTTGCACGCCGGTTTGCCGTGGCCGCTGGGTCGCGTGCTGAGCGTCGAGAACGGCGTAGTCCATGAATTGGCCACCAGCGTGGGCGAAGCATCGGCCCCGGTCGCGGCCGAACCTGCCGAAGGCCCGGCACCGGCCATTGCCAATCGCTTGTGGGACGCCAGCCATGTGAATGACAAATCCCAGGTGATTGCCAGCAGCCGTGCCGACAAGCAGAGCTTTCAGATCGTCAATATGGACGTGCGCTTCGTCTATCGCATCGGTCTGAGCGATCAAGCGGCTCTGGCCGCGACGTACAACAGCGCCGACGTGCCGACGCTGATTCGCAGCACCGCCAGCCGGATTCTGGTTCATGACTTCGCCTCAAGAACCCTCGACGGTTTGCTCGGCGAAGACAGGGTAGGGCTCTCTGAAGAAATCGGCCGCGCCGTGCAAGCGGATCTGCGAAAACTCGACAGCGGCGTGGAAATTCTCGCCACGGTGGTCGAGGCCATTCATCCGCCAGCGGGGGCTGCCAATGCTTATCACGGCGTTCAAGCAGCGCAGATTGGCGCCCAGGCATTGATCTCCCGCGAGCGCGGTGCCGCAGCGGAGGCGACCAACCAGGCGCAATTGCAGGCCAGCATCGCTCGCGATCAAGCCACGGCCAGTGCCCATGAAATCAACTCAAGCGCTCAGGCCGCCGACCTGAAATTTGCCGCTGAGCGAAAGGCATATTCCAGTGCCGGCCAAGCCTTCGTGCTGGAGCAATACCTCAGCCAACTGACCCAGGGTTTGGCTAACGCCAAGCTGCTGGTTCTCGATCACCGTCTGGGTGGCAGCAGCAATGCGCCGACCATCGACCTACGTACATTCACGCTGCCGGCTGACCCTGCGCCGTCGCGTAATACCGCTCAGCCAGGAGCCGCCCATTGAGCCAGTCGACGCCTACTCACGATCATCACGACCACGATGACCACGCCGGCCACGATCACGGCCATGGCGGGCATCACCACGGTCATCATCACCATCACCACCACGGTGATCCGCACGAAGCTGGCCCTTTTCCGTGGCGGCGAATGGGCTGGGCGGCGCTGCTGGTGGCCTTTGCCATTGCGGCGGCGAGCCTGGTGCAAGTGCGCTCGGGGGAGGCCACGGTGATTACGCGCTTTGGCAATCCATCGCGGGTGTTGCTGGAGCCGGGTCTTGGCTGGCGTTGGCCGGCGCCGTTTGAGGCGGCGATCCCGGTGGATCTGCGGCTGCGCACCACCTCCAGCGGTTTGCAGGATGTGGGCACGCGCGACGGTCTGCGCATCATCGTGCAAGCCTACGTGGCCTGGCAGGTACAGGGCGACCCTGACAACGTGCAGCGTTTTATGCGCGCTGTACAGAATCAACCCGATGAAGCCGCGCGGCAGATTCGTACCTTTGTCGGCTCGGCGCTGGAAACCACGGCCAGCAGTTTCGACCTGGCCAACCTGGTGAACACCGACGCCAACCAGGTGCACATCGCCGACTTCGAAGCGCAGCTGCGTCAGCAGATCGATCAGCAGTTGCTCACCACCTATGGCGTGCGAGTGCTGCAAGTCGGTATCGAGCGCTTGACTCTGCCATCGGTGACACTCACCGCGACGGTCGATCGTATGCGCGCCGAGCGTGAAACAATCGCCACTGAGCGCACAGCCATTGGCAAACGCGAAGCTGCACAAATCCGCTCCGCAGCCGAGCGTGATGCGCGAATCGTACAAGCCGATGCGACGGTAAAGGCCGCAGACATCGAAGCCCAATCCCGCGTCGAAGCCGCGCAGATTTACGGCCGGGCCTACGCAGGCTCACCGCAGCTCTACAATTTGCTGCGTTCGCTCGACACCTTGGGCACCATCGTCGCACCGGGCACCAAACTGATTTTGCGCACCGATGCGGCGCCGTTCCGGGTGTTGGTTGACGGCCCACCGACGCTCGATAACAAGTCCGGGTCGCAGCCATGAGTTTGGTTCCACGTGGAACAAATGAATTGAGCAGCCCCTGGATTCAGGCCGGGCGCTTGGCTTTTCTCGCGCTTTACGCCGTGACCGTGCTGGCTGCTTTGGCGTGGGCATTTTCCAATGTGCGGCCGATCGACCCGCAGAATCGTGCCGTGGTGCTGCACTTCGGTGCACTGGATCGCATTCAGAACTCCGGTTTGCTGTTGGCGTGGCCGCGACCGTTTGAGCAGGTGGTTTTGTTGCCGGCAGCGGACCGGGTGATCGAGCGACGGGTGGAAAATCTGCTGCGCACCGATGCTGCGTTGCAGGCCGACCGGGTGGCGAGCTTCGCCACACCCATCAGCGATGCGCTCGCCGGCTCCGGTTATCTGCTGACCGGTGACGCGGGCGTGGTGCAGCTGGATGTGCGGGTGTTCTACAAAGTCACTGAGCCCTATGCCTTCGTTCTTCAGGGTGAGCATGTGTTGCCGGCCCTGGATCGACTGGTGACGCGCAGTGCCGTGGCACTCACCGCGGCGCGAGACCTGGACACCATTCTGGTGGCTCGACCGGAACTGATCGGTGCCGACAATCAGGCTGCCGAACGTCGCGAACGTCTACGCGGAGATCTGGTGCGGGGCATCAATCAACGCTTGGCCGAATTGACGGCGACCGGGCAGGGCTTGGGTATTGAAGTGGCGCGGGTCGATGTGCAATCGAGTCTGCCCGGCCCGGCGGTGAGCGCGTTCAACGCCGTGTTAACTGCCAGTCAGCAAGCTGACAAGGCCGTGGCCAATGCGCGCACGGAAGCGGAGAAGCTGACTCAGTCCGCCAATGAACAAGCCGACCGCACGCTGCAAGTGGCTCACGCCCAGGCCAGCGAACGCCTGGCCAAAGCCTCCACCGACACCGCCACAGTATTAAGCCTGGCCAAGGCGCAACAGCAGGGCACCGACCCGCAAATGCTGCTGCGTATTTACCGTGAGCGGATGCCGAAGATTCTCGGTCAGGCTGGTTCGGTGACGACGGTCGATCCGAAAGACGATTCCCGCCTGATCATTCAGGGAGCTGCACAATGACTGCCCAAACCGCCGCCGCGCCGAGCATGTTGTCCTCGGCTGAACAACGTAGCGCCGCGCGCCAGTTGACCCTGGCCATGCTTGCGCTGGGCTTGCTTGCGCTCGGCCTGATCTGGCGCTGGTCGTTGCCGGAGCAGACCGGGGTCAGCCAATTGCTGCTGGGTTTTGCTTCGTTGCTGGTGGCCGTGCCGGTCATGCGTTCGGCGTGGTACAGCCTGCGTTATCCGAGCCTGCACGGGATCACCGATCAGTTGATTGCCCTGGCCATGCTCGGCGCTTGGGCCACTGGCGATCTGCTTACTGCGGCACTGCTGCCGATCATCATGATCTTCGGCCATGTGCTGGAAGAGCGCAGCGTGATTGGCTCCCAGGAAGCGATTCATGCTCTCGGCAAACTGACGCGCAGCCATGCGCGCAAGATTCAGGCTGACGGCTCTATCGTCGAAGTCGATAACGGCACACTCAAGGCCGGCGACCTGGTGGAGGTGCGTGCGGGTGATCGCGTGCCGGCCGATGGTCGGGTGTTGTCCGGTCAGGCGAGCCTCGACACTGCATCGATCACCGGTGAGTCGGTGCCCATAGAGGCCGTTGTGGGCATGCCAGTGTTCGGCGGAGCGATCAACCTTGATGGCTTGTTGCGCATTGAAGTGACCCGCACCGGTCACGAGTCGACACTGGGTAAAGTCATCGCGCTGATGCAAAACGCCGAACGCTCCAAGCCGCCGATCACCCGTTTGCTCGAACGCTACGCTGGCAGCTACATGGTGCTGGTGTTGCTGCTGGCCGCCGTGACCTGGTTCGTCACCAACGATGCCCAGGCGATGCTTGCGGTGTTGGTGGCGGCCTGTCCTTGCGCGCTGGTGTTGTCGGCACCGGCCACGGCGATTGCCGGGGTGGCGGTCGCTGCTCGGCACGGGATTCTGATTCGCAGCTCGGCGTTCCTCGAAGAATTGGCTGACCTGACGTCGTTGGTGGTCGACAAGACCGGAACCCTGACGTTCGGCACCTTGCGCCTGCAATCGATCGACAGTCCGCTGAAAGATCGCAGTCACGTACTGAAACTCGCCGCCAGCCTTGGTTCTGCCAGCAGCCACCCAGTCAGCCGCGCGTTGGCCGGGTTGGTCACTCAGGAACATTTTCTGCTGCTCTCTGACATTCGCGAGCGTCAGGGGCTGGGTGTCGTGGCGATGACGGAGCAGGGCGAAGCGGCCCTCGGTCGTCCGGAGCTGTTCGCGCAATTGGGCATCGTCACCTCAGCTGTTCCCGGCCACGATGGCCCGATTGCGGGGCTGGCACTCAACGGTGAATTTCTCGCTTGGCTGTTGCTCGCCGACAGCGTCAAACCCGAGGCGCGGTTTGCCCTGAGCGAGTTGCGTGAACTGGGCCTGGGTCGTCAGTTGTTGTTGACCGGGGATCGACAAAGCGTGGCTCATACGCTGGCCCGGGATGTGGGCATCAGCGATGTCGAAGCCCAGGCCTTGCCCGAGGACAAACTCAATCGCGTGTTGAAAGAAATCGACAGCGGTTTCCGGCCGATGGTGGTGGGAGACGGCATCAACGATTCCCTGGCGCTGAAGGCCGGTGTGGTCGGCGTGGCCATGGGCGCGGGCGGCGCGGACATCGCGCTGGCCTCGGCCGATATCGTACTGATCGGCAGCGACCTGCGCCGGCTCGGAACCTGTGTGCGCCTGAGTCGCCAATGCCGGCAGACTTTACAGGTGAACGTAATCATCGGTCTGGGCTGGACCCTGGCGATTGTCGCCTTTGCCGCATTCGGCTGGCTGGGCGCGGCCGGGGCGATGATTGCCGCGCTGTTGCACAACTTGAGTACGTTATTGGTGCTCGGTAATGCCGGGCGTTTGCTACGCTTTCAGGAACCCCTACTCAAGCTTAAGGATGAGGTGTGAGCGACTACTCAACTTTTCAGAACTGTGTGCCGGGTTTGTAGTCTTTTAGGTTAGAGGCGGGTCATTACAAGGTTCGCCGGTTGGCTGGGCTTTACCGTTGGTGGCAACACCGGGAATAGAAAAAGGCTATTAATTCGATAGCCTGCTATTTTTCAAGGATGGTCTACCCTCAGATTTGACGTCTGAAACAAGGGGGACTTTTCATGCTCGCGCAACTTCCACCGGCCTTACAGAATTTGCAGTTACCGCTTCGCTTGCGACTCTGGGACGGCCATGAGTTCAACCTGGGGCCGACGCCCAGCGTCACCATTGTGGTCAAGGACCCGCACATGGTTACCCAGTTCACCCATCCGAGCCTGGACGCGCTGGGGGCGGCGTTCGTCGAAGGCAAACTGGAGCTGGAAGGCTCCATCAGCGACGTGATTCGTGTCTGCGATGAATGGAGTCAGGCGCTGATCAGCGAAGACGACGATGCGCAACCGGTGCGCCTGGTTCACGACAAGGAAACCGACGCCAAAGCCATCTCCTACCACTACGACCTTTCCAACGAGTTCTATCAGCTGTGGCTCGACAGCGACATGGCGTATTCCTGCGCCTACTTCGAGACCGGCAGTGAAACCCTTGAGCAGGCTCAACAAGCCAAGTTTCGCCACCTGTGCCGCAAGTTGCGCTTGCAGCCAGGGGAGTATCTGCTGGATGTCGGTTGCGGCTGGGGCGGGTTGGCGCGGTATGCCGCGCGGGAGTTCGGCGCGAAGGTGTTCGGGATCACGCTCAGCCAAGCGCAATTGGATTTGGCTCGTGAGCGGGTGAAAGCCGAAGGCCTGGAAGACCAGATCGAACTGCAACTGCTCGACTACCGCGATCTGCCTCAGGACGGGCGTTTCGACAAGGTGGTCAGCGTCGGCATGTTCGAACACGTCGGCCACGCCAACCTGGCCGAATACTGCAAAACCTTGTTCGGCGCGGTGAAAGAGGGCGGTCTGGTGATGAACCACGGGATTACCGCCAAACACACCGACGGTCGTCCGGTCGGGCGCGGCGCTGGTGAGTTCATCGAGAAGTATGTGTTTCCCAACGGCGAGCTGCCGCACCTGTCGATGATCTCCGCCGAGATCAGCGAAGCGGGGCTGGAGATTGTCGACGTCGAGAGCCTGCGCCTGCATTACGCGCGGACCCTGGACCACTGGAGCGAACGCCTGGAAGACAATCTGGAAGCCGCCGCCAAACTGGTGCCGGAGCAGGCGCTACGGATCTGGCGGTTGTACCTGGCGGGGTGCGCCTATGCGTTCGCCAGGGGCTGGATCAACCTGCATCAAATCCTCGCGGTGAAAGCCCATCCCGATGGCAGCCATGAACTGCCGTGGACCCGCGACGACATCTACAACTAGAGAATCGGCGAAATAAGCCGGGCGATCCGCATGCCGACCTGTTGCAGGCGGTGGGTCTCCCGGCTTTCTTCTTTGGCGATTTCGTGAGCCTGGGCGAAGTCGTTGTTGAGCATCTGCGCCACTTCGGCGGCAAACCCGCTGTCGACCGTCAGCAGCATCACTTCGAAATTCAGCCGGAACGAACGGTTGTCCATGTTGGCACTGCCGATGGCGCTGATCTCGTCGTCGATCAGCACCACTTTCTGATGCAGGAAGCCGGGCTGATAACGGAACACGCGCACCCCGGCGCGTACGGCTTCGAAGGCATAAAGGCTGGAAGCGGCGTAGACGATCCGGTGATCCGGCCGCGACGGCAACAGGATCCGTACATCCACACCGCGCAGCACCGCCAGTCGCAACGCGGCGAACACTGCTTCGTCGGGGATGAAGTAAGGGCTGGTGATCCACACGCGTTCCGTCGCCGCATGGATGGCTTCGACGAAGAATAGCGAACAGGTTTCGTAGGAATCCGCCGGGCCGCTGGCCAGTAATTGGCAGAGCACGCCGTCACCTGGATAAACGTCTGGCAGGATCAGCGGGGGCAGCGAGCGGGCTGCCCAGAACCAGTCTTCGGCGAAGGACTCCTGCATGCAGGCCACCACCGGCCCGCGAACTTGCACGTGGGTATCGCGCCAGGGCGCCAGGGGTGGTTTTTCGCCCATGTACTCGTCGCCGACATTGAGCCCGCCGACAAAGCCGACAAGCCCGTCGACGACTACGATCTTGCGGTGGTTGCGGAAATTCACCTGAAAGCGGTTGAGCCAGCCGCTGCGGGTGGCGAAGGCTTTGACCTCGATACCGGCATCTCGCAACGGTTGCACATACTCGTGGGGCAGGGAGTGGCTGCCGATGCGGTCGTAGAGCAAGTAAATCGCCACGCCCTCGGCGGCTTTCTTCGTCAGCAGGGTGTGCAGGCGTTGGCCGAGGCGGTCATCGTGGATAATGAAAAACTGGATAAGCACCGCTTTACGGGCGTTGCTGATGGCGTCGAAAATTGCATCGAACGTGGCTTGGCCGTCGATCAACAAGCGCACATCGTTGTTTGCCAGGCATGGCATGCGCCCCAGCTTCGGCATGGCCCGCAAAGACGCGTAAGCGCTGGAGGCACGCGCAGCCAGTGCCTCTTCTACCCAGGGGCGCCAGTTCAGTTCGGAGATGGCCTTGCGCATTTCCTCGTTGGCTTGCCGTCGGGCCTTGATGTAACCATCGAAGGTGCTGCGGCCGAAGACCAGATACGGGATCAGCGTGAGGTAGGGAATGAACAGCAGTGACAGGGCCCAGGCGATCGAGCCCTGAGCGGTCCGAACGGTCAACACGGCATGGATGGCGGCGATCGAGCCCAGTGTGTGCAACAGTGCGATCAGATAACCGAATACATGCGGTCCGAAATAATCCATGGGGCAGTCTTGCTCCTTGAAGATTCAATGCTTAACAGACCATGTTCCGGGCAGAATGTCGCTATTTAATTGGCCCATGAACCGAAGCCCGTGGCCGACGTCTAACGGCCACTAATGATCAGGAGTTACTCGATGAACGTTCGTCTGCTGGGTTTGGCCATGGCATTTGGTTTGGCACTTCCTGTGGCCGCTCAGGCACAGATGCTGCAACCGGGCTTGTGGGAATTGACCTCAAGCAACATGAAGGTCGATGACCAGAACATGCCCGATCTGCAATTGATCCTCGGCCAGCTACAAAACCAGATGACCCCCCAACAGCGGGCGATGCTGGAGAAACAAGGTATCACCATGGGCGGCAAAGGGATTCGGGCGTGCCTGACACCTGAGCAGGTGAAGAGCGACAACATTCCGCTGACGGACCCGCAATCGGGCTGCAAGCAGGAAATCACCGAGCGTACCGGTAACCAGTGGAAATTTCGTTTCAGCTGTCCGAAAGCCCAGGGCAGCGGAGTGGCCACTTTTATGAGTGATCGTGAGTTCACCACCAAGGTCAACGGCACCTTCAACGCCACCGGCATTCAGCAGAAGGGTAGCCTCGATACCCGCGCTGTGTGGTTGGGTCAGGATTGCGGCACAGTGAAGCCAAGGGCCTAAAAGCTTTGCGGGTAGGCTCGTTCCCACCAGGTCATTTGTGATCCCTGTGGGAGCGGGCTTGCCCGCGAAGGCGTCCGCTCAGGCACCACCAGTCTTGGGCGGGTTCAACAAATCACACACCGCCTCAATCCCTTTCTCCCCGAAATCCTCCCCGCTGCCACTGCGCATGCTGACAAACCCACCGTCCTTTTCCTTCTCTCCGACTACCAACAGGTATGGCACTTTCTGGCTGTGCTGGCGAATCTTGCGGCTGATTTTCTCGTGACGCAGATCCGAGTTGGCGCGCAGTCCGTGCCGGCGCAGCGCTTCGGTCACCGAGTGCGCATAATCGCTCTGACGCTCATCGATATTCACAACCACGACCTGGGGTGGCGCTCGCAAGGTGTCCAGTTCCTGTTGGCTGGACCAACAGGTGCCATAGATTCGTTGCTGCAACGTGCCGCTGATGTGGTCCAGTGCGAAGGCCTGCAACACTTTGGTGGTGGGAACATGCGGGCCTGCCGCGAAACCCTCGAAGTCCCCCAGACGATACAGCGATAGCCTTTCGGTTGGCGTTTGCTCCTGCCGGCGGATCGAATGGTTGGTCGCCGCCAATTCACGCATACGCGCTTCGATCACTGGCAGAGCGGCCAGGGTTAACGATCGCTGGAAAGCAAACTCATAAAAGAAGCCGTCACCCAACGCCGATCCGGCCCGCAACTGCGTATTCGGATGCAGCTGTTTTACGGCCATGGCCAGCATCAGCGCACAGGAACGCCGAAGGATCTCCAGACCGTCGGGCTCTTGGGACGTGACGATGCTGACCCGCGCATCGCACTCGATCAGAAATCCGCAGTCCACCAGCACGCCGTCCACCCGACCCGCGAGCGCTGCATTAGCCAGGCCGAGGCTGATACTCGCGGCAACCTCAAACACGGACAGCGGTTGGTCATACTCACGCAATGAACCATCAGGCAGGGTGATGTGGATCATGATCGGTGTTCTCGAATGTTTTCGATAACGTGCGTCAGCGCATAAACCGTAGCGGTAAGCCCTGACAGTTATCATTAAGACGTTTGTCGTGCCACGCAATTTGTCCCGACACGACCGTGGTGCTGACGCTGTGGCGAAAGCGATGCCGGGCGAATGGCGTCCAGCCACATTGCGAAAGGATCGGTTGCCGGGAAACGGCCACGCCATCGGGCTCGTGTTTGATCAACACCAGGTCAGCCCAATACCCTTCGCGCAGGTAGCCGCGGTCGGGAATGGCAAACAGATCGGCGACCCGGTGACTGGTTTTGGCCACAAGGGTGGTGATCGGCAGGATCTCATCAGCCACCAGTTCCAACAGTGCGGGCAGGGCGTGTTGCACCAACGGCAAACCGGACGGCGCCTGGCTGTAGGGGCGCTGTTTTTCGGCCCAGGTGTGAGGCGCGTGATCGCTGCCGATCACGTCCAGCCGATTACTCAACAGCGCTTTGCGCAAGGCATCGCGGTCGGCCTGGGTCTTGATCGCCGGGTTGCACTTGATCAGGTTGCCGAGGCTCGGGTAGTCGCGGTCGTCGAATAGCAAGTGATGCAGGCAAACCTCGGCAGTGATGCGTTTCTGTGCCAGCGGCTTGTCTTCGAACAGTGCCAGCTCACGGGCGGTGGTCAGGTGCAAAACGTGCAGACGGGTGCCGTGACGTCTGGCTAGATCGACGGCCATTGAGGAAGATCGAAAGCACGCTTCGGCATTGCGGATAAGCGGGTGAGCGGCGGGCGGAAGGTGCTCGCCGAACAGCTCTCGCAGGTTCGCCGCGTTGGCTTCAATGCTGGGCGTGTGTTCGCAGTGGGCCAATAAAAGGGTCGGCACCTCGGCGAATAACCGCTCAAGAATTCGCGGATCGTCCACCAGCATATTGCCCGTGGAGGCGCCCATGAACACTTTGACCCCGGCCACTTCGCAAGGATTGAGTGCGGCGACGGTATCGAGATTGTCGTTGCTCACGCCGAAATGAAAACCGTAATTGGCCACTGAGTGAGTTGCCGCTCGACGTTTCTTGTCTGCCAGCGCGGCGAGGGTCAGGGTGGCCGGCGAGGTGTTGGGCATGTCCATGAAGCTGGTGATGCCGCCGGCCACCGCAGCTCGAGATTCAGTATGGAAGCTGCCCTTGTCCGGTGCCCCTGGATCACGGAAATGCACCTGGTCATCGATCATGCCTGGCAGCAGCCATTGGCCGTTTGCGTCGATTTCCACGGCGGCTTTTTCGCCTTCGATGCTGCTGGCGATCTTGACGATGCGACCGTGGCTTACCAGAAGATCACCGTCGAATTCCCGACCTTCGTTCACCAGTCGGGCGTTGCGGATCAGCACGCTGCTCATGGTCAGAACTCGTTCTGCAGGGCTTTGTAGCCGCGCACCAAATCGACGTTGGTGCGCGCTACGTCTTCGGAAAACTCCGAGGCGCTGACGCTGACGGGTGGGAACTGCGACAGGTCGGTGTTGGGGCCGATGCGTGTGGTGGAGGGCACGTAGAAGGCGTCAGGCAAGTCACGACCATCAACTACCGAGTTGTGCCGCACCACGCAACCGTCGCCCACCGCGCAGTTGAACAGCACGCTGTTGAAACCGATGAACACGCGATTGCCGACACTGCAGGGGCCATGGACGATGGAGCGGTGGGCGATGGAGCTGAACTCGCCGATGGTCACCGCCGCGCCGGACTTGGAGTGGATCACCACGCCGTCCTGGATGTTCGAATTGGCGCCGATGGTGATTGCTTCCATCTCGCCCGAGTCGTCCACTTCATCGGCGCGAATCACTGCGTAGGGGCCGACGAAGACGTTCTCGCCGATCACCACTTTGCCGCAGATGATTGCGGTTTTATCCACGTACGCCGACTCCGCAATCAACGGCAGATCACCTGAAGGATTCTTGCGGATCATGGCTTGCTCAGTGCCTCGTACAAGGTGTTGAGGTTGTATTCGAACAGCCCGGTGAAGGTGCTGGCTGGGCCAGTTGCAGCGAGGGCATCGGAGTACAACGTGCCACCGATGTGCGCGCCGCTTTCATCAGCGATTTGCTTGAGCAGGCGCGTGTCCTTGATGTTTTCCATGAACACCGCTTTGACCTTGGCCTGACGGATCTGTGTGATCAGCGCAGCGACTTCGGCGGCCGAAGGTTCGCGTTCGGTGGACAGACCTTGCGGCGCCATGAAGTTGATGCCGTAAGCCTGACCGAGATAGCCGAAGGCATCATGGGAGGTGACGATTTTGCGATTACCCGGCGGCAGCGAACCGAGCTTGGCTTTAGCCTCGGCGAGCAAGGCGTAGATCTTTTTCAGATAGGCCTGGCTGTTGTGTTCGTAGTCGGTTTTGTTTGCAGGGTCGGCGGCGATCAGCGCTTTGGTGATGTTGCTGATGTACAACTCGGTGTTCGCCAGGTTGTGCCAGGCGTGCGGGTCGGGAATGGTTTCGCCGTCTTCATCCAGCGAGCGCGGAATGACACCGTGGCTGGCGCTGATGACCGGGGCTTTGGTTTCGGTGCTGGTCACCAGGCGGTCCAGCCATGGCTCGAAACCCAGCCCGTTCTTGATGATCAGTCTGGTGTTGAGCAATGCCTTTGCATCGTCCGGCGTCGGTTCGTAGGTGTGGGCATCGGCGTCCGGACCGACCATGTTGGTGATCTGAATATGGTCGCCGCCGACCTGATGGGTCATGTCGGCGAGGATGCTGAAGCTGGTGACCACCTGGAGTTTTTCCGCGGCAGACAGCGACATCGACAGCATCAGACTGAACAGCACGAGTAAAGCGCGCATCGGGTTACACCTCATTGGGATGTGAGCAAAGGCGGGCGGCGCAGCAAACCGTGTACCGGACCGAACACCACGGACAGCAGATACACACCGCCAGCCACCAGCACGATTGCCGGGCCGCTGGGCAGCGAGTAGTAGAACGACAGCAACAATCCGAGCCAGACCGATAGGCTGCCGAGCAACGCGGCGATGATGATCAGCACCGGCAAACGACGACTCCAGAAGCGAGAAGCGGCGGCCGGCAGCATCATCAAACCGACCACCATCAGCGCGCCGATAGCCTGGAAACCGATCACCAGATTCAGCACCACCAGCGTCAGAAATACTCCGTGAGCCAGCGGCCCGAGGCGGCTGACGGTTTGCAGAAAGAGCGGGTCGAGGGTGTCCAGCAACAGTGGTTTGTAGATCAGGGCCATGGCGATCAGGCTGAAGCCCGAGACCCAGAGCATGCCGGTCAAGGTCGGGCCATCGACCGCCAGCGCCGAACCGAATAACAGGTGCAACAGGTCCAGCCGCTTGCCGGCGATGCCAAGGATCAGCACGCCGCTGGCCAGGGAGATCGGGTAGATCGCCGCCAGGCTCGCGTCTTCCCGCAAACCGGTGCGACGGGTGATCCAGGCGGCCAGTCCGGCCATGCTCAGGCCGGCACCGAGACCGCCGAGGGTCAGTGCGGGCAGGCTCAACCCGGCGAACCAGAAACCCAGTGCAGCGCCGGGCAAGATGCCGTGAGCCACTGCATCGCCGATCAGACTCATGCGCCGCAGAATCAGAAACACCCCAAGCGGCGCCGTACTACAGGCCAGAACAAGGCCACCCAGCAGTGCTCGACGCATGAATACGAATTCGTGAAACGGTTGCCAAAGGTGAGCAGCAGCGATCATCAAGCCACCTGCGTCTGAGGTTGTTGGCGAATCAGCTCGGTACTGGGACCGAGGACGCAGCCGCTGCTTTTGATCAGTAGCGCTTGTGGAATCTGTTGGCGCACGGCGGCCAAGTCATGACACACCACGACCAGGGTTCGGCCGTCTGCATGCCAGGCGTGGAGGTGTTTCCAGAGCAGCGCCTGGCCGAGTTCGTCGAGTGCGGCGTGGGGTTCGTCGAGCAGCAGTAAGGGCGCTTCGGCGAGGCTCAATCGGGCGAGTAGGGCACGCTGCAATTCGCCTCCGGAGAGGGCCATCAATGGGCGATGCTCCAGACCGGTCAGGCACCAGTCTTCCAATGCAGCCTTGAGTCGCTGGCTGCGAATTTCCGGAGTTTGCTTGTTGCCCCAAAAACCGGCGGCCACCAACTCTTGCAGGCTGATGGGGAATTGTCGGTCCAGGTGTTGTTGCTGAGGCAGGAACGAAAGGCCACCCTTGCGTGGAACATCAATGACGACGTTGCCGGCCAGTGGCTTTTGCAGGCCGGCGATGACTTTCAGCAGGCTGCTTTTGCCCGACCCGTTGGCGCCGATGACGGCGGTCAGACTCCCCTTGGGCAGTTCGAAATCAACTGCTGGAGTGAGCGGCTGACCGGGTGCGCCCCAGCGCAAGGCTTGGCATCGGATCATGCGGCCTCCCAGTTCCAGCGGCTTTCGGCGACGGCATCGTGGGCATGAAGACTTTCGGCGTGGACGACTCGCACTTTGAAGGCGTTGATGCCCGGGGAGCGTCTCAATGCCAGGTTCAGGCGTCGCGCGGCGTCTTCGCAGAACATCAGGTTCTGACCGTTGGCGAGGGCGAAAGCTTGTTCGTCGGCGCGTTTCACGGCGGTTTGCACAGCGGTGCCGAGAGCGGCTTCCGCGTCGTTGATCGCGGCGATCAGTGGCAGGTCATCCAGATAGTCATCCAGACGCAGCTGCAATTGCGCATTACTGCGTTGGCTATGCGGCGTCGCGACGATGCCTTTCGTGGAACCGAGCCAAGCCAGAACGTCTGCGTGTTGCAATGGTTGATTGGCGAAGTCATCAACGAATTGCTGCTGAATCAACTGCCTCGAGAGGGCTGCTGAGCATGGACAGGTTGAGGAATATGGAACGTCGATTTTTAGTTCCACGTGGAACATCGCGTTTTTCAGACTCGCTTCGATGCTCACCGGATAGGTTTTCCAGCCGGCCAACGGACTGACGAGCGCGGGTCTTTTGAGCAGAAGTTCGGTGTGAATTTTTAGGTAAGCGTTGTGGGAAAGTCCTTCATGGGTCTCGAGAAAACTCAGCAAGACTCGCCGCAACAACGTGGGTGAAAGGTTTTCCTGCTCAAGCATCTCCAGCGCCAGGTACAGCCGTGACATATGGATGCCACGCGCCTCTCCATCGTCGAGGCTAACGCCAGCGTCGGCTTTTGCACTCAGTCGCTGGCCATCGAATAAAACAGGAAGAGCAATGCCGCACATGCCCACCCAATCGAGTGGCAGGGCTTGGCGTGAGGCCTGCGCGGCGATATCCGGCAGAGTCAGCGCATTCATGAGCAGGTCCATCGTGGGAGTTGATTTGGCATGTTATATTATAACAATCAAATCGACGATGCCTTTTTCGTGAACGAGTTTTCATCATGCACAGACGTCACTTGCTCAACCTGATTCTGGCCAGCGCAGCCTTTGCGTTACCTTTTGGTGTGTCGGCCACGCAAATTCGCAATGCACGACTGTGGCGTTCGGACGACAAGCTGCGACTGGTGTTCGATCTGAGCGGGCCGGTGCAGTACAAAACCTTTTCCCTGAGTGCTCCGGAGCGGCTGATCATCGATCTGAGTGGCGCCAACTTCAGTGGCGACTTCAGTCAGCTGGCGCTCGACAACTCGGTGATTCGCGCGATCCGTTCCGGGCATTTCGGTCAGGGCGATACACGGATCGTCCTCGACCTCAGCGGTCCGGTGCAGCTCAACAGCTTCCTGTTGCCGCCACAGGATGGGCAGGGGCACCGATTGGTGCTCGATCTGAAGGCCATTGCTCCGCTACAGATCGCGGCGGCGCCGTCGGACAAACGTGAGCCCATCATCGACAAGGCTCATCCCAAGCGCGACATCATTGTGGTGGTCGACCCTGGTCACGGCGGCAAAGACCCGGGCGCGGTTGGCGCCAAAGGTGAGCGGGAGAAAGACGTGGTGCTATCGATCGCCCAGCTGTTGGCAAAGAGGCTGAAGCGTGAAAAGGGCTTCGACGTGAAACTGGTGCGTAACGACGACTTTTTCGTCCCACTGCGCAAGCGCGTGGAGATCGCCCGCAAGCACAAGGCCGACATGTTCATTTCGGTCCATGCGGACGCAGCACCGCGTCTCACGGCTTCAGGTGCGTCGGTGTACTGCCTGTCCGAAGGTGGTGCGACCTCGGCCACCGCGCGTTTCATGGCGCAACGGGAGAACGGCGCGGACCTGTTGGGCGCCACCAGCTTGCTCAATCTCAAGGACAAGGATCCGATGCTCGCCGGGGTGATTCTCGACATGTCGATGAACGCCACCATCGCCGCCAGTTTGCAGTTGGGCAACACGGTGCTCGGCAGTCTGGCGGGCATTACCACGCTGCATCAGAAGCGTGTGGAACAGGCGGGTTTCGCCGTGTTGAAGTCGCCGGATGTGCCATCGATTCTGGTGGAAACCGGCTTCATCTCGAACGCCCGCGACAGCCAGCGACTGGTGACGGCGCGGCATCAGCAGGCCGTGGCGGATGGTTTATTCGAAGGCTTGCAGCGTTACTTCCAGAAGAATCCCCCAATGAACAGCTATATCGCCTGGCAGCAGGAGCAGAAAAAGGCACAGGCCTAGCAACCCGTCATCCGGCTACAGGTGAACTTCGCGCTGCTGCCCCCGGAACTGGAGAACCGATTGATGGTTGTCCAGCCAACCCGACGGTTGTAGCCGACCCAGGCTTCGCCATCGGATGCGAGGCCGGTAAAGAACGTCAGTTGCCCGTAGCGGCTGTTGGTTTGCGCCCAATGGCGTTTGCTGGCCACTTCGAAGCCGCGCAAGTAGATCGTGCTACCCACGGTATTAACGCTGTAGGCATTGCCGTCGGCATCCACGCAAGCCAGCAGGTTGGCGCTACGGGTGCATTTGGCCAGGCTGGGGACTTGTCCCCAGGCATTGACCGCGATCAGCAACGAAAGGCTCAGTAACGAGAATCTCAGGGCGTTTCCCATGGCATTTCTCAAGGGGCGGACGGGCTAAAGCATCGTGCCCTTTGTCGTTGTGGGCAAGAGGGGGAGTGGCTTGTTTGTGTTGTTATACTATAACATAAATTAAGCCCGACATTGCGACCGGGCATCCCTGTGAGGAATACCTGATGCCCAATCGTCTCCCCGTGACCGTCCTGTCGGGCTTTCTCGGCGCCGGAAAAAGTACACTGCTTAATTACGTACTACGTAATCGCGATAATTTGCGGGTCGCGGTGATCGTCAACGACATGAGCGAAATCAACATCGATGGCAGCGAAGTTCAACGCGATGTCAGCCTGAACCGTGCCGAAGAAAAACTCGTGGAAATGAGCAACGGCTGCATTTGCTGCACCTTGCGTGAAGACCTCCTCGAAGAAGTCAGCAAACTCGCCAGGGACGGTCGTTTCGACTATCTGCTGATCGAGTCCACCGGCATTTCCGAGCCGCTGCCCGTGGCGGAAACCTTCACCTTTCGCGATGAAGAAGGGCAGAGCCTGGCCGACATTGCGCGGCTCGACACCATGGTCACCGTGGTCGACGGCATGAACTTCCTGCTCGACTACCAAGCCGCCGAAAGCCTCGCTTCCCGTGGTGAAACCCTGGGCGAGGAGGACGAGCGCTCGATCACTGACCTGTTGATCGAGCAGATCGAATTCGCCGACGTGATCCTGATCAGCAAGATCGATTTGATCAGCAGCCGCGAACGCCAGGAGCTGATCGCGATCCTCGAACGGCTCAATGCCGAGGCCGAAATCATTCCGATGGTCATGGGCGAGGTGCCACTCAAGAAGATCCTCAACACTGGGCGTTTCGACTTCGAGAAGGCCGCTCAGGCACCAGGATGGTTACAGGAATTGCGCGGTGAACACGTGCCGGAAACCGAGGAGTACGGCATTGCCTCCACGGCTTATCGGGCGCGGCGACCGTTTCATCCGCAGCGTTTTTTCAGCTTCATCGATCGCCCGTGGGTGAACGGCAAACTGCTGCGTTCCAAGGGTTTTTTCTGGCTGGCCAGCAAACACATGGATGCCGGCAGCTGGTCCCAGGCCGGCGGCTTGATGCGTCACGGGTTTGCCGGGCGCTGGTGGCGTTTTGTGCCGAAAAACCAGTGGCCGCAAGACGAAGAAAGCACCGCCGGGATCATGGAGAACTGGACGGCCGCCACCGGCGATTGCCGGCAGGAACTGGTGTTTATCGGCCAGAACATCGACTTTGCACAACTCACCGCCGAACTTGATAACTGCCTGCTGATGGATGATGAAATGGCCCTGGGCGTCGAGGGTTGGCGGTTGTTGCCCGATCCGTTCGGTCCCTGGCACGAAGAGGCGGCTGCCTGATGCTGGCGCCCAGTCTGAAGCTGCGACCGGTCATTGCTCAGGTTCAAGGTGAAACGCCAAAGGTGCTGACCGGGATTCTGGACGACGGTGTGAACCTCGCCCTTTGGCAGCGCCAACTGCCGGTGCACATTGCTGATTTCGGTCGCTTGCTGTTGTCCCTGAACCAGCCGCTGGCCGAGTCGCTTTCCCTTGACATGGCCAGTGATGACGCCGAACCCAATCTCCACGGTTTAGCCTCAGGCTTCAGCGATCTTGAAGGCTACGAAGGCTTTATCGCCGACGTTTCCTGGCTGGTCAGCGCGTTCGCCTGCCTGTTGGGCGCCCAACGCGTCGGCCTGCGCCTGCGGGTTCTGGACAAAGCCATGTGCCCGCGTTTCCACGTCGATCATGTGCCAGTGCGGTTGATCACTACCTACGCAGGGACCGGCAGCCAATGGCTGAAAGAAGGGGCGATGGATCGCCGCCGATTAGGCGAGCCTGACGCCGAACCCCAGGATGATTCGCTGATCCAGCGTATCGCCAGCGGCGAAGTGGCGCTGCTTAAAGGAGAGAAGTGGCACGGCAACGAAGGTTTCGGTCTGGTTCACCGTTCGCCGCAGCCGGCACCGGGCGAGCGTCGTTTGATCCTGACCCTCGACTGGCTGGGCTGACGGCTCAAGGTTTGAGCCAGGTTCCCTGGCTCTGGGCTTCGCAAAACGGCTTCAGATACGCCGCATCGGTGGCCACGCCGTAATAGTGAATATCCTGCCGGTAAGGCATATTGGCGACTTGAGCGTTGCTGCATACCCCGAACGCGCCGGCGGGGCATTGGTCGACGTACTGCACCTCGACTTTCTGCCCGGCCAGATTCGGCTGGCAGAAGCCGTCGGCGAACAGTTTTTCCGGGATGTTGCGGTTCTGCTGGCAGACCTTCACGTCCAGCCGCGCTGCCGTACTATGTACCACGCAGGCCTGGGCCAGCGCTTCACCCGACGTGAGTGCCAGAAGCAACGACCATCCCATCAACCGCATCCTTTACCTCCTCAGAAAACTTCGACCATGTTGCAGAACATTCCCACCCACGTCATCGCCGGCCCGCTGGGTGCCGGCAAGACCAGCCTGATCAAGCACCTGCTGGCGCAGCGGCCGGCCGGTGAGCGCTGGGCGGTGCTGATCAACGAATTCGGCCAGATCGGCCTGGATGCTGCGCTGCTGACCCAGGACGCCGATGGTATCGCACTGGGAGAAGTGGCCGGGGGGTGTTTGTGTTGCGTCAATGGTGCGCCGTTTCAGATCGGCCTCGGGCGGCTGCTGCGCAAGGCACGACCGGATCGACTGTTCATCGAGCCCTCCGGGCTGGGGCATCCGGCGCAGTTGCTCAGGCAATTGAGCGAGGCACCGTGGCAAGGCGTCCTGGCGGTTCAGCCTTGCGTGTTGGTACTGGACGCCCGGGCACTCGCGGCCAGAAAACCGCTGCCAGCGGCGCAACAGCAAGCCTTGGACAGTGCCGGGTTGCTGTTGCTGAACAAGGCGGAAAGCCTCGACGACAGTGATCGCCAGCGAGTTGTCGCACAGTTGCCGTCGCGTCCTTTGTACTGGACGCAGCAAGCTGTCTTGCCGCTGAGCGAGTTGCCGGGCCTCAAGGCTCAGGCTGTCGCGGGTGTGGATAACTTCATCGTGCCCAAGGGGCTGGCACAGATGCCGGCCATCTGGACTGACCCTGCGCAGCCGATTTGCTTGAGTCAGGCGCAAGAGGGTGGCTGGAGCGTCGGCTGGCGCTGGCATCCGAGTCAGACGTTCGATGCAGTGCTTGTTGGAAAGTGGCTTGAGAGCCTTGAATGGCTGCGGGCGAAGCTGGTTATCCACAGTGTCGAGGGCTGGGTGTCGGCCAACGCACTGGATAACTCGCTACTGGATTGGCAGCCCAGCGAATGGCGACGGGATTCGCGCATCGAGCTGATTTTCAGTGAGGTACAGGGTGTTGAGTCACTGCAAAGAGATCTGGCCGATTGCCGGTCGGGGTGAAGATCAAAAGACCGCAGCTCCTATGGTGCGATCTTTTAATCTTCAGGGACGCCACTTGGTGTGTTCTTGCCGCCACTGGCTCAATTCAATCACCTCGGCGCTGGGTTTTGCGACTTCGACCACCGGTGGTGTGTCGTCGAATGGCATTGGGTAGGGCGCGAGCTCGATCTGTGCGCTATGGGCGCCGAACTGAGTGATGGTGCCGTTGTGGCGGGTTTCACCGGTCACGGTGAATTCGAAGTTATACACACGGGCCAGGCGCCGACGGCCGTTGGCGTCTTTAATGAAAGCGATCTTTTTCAAAGCTACGTTGCCGTCCAGCAACTCGATCCGCAACTTGGCGCAATGCTGCTGAACCCGCTCCAGAGCGCGTTCACGCAATCCGTGGTTGTGCCACAGCCATGCGCCACCGGTGGCGAGCAGCATGAACACGAAGATATTTCCGAGGGTCAGCATCAACAGGGTGCTCCAACAAGATAGTGCCAGCTTAACTGCGTCTCTGGTCTGTCGTACAGGCTGCGTTTAGTCGCATACTGCGCGGCTCGAATTTCAATCGGTTTATGGAAAACTCACCGCATGAAACGTACGCCCCATCTGCTCGCCATCCAGTCCCATGTGGTGTTCGGCCACGCTGGCAACAGCGCCGCGGTTTTCCCGATGCAGCGGGTCGGGGTGAACGTCTGGCCACTCAATACCGTGCAGTTCTCCAACCACACGCAATATGGCCAGTGGGCCGGGGAAGTGCTGGCCCCGCATCAGATTCCGGAATTGGTGGAGGGGATCGCGGCGATTGGCGAACTGGGCAACTGCGATGCCGTGTTGTCCGGCTACCTCGGCAGCGCTGCCCAGGGACGGGCGATTCTGGCGGGGGTGGAGCGAATCAAATCGATTAATCCCAAAGCCTTATACCTTTGCGACCCGGTGATGGGCCATCCGGAGAAAGGCTGCAGCGTTCCAGCCGAAGTCAGCGATTTCCTGCTGGAAGAGGCAGCGGCAATAGCCGACTTCATGTGCCCGAATCAGTTGGAGCTGAACAGCTTCTCGGGGCGCAAGGCGCAGTCACTGTTCGATTGCCTGGCCATGGCGCGGGCGCTGCTGGCGCGCGGTCCGAAGGCGGTGTTGGTCAAGCATCTGGACTATCCCGGCAAACTGACGGATGGCTTCGAGATGTTGCTGGTGACCGCTGAAGGCAGCTGGCACTTGCGTCGGCCGTTGCTGGCGTTCCCGCGTCAGCCGGTGGGCGTTGGCGATCTGACTTCCGGGCTGTTCCTGGCGCGTGTGCTGCTGGGTGACAGTCTGCTGAGCGCCTTCGAATTCACCGCGGCGGCGGTGCATGAAGTGCTGCTGGAAACCCAGGCTTGCGCCAGCTATGAGCTGGAACTGGTGCGAGCGCAGGACCGGATCGCCCATCCGCGGGTGCGGTTCGAGGCGGTAGCGATCAGTTTGTAACGGTGTGGAGGTAGAAAAGATCGCAGCCTTCGGCAGCTCCTGCGTGCCTGTTGGCGCTGCTCCAGGCTGCGATCTTTTGTTTTAAGCGTCGCCCTTGATTTCCTGATAGCGCTTTTCCAGTTCCTGACGAATCTGCCGACGCTGCTGGGCTTGCATGTATCGACGCTTGTCTTCGCTGTTCTGCGGTTGCAGTGGCGGGACGGAGGCCGGTTTACGCTGGTCATCCACCGCGACCATGGTGAAGAAGCAGCTGTTGGTGTGGCGCACCGAGCGCTCGCGAATGTTCTCGGTCACGACCTTGATGCCCACTTCCATCGAGGTATTACCGGTGTAGTTGACCGAGGCCAGAAAGGTCACCAGCTCACCGACATGAATCGGCTCGCGGAAGATCACCTGATCCACTGACAAGGTCACTACGTAACGGCCGGCATACCGGCTGGCGCAAGCGTAGGCCACTTCATCGAGGTATTTGAGCAGGGTGCCGCCGTGGACATTGCCTGAGAAGTTGGCCATGTCGGGGGTCATCAATACCGTCATCGACAGCTGGGCGTTTCCGGGTTCCATAACGTACTCACGGGTTCAAGGCAGGGGTTGGGGGTTACACCTCTGTGGGTGCTTGTCGGTGTTTTTCAAACCAACAGTTATCGGGACGCCGGGCGGGGAGACGCCGTCACGCCCGAAGCGATCTGTTTCCATATATTGCACCGTCTTTGCGCCGGAAGTCGTGGTGTTACCCTTCAAAAGCCCACCCCCCGAAGGAGCCACACACCATGCATGCCATCAGTTTCATTCAGGATCTGGCAGTGATCATGTTGATCGCGGGTGTGGTGACCGTGCTCTTTCATCGTCTCAAACAACCGGTGGTGCTCGGCTACATTGTCGCCGGTTTCATTATCGGCCCGCACACGCCGCCCTTCGGCCTGATCCACGACGAAGAAACCATCAAGACCCTCGCCGAGCTCGGGGTGATTTTCCTGATGTTCTGCCTGGGGCTGGAGTTCAGCCTGCGCAAGCTGTTCAAGGTCGGTGCCACGGCGTTTATCGCAGCCTTCCTGGAAATCGTCCTGATGATCTGGATCGGCTACGAAATCGGCCGCTGGTTCGACTGGAATACCATGGACTCGCTGTTCCTCGGCGCGATCCTGGCGATTTCCTCGACCACCATCATCGTCAAGGCGCTCAATGACCTGAAGATGAAGAACGAGCGTTTTGCGCAGTTGATCTTCGGCGTACTGATCGTCGAGGACATCCTCGGTATCGGCATCATCGCCTTGCTGTCGAGCATCGCCGTCAGCGGTACGGTCAGTTCCGGCGAAGTCTTTTCCACCGTCGGCAAGCTTTCCCTGTTCATGATTGTCGCACTGGTCATCGGCATTCTGCTGGTGCCGCGACTACTGGCCTATGTGGCGAAATTCGAAAGCAATGAGATGTTGCTGATTACCGTGCTGGGCCTGTGTTTCGGCTTCTGCCTGCTGGTGGTCAAGCTTGAATACAGCATGGTTCTCGGCGCGTTCCTGATCGGTGCGATCATGGCCGAATCTCGCCAGCTGCTGAAAATCGAGCAGTTGATCGAGCCGGTTCGCGACCTGTTCAGTGCGATCTTCTTCGTCGCCATCGGCCTGATGCTCGACCCGATGATCCTGCTGCAATACGCCTGGCCGATTGCGGTGATCACTGTGGCGGTAGTGCTGGGCAAGATGCTGTCCTGCGGCCTCGGCGCGTTTATCGCCGGCAATGACGGACGCACCTCACTGCGCGTGGGGATGGGGCTTTCACAGATTGGCGAATTCTCTTTCATCATCGCCGCGCTGGGTATGACGCTGCAGGTCACCAGCAGCTTTCTCTATCCGGTGGCTGTGGCCGTCTCGGTGATCACCACGCTGTTGACGCCCTATCTGATCCGCGCGGCCGATCCGCTGTCGATCAAGCTTGCTGCCGTGATGCCGCAGCGCCTGGCTCGTGTGCTGGGGATGTATGGCGAATGGCTGCGCAGCATCCAGCCTCAGGGCGAGGGCGCGCTGTTGGCGTCGATGATTCGGCGGATTCTGTTGCAGGTGGGGGTCAATCTGGCGCTGGTGGTTGCGATCTTTTTATCGGGCGCCTTCTTCGCCGAGCGCATGTCCGTTTACCTGCAAGACTGGATCAGCGACCCGAGCTGGCAAAAAGCGTTGATCTGGGGCGGGGCGTTGCTGTTGTCGCTGCCGTTCCTGATCGCCGCCTATCGCAAGCTCAAGGCGCTGTCGATGCTGCTGGCAGAAATGGGGGTGAAGCCGGAGATGGCCGGCCGTCACACGCAGCGAGTGCGTCGGGTGATCGCCGAAGTGATTCCGATCCTCTCGCTGTTGGTGATTTTCCTGCTGCTGGCAGCCTTGTCAGCCAGTATTCTGCCGACCAACAAGTTGCTGGTGCTGATTGTCGTGGTCGCGGCCGCGGTGGCGGCGCTGCTCTGGCGCTGGTTCATCCGCGTGCATACGCGGATGCAGGTGGCCTTGCTGGAAACCCTGGATAACCACAAGGATTCGTCCGAGCATTGAGCGTGACGAATCCCTGTAGCAGCTGCCGAAGGCTGCATTCGACTGCGCAGCAGTCGCCAATCAGGCTACGAGGTGATTCAGGTTAACCGAGTGTCAGGGTTTACGACTGCTTCGCAGCCGAACGCAGGCTGCGCCAGCTGCTACAAAAAGTCGTGCAGGGGTAAATCAGCTTTCCAGCCAGACGTCCCGTGCCCAGTGCCAGACCGATTCCCAGGTTTCTTCGGCGAGTAACTCTTCTTCGGCCAGCCACAACACCACGGTGCCGTCTTCTTCGACGCAGTAGTAGTTGTCACCGTCCTGGCAAATCGGGATCAGGCTGCGATCAACACCAGCGTCCCAGGCGTTGGCGGCAACGTCCGGCAGGTAGGTGTGGGATTGCGGGTCGGTGACGGTCACCGGCTCCAGGCTGCCGTAGACTACATCGCTGACGGTCAGCAGGAATTCTCTGAATACGAAGGGAATGTCGATGAACAGTTGTTCTTCGATTTCTACCAGCAGATCTTCGTCGGGCAACTCCAAGGGGACCGGTACCGGTTCGTTGGCTTCACGCAGTTGTTCGATGATTTCTTCCACGTCCGGGATCCTCTTGCTTGATGGCGCGGTTTAGTTGGGGCGGTTTATACAGTAGCTCGCTATAGATGCAACCGTGAAATAGAAAACCCCGGCAGAGCCGGGGTTTTCATTACAGCATGCGAAAGCGCGGAGTTATCAGCCGTTCTGGCGGATACCTGCTACCAGCCAAGGCTGGTTTTCGCCCTGTGGACGTTCCATGTTCCAGCTTTCGCTGAACACTTCGCCCTGGTCGAAACGCGAGGTCTTCGACACGCCGCTGAAGGTCAGGGTGGCGATGGTCTTGTCCGCACGGTCATCAACGCCGTCCAGTTGTACCTGGAGGTTGTCGATGTAGGTCGACTGGAAGCCGTCGCCCAGGTCGGCACGTTCGCGCTTGAGGAACTCCAGCAGTTGCGGGGTTACGAACTCGGCGATCTTGTCCATTTCGTTGGCGTCCCAGTGCTGTTGCAAGGACTGGAAATGGTTGCGTGCGGCTTCGACGAAGCGCTCTTCGTTGAACCAGGCCGGAGCATTGATCACTGGGCGTGCGGCAGGTGCAGCCGAACCGCCGAAGATCGAACCCATGGCAGGCTTCTGCTCGAACACTTCACGTTGCATCGGCGCGCCGGCCGGAGCCAGGTGCTCCTGCTGCTTGCGACGACGAGCGGCAATGAAGCGGAAGACCAGGAAGGCGATGACCGCCATGATCAGGATGTCGAAGAACTGCATGCCCTGGAAACCGCCGCCCATGAACATGGAAGCCAGCAGGCCACCGGCCGCGATACCGGCCAGAGGGCCGAGCCAGCGCGAAGCACCGCCGGCCTTGGCGGCAGCGCCAGCGGCACCGGCCGCGCCGGCAGTGGCGGCTGCACCGCCCACGCCAGGAGAAGAAGGAGCCATTTGGCTGGTCTGGTGAGTCGGCGCAGCGCCGACACTCTTGCCGCCACCAAAGCGCTTGGCGTTGGCGTCCAGGCTCATCGTCAGGCCGATGCACAACGCCATGGCGATGCTAAGAAAACGTTTCATAAAGGGAATTCCCATTTGTGGATGGCACGCGCGCCATGTTGCACAGCTGAAGTGTCACTGGCTAGCGGCAGAGTGTTTCGGGCTTTTGCCTGACAGGTTCTGTTCAGCTTCAGTCTGCGCAATAAGGCCTGTTAACGTTCGTCAGTAGGACGAGTGGATAGCTTCTGTAGGAAGGATGCTTAGCGCCGCAGCGCCAGCATGACGACACCGGCCGTAATCAGGCCGATTCCGCCCCATTGGCGCAGGTCGAGTTTTTCGCCCAGCAGGATTACGCCGAGCACCGCCACCAGCACCACGCTGAGTTTGTCCACCGGAGCGACCAACGAGGCCGGCCCCAGTTTCAGCGCGCGGAAGTAGCAGATCCACGAGGCACCAGTGGCCAGTCCCGACAGCAGCAGGAACAGGTAGCTCCTGGCCGAGATCGATCCTAATGACTGATATTGGCCCGTGGCGTACAAAATCAAGGCCAGGCTGACCAAAACCACCACCGTGCGCAGCAGCGTGGCGAAGTCCGAGTTGACGTTTTCGATGCCGATTTTGGCGAAGATCGCGGTCATGGCGGCAAACGCCGCCGACATCAGGGCCCAGAATGTCCAGGAAGAAAAGAAACCCGAGCCCATGCTTTCGCGCCTTTCATAAGATCAATCTGAAACAAAGAACCTTGTGGGAGCGAACAGGCTCGCCCCCACATTAAATCACTGGCAGGTTTTAGATCGCTTCCAGCTTGGCGTAACCGAGCATCAGCCACTTGCTGCCTTCGCTGAAGTTCACCTGCACCCGCGCCTGAGCACCGGCGCCTTCGAAATTCAGGATCACACCGTCGCCGAACACCGAATGCCGCACAGTCTGGCCGAGGCTGAACCCGGTGTCCGGGATCTCGCTGCCGCCGAACAGGCTGCTGGAACTCTGCTGCTGGCCACCGCCGAACGGACGGCTGACGCTGTTGGACAGTCGCACTTCCTGGATCAGGCCTTTGGGCACTTCACGGACGAAACGCGACACCTTGTTGTAGGTCTCGCTGCCGTACAAGCGTCGGGTTTCAGCATAAGTCAGCACAAGGTTCTGCATCGCCCGGGTGATACCGACGTAGGCCAGACGCCGCTCTTCTTCAAGGCGGCCGGGTTCTTCCAGGCTCATCTTGTGCGGGAACAGGCCTTCTTCCATGCCCACCAGGAACACGTAAGGGAATTCCAGGCCCTTGGCGCTGTGCAGAGTCATTAGCTGAATGCTGTCTTCGTGCTCGTCGGCCTGGGTGTCCCCGGCCTCCAGCGAGGCGTGGCCGAGGAATGCCGCCAGTGGCGATTGCTCTTCGTCCTCTTCCGGGTTTTCGAAGTTGCGCGCGGCGCTGACCAGTTCCTCAAGGTTTTCTACCCGGGCCTGGCCTTTCTCGCCTTTTTCCGCCTGGTGGTAGGCGATCAGCCCCGATTGCTCGATGACGGTCTGGGTCATCAGGTGCAACGGCATTTCCATGCACTTGGCGGCGAGGTTCTCGATCAGTTCCATAAACGCCCCAAGAGCACCGGCAGCGCGCCCGGTCAGGCCCTTGTTGGCCACCAGCTGACGCATGGCTTCCCACATCGACACGTCGCTGTGGCGCGCATGATCGCGAATCGCTTCGACGGTTTTTTCGCCGATGCCACGGGCCGGAACGTTGATCACCCGCTCCAGGGCCGCATCGTTGCCACGGCCTTCCAACAAACGCAGGTAAGCCATGGCGTTCTTGATTTCTGCCCGTTCAAAGAAGCGCTGACCGCCATAAATGCGGTACGGGATGCGCTCGCGCAGCAAGGCTTCTTCCAAAACGCGCGATTGGGCGTTAGAGCGGTACAGAATCGCGATATCACTGCGAGCCAAGCCGGTTTTCAGCGCGCTTTCAATGGTTTCAACCACGTAGCGTGCTTCATCGTGTTCGTTGAACGCGGCGTACAGATTGATCGCTTCGCCTTCGCCACCATCGGTCCACAGCTCTTTGCCCATGCGCCCGGTATTGTTGGCGATCAGGGCGTTGGCGGCCTTGAGGATCCCGGCGGTGGAGCGGTAGTTCTGCTCCAGACGAATGATCTCGGCATCCGGGAAGTCGTCGGAATACTGATAGATGTTCTCGATTTTCGCGCCGCGCCAGCCATAGATCGACTGATCGTCGTCGCCGACCACCATCAGGCTGTCGCCACCCTTGGCCAGCAGACGCAGCCAGGCGTACTGCACGGCGTTGGTGTCCTGGAACTCGTCCACCAGAATGTGCCGGAAGCGCTTCTGATAATGGGCGAGCAGGCCCGGGTGGTCGCGCCACAGATCGAGGGCGCGCAGCAGCAGTTCGGAGAAGTCGATGACGCCGGCGCGCAGGCACGCAGCCTCGTAGGCTTCATAAATGCTGCGCATGGTCGCCAGGAACAGATCGCCGCTGGCTTGAATATGTTGTGGACGCAGACCTTCGTCTTTCTGCCCGTTGATGAACCACTGGGCCTGCCGGGCCGGCCAGCGTTGCTCGTCCAGGCCCAGCTCGCGGATCACCCGCTTGACCAGCCGTTGCTGGTCGTCGCTGTCGAGAATCTGGAAGGTCTGGCTCAGGCCCGCCTCTTGCCAGTGCGCCCGCAATAAGCGGTGCGCCAGGCCGTGGAAGGTGCCGACCCACATGCCGGCCGGGTTGATACCCATCAGCTGCTCGATGCGATGACGCATCTCGGCAGCGGCCTTGTTGGTGAAGGTCACCGACAGAATGGAGTGGGGCGAGGCGTTTTCGACCTGGATCAACCAGGCGATACGGTGCACCAGCACTCGGGTTTTACCGGAGCCAGCACCGGCCAGGACCAACTGACGACCCACGGAGGCAGCTACGGCCTGGCGTTGGGCATCGTTGAGGGAGTTCAGCAGAAGGGAGAGATCATCGCGCATCGGGGCATTCTAGGGTGCGCCGTCACACCGGGCAAACCGAGCTTTGCATTAGCCGATGAAAGAAGCATCGACGATGACCGGTTGGTCACTGGCTGCAAGCAGGGACGGGGCTCGCCTGGCGGCTTTTGCGCCGGATGCGGGCGACTAAAACTTTTGTCTATTTTATGACCTGAGGCAGTTTGGTCCGGGCATTTGCTTGTGTATGCTCCGTCCACAATTCGGGCTCGCATGCTCAACTATAAGAACAAGAACATCGCCTATGACCCTCAGCTCCGACCTGTCGGGCCCCTCCGTGGAGCCTCGGGCTATCCGCAAACAGTACGCCATGGAGATGGCGGTCGAACGCACGCGTCTGCTGTACCAGGGCTCGCTCTTGCCGACGCTTTTCATGTTGATCAACGGTCTGGTCTGCGCCGGGTTGCTCTGGAGCCCGCAGCGTTACTTCGTGGTCAGCGTCTGGCTGATCTGGTTGCTGTCGCTGGTGGCGTTGCGAGTGATTCAGGTCGCGGCCTTCGATTCGGCGATTCCCCACCGTCAGGCCCATCCGATCTGGCGTCGCATGTTTCTGCTCGGTTCGGCGATGACCGGCCTGACCCTGGCCGGTGCCGGCATCGCGCTGGTGCCCGCTGACAATTTCATCCAGCAAGCGTGGGTGTTCGGCCTGATCGGCGCCGCGGCCCTCTCGGCCAGCGTCGCTTATGCGGTCAGCCTGCCAGCATTTCTATCCTTTACCTTGCCCTGTCTGTTGCCCGCCATCGGCTATCTGTTCTGGGGCGGCGATGAACAGGAGCAGGGCTGGGGCTGGTTCGGGCTGATTCTGCTGGGCTCGTTGAGCGTGGTCGCCTGGCAGGTCAATCGGTTGATCGATCAGGGTTTGTTGCGGCGTTTTCAAAATCAGGCGCTGATCGAGCACTTGCAGCAGGCGCAAAGTCGCAGCGAGCAACTCAATCACGAACTGGCCAGGGAAATCGACCAGCGTCGTCGCGCCGAAGAAGAATTGCGCGAAACCCAGGTCGACCTTGAAAACCGGGTTGCCCAACGCAGTCTGGAGCTGGATGCGGCCAACCAGGCCTTGAGCAAGAGCGAAGCGCGGCTGGCGCTGGCGTTGAAAGCGAGTGAGCTCGGTTTGTGGGACTGGAACCTGCAGACCGACGAAGTTCATCACACTCAGCTCCAGGAGTTGTTCGGGCTGGAGCCGGAATACGTGACGGCGATGCTCCGCCACCTCAAGCCGAGGCTGCATCCCGACGACTTGCCAGCGCTGAAGCGGGCGCTGGTCGAGCATTTGAAGGGCCGCACCGAGGATTATCAGATCGAGTACCGCGTTCGGCATGGCGATGGCCATTGGGTCTGGATCGAGGACCGTGGTCGAGCGGTCGAGCGCAGTGAAAACGGCCGGGTGATCCGCATGGTCGGCACCCGCCGCGACATCAGCGCCAGCAAGCACCTGGAAGAACAGCGCCAACTGGCGGCGACGGTGTTCGAGGCGGCCAGCGAAGGCATCGTGATTTTCGACCCGAATTACGCACTGATCGCAGTCAATCAGGCTTTCAGTCGGGTGACTGGCTATGAAATCGGCGACATGCTCGGGCGCAACGTGGTCGATTTGCCTTGCAGCCGCGACGCCCGTCGGCATTACGCGGCGATTCGTCAGGCGCTGGAGCAGCACGGTAGTTGGCAGGGCGAGTTGGTCGAGACCCGCAAGAATGGCGAGTTGTATCCGCAGTGGCTGCAACTGAATGCCGTGCGCGATATGCGGGGAAATGTCAGTCATATTGTTGGCTTCTTCGCTGATCTGTCCGCTCGGCGTGAATCCGAAGAGCGTATGCGCTACCTCACCCATTACGACGAGCTCACGGGGCTGGCCAACCGTTCGTTGTTCCGTGAACGACTGAGCGAGGCTCATCAGCGGGTGCGCCAAGGCGGTCGACGCAGCCTGGCGTTGCTGCACATCAATCTGGATCGCTTCAAGCTGCTCAACGACAGCCTCGGTCACGAAATCGCCGATCAGCTGTTACAGAAAATGGCCCGGCGGTTGGTCAATGCGTTGCCGGAAGCAGACACCATCGCCCGGTTGTCAGGCGATGAATTTGCGGTGCTGTTCGACGCCTACGGCAACCTGTCGAGCCTGGCGCGCGTGGCGACCCGATTGTCGACCAAGCTGCGTTTGCCGATCACCGTCGAGGGGCATGAACTGGTGATGAGCGCGTCCATGGGCATCAGTCTGTTGCCGGACACCGCGCGGGAGATTTCCGCGCTGGTCAGCCAGTCGAACATGGCCATGCAGCATGCCAAACACTTGGGCGGCAACAACTTCCAGTTCTATACCGACAGCCTGCAGGCCAGCACGCTCGAGCGTTTGCAGCTTGAGAACCAATTGCGCAAAGCCATCGAAGAAAAGCAGTTGAAGGTGTTTTATCAACCGAAACTCTGCCTCGCCACCGGTCGGCTGAATGCTGCCGAGGCGTTGGTGCGCTGGGATCACCCGACCCTGGGTCGAGTGCCGCCGGGGGATTTCATTGGTCTGGCCGAGGAAACCGGACTGATCAACGCTATCGGCGAGTTCGTATTGCGTCAGGCCTGCTGGCAAGCCTGCGAATGGCAGCGTCAGGGGCTTGAGCCGATTCGGGTGTCGGTCAATCTGTCGGTGCATCAGCTGCGTCAGGGGAAACTGGTCAGCCTGGTGCGTCAGGTGCTGGAGGAAACCGGTCTGGCGCCGCACTACCTGGAACTGGAACTTACTGAAAGCCAGTTGCTGGACAGCGTCGAGCACATCATCGCGACCTTCCAGCAATTGCGCGATCTGGGGGTGAAGCTGGCGATCGACGATTTTGGTACCGGGTATTCGTCTCTGAGCTACCTCAAACGTATTCCTGTGGATTACGTGAAGATCGATCAGGCATTTATCCGTGGGCTGGGGGAGAGCAGTGAAGATGCGGCGATCACCCGGGCGATTATTGCCATGGCCCATGGTCTGTCGTTGAAAGTGGTGGCTGAAGGCGTCGAGCGAGCCGAGCAGCTGGAGTTTTTGAAGGCTGAAGGTTGCGATGAGGTGCAGGGCTATCTGATCAGTCGACCGATTGACTCCGATGGTTTGGGTAACCTTCTACTTGAGCAAGATGCTGGTTTCCTCAGCTAAGTCATCAATAAACGTGATGACTTAGCTGGGAAAATTCCGGTTGCTAGCGCGTTAGGAGAATCGTCGTATCCACCAGGATATATAATCTTCAAGATGGTTGTTTGACCAGGTCATATATTTTTTACCCTGAAAATCAGAAAGGTGTTTTACGCTAACATCTTCAGAATTTCTCTGTGGGTATAATTCAAATAAAAAATCTGTTTCTTTTGGAAAGTGTACTATCGAAACTAAGCGGCCGTTGATAAATTTGAATCGGGTAATGCCAGTATTTTTGTCGCCCTGTATTTGGTAATTGGTTATTTCGAAAATATCGGTATTGAACTCTTCTCTGAATATGCCGCCTAAATATTTAGAGCTCTCTAGTATAGCTGGATTGTAGCCATTTTCTTTAAGGGTGCTTAACACGTCTTCGATAAGGCTACAGCTGCGGAAATTATTCACTAATAGGGGGTGGGCGCTTTTGCATGTCTTTTCTATGTTTGCTGGATTATGGTATCTGATATAGAAGATCGCAAAAAGCACCAATATTAAGAATGCAAATGTGAAATATTTTATGGTTAATACTTTTGTTTTAATAGTATGACCCATGAGACGTCGCCTCTGTTGCTAATGCACCATTATTAAGAAGGTTCATGCAGCTTTCGGGACATGCCTCAGGAGATTCGCTGTCCTTGGCTGCACATAAACCTGCTTGGTTGTTCCAGTCATCCATAGCTCTCTCACTACGGTTCTGTCCAACGTTTGATACTTCATTCGCCCAGCCGGCAAGTTTGCTGATCGTTTCTCCCCAATTTGACGCAGCAATCATGCATGAGGCAATGCAATGTCTGTAGGCGTCTTGAGGTCCGTTACGCTGTCCCGGTAGTGGGCTTTCATTCGCTATGGCTTCTGCTTTGGAAGACCATTCAAACACAGATTCTAATCCAAATGGATCAACGTATTTCAACGGATTGCCGTTCACATACCCATATGTATTCATTCCGCCCTTTAGCCCAATTGGGTCGCTCTCCAAATAGCGTCCTGTCTCCGGGTCATAATTTCTGAAGTAGTTGTAGTGCAACCCAGTTTCAGCATCGAAGTACTGACCAGGGAAGCGGAGGTTTAGAGTCAAAAAACCACTGGCTTTTTCCAAACCAAAAGCGTCAGATTTCCATTCCCATACAATTTCCCGAGCGGCGTTCGTTACGATGCGGGGTGTGTTGAGGTGGTCGCTATGAATGTAGAACGGCGTGCTATTAGTCAGTACACCTTCCGTATCGTAACTAATATTCACACCGCCCAATGGCAAGCCATCAAGCCAGAAATAATATTGACTTTCGAGCTTCTTGCCTTCGCTATTGAACATCGTTTCGCCTAGCAGTTGGCCATCAGGTCCGTAGAGAAATGTGGTAACGCCTTGTGAGGTGATTTTCTGGGTGCGTTGACCTAGTGTGTTGTAGCGAAACTGAGCCCGGATCATCCCATCAATCTTCACGCTGCTCAGGCGATTCTGTTCGTCGTATGAGAATTGGCGATTGTCGCGGCCTTCGATCAGATTGCCTGTCGCATCGGAACTCACCAAATGGCCGTCTATTTGGATCAAGCGATTGTTACTGGCGCCATACTGGTAGGTCGTGACTGCACTGTCTTGCACCTTGCCTTCGACCAGAGGAGTGAGAGTTTTGTTGGTGCGGTTACCCACCGCGTCATAAGTGAAGGTTTGCTGTCGGTCTGCATTTGCTTCTTCTGTCAGGCGATCGAGCGCGTCGTAGCTGTAATTCAGATCGCCGACCGAGCTGCTTTGTACTTTGGTGATGTTTCCGGTGGCGTCGTAGGCATAGCTGTTGCTCCAGCCGGCGACGGTTTGTGCAGTTAGCCGATAGTCCAGATTGTAGGTACGTTGAAGCGTAGTGCCATTGTTCCAGGTCAGACTTTTGAGTGGACCGAAAGGTAGATACGCGATGTCGCTGACGAAGGTAGTCGGTTCATCTGCGCCACGCTGGATTTCCACTTGACTGACCTGCCCAGCGGAGTTGCGTAGGTAGTGAATGCTGAACCCGGTCGGGTAGTCGATCCGACTGAGTCGATTTGCTCCATCGTACCCATAACCCAGTTTTTCTAGCTGGGTTTCTTCATTCGTTCGCGGTGTATGCAGTTGGGCCGTGAGGTTGCCTTGCGCGTCATAGGTGTAACTCAGGACGCCATTTATGTCTTCCACTGCTGTCAGTCGGCCGATACCTTTGTTGCCGCTGGCAATCGAGTCGTAGTGGAAGTGAATATCCAGCCCTGAGTTTGCCGGATAACGGCGGGTGGTCAATCGATTAAGGGCATCGTAGGTGAACGTTGTGACTGCGCCGTGCGCATCGGTTATTTGTGTGATGTTACCAGCGGCGTCATATTTGTAGTTACTGGTACCACTGTCGGGGCTGTCCAACTGCGTCAGATTACCTAAACCATCGTGCTGATATCGAGTGATCACACCGCGTGAATCGCTGACTTGTGTGAGGTTGTCTTGAGCGTCGTATTCAAAATTAGTCGTGCCGTTAAGTGGGTCAGTATTCTTTATCAATCGATCGAGTGAGTCATAGGCTCCGGTGTGGTTGTAATGACGAGGATTGGTAATAGTGGTCGGATTATTGTTCAGGTCATATTGCGTGCGACTGATCTGGCCACTAGCTCCCACTGACTGCAGTAAGCGTCCGAGTTCGTCATATACCCATTGATGCTGTTTTGTCAGATCGCCTGTATTGTCTTTGAGTCGTAATATGGTGCGATTGCCCATCGGGTCAAGATCAAATTCGATCTGTTCCTCGAGGTTATTGGTGATGCGAATGAGCCGCCTGGCGTCATCCCAAGTGTAGGTTAACCAACTACCATCGGCACGAATCAGCTTGGTAATGTCACTGACAGCATTGTGTTCGAAGCGAGTATTATTATTGGCAGCACTTACTGACGTTAACCAGCCTTGCGGCGCATAAGTCAGGTTTGTGATGACTCCATTGGGATCGACAATAGTTTGTGAGTTACCCATAGCATCGAAATTCGAAAGTTCAGTGATATGTCCGAGCGCGTTGATGACGCGTGTCAAATGACCTTTCGTATCGTATTCGTAGCGGGTGATGTCGTTTACATCGGTCCTGGGACCATCCGATAACTCAAGCAGGCCTTCAGTGTTGTAGGCGAATGACCTGCTGCGTTCCGTTGTTTGTCCAAACAGGGATGTAATGGTCGCTCCGCCTAGTGCAAGCGCAAAAAGACCTGCGCTCAATATCAGTGTGTTCATGATCAGATCCTTCTGAGTCAGCGTGCAGTAATGGTTTGAGTGAGTTTTCGTCCTTCAGCGTCGTAGGTGTATTGAATTAACCGGTTCGGTTGGGTGATGCGCACGGGAAGGAATAGAGTTGGGTGCCATTCGGTGGTGATGGTTCTGGAGTCGGTTGTTCCGCTGGCTTCGGTGCGGGAGGTTTCTAAACCACGATCATTGTGGATATACGTTGTGATGCTCCCATTGTTATCAGTCTTCGACTTAAGCAGACCGAGTTCGTCATAAATAAAGGTAGAGTTGCTACTTGGGCAATTAGCAGTGGGTTCGCCATCAATCGAAGTGATGCGTTTGACGCCTTGAAAGAAGCCGAATTTGTAATTTGTATGTTTGCCGAGAGCATTAATAACCGTGACTGAATCGTCGAGGTTGTATTTGATGTTTGTTTTTTCCGCTCCGTTAGCGTGCTCGCTAGAGATGGCGCGGCCATGATCATCATAACTCCACGATGCATAGGTGACGCCGCGCTCGTCAGTCATCGACGTCAGTAGCCTACCGTCCCGAGGATCCTGGTAGAAATACCTCTTTTGATCTGACTTGGTAGTAAATACTCTCGATACGGATTTGAGTTGTCGATAGTCATCATAGCTGTATTCGATCTGCATATCTTCGGATGAGAAGCTTAGAGGCTGTTTATTAGGGTCCTCTGTAAATTTTATCGTGGTGCCGTAGCTGTCAGTGACAGTAATATGGTCTTCTTTATATTTGATGTTTTGCACTGTGCCCAATTTGCGGACTTCAGTGAGCCTGCCGTTTTCGTTAAAGATGTAATAATAATTTTCTGGTGAATGGTACGTCCATTGGAGTTTCTCTTTTATCAGAGATTCTGCGGTTGGTTTTTTTGGGTGGTAGGTATCTCCAGTCTTATCAAATGTCGATATTTTTCCATTGGCATGAATAATCGATACAGAGTTTGTATCGAAGAGCATTCGAGACGCATAATTGTGTGTCCATGTACCGCTTTTGCTGCTGTAATTTCGTGAGAATTTAATTTCGTTGGGTTTGGGTGTTTTTCTTGATGCAGGGAAGTCTGTCTCTAGTTCGATTTTATGGCCCGTCAAAAAATTAATCGGGTTCCCGACAATATTTGATGGGCAGCTATTCTCTATGCTCTCAACTTCACATATCCCCGTCAGTTTATTAAGTGATTTATTTTTTTCGCAGGAGTCTCCGGTGAGGAGTATTTCCGCTGTGAAAGTGCCGGGATCAGGCCCGCCGTCTTCCTCGTCTATTTCGATAGGTTCATAGTCTATCTTGCATAGCCATTTCCAATCGTAAGTTTCATGTGGCATGGCGGGGTTGTAACCCAATATATAATCGTCGTGCTCAATTTTTAATTCTTTATGGAGCGCTTGGCACGCGATTTCTGGAGAATTATGCTGCGAGGGTTGATTGAGAAGATCTCCCGCTTTCCAGTTGTATATTTCAGCTGTTGAGTATTGATGGAGTGTTGATGTTAGAAGCAAGATGGGGATGCCGAAGCTTTGTTTGATGTTCATTTGATCTTCCATGATCATTCTTAATAGTTTGTTGGTTAATTTCAGTGAGTGCCCCTCCAGTTTATTCTCCGCAGTTGACTACTTTGCGGTACATATATATTGCATTTGTAAAATTATGCGGCGCGTTGCTTGGCCGGCATTGGGTCTAGGGGCTAGGAGGGGCAGGGGTGAGAGGTGTGGGCTTGTCAGCCGCTTCTACGGTGTGGGTCCGCGCAAACCTTGGCCGTGGGGCTACATGAAGTCCATCACGCCTGATACGGGGACATAGAGTTACGCATTGAGCAGGCAAAAAGCCGATTCATGTAGTATAACTACAAGCGTGCTACATCCCCGGCAACTGCCAATAACAAAGAGTCCAGCCCCTTGAATCTGCTGCAACACATCGCCCAGTCACGCCACCTGTTACGCAAGTCGGAGCTCAAGGTCGCCGACCACGTGCTGCTTGATCCTGCGGCGGTGATGCACAGTTCCATGGCCGACCTGGCCCACAGCGTAGGCATCAGCGAGCCGACCATCGTGCGGTTTTGCCGCGCCATCGGTTGCTCCGGGTTCCAGGATTTGAAACTGAAGCTGGCGCAGAGCCTGGCGGCCGGCGCGAGCTTCGGGCAATTCGCGATCCATGAAGACGATTCGGTTGCCGACTACAGCCTGAAAATCTTCGACACCACCCTGCACACCCTGATGGAAGTTCGCGAGAAACTTGACCCGGTAGCGTTGCAGAAAGCCGTGACCGCGATGTCCCAGGCCCAGCGTGTCGAGTTCTACGGCTTCGGCGCCTCCGGTGCGGTGGCGGCGGATGCCCAGCACAAGTTCTTCCGTTTGTTGCTGACTGCGGCGGCGTATTCCGACCCGCACATGCAGGCGATGTCGGCGGTGACGTTGAAGCCGACCGACGTGGCGATCTGCATTTCCCAGTCCGGTCGCTCAAAAGACCTGTTGATCACCGCCAACCTGGTGCGCGAAAGCGGCGCCACGCTGATCACCCTGTGCCCGAGCCAGACACCGTTGGCCGAGCTGTCGACCGTCAACCTGGCGATCGACGTGCACGAAGACACTGAAATCTACACGCCGCTGACGTCGCGCATCGCCCACCTGGTAGTGATCGATGTGTTGGCGATGGGCGTGGCCATGGCTCGTGGGCCGAGCCTGGTCAATCACTTGAAAAGCGTCAAGCGCAGCCTTCGCAGCTTGCGGTTGTCGCCAAAGTCAGTAAAAGCGCTGGACGATTGATTCTGGCTGGAATTGTGGCGAGGGAGCTTGCTCCCGCTCGGCTGCGCAGCAGTCGCAAAATCTTAGGGCCGCTTTGCGAACCAGCGGGAGCAAGCTCTCTCGCCGCAGGTTCGCGGTCAGCCAGTGAGTTTCATCGTTCTGTAACCCTCCCGCCGCCAAACCGTCATCCCTCGCGCCTATCTTGAAACTCCCGTACTCGCCTTGGGAGACTCGAAATGGCCCAGCCCTACGAAGAACGCAACAGCGCTGTCAAAACCCGTCGTCAGCAAGAAGACCAGCGCCGCATGGAATTTCGCCGCGCCATCGAAGATCGCTGCGAGCGCCGCCAGCTTCTGGCCGAAATCGGCGAATTTCCCGACGACCTCGAACTCAACTACTGGCAGGCAGCACCGGTAACTTCCCGTCGAAACGCTCAACCAGTGCGCTGATTTGCGCCCGTTCGCTGCGGATAAACGCAAGGAATGCGTGGGCCACCGGCGATAGCCGTTTGGCCTTGGCCTGCACCAGGCACCAGCTACGCAGCAGCGGCAGCTCCTCGACCGGTAGCTCAATCAGGGCGCCGGTCGCCAATTCAAGGTTCAGGGCGTGGCGCGTCAGCAGCGCCAGGCCCAGACCCGCCAGCACGCATTCACGCTGAGCTTCCGCCGACGCGACCTCCTGGGTCTGGGTGAAGTGCACGCGCTTCTCTTTGAAATACTCCTCGCAGGCCAGCCGCGTGCCGGAACCGGGTTCGCGCAACAGCAGCGTGTAGGGCTCCAGATCCTGCAAGCGCAGCGGCCCCATATGGCACAGCGGATGATCCGGCGGCGCCACGGCTACAATCGGGTTATTGAGGAACGGCAGGAATTCCAGCCCCATGTCCTGGGGGACCATCGACATGATCACCAGATCGTCACGGTTATCCGACAGGCGCCGGATGACCTGGCCACGGTTGACCACCGTCAGGTGCAGGTTCACTTCCGGGTGCTGGCGCTTGAACGCGGCAAACAGGTGCGGCACGAAATACTTGGCGCTGGACTCCACCGCCAGTTTCAGCTGACCTTGCAATGAGCCTTGCATGTCCGACAGCTGCATATCGAGGTTTTCCAGGCGGCCGAAAATGTCCCGGCTGGCGCGCTGCAGCGCTTCGGCCGCCTCGGTCATGTAGAGCTTTTTGCCGACGTAATCGAACAAGGGCTGACCGATCAGCTCTTCGAGTTGACGAATCTGTAGGCTCACGGCAGGTTGTGTGAGAGACATTTCGTCGGCTGCGCGGCTGTAGGACCTTAAATCGCACACCTCATTGAAGATCTGCAATTGACGCAATGTCATACGCATCAATGACTTACGCATTTTCTATAAATCCTGAGCGAAGGCCGATGACTCAACTATAAGTCTTTGCTTATGCCTGACCCAATTATTATTCATTTTTGTTAATCCCTTACGAGAGCTAGTGTGGAGCTGCGACTGAATTGAAACATTTGGTCACGCGTCGACCTGTCTAATCGGGTCGTGGGTGCCACCGGCTCAAGGGAACCTCCAAGTGATAAAAAAGATCCTGATTGCCAACCGTGGTGAGATTGCCGTACGAATCGTGCGCGCCTGCGCCGAGATGGGCATTCGCTCGGTCGCGATCTATTCCGACGCCGACCGTCATGCTTTGCATGTGAAGCGTGCGGACGAGGCCCACAGCATCGGTGCCGAGCCACTGGCCGGCTACCTGAACCCGCGCAAGCTGGTGAACCTGGCGGTGGAAACCGGTTGCGATGCGTTGCACCCCGGCTACGGCTTCCTTTCGGAAAATGCCGAGTTGGCGGACATCTGCGCCGAACGCGGAATCAAATTCATCGGCCCGTCGGCGGAAGTCATTCGCCGCATGGGCGACAAGACCGAAGCGCGCCGCAGCATGATCAAGGCCGGCGTGCCGGTCACACCGGGCACCGAAGGCAACGTGTCGGGCATCGAAGAAGCCCTGACCGAAGGCGACCGCATCGGTTACCCGGTGATGCTCAAGGCTACCTCCGGTGGTGGCGGCCGCGGCATTCGTCGTTGCAACAGTCGCGAAGAACTCGAACAGGCCTTTCCTCGGGTGATTTCCGAAGCCACCAAGGCTTTCGGTTCGGCGGAAGTGTTCCTGGAAAAATGCATCGTAAACCCGAAACACATCGAAGCGCAGATCCTCGGCGACAGCTTCGGCAATGTGGTGCACCTGTTCGAGCGTGACTGCTCGATCCAGCGTCGCAACCAGAAGCTGATCGAGATCGCTCCGAGCCCGCAACTGACCCCGGAACAGCGCGCCTACATCGGCGACTTGTCGGTGCGTGCAGCCAAGGCCGTGGGTTACGAGAACGCCGGCACCGTGGAGTTCCTGCTCGCCGAGGGCGAGGTGTACTTCATGGAAATGAACACCCGGGTTCAGGTGGAACACACCATCACTGAAGAAATCACCGGCATCGACATCGTTCGCGAGCAGATCCGCATCGCATCCGGTTTGCCGCTCTCGGTGAAACAGGAAGACATCCTGCACCGTGGTTTCGCGCTGCAGTTCCGGATCAACGCCGAAGACCCGAAAAACAACTTCCTCCCGAGTTTTGGCAAGATCACCCGTTACTACGCGCCCGGCGGTCCCGGCGTGCGCACCGATACGGCGATCTACACCGGTTACACCATTCCACCGTTCTACGATTCGATGTGCCTGAAACTGGTGGTCTGGGCGCTGACCTGGGAAGAGGCGATGGACCGTGGCTTGCGAGCCCTCGACGACATGCGCGTGCAAGGGGTCAAGACCACTGCCGCGTACTACCAGGAAATACTGCGTAACCCGGAATTTCGTAGCGGCCAGTTCAACACCAGCTTCGTTGAAAGCCATCCTGAACTGACCAACTACTCGATCAAGCGCAAACCCGAAGAGCTGGCCCTGGCCATCGCCGCCGCCATCGCCGCCCACGCAGGCCTGTGAGGAATATGACAATGTCCAAGAAGATCCATGTAACTGACACAATCCTGCGCGACGCCCACCAATCGCTGCTCGCCACCCGCATGCGCACCGAAGACATGCTGCCGATCTGCGACAAGCTCGACAAAGTCGGCTACTGGTCGCTGGAAGTCTGGGGCGGCGCGACCTTCGACGCCTGCGTACGCTTCCTGAAAGAAGACCCGTGGGAGCGTCTGCGCCAACTGCGCGCCGCGTTGCCTAACACGCGTCTGCAAATGCTCCTGCGTGGCCAGAACCTGCTGGGCTACCGCCACTATAGCGACGACGTGGTCAAAGCCTTCGTCGCCAAGGCCGCGGTCAACGGCATCGACGTGTTCCGCATCTTCGACGCCATGAACGATGTGCGTAACCTGCGCGTGGCCATTGAAGCGGTGAAGGCTGCTGGCAAACACGCCCAGGGCACCATCGCCTACACCACCAGCCCGGTGCACACCATCGAGGCTTTCGTGGCGCAAGCCAAGCAAATGGAAGCCATGGGTTGCGACTCGGTGGCGATCAAGGACATGGCCGGTCTGCTGACCCCGTACGCCACTGGCGAACTGGTCAAGGCACTGAAAGCCGAGCAGTCGCTGCCGGTGTTCATCCATTCCCACGACACCGCCGGCCTGGCTGCGATGTGCCAACTCAAGGGCATCGAAAACGGCGCCGACCATATCGACACCGCGATCTCCAGCTTCGCCTGGGGCACCAGCCACCCGGGTACCGAGTCGATGGTCGCCGCCCTTAAAGGCAGCGAGTTCGACACCGGCCTGAACCTGGAACTGCTGCAAGAGATCGGCCTGTACTTCTACGCCGTGCGCAAGAAGTACCACCAGTTCGAAAGCGAATTCACCGCCGTCGACACTCGCGTGCAAGTCAACCAGGTTCCGGGCGGGATGATTTCCAACCTGGCCAACCAGTTGAAAGAGCAGGGCGCCCTGAACCGCATGAGCGAAGTGCTGGCGGAAATCCCGCGCGTTCGTGAAGACCTCGGCTTCCCTCCGCTGGTGACCCCGACCTCGCAGATCGTCGGCACCCAGGCGTTCTTCAACGTGCTGGCCGGCGAGCGCTACAAGACCATCACCAACGAAGTGAAGCTTTACCTGCAAGGCGGCTACGGCAAGGCGCCGGGCACTGTGAACGAAAAGCTGCGTCGTCAGGCCATCGGCAGCGAAGAGGTGATCGACGTGCGTCCGGCCGATCTGCTCAAGCCGGAGATGACCAAGCTGCGTGCCGAAATCGGCGCCGTGGCCAAGTCTGAAGAAGACGTGCTGACCTACGCCATGTTCCCGGACATCGGCCGCAAGTTCCTCGAAGAACGCGCAGCCGGCACCCTGACGCCAGAAGTGCTGCTGCCGATTCCTGAAGCGGGCGGCGTGGCGTCGGCCGGTGGTGAAGGCGTGCCGACCGAGTTCGTCATCGACGTTCACGGCGAAACCTACCGCGTCGACATCACGGGTGTCGGCGTCAAGGCTGAAGGCAAGCGCCACTTCTACCTGTCCATCGACGGCATGCCGGAAGAAGTGGTGTTCGAACCGCTCAACGAATTCGTCAGCGGCGGCAGCAGCAAGCGCAAGCAAGCCACTGCACCGGGCCACGTCAGCACCACCATGCCGGGCAACATCGTCGACGTGCTGGTCAAGGAAGGCGACACCGTGAAAGCCGGCCAGGCCGTACTGATCACCGAGGCGATGAAGATGGAAACCGAAGTCCAGTCGGCCATCACCGGTAAAGTCACCGCCATCCACGTGGCCAAGGGCGACCGGGTGAATCCGGGCGAGATCCTGATCGAGATCGAAGGCTGAGTTAACAGCCTCGATAGACCGCTTTAAACCTCGGGGGGGCATGTGCTCCCCTTTTTTTTCGCCCGGAGTTTGGGCTTTCCCCAATGCCGGTAAGCTAAAGGAGAACCTGTGGGAGCGTGGCTTGCCGCGAAGAACGATGACGCGTAATACCTGAAAAACCGCGGTGTATTCTTCGCGGGCAAGCCACGCTCCCACAAGGAACTGTGCTGAATCAGTGAGGACGAGGCAATTTCGTCAGAATGCCATCCGCCACTGCCCCATCACGCCATGACTGCGGCTCTCAGTGCCGATTTCCCCAGTGACGCCCACACCCAGCGAGTGGTTGGCCGAGAGCCCCAGGTCGAGCCCGGCATCAAGCGACAGGCTGTCGCGATCCAACCCTGCCCCGGCGATGTCGAAACGTTTCCCGCCCTTGACCAACTGTTGGCGCGTTTCGCTGTCGAGCTCGCCATAGATGTGTATCCAGCCGGCGCTGAATCGCGGCGTCAGGCGCATGCCGTTGTCCAGTGTGTTCAGCTTCGCCGCGCGCAGGCCGAAGGTGCTGCTGAAGTTGTCCTGGGTTTGCCCATGGACTTTCAGCGCTGCATCCCCTCCTTTTTCGGTGTGTTTTTCACGCTGGTAGCGTTGATAACCGACACTGGCGAATGGCTCGATGGTCACATTGTTGCTGCCCAGATTGAAGCCCGCTTCGGCAAAGGCCTGCTGGGTGTTGGCGTCATAACTGCCTTTGATACGGTCGCTGAATCCGTTGAACGCGACCCGACGTTTGCTGCTGCCTTCGTGGCTGGCGTAAGTAGCACCGAGACGCAGCGCCAATGGACCATCCTGGCGCACCGCATAAGCACCCAGATGCCAACTGTCGAGGTCGCCATCGAATTGCCGGGCATCGAGTTGCGTCTGTGATTTTCCGCCCATCACCCCGGCATGCCATTGCTGATCGAGCCGCCAGTCGGCACCCAGAACCAGGCCTTGGGTGGAATGTTTCAGCGTGTTGTCGAAGTCGTTCTCGACTTTGCCGCCATGGCCCAATGCCTGAAGCCAGACGCGACTGCTGTTTTCACTACCAGCGGCAACGCGTGGAGCTTTGTTGGAAAAAGAGCCCGTGCCGTTATCCAATTGGTGCATGGCGGAGAGCATGCTGGCACTGACGGGGCTGACACTGCTTAAAGTGGCTTTTGCGAGATTGGCGTTGCTACTTGCGCTCAATTGTTCAATGGCGATGGAGGCAGTGGTCTTGTTGCTGGCCAGCAGTGCGTTGATGGCAGCGTTGGCAGTGATGGTCTTGGAGGTATCCACATTGCGGGCCAGGGCCTGCCCGCTGGTAGAGGTGTCAGCCGTCTCGAGCGGCACGTCATTACGGGGCAACGCCACTTGAGTGTCGCTATCGGAAGCCTTCGGCGTCATGAATGCCGGATTGCCGGTGACTTGTTCGAACCCATCTTCAACTTTTCCGGCATTCAGTACGGTGTAGACGGAGTTATCGGGAAGATCAATAACATTCAAACCTGTGTTACTTGGTGTGGCCTCTTCAAACCCACTGCCAGTGGGGAACACAGGTTTGGCGGCTTTTTTTCGGGTTTTGGTGGGCTTTGTGTTGGTATCGACTTGAGGCTCCAGTTGCTGGGCAAGGGATAACTCTGCACAACCAACTGCAAGTGCAATGGCCAAAACAAGGTGGTGGGGTTTGTATTTGTGTTGAACGGGCATCGAGTACGGCCTCTTTTGACAGGAGGCCAAACTCTAAGAGGGAGGCTATGGGTGCCGATGTCAGCCGCTTCCGGCGGGTTTGCGGGGGGAGTCAAATGGTTGTGTAGAACATTGCCAGCCGCTTGAAGGTGGCGGTTTTTTAACCATTCCAGCTGGATGCTTTTTCTTACGACGAATCAAGACATGGGAGCTGGCGCACGGCCAAAAACGTATCTACCGCAGATCAAACGATCGCAGCCCTCGCAGCCCTTACCGGCTCACATACGCCTTCCCGTAATGCCGTTCCATCCGCGCCTGAATCAGCTCCAGCCCAATCGACATCAGCCAATAAATGATCGCCGCCGTCGTCAGCATTTCGATATAGCGATAGCTCGAGCGCCCGTACGATTGCGCCAGGAACATCACTTCCCAAACCCCCATCACCGAGATCAGGGATGAGTCCTTGAGCATGGAGATGAACTGGTTGGTGGTGGGCGGGATGATGGCGCGCATGGCTTGGGGCAGGGTGACGCGCCAGAAAATCACGGTTTCGCGCATGCCCAGGGCCAGCGATGCTTCGCGTTGGCCGTGGGGAACGCCGAGGATGCCGGCGCGGAAGATTTCGCTCAGGTAGGCGCCATAGTTCAGCGACAGGGCGATGATGCCGGCGGCGATGGCGCCCGGCACGACGCCCAATTGCGGCAAGCCGAGGTAGATCAGCAATATCTGGATCAGCAGCGGCGTGCCGCGAAAGAACGAGGCATAGAAACTTGCGATGCCGAACGCCACGGCGCTTTTCGACAGTCGAGCCAGGGCCGTGATGAAGCCCAGCAGCGACGAAGCCACAATCGAGCACAGGCACAAGAACAGCGTCAGCGCCGCGCCTTGCAGAAAGCCGTTGGGCGCCAGGTGCAGGCCGATCAGGTTCGGCAGTTTGTCGAGGATGATCGAGAACTTCAGGTCGAAGCTCAGGAAGAAACTGGCGAACAAGCCGAACATCGCCGCCCAGGTCAGGTACAGCCGGGTACGGAAGCCGAAGACCCGTTGCAGTAATGACTCAGCCACCGGTTGCGGCGGCTGAGGAGGTTTGGGGAAGGAAGTCATTTGCTGATGTCGGCGCCGATCCATTTTTGCGACAGCTTGCTCAAGGTGCCGTCCTGTTTCAACTGAGCGAACACATCACGCACTTTGGCGTCCCACTGGGCATCGCCTTTTTCGATGGCCACCGAGTTCGGCTCCGAGTACAGCGGCTGGCCGGCGAGCTTGAAGCGCTTGTCTTCGTTCAGGCGCGGTTGCGCGGTGACGAGGTTGGTGAGGATCGCGTCCAGACGCACGCCAGCGCCCAGGCCCAGATCCTGGAACGCGACGTTGTCGGTGTCATACGGGGCGATCTGCACGTTCTCGAACGGGTACTGCAATTGAGTGTCTTCGGCGCCTTCGATCACCAGGTTTTTGTTCAGGTAGCTTTCATAGCTGGAGGCGCTGGTGAGACCGACTTTCTTGCCGCTCAGGTCTTTGGCGCTGTGGATGCTATCGTCCTTGGCATTGACCACGATCACGGCAGGGGAGGCGTAGTACTCGACCGGGAAGTCGAAGACTTCGGCGCGGGCCTTGCTCGGGGTCATGGAGCAGATGCAGATGTCGTAACGCCCGCTCCAGCGGCCGGCGGCGATCACATCCCAGGACGGCGTTTCCAGACGCAGCTTGACGCCCAGCTTGTCCGCCACGGCCTTGGCCACCTCAACGTCGAAGCCGTCGAGCTGGTTTTGATCGTTGAGGAACGAGAAGGGTGGGTAGCTTTCCATCAACACACCGACCAGTTCTTTCTTTTGTTCGATGCGATCCAGGGTGGCGCCGGCAAAGGCTTGGGTGGAGGCAGCCAGAATCGTCAGGCCCAGGGCCAGCAGCGGTTGAAGTTTCACAGTTGATCCCTGAAAAAAGAGGTTGTTATTAACCGTATGGTGCGCATTAAATAGTTATAAGAACGACTCTGATAGTGAGTTATTTTCATAAGCTTATGAGTGAAAAGCATATGGGCGCAGACAGCACGGTAATTCTGGATGGCGGCATGGGTCGTGAACTGCAACGCCGAGGGGCGCCGTTCCGGCAACCCGAGTGGTCGGCACTGGCCTTGAGCGAGGCGCCACAAGCCGTAGAGGCGGTGCACGCGGCCTATATCGAAAGCGGTGCCAACGTGATCACCAGCAACAGTTACGCGGTGGTGCCGTTCCACATTGGCGAAGAACGTTTCGCCGCTGAAGGCCAGGCCCTTGCGGCGTTGGCCGGCGAGCTGGCTCGGCGTGCAGTCGATGCTTCGGGCCAATCGGTGCGCGTGGCCGGTTCATTGCCGCCTTTGTTCGGCTCCTACCGCCCGGACTTGTTCGACGCTGCCCGGGTGACTGAACTGCTGACCCCTCTGGTCAATGGCCTGGCGCCTCATGTCGACCTGTGGCTGGCCGAAACCCAGAGCTCGATCGTCGAAGCACGGGCGATCCATGCCGGGCTGCCGAAGGACGGCAAACCGTTGTGGCTGTCGTTTACTTTGAAGGATGAAGACACCGACGAAGTGCCGCGTTTGCGCTCCGGTGAGCCAGTGGCTGAGGCCGCCGCGGTGGCGGCTGAGTTGGGTGTCGAGACGTTGCTGTTCAACTGCAGCCAGCCGGAAGTGATCGGTGCGGCGATTGATGCGGCGCGGGAAACCTTCGAGCGCCTGGGGGTGAAGATTCACATCGGCGCTTACGCCAATGCTTTCCCGCCTCAACCGAAAGAAGCCACGGCCAACGACGGTTTGGACCCGTTGCGTGATGATCTCGACCCGCCGGGTTATCTGCAGTGGGCGGCCGATTGGCGCAAGCGCGGGGCCAGCCATTTGGGCGGGTGCTGCGGGATCGGGCCAGAGCATATTGCGGTACTCGCCCAGACATTAGCGTGATGCCATTCGCGGGCAAGCCTCGCTCCAGGTTCGTGTGATCCGTAGGAGCGAGGCTTGCCCGCGAAGTTGTCCGTACGGGCGTCGAAGATTACCCGCGACACTCCGTCAACGTTTGCACTTGCCCCGATTCCGTCTGGTTTTCATCACTCAACCACCGCTCGAACCCCGCCTGAATCGTCGGCCATTCCGAGTCCAGAATCGAATACCACGCCGTGTCACGGTTCTGACCCTTGACCACCATGTGCTGGCGGAACACCCCCTCAAAACTGAACCCCAACCGCTCTGCTGCGTACTTGGAGCGAGCGTTGCCGTTGTTGCACTTCCATTCCAGGCGCCGGTAGCCCAACGCAAAGGCTTCCCTGGCCAGCAGGTAAACCGCCTCGGTACTTTTGGGCGAGCGCTGCATCGGTGCGCCGAAGGTCACATGGCCGATCTCGATGCGACCCTGGGCAGGAACAATCGACATCAGGCTGAGCAGACCCTGCACCTCGCCGCTGACACGGTCGATCACACTGAAGAAATACGGATCGCTGTTGGCCGCATGATTGTTCAGCCAGTCATTGAACGCACTGCGCTCCGGGAAAGGACCGTAGGGCAGATAGTCCCAGAGTTTCGGGTCCGAGCCTGGGCCTTCCAGGGCTTTCCACAAACCATCGGCGTGACGCGCCGGGTCGAGTTTTTCCAGGCGAATGAAACGCCCTTCGATCAGTTGGGCCGAGGGCGCCGGGACGCCTTTCCAGTCTGCGAGTGAAGTCGACATGGTGTTCTCCTTGAACCTTAAAGGGCTTTGCGAAACTGGATGAAACCGGGGCGTTCGGCGATGCGCTCATAGAGCTGGATCGCGGTGGCGTTGGTTTCGTGGGTCAGCCAGTGGACCTTGCAGCAACCGTCGGCCTTGGCTGTGCTGTAGACGAATTCGATCAGTTGCCGACCGACGCCGGTGCCACGAGTTTCGGGTGCCACCAGCAAGTCTTGCAGGTAACAGGAGTTTTCGATGCTCCAGTTCGAGCGGTGATAGATGAAATGCACCATGCCCACCGCTTTGCCGTCGACCCAGGCCAGCGCCCCGTGGGTCGGTTCGCTCGGGTCGAGCAGGCGCTGCCAGGTGCTTTGAGTGACCGCCTCGGGCAGCTCGGTGTTGTAGAAGCGCAAGTAGGCTTGCCACAACGGCAGCCAGGCAGCGTGATCGTCGGCGGTGACCTGGCGGATGTCGATCTGACTCATGTTCATTCCTTAACGCGTCAAAGTGGCAGGTACATGGAAAATTCCTTGGCGAATGCCTTCATCCTAGGCAGGCTAATGGTCTGTTGTAAGAGCCATTAATGACCAATTTCATAGGTCCATTGTCATGTCGAATACGCCGCTTCCCTCGTCGTTCAACCCGGCGGGTATCGAACTCGACCGCCGCCAGGGCCTGAGTCGACAGCTCTATCAAGCGCTGCGGGTACGCGTACTCGACGGACGATTGGCCAGCGGCACACGACTGCCGGCCAGTCGCGATCTGGCTACGGCGTTATCGATTTCCCGCAACAGCGTGGTTCGTGCCTACGATCAGCTTTACGCTGAAGGCTTCATCGAGGGGCGTGTGGGTGACGGGACTTACGTGGCGCAATTGCCTCAGGCGGCGTTGCCGGCGAAAAAATTATCCACAAAAGTATCCACAGGGTTTTCAACAGGGTTACCCACAGCCTTATCCACAAATTGGCTGGATTTACCTGTTGTTCCATCCAGTAAAGTTATCCACAGCGGTGCTTTGGGGCGCGTTGAAAAGAATCATTTGGCTGCACCGCCCGGTGGCCCGCCGCGCGCATTCAGGGTCGGCGTGCCGGCGTTCGATCTGTTCCCTTTCGAGGTTTGGGCCAAGCTGAATGCGGCTTTCTGGCGTAAACAGGATTTACAGCAGTTGTGTTATGGCGACCCGGCAGGCGATGAACGCTTGCGCGGATTGATTGCTGCCTACTTGCGCAGCTCGAGAGGGATGCAGTGCGCCGCTGAGCAAATTGTGATCACCAGTGGCGCGCAGCAGGGGATCAGCCTTTGTGCACAGTTGCTGGTGGAGCCTGGCGATGGGGTGGGGATTGAAAATCCGGGTTATCGCGCTGCCGGCCATGCCTTTGCGGTAGCCGGTGCACGGTTGCACGGTGTGCCGGTGGATGAGGAGGGGATCGACTGCAGCGCCTTGGCGCAGTTGAGCGATTGCCGGCTGGCTTACGTTACGCCTTCCCATCAATACCCGACCGGTGTGGTCATGAGTCTGGCCCGGCGTCTGGAACTGCTCGCCTGGGCCGAGGGCAACCAGGGCTGGATCATCGAGGACGACTACGATGGCGAGTACCGTTACAGCGGCGCGCCACTGGCGCCGCTGGCGGCACTCGATCGCCATGGGCGGGTGCTGTATGTCGGCACCTTCGGCAAGGTCGCTTTTCCGGCGCTGCGCCTGGGTTATCTGGTGCTGCCGCCGGGCCTGGTGGACGCATTCGCGCAGCGTCGGGCGGTGGATGTGCGGCATTCCGAAGTGAGCACTCAAGCGGTGATGGCCGAGTTCATGGCCGCCGGGCATTTCCAGCGGCACATTCGCCGGATGCGGCGTGCCGCCCTCAGCCGTCGCAATTGTTTGCTGGGTGGCTGGCCGGCGGGGATGACCGGAGTGGGTAGCCTGCCCGCCGTCTCCGCCGGGCTGCACCTGACGGTTTCGGTGGACAGCCTGGCCCGCGAACGGCAACTGATCGAACAAGCGGAAAGCGTAGGCGTGGAGATCAATGGCTTGAGCAACTATTGGCTACCGGACTCCAGGACTCCAGTCGATCAGCGCGCCGGTCTGGTATTGGGTTTTGCGGCGGTGCCAGAGCCAGCGATAGAGTCGGCGCTGGCACGGTTGCGGCAGGTCTGGCGGGATTGAACGATGGCCTCCCGGTTTTTAAATGAACCGCTGATCTATGAAAAACACTGAGGCGGCGAGTGTGCGACTGATCTCGCCGCGATAAATGGCGATGAGTTCCTGATTGCTGCCACCGCGCAGATCAAAGCCCCCCTATTAGCCGTTGACCAAAAAAGACCCGCGATGGCGCGGGTCTTTGATGCACGGGGTGTTTCAGGTCCCGGACTTGATCTTGGTCCAGGCCCGGGTCCGCGCCCGTTCAGCATCGCGAGGCAAGGGTTGCAGGGTGTAAAGCGTGCTCATCGCCGTTTCGGTCGGGTACAGGTTCGAGTTGTTGCGAATCGCCGGGTCGACCATTTCCGTGGCGTCCTTGTTCGGGTTCGGGTAGCCGACGAAGTCGCTGACCGGTGCGATGACCTGGGGTTGCAGCAGGTAGTTGATGAAGGTGTAGGCGTCTTCCGGGTTTTTCGCGCCTTTGGGGATCGCGAGCATGTCGAACCAGATCGGCGCGCCTTCCTTGGGCAGGCGCATGTCGACGATCACACCGTTCTTGGCTTCCTTGGCGCGGTTGGCGGCCTGGGAGAAGCTGCCGGAATACCCGACCGCGACGCAGATGTCACCGTTGGCGATGTCGGCCATGTACTTGGACGAATGGAAGTAGGTGATGTACGGCCGGATCTTCATCAGCAGCGCTTCAGCCTTGGCGTAGTCCGCCGGCTTCTTGCTGTTGGGGTCCAGGCCGAGGTGTTGCAGGGCCAGCGGCAGGATCTCCGAAGGTGAGTCGAGCAGGGCCACGCCGCACTGCTTGAGCTTGCTGATGTTCTCTTCCTTGAAGATCAGGTCCCAGCTGTTCACCGGTGCGTTGTCACCCAGCGCAGCCTTGACCTTGGCCGGGTTGAAACCGATCAGGATGGTGCCGTACATGTACGGCACGGCAAATTTGTTACCCGGGTCGTTGGCTTCGATCAGCTTCATCAGCTTGGGGTCGAGGTGGTTCCAGTTCGGCAGTTTGCTGCGGTCCACTGGCTGGAATACGCCGGCTTCGATCTGCTTGGCGAGGAACACGTTGGACGGCACCACCACGTCGTAGCCGGAGTTGCCGGTCAGCAGCTTGGCTTCCAGCGCTTCGTTGGTGTCGAAGATGTCGTAGACCAGTTTGGTCTGGGTGTTCTGAGCCTTGAAATCGTCCAGGGCTTTGGGGGTGATGTAGTCGAACCAGTTGTAGACCCGCAAAGTACGTTCTTCAGCATGGACGGCGCCACTGAGCAGCGTGGCGCAGAGCGCTGGAGCGATAAGACGCTTGAGTCTGTTCATTCTTCTAATTCCTCATTGGGCGCTTTCAAAACCTTCGAGAACGTTCACGGCGTTGATGCCGATTTCTTCTACCGCGTAACCGCCTTCCATCACGAACAGCGTCGGCTTGCCGAGGCCTGCGATGCGGGTACCCATCGCCAGGTAATCCGGGCTGTCGAGTTTGAATTGGGAGATGGGGTCGTCCTTGAACGTATCGACGCCCAGGGACACGACAACGATGTCGGCGCCGTACGTTTCGATCTCTTTGCAGGCTTGTTCCAGCGCGGCGCTCCAACGGTCCCAAGCACTGCCGGCGGGCAATGGGTAGTTGAAGTTGAACCCTTCGCCTGCGCCTTCACCGCGTTCGTCTTCGTAGCCGAGGAAGAACGGAAACTCGGCTTCTGGATGACCGTGGATCGAGGTGAACAGTACGTCGTTGCGTGCGTAGAAAATCGATTGAGTGCCGTTGCCGTGGTGGTAATCGACATCGAGGATCGCGACCTTTTTGTGGCCCTGATCGAGGAACGCTTGAGCGGCGATGGCAGCATTGTTGAGGTAGCAATAGCCGCCCATCAAATCGCTGGCGGCATGGTGTCCCGGTGGACGGCACAGGGCGAAGGCACTGCGGGCGCCCTGCTGGATCGCCGCTTGGGCCGTGAGGGCAACTTGCGCTGCGCTGTACGCCGCTTGCCAGGTGCCGGCGGTAATCGGTGCGCCGCCGTCGAAGCTGTAATAGCCGAGTTGGCCGTGCAGGCTGGTGGGCATGATTCGGCGCAAGGTGCGGGCCGGCCAGGTGTAGGGCAGCAAGTCGCCGTCGGTATTGAATGCGGTCCAGCGCGCCCAGGCGCCTTTGAAGAAGTCGAGGTAGTCGCGGCTGTGGATGCGCGCGATCGGATCAAGGCCAAAGTCTTTCGGCACTTCAACCGGGCCGAGGTTCTGGTCCTTGACCCGTTGTAATACGTGATCGGCCCGTGAAGGCATTTCGAAGCAGGGCATCAATTGCCCGTCCATCAATTCACAACGGCCGTGATGCAGGTGGTGATCGTCCGAGTAGATCGTCAGCATTGTTGTTCTCCGCAGGCTGATTCGGTTTGAACACAGTCTTGCGGCAGGCGACGTCTGGGAGAACGGCAGGAAAGGCCAAAAGGGGATCTATGTGGCCAAAACATTTGACCGAAATTCGCCCCCCCCCTGTGGCGAGGGAGCTTGCTCCCGCTCGGCTGCGCAGCAGTCGTTACCCGGCAACTGCTATCTGAAGGGAGGAATGCGGTGTTCGGTTTGGGTCTGCTACGCAGACCAACGGGAGCAAGCTCCCTCGCCACAGGGGCGGCTCAAGGGCGGAACTGGCTCGGCGCCACGCCACTCCAGCGCACAAACGCATGCCGGAAGCTCGCGGTCTCGCTGAAGCCCAGTGCTTCGGCGATTTGATAGATCGGCAGTTGATCCTCGCAGAGCATGCGTTTGGCCTGTTCGAATCGCAGTTCATCGAGCAGTTCCTGATAGCTGCATCCCAGATCCTTCAGATGGCGGCGCAGGGTGCGCGACGAGCAGTTCAACTGTTCGGCCAACCCGTCCAGACCGGGTGCCGCGCTCAGTTGTGCGGCGAGCAATTGGCGGATGCGCCCGAGCCAGGCCTGACGCCCGGTGAACTCGGTGTTTTGCTTGCGGCAGCGTTCGGCCATGGCCTGGTGGGTGATGGCGTCGGCCAGCGGCAGGGGGTGTTCGAGCCAGCGCTTGTCGAAGGCAAATCCGTTGGACGCTGCATCAAACTGCAACGGACAGTCGAAACGCTCGCTGTAGCGCGCCTGATAGTCCGGTGCCGGGTAATCGAAGCGAGCGCCAAGCAAAGGCAGGGGGTGGCCGAGCAGGTCTTCACAGGTGACCTTCATCGAGACCAGGCAAAACTCGACATTGAACGGTGCCAGCGCGGGGTTTTCCCGATAGTCGCCCGCGGTGAGCCAGATGCGCTCGCCATCCTCCTCCAGGCTCAACTCGAACAGTGTTCCCAATAGCGCCGGGTAGTGCAGCGCCAACTGCAAGGCGTCACCTAAAGTGGCGCTGGTGAGTAAGGCGTACCCGAGCATGCCATAGGACGAAACGTGCATCCGCCGGCCCAACTCCAGACCGATATCGCGGCGCAGCGCGACGGCATTGGCGCACACCAGCATCTCTTGATTGGTGGTGATGCGCGTGTCCGCCCGGCTCAGATCAGCCGCGCTGATGCCGCTGCCGGCCAACAACGCCTCGCTGGACAGGCCTTCGGCCTTGAAGGTGTTGAGCACCAGGGAGACGGCGTTGAGGGTGGTGAGGTGGGAGTGGAGCATGGAGTCTTCCAGCGTCGAGATGCTGGAACGGGAGCAAGTTATGTGCCCAACAACGATCTTGTGGGAGCGGTCCGTGGCGAGGGGGCTTGCCCCCGTTGGGCTGCGAAGCTGCCCCAAAATCTCTGATGTACCAAAGATCTTGTGAGTGCTACGCACTCAAACGGGGGCAAGCCCCCTCGCCACAGCCCGCTCCCACAAGGTTATGTGTTGTGTCAGCTCAGTTCGCCACACAGGTCAAGTTCGACCAGTCGCCGAACTTCAGGGGTTTCAAGCCCTGCACCGAGCAGCCCATGCAACTTGCCGAGCGCCGCCTCGCGAGTCATGCCGCCACCGGACAACAGGCCGGCATCGCGCAAGCGGCTGCCCGCCTCATACACGTCGAGCTTCACGCCACCCTCATGACATTGGGTGACCGCAACCACTACCACGCCATTGTCTCGTGCCCGTTCCAGGCTGGCGATAAACCCGGGGTTGTCGCTTGGTCCGGTACCGCTGCCATAACATTCCAGCACCAGACCCTGAATACCGCTGTTGAGCAGGCCATCCAGTTGCTCGGCGCCGATGCCGGGGAACAACGGCAGCACCGCGACCTTCGCCAGTTGCCTTGGCTGGTTGTAGTTCAGTTGGGCAGGTATCGAGGAAGCTTTCACGCCGCCGCCCTGACGCTCCAGTCGCTTGAACGGATGACGACCGAAACTGCGAACCTTGGCGCAGCGGGTCGGGTCGAGCAGTTCACCGTGGAAGTACAGATGAACACCCGGCGCCAGGCCTTGACCAAGGGCAACCAGTGCACCACTGATGTTTTCCCAGGCATCACTGTCGGTCACGCCGGCTGGCAGCATCGAGCCGGTGAAACACACGCGGGCGTTCAGGCCGAGCAACTGAAAGCTCATGGCCGCGGCGCTGTAGGCCAGGGTGTCGGTGCCATGCAGGATCAGCACGCTGTCGCAGCCCTGGGCATCAACGGCGTCGACCACCGCTTCACGCAGTTGCTGCCAGTACGCAGGGGTCATGTTGGCGCTGTCGATCAGTGGCGACATCTCGCGAAAGCGCCACTGCGGCACCACCAACTCAGGCTGGCTGTGCAGGTAGTCGCGCATCCGCGCTTCGAAACCGGACGCCGGGGCCAAGCCGTGGGCACTGGCTTGCATGCCGATGGTGCCACCGGTGTAGAGCACCATGACGTGCTGCGCGGCAGGGTAAGAGGCGGAATTCATTGATGGGTCTCCTGGACGAATGCACCTTGCGCCGCAGCATGCCTGCGTGCGCAAGGTGTGTCACGTCGAGTGGCAGGACGCCACTCGTTGCGGTCTGTCGCGGCGGGTGGCGGGGAGCCACCCGCCAGGGCGATCAGCGTTGCGTGGCAGGCGTGCCCTGGGCTGCGCCTTGCTCGCGTGGAGCCGATTGGCTTGGGCTGCTCGGCCAGGCCTTCAGGTCCAGGTCCAGATCGGTGAATTTGCTGGAGTCGAACACTGGCTGCTTGACGCCGGCGCGGCGCTGCTCGTCGTAGTCGCGCATCACGCGCAGGCCGACCTTGAACAACATGGCCAGGGCCATCAAGTTGACGAAGGCCAGGCAGGTCATGGTGATGTCGGCGAAGGCGAACACGGTCGACAGGTCCTGCATCGAACCCCATACCACCAGCGCCAGAACCAGGCCGCGGAAAACCATCAGCACGGCGCGGTTGCGGCTGAGGAACTGCAGGCTGTTCTCGCCCAGGTAGTAGTTGTAGAGGATGCAGGTGAAGACGAACAGCGACAGCGCGACGCTGACGAACACGCGGCCCCAGTCACCGACCACGGCGGCCAGCGAGTTTTGGGTCAGGACGATGCCGTCACCTTCGAAGCCCGGGGTGTAGAAGCCCGACAGCAGGATCAGCAGCGCGGTGCAGGTGCAGATCACGAAGGTGTCGAGGAACACGCTGAAGGCCTGGACCACGCCCTGGGCGCCCGGGTGCTTCACGGCGGCCACGGCGGCGACGTTCGGCGCACTGCCCAGGCCTGCTTCGTTGGCGAACACGCCACGCTTCACGCCCATCACGATGGCGCTGCCGAGCAGGCCGCCGAAGGCTGGGTCGAGGCCGAAGGCACTCTTGAAGATGGTTTCCAGCATGGCTGGCACGTGTTCGATCTGGGTGCCGATCACGTACAGGGTCACGCCGATATAGGCCAGGGTCTTGACCGGTACCAGCAGGTCGGACACCGCGGCGATGCGTTTGATGCCGCCGATGAAGGTAATGGCCAGCAGCACCGCCAGGACGATACCGGTGTGGCGTGGGTCGAAGGCAAAGGCGTTCTGCAGCGAGTGGGTCACGGTGTAGGACTGCAGGCCGATGAAGGCGAAGCCGTAGGTGACCAGCAGCAGGATGGAGAACACCACCGCCATGCCTTTCAGCTTCAGGCCGTGCTGGATGTAGTAGGCCGGGCCCCCACGATACAGGCCGTCGCCTTCGGCGCGCTTGTAGACCTGGGCCAGGGTGCATTCGAAGAAGCTGCTGGACATGCCTACCAGTGCGGTGACCCACATCCAGAACACGGCGCCCGGGCCGCCGAGGGTCACGGCGATGCCGACACCGGCGATGTTACCGGCGCCGACGCGGCCGGCGAGGCTCAGCATCAGGGCCTGGAACGAGCTCAGCTGGCCTGCCTGGCCGTGAAGGGACTCTTTGAAGACACTGAACATGTGGCCGAAATGGCGGAACTGGACGAAACGCGAGCGGATCGTGAAGTAGCTACCGAGCCCGACAATGAGCGCGATCAGTACTTTCCCTGAGAGGAAGTCGTTGATGACTTCGAGCATGGATTATTCCTCGCTATTTTTTGTGTGTGCGAATACTGGGTGGTCGACACATCGCGTTACACCAGGTTGTGCGTGGCACAACAGGTGGGTCGAAGGTTCGTCCCTGTTCCATTTCGCGGGTTGTTATTAGTTCGGCTTTCGCATGGGCTTGGGTCTCGTTATCGACGACCGCTCACGCGAAGAGGGCCGGCACTATACATAGGAGAGTGCCGTCCGTCTGCACAGTTGTGGTGCAATCGACGAAACGAAAGTGCTGCAAAATCAAAAAATCGCAGCCTTCGGCAGCCTCTACGGGTCTCTGTCAAACCCTGTAGAAGCTGTCGAAGGCTGCGATCTTGGCGGCACTGAAAACATTCAACATGTTCGTAAAATCCGCAAAGTGTTGGAAAAAAAAGGGCTTGAGGGAGTAAATCCCCAAGCCCTCAAAAGGTGAGAGGTGTCTAGTCCCTCGACCTGGTGAGCGTGCTCTTCAAAAGAGCCTGCGTTTGGTTAAGCCTTCAAAGGCACCAGACGCGGAGCAATCATGTTTTCCGGGCGCAGGATGTCGGCGAGCATTTCTTCGTCGAGCAAGCGTTCCTCGCGCACCAGTTCCAGCACGCCGCGGCCGCTTTCGAGGGCAACACGGGCAATGCGGGTGGCGTTTTCATAGCCGATGTACGGGTTCAGCGCGGTGACCAGGCCAATCGAGTGTTCGACCAGTTCACGGCAACGCTCTTCGTTGGCGGTGATGCCGACGATGCAGTGCTCGCGCAGCATGTCCATGGCGCGTTGCAGCAGGCGGATCGAGTCGAAGATCTTGAAGGCGATCAGCGGCTCCATCACGTTCAGCTGCAGCTGGCCGCCTTCGGCCGCGATGGTCAGGGCCAGGTCGTTGCCGATGATCTGGAACGCCACCTGGTTCACGGCTTCAGGGATAACCGGGTTGACCTTGCCTGGCATGATCGAGCTGCCTGGCTGACGCGCCGGCAGGTTGATTTCGTTGATGCCGGTGCGTGGGCCGCTGGACAGCAGACGCAGGTCGTTGCAGATCTTCGACAGCTTGACCGCGGTGCGCTTGAGCATGCCGGAGAACAGCACGAAGGCGCCCATGTCGGAGGTGGCTTCGATCAGGTCGGCGGCTGGCACCAGCGGTTGACCGCTGATCAGGGCCAGACGCTGAACGGCCAGGGCCTGGTAACGCGGGTCGGCGTTGATGCCGGTACCAATCGCGGTGCCGCCCAGGTTCACTTCGGTCAGCAGTTCAGGCGCCAGGGTTTTCAGGCGCGCCAGGTCTTCGCTCAGGGTGGTGGCGAAGGCGCGGAATTCCTGGCCGAGGGTCATCGGCACGGCGTCTTGCAGCTGGGTACGACCCATCTTCAGGACGTGGCTGAATTCTTCACCTTTGGCGGCGAACGACTGGATCAGGCTGTCGAGGCTGGCCAGCAGCGCGTCGTGACCCAACAGCAGACCCAGGCGGATGGCCGTCGGGTAGGCGTCGTTGGTCGACTGCGCCATGTTCACGTCGTTGTTCGGGTGCAGGTACTGGTATTCGCCCTTGCTGTGGCCCATGGCCTCCAGCGCGATGTTGGCGATGACTTCGTTGGCATTCATGTTGGTTGAAGTGCCAGCGCCGCCTTGAATCATGTCCACCACGAACTCTTCGTGGAAATCGCCGCGGATCAATCGGGCACAGGCTTCGCTGATGGCAGCGTGCTTGGCTTCGCTCAGGTGACCCAGCTCGCGGTTGGCGTCAGCGGCGGCCTGTTTGACCATCGCCAGACCAACAACCAGTTTTGGGTAATGCGAAATCGGAACGCCGGAGAGACGGAAGTTGTTCACCGCTCGCAGGGTCTGGATGCCGTAATACGCTTGAGCAGGTACTTCGAGTACGCCAAGCAGGTCTTTTTCTGTGCGGAAAGATGCAGCGGAGGACATGATAGAAATCATCTCGATATGGACCCGGTCTGTGCCGGAACAGCGCAAATGCTAGGCTTGTGAAGAATTTTGGGCCAATGCTGTTAAACACTGGGCTATGCACATTCGGCATAATGTCGGTGTGACGCCGCGTACGTGGCGAACGTGTGACCTAAATTGGTGCATGTCCGGGAGGGCGTGATGAATCTGGAAAGCAAATGGCTGGAGGACTTTAGTGCTCTGGCTGCCACCCGCAGCTTCTCCCAGGCGGCCGAAAGACGCTTCGTGACTCAGCCAGCCTTCAGTCGGCGGATCCGCAGCCTCGAAGCCGCGCTGGGGCTGACCTTGGTCAATCGCTCTCGCACCCCGGTCGAACTGACGGCGGCGGGGCAGTTGTTTCTCGTGACCGCGCGAACCGTGGTCGAACAGCTGGGTGAAGTGTTACGTCATCTTCATCACCTGGAAGGCGGGCAGGGCGAGGTGATCCAGGTCTCCGCCGCCCACTCCCTGGCACTGGGCTTCTTTCCACGCTGGATCGCACAATTGCGCAACGAAGGGCTGAACATTGCCACGCGGCTGGTGGCCACCAACGTCGGCGATGCGGTGCATGCGCTGCGTGAAGGCGGGTGTGATCTGATGCTGGCGTTCTATGATCCGGATTCCGCGATGCAAATGGACCCGGAAATTTTCCCGTCACTGCATCTGGGGGACACTGAAATGCTCCCGGTGTGCGCCGCGGACGCTCACGGCAAACCGTTGTTCGACCTGGAAGGCGAGACCAGCGTGCCTTTGCTGGCCTACAGCGCCGGGGCATTTCTCGGGCGCTCGGTGAACATGCTGTTGCGCCAGCGTGCCCTGAGGTTCACCACTATTTACGAGACCGCCATGGCCGACAGCCTGAAAAGCATGGCGCTGGAAGGCCTGGGCATCGCCTGGGTGCCGCGCTTGAGCGCGCGCGCCGAATTGGCTCGCGGCGAGTTGGTCATCTGCGGTGGTCCGCAATGGCATGTGCCGCTGGAGATTCGGCTGTATCGCTGCGCGCTGGTGCGCAAGGCGAATGTTCGGTTGCTCTGGCGCAAGCTGGAAGGCGGCACAGCGCAAAACCCGGCAGGTTAATGTTTTTTGTAGGAGCCAGGCTTGCCGGCGAAGGCGTCCGCGAGATCGCCTTCGCCGGCAAGCCTGGCTCCTACAGATTCAGGTCGATATGAACTATTTCAGGCTGACCCTGAAGTCAATAAAACCGGCGCTTTGCGCCGTATGACAGATGGTCGTATGGGGGGCTGTTTATCTGCTTCATTGAGGTATACTGCGCGGCCTTCGGCCGGTTTGACTGGCCATAATTCGTACAATCAAGCCACGCATTTTGCGTGGCTTGTTGTTTTTTGACGCGCCCGCGGGCGCCCAGAGAGAAGAGGCACGACGATGAGCGCACTGGTTGGCGTGATCATGGGCTCCAAGTCCGATTGGTCCACCCTTAGCCACACCGCCGATATGCTGGAAAAGCTCGGCATCCCTTACGAGGTGAAAGTGGTCTCTGCCCACCGCACCCCGGACCTGCTGTTCCAGTATGCCGAAGAGGCCGAGGCCCGTGGCATCGAGGTGATCATCGCCGGTGCCGGTGGCGCGGCCCACCTGCCAGGCATGTGTGCAGCCAAGACCCACCTGCCGGTGCTGGGCGTGCCGGTGCAGTCGTCGATGCTCTCGGGCGTCGATTCGCTGCTTTCTATCGTGCAGATGCCAGCTGGCATTCCGGTCGCCACCCTGGCCATCGGCAAGGCCGGTGCGATCAACGCAGCGCTGCTCTCGGCGAGCATCCTGGGCGCCAAGCATCCGCAGTTTCATACCGTGCTGAAAAAATTCCGCGCTGAGCAGACAGACAGCGTCCTGGACAATCCAGACCCACGCATCGCCTGAGGTTGTTGACGATGAAGATCGGTGTAATCGGTGGCGGCCAGTTGGGTCGCATGTTGGCGCTGGCGGGCACTCCGCTGGGCATGAACTTCGCTTTCCTGGACCCGGCGCCGGATGCTTGCGCAGCCGCATTGGGCGAACACCTGCGGGCCGATTACGGCGATCAGGATCACCTGCGTCAGTTGGCCGATGAAGTCGATCTGGTGACCTTCGAGTTCGAAAGCGTCCCGGCCGAAACCGTGGCCTTCCTGTCGCAATTCGTCCCGGTGTACCCGAGCGCCGAAGCGCTGCGCATTGCCCGCGATCGCTGGTTCGAGAAGAGCATGTTCAAGGACCTGGGGATCCCGACTCCCGCGTTCGCCGACATCCAGTCCCAAGCCGATCTGGACGCCGCCGTGGCCTCCATCGGCCTGCCGGCTGTGCTGAAAACCCGCACCCTGGGCTACGACGGCAAGGGTCAGAAAGTCCTGCGCAAGCCTGAAGATGTGGTCGGCACCTTCGCCGAACTGGGCAGCGTCGCCTGCTTGCTGGAAGGCTTCGTGCCGTTCACTGGCGAAGTCTCGCTGATCGCCGTGCGCGCTCGCGATGGCGAAACCAGGTTCTACCCGCTGGTGCACAACACCCACGACAGCGGCATCCTCAAGCTGTCCGTGGCCAGCACCGACCACCCGTTGCAAGCGTTGGCTGAAGACTACTCCAGCCGGGTACTCAAGCAGCTGGATTACGTCGGCGTGATGGCGTTCGAGTTCTTCGAAGTCGACGGTGGCCTCAAGGCCAACGAGATCGCCCCGCGTGTGCACAACTCCGGGCACTGGACCACCGAAGGTGCCGAGTGCAGTCAGTTCGAAAACCACCTGCGGGCCGTTGCCGGTCTGCCGCTGGGTTCGACGGCCAAGGTCGGTGAGAGTGCGATGCTCAACTTCATCGGCAAAGTACCCGACACCGAGAAAGTCCTGGCCATTGCCGACTGCCATCTGCATCACTACGGCAAGGCCTTCAAGGTCGGCCGCAAGGTTGGTCACGCCAACCTGCGTTGTGCTGACCGGGCGACGCTTGCCGCGCAGATCCTCAAGGTCGAAGCGCTGATTGCCGAATAGTTTCATGTAGCAGCGGCGGAACCTTCAGTGGCCGCCGTTCTCTGATGGCAGGATGCCAAAGTCTGGCTAGGCTTTCGCTTAGCCAATTCAATCAGAGGGAAATGCCATGGGAATTATCGGAACCATCTTTATCGGCTTGATCGTCGGCCTGCTGGCTCGGTTTCTGAAACCGGGCGATGACAGCATGGGCTGGATCATGACCATCCTGCTCGGTATCGGCGGTTCGCTGGCGGCCACTTACGGCGGCCAGGCCCTGGGCATTTACCAGGCCGGTCAGGGCGCAGGCTTCATTGGTGCGCTGGTGGGCGCGGTGATATTGCTGGTGGTCTACGGCCTGATCAAAAAGAACTGATTCAAGCGACAAAGCCCTCTCTGCGCCAACACCGGAGAGGGCTAGAATGCTTGGCGTTCCACCGTCCTTTCCTTTGCCGAGCACCTTCATGCGCCGTCTTCTGTTGACTCTTCTCTTCCTGGGCAGTGGTTTGGCCCATGCCGGCGAACTGCCGGAAACCGACTGGCTCGAACTGATGCCCAAGTCGGACCAGAAGGCCCTCGAGGCCATGCCCGAAATCGATCACAACTCACCGGAAGCCAATGGCACCTTTACCCAAAAAGGTGGCATGAAGCAGAGCAAGGGCTTGCCGGCGGTGATGTATTCGACCAAGACCGTGCCGTCGATGAACGACAAGCACATCCGCATCGGCGGTTATCCGGTACCGCTGGAATCCGATGCGAAGGGCCGCAGCACATTGTTCTTCCTCGTGCCGTACCCGGGCGCTTGTATCCACGTGCCACCGCCGCCGCCTAACCAACTGGTGCTGGTGCGTTATCCCAAAGGCCTGAAGCTGAATGACATCTACACACCGCTGTGGGTGACTGGCACGCTGAAGATCGAGAAGGTCACCAACGACCTGGCGGATGCGGCGTATGCGCTGGACGCGGCGCAGGTGCGGGTGGTCAAGGAGTCGGATTTGTAGGTTTTTAAATGTGGGAGCAAGCCTGCTCCCACATTTATTGTGTGGTGTTAAAGCGGTTTGCTGGCGATGCTCACGCCCAGGGTATGGCTAGCCCCCGGCGCCAGCGTCACCACATCATCCATCACATTTGCCGTTTCAATGCACAACATGCGCTGCCAGCCATCGTCAGCCATGTCGCTGAACGCGGCCGCACGGTCGATCCACGGGTTCCAGATCACCGCCGAGCGCGAACCGCTGCTGGTCAGTTCAATGCGTCGCTCCCAATGCGGGTCAACGATGCTCAATGTCGGCGGGGTATTCAGATAGATGCGGTCGGTCTCGCCGGTAAAACGCAGATCACCGGTCTGAGTGACGGTTTTCCAGTCGTCCAGCGTCTCGATGTAACTCAAGCCATCCAGCCCTTCAACGTGCACGTTGCGCACATCGCTGACCGCGAAATAGCTGTGCAGCGCCTGGCTGATCGTGACGGGTTCAGCGCCCTTGTTGTCGCTCGTCAGGCTGATATGCAACTGTTCATCCAGACGAATGCTCAGTTTCAAGTCCACCTGATGCGGCCAGCCTGGCAGGCCGCCTTCAGGGTAGGGCAGGACGAATTCTACCTTCAGGCTTTCGCCCTCGGTTTCGATGCTGCCCAGTTCCCAGTCCATCGCTCGCACCAGCCCGTGAGCGGTCGGCGGCTCCTGGCTGATGCGCATGGCCTGGACACTCTGCGGGTTGCGCGACAGATTGCCGAACCACGGCCAGCACACTGGCACACCGGCACGAATAGCTTTGCCGGTCTTGAACACCGCCTCGTCGTTGAGCCAGATCAGCGGCGGTTGGCCGGCCAATTGATAGCTGAGGATGTGCGCGCCTTGCTGGGCCACCAGCAATTCGGCCTGACCGTGGCGGATACGCCAGCAGTTCAGTTCATCCAGTTTCACGGCTTCGACGGTGGGCGTGCTCATGGGGCGACTCTCAATCAGGAACAATGACTGCTATGGACCGCAAAACGGTCACCGCGTTTAACGAGCGCCTTGTTTAACGAGCTCTGGGCGGAACCGAACGAGTGCGGCCGCTGCCGTCGATAGCGACGAACACAAATACGGCTTCGGTGACTTTACGCCACTCGCTGGACAGTGGATCGTCGCTCCAGACTTCAACCATCATCTGAATCGAGCTGCGACCGATTTCCAGGGCCTGGGTATAGAAGGAGAGCTGAGCGCCCACCGCCACCGGCACCAGAAACGCCATGCGATCGATCGCAACGGTGGCCACGCGACCACCGGCAACCTTGCTGGCCATTGCGGTGCCCGCCAAATCCATCTGCGCCACCAACCAGCCGCCGAAAATATCGCCAAAGCCGTTGGTTTCACGCGGAAGCGCGGTAATTTGCAGGGCCAGGTCGCCTTGCGGGATTGGATCTTCTTGTTCGAGCTCTATCATGCCGGGGGTGCCTCTGACCCGTGACTCTTCGTAGGTATAGCGGGTGAGTAGCCGTCTTGGAAAAACGATTCAGCCCCGAACATACTACGTTCGTCACGTTTTTCGTAAGGCGCCTAAAGGGAAACTCTGCGAAATCGGCTGACGGGTGCCAACGACGGTTTCGCACAGCAACCCCTTACAAACCGTTGCAATGTTGTGAGTATATCGGTCGATAGACTCCGAGACGACCGTCCGGTTCTCATTTCGACCGTCAAATACGCACCTCTATGTGCTTTTTCGAACAATTTGCTATCGTGCCGAACCTGCCCAAGCCTCCGCCAGCGTTGTTGAGGTTGCAGATCCGACTATAAGAGAAGCCCTTGCCATGACCACAGCGCCCTCGAGCATCGCGCAACCAGCCCAACCTGCACGTCCGCTGACCCGTAACGACTACAAGACCTTGTCGCTGTCTGCCCTGGGCGGCGCGCTGGAGTTTTACGACTTCATCATCTTTGTGTTCTTCGCCACAGTGGTCGGCAAACTGTTCTTCCCCGCCGACATGCCTGAGTGGCTGCGCCTGATGCAGACGTTCGGCATTTTCGCCGCAGGTTATCTGGCCCGGCCGCTGGGCGGCATTGTCATGGCGCACTTCGGTGACCTGCTGGGACGCAAGAAGATGTTCACCCTGAGCATTTTCATGATGGCGGTGCCGACCCTGATCATGGGCTTGCTGCCGACTTATGCGCAGATAGGCATGTGGGCGCCGATCCTGTTGCTGCTGATGCGGGTGATCCAGGGCGCGGCGATTGGTGGCGAAGTGCCGGGAGCCTGGGTATTCGTTTCCGAACACGTACCGCAACGGCATATCGGTTATGCCTGCGGCACGCTGACCAGCGGTCTGACGGCCGGCATTCTTTTGGGCTCGTTGGTCGCCACGGCAATCAACAGCCTCTATACGCCGGTGGAAGTGGCGGATTACGCCTGGCGGATCCCGTTCCTGCTGGGCGGCGTGTTTGGCCTGTTCTCGGTCTACCTGCGCCGCTGGCTGCACGAAACCCCGGTGTTTGCCGAACTGCAATTGCGTAAAGCCCTGGCCGAAGAAGTGCCGCTGCGCGCTGTGCTGCGTGACCATCGCGGGGCGATTCTGATTTCCATGCTGCTGACCTGGTTGCTGTCCGCGGGGATCATCGTGGTCATCCTCATGACGCCGACTGTATTGCAGACTGTTTACCACTTCCCGCCGACTACCGCGTTGCAGGCCAACAGCCTGGCCATCGTGTTCCTGAGCCTGGGCTGTGTGGCCTCCGGTGCACTGGCTGACCGTTTTGGCGCCGGGCGGGTGTTCGTGTTCGGTAGCGCGTTGCTGCTGCTGACCTCGTGGACCTTCTATCACAGCCTGTTCAATCATCCCGACTGGCTGTTCCCGATGTATGCCCTGACCGGTTTGCTGGTCGGCACTATCGGTGCAGTGCCGTATGTGATGGTCAAGGCCTTCCCGGCGGTGGTGCGCTTCAGCGGCCTGTCGTTCTCCTACAACCTGGCCTACGCGATTTTCGGCGGCTTGACCCCGATGGTCGTCACCCTGCTGCTCAAGGAAAGCCCGATGGGGCCGGCCTATTACGTGGCGATTATCTGCGGCGTCGGGATTGTGGTGGGTGGTTACCTCTGGAAGAAAGGTCGCTAAGCCGACCGATGCCTTCGCGGGCAAGCCTCGCTCCTTGGTCATGCGCCAGTTTTGAAATGACGCTGATCCTGTAGGAGCGAGCGGTGCGGCGATCCGACTTGCCCGCGAAGAACGATGACGCGATATCCCTTCAAAAATCCAAATACTGGCCTTTCATCCAATTGTCATATTTCAGCCATAGAGTGTTCACACGGCCTGCTGATACTTGGCCCCGACTTAACACACCCTATCTGCTAGGAGTAAGGCATGAAACTGAAGCGTTTGATGGCGGCAATGACTTTTGTCGCTGCTGGCGTTGCGACTGCCAACGCGGTTGCCGCTGTTGACCCTGCTATCCCGAGCTACACCAAGACCACTGGTGTGTCGGGCAACCTGTCCAGCGTCGGCTCCGATACCCTGGCCAACCTCATGACCCTGTGGGCTGAGAACTACAAAAAAGAATACCCGAACGTAAACATCCAGATTCAGGCCGCCGGCTCCGCCACCGCGCCACCTGCGCTGACTGAAGGTACCTCCAACCTGGGCCCGATGAGCCGCAAGATGAAGGACACCGAACTGGCGGCCTTCGAGCAGAAGTACGGCTACAAGCCAACCGCTATCCCGGTGGCCGTGGACGCCTTGGCCGTCTTCGTACACAAAGACAACCCGATCCAGCACCTGACCATGGAACAAGTCGACGCGATCTTCTCCTCGACTCGTCTGTGCGGCGCCAAAGCTGATGTGAAAACCTGGGGCGACCTGGGTGTGACCGGCGACCTGGCCAACAAGCCAGTACAACTGTTCGGTCGTAACTCGGTATCCGGCACTTATGGCTACTTCAAAGAAGAAGCCCTGTGCAAAGGCGACTACAAGCCAAACGTCAACGAACAACCAGGCTCGGCGTCGGTCGTGCAGTCGATCAGCTCCTCGCTGAACGGCATCGGTTACTCGGGCATCGGCTACAAGACCGCCAGCGTGAAGACCGTGGCCCTGTCCAAGAAAGGCAGCACTGAATTCATCGAAGACACCGAAGAAAACGCCCTGAACGGTAAGTATCCGCTGTCGCGTTTCCTCTACGTATACGTCAACAAAGCCCCGAACAAGCCTCTGGCCCCGCTGGAAGCCGAGTTCGTGAAACTGGTTCTGTCCAAGCAGGGCCAGGAAGTTGTAGTGAAAGACGGCTACATCCCACTGCCAGCCAAGGTAGCTGCAAAAGCACTGGCTGACCTGGGTCTCGCGGAAGGCGGCGCTGAAGTCGCAAAAAAGTAAAACCCTAGGTCCGGGGTAAACCCGGACCTGAGTAGGAGCGAGGCTTGCCCGCGAAAGCGGTGGGTCGGTCAACATTGATGTTGAATGTAACGACCCCTTCGCGGGCAAGCCTTGCTCCTACAATTGCCGGTAAATACCGGCCCCCAAATTTCCGATCCACTGCCAGTTTCCACTGGCGGCGGATTTGTTGCGTCACTGCATTGTCATCTTTCTGTCATACAGGATCGCTAGGGTGTGCGCATGAATGATCTGGCCAACTCCACCATGACTACAAATCCCCCCAAGCGAATTGACTTCAATACGCCTGAGCTGCACCGCAAGCGCCGTATTCGTGCGCTGAAAGATCGCCTGACCCGTTGGTACGTTCTTGTCGGCGGCCTCGCCGTCCTGGGCGCGATCACCCTGATCTTCTTCTTCCTCGGTTATGTTGTCGCGCCGCTGTTCCAGGGTGCAGACCTGACCGCCAAAGACGCCATCACGCCCGCCTGGATGCAAGACTCCGGCAAGCCGCTGATGATCTCCCTTGAAGAACAGAACCAGGTGGCCATGCGGGTTTCCGACAAGGGCCAGGCGCTATTCTTTGATATCGATAGCGGCGCCGAACTGCGCCGCGTCGACCTGCCGATCCCGGCCGGTACCAGCGTGACCTCCATCGGTGAAGATCAACCCGGCCATCCATTGGTCGCAGTGGGGTTGTCCAACGGTCAGGTGCTGGTGTTCCGCCACACCTATAAAGTCAGCTACCCGGACGGCAAGAAAACCATCTCGCCGGCTATCGAATACCCGTACGGCGAAACGCCAATCGCGCTGAACGAGGCGGGCGGCGCTCTGGAGCACGTCAGCCTCAATGCCACCGATTCGACCCTTCTGCTGGCTGGCTCCACCGGTGCGCAACTGCATGTCATGTCGCTGACCAGCGAAGAAAACATGATGACCGGCGAAGTCACCAACGAGCAGAAACGTATCGACCTGCCGCAAATGACCGAGCCAGTGAAGAACATCTTCGTCGACCCGCGTCAGCAGTGGCTGTACGTGGTCAACGGTCGTGCTCAAGCCGATGTGTTCAGCCTGCGCGACAAGAGTCTCAACGGTCGCTACAAATTGCTCGAAGACGGCGATGCCGAGATTACCGCCAGCACCCAGCTGGTGGGTGGTATCTCACTGATCCTCGGCGACTCCAAGGGCGGTCTCGCCCAGTGGTTCATGGCTCGCGATCACGATGGCGAACTGCGCCTGAAGCAAATCCGCACCTTCCAGATGGGCGCTGCGCCGATTGTTGAAATCACCGCCGAAGAACGTCGCAAAGGCTTCGTTGCCCTTGATGCGTCCGGCAAGCTCGGCGTGTTCCACAGCACCGCGCACCGCACTTTGCTGGTGGATCAGGTGGTCGACGGCCAAGGCCTGTTCGGCCTGTCGCCACGGGCCAACCGCGTGATCGTGGAGCAGGGCGGCAAGCTGCAACCGTTGCTGCTCGACAACCCGCACCCGGAAGTTTCCTGGAGCGCGTTGTGGAGCAAGGTCTGGTACGAGAACTACGACGAGCCTAAATACGTCTGGCAATCGACCGCCGCCAACACCGACTTCGAACCCAAGCTGAGCCTCTCGCCGCTGACCTTCGGTACCCTGAAAGCCGCGTTCTACGCCATGCTGCTGGCCGCGCCCCTGGCCGTCGCCGCGGCGATCTACACCGCGTACTTCATGGCCCCGGGCATGCGTCGCAAGGTCAAGCCGGTGATCGAACTGATGGAAGCGATGCCGACGGTGATCCTCGGCTTCTTCGCCGGCCTGTTCCTCGCACCGTATGTAGAAGGGCATTTGCCGGGCATCTTCAGCCTGCTGATGCTCCTGCCGATCGGCATTCTGGTGGCGGGTTTCGTCTTCAGTCGCCTGCCTGAGTCGATCCGCCTGAAAGTGCCGGACGGCTGGGAAAGCGCGATCCTGATCCCGGTGATTCTGTTCGTGGGCTGGCTGTCGCTGTACATGAGCCCGTACATGGAAGCCTGGTTCTTCGGCGGTGACATGCGTATGTGGATCTCCCACGACCTGGGCATCACCTACGACCAGCGCAACGCTCTGGTGGTCGGCCTGGCCATGGGCTTTGCAGTCATCCCGAACATCTACTCGATCGCCGAAGACGCCGTGTTCAGTGTGCCGCGCGGCCTGACCCTCGGCTCCCTGGCCCTCGGTGCCACGCCGTGGCAGACCATGACCCGCGTGGTGATCCTCACCGCCAGCCCGGGCATCTTCTCGGCGCTGATGATCGGCATGGGCCGTGCGGTCGGTGAAACCATGATCGTGCTGATGGCCACTGGTAACACCCCGGTCATGGAAATGAACCTGTTCGAAGGCCTGCGCACACTGGCAGCCAACGTCGCGGTGGAAATGCCCGAATCGGAAGTCGGCGGCAGCCACTACCGCGTGCTGTTCCTTTCGGCGCTGGTGCTGCTGTTGTTCACCTTCATCATGAACACCCTCGCGGAACTGATTCGTCAGCGTCTGCGCAAGAAATACTCGTCGCTTTAACAAAGGTAGAAGTCTGTGAAACAGAACTCCCTGAATGGATGGTTCAAGAGCGGCGCCCCCGGCGTCTGGATCAGCGGCGGCGCGGTGTCCATTGCGGTCATCATGACCATTGGCCTGCTGGCGGTCATTGCCGTGCGCGGTCTGGGGCACTTCTGGCCGGCGGACCTGATCCACGCCAATTACGACGTGCCGGGCCAGGCCAACCACCTGGTCATCGGCGAAGTGGTGCAGAAGGAAGAAGTGCCACGCGAGCGCCTGAAAACCGCTGGCCTGCCGGTGCCCGATCAGGGCCCGGAGTTCATGACCCGCGAGCTGATCAAGGTCGGCAACCGCGATCTGAACGGCACGGACTTCACCTGGATTGTCGGCGAGTGGCTGACCAACCAGAAGACTCCGCCAGAGCTGATGACCATCGAGCGTCGCGAGTGGGGCAACTTCTACGGCTATCTGGTCAACGTTAAAGAGGACGGCAAGGTCGTCGCTGAAGGCGAAGCCGCATGGCCTGAGTTGCAGGCCCGTGTCGATCGCGTCAACCAGTTGGCTGGGCAGCTCAAGAGCCTGGAAAAAACCGACATCGGCGCGATCAACGCCGGTCTCGAACGTGTTCGTCTGCACGGTCGCAAGCTGGAATTGGCCGGCCGTCTCGACGCTACCGCACAGGCGGACCTGGAGTCCGAGCGCGCCGAGTTGAACGCCCGTTATCAGGAAATCGAAGCGCGTCTGAACGATCTGCACAAGCAGTTCAACCGCGACAGTCTGACTGCACGGGATGCGAACGGTAAAGAGGTCGAGATCGGCATCGGCAAAGTGGTTCACGCCTATCAGCCGAACGCCATGAGCACCTTTACCAAGGTTGGCTTCTACTTCAGCAAGGTCTGGGAATTCCTCAGTGATGACCCGCGCGAAGCCAACACCGAAGGCGGGATCTTCCCGGCGATTTTCGGCACAGTGATGATGACCTTGATCATGGCGATGATCGTCACCCCGTTCGGTGTGCTGGCGGCGGTCTACCTGCGTGAATACGCCAAGCAGAACACGCTGACCCGAGTGATCCGCATCGCGGTGAACAACCTGGCGGGTGTTCCGGCGATCGTTTACGGCGTGTTCGGCCTGGGCTTCTTCGTTTATGTACTGGGCGGCTCGATCGACCGCTTGTTCTTTCCCGAAGCCTTGCCGGCGCCGACCTTCGGTACGCCGGGTCTGCTGTGGGCTTCGTTGACCTTGGCCCTGCTGGCTGTGCCGGTGGTGATCGTGGCCACCGAAGAAGGTCTGGCGCGGATTCCTCGCACCGTGCGCGAAGGCTCGTTGGCCCTCGGCGCGACCAAGGCCGAGACCTTGTGGAAGATCGTGCTGCCGATGGCCAGCCCGGCGATGATGACCGGCATGATCCTCGCCGTGGCCCGCGCCGCCGGTGAAGTGGCGCCGCTGATGCTGGTGGGTGTAGTGAAACTGGCACCGTCGCTGCCGCTGGATGGCAACTACCCGTACCTGCACCTGGACCAGAAGATCATGCACCTGGGCTTCCACATTTATGACGTCGGCTTCCAGAGCCCGAACGTAGAAGCCGCGCGGCCGCTGGTGTATGCCACGGCGCTGCTGCTGGTGCTGGTGATCGCGACATTGAACCTGTCGGCCGTTTATATCCGTAACCACCTGCGCGAGAAGTACAAGGCGCTGGATAGCTAATCAACACCGAACTGTAGGAGCCGGCTTGCTGGCGAAGGCATCACCGCGGTGAGCCTGCGGGACCGAGTTGTCTGCATCGCCAGCAAGCCGGCTCCTACAAAGAATTGCGTAACCGCGGGCCTGGCCTGCGGCCCCGAACCGAATTTGTTAGCACAGGGAGCCTCCCATGCAGCACGAAGCACACACTCACGGCATCAACATGTCGGCCCTGGGCCGCGACAAACAGAGCCTGAGTCTCGAGCAGGAAACCGTGGCCATCGAAGTGCCGGGGTTGAGCCTGTTCTACGGCGACAAACAAGCGCTGTATGACGTCAGCATGAACATCCCGAAACAGCGCGTGACTGCCTTCATCGGCCCGTCCGGCTGTGGCAAGTCCACGCTGTTGCGCACTTTCAACCGCATGAACGACCTGGTGGATGGCTGCCGCGTAGAAGGCGCGATCAACCTCTACGGCAACAACATCTACCGCAAGGGCGAGGACGTGGCCGAGCTGCGTCGCCGGGTCGGCATGGTGTTCCAGAAGCCCAACCCGTTCCCGAAAACCATCTATGAAAACGTGGTTTACGGTTTGCGCATCCAGGGTATCAACAAAAAGCGCATCCTCGACGAAGCCGTCGAGTGGGCGTTGAAAGGCGCGGCGCTGTGGGATGAAGTCAAGGATCGTCTGCACGAGTCGGCACTCGGTCTGTCCGGCGGTCAGCAGCAACGTCTGGTGATTGCCCGCACCATCGCCGTGGAGCCGGAAGTGCTGCTGCTCGACGAACCGTGCTCGGCACTCGACCCGATCTCCACGCTGAAAGTCGAAGAGCTGATCTACGAACTGAAATCCAAGTTCACCATTGTTATCGTGACCCACAACATGCAACAGGCCGCGCGGGTTTCCGACTACACGGCGTTCATGTATATGGGCAAACTGGTGGAGTTCGGCGACACCGACACCCTGTTCACCAATCCGGCGAAGAAGCAGACCGAAGACTACATCACCGGTCGTTACGGCTAGGAAGCTGTTGTTGCTCACTGAACTGACGCTGCGGCCCACCGCACCTTACCGGACGCTCCAAGGACGCCAACATGATTAGTAAAGAAGGCCTTACCCATCACATCTCCCAGCAGTTCAACGCTGAGCTCGAGGAAGTGCGCAGCCACCTCCTGGCCATGGGCGGGCTGGTCGAGAAGCAGGTCAACGACGCGGTCACCGCGCTGATCGAGGCCGACTCCGGCCTGGCCCAGCAAGTGCGCGAGGTCGACGACCAGATCAACCAGATGGAACGCAACATCGACGAAGAATGCCTGCGCATTCTGGCCCGTCGTCAGCCGGCGGCGTCGGACTTGCGTCTGATCATCAGCATCTCCAAATCGGTGATCGATCTCGAGCGTATCGGCGACGAAGCCACCAAAATTGCCCGTCGGGCCATTCAGTTGTGCGAAGAAGGCGAAGCGCCGCGCGGTTACGTCGAGGTTCGCCACATCGGCGACCAGGTGCGCAACATGGTTCGCGATGCCCTGGACGCATTTGCTCGCTTCGACGCCGACTTGGCGCTGTCGGTGGCGCAGTACGACAAGATCATCGACCGCGAATACAAGACCGCGCTGCGCGAACTCGCCACCTACATGATGGAAGACCCGCGCTCTATCTCGCGTGTCTTGAGCATTATCTGGGTGCTGCGTTCCCTTGAACGAATCGGCGACCACGCGCGCAATATCTCGGAACTGGTGATTTACCTGGTGCGCGGCACCGACGTGCGTCACCTGGGCCTCAAGCGCATGAAGGAAGAAGTGGAAGGCACAAGTGCCGAAACCGCTAATGTTCCGGACAAAGCTGACGATAAGTAAGGTTGCCCAAGAAAAAGCGCCCGGCCCCTTGGCCGGGCGTTTTTGTTTGTGTGGCTTTTGAACTGAAAAGCCGAATTGAAAAGCAGCACCCGCGAACGAAAAGTCCCGGCGTGACTGAAGAGTTTTGGCAAAGTGCCATCAGCCAGCGTTATGCTTGCCGGGATTTTTAAAGGGGTGTTGGATGAGCAAGATCAGTGTGTTGGTCGTGGACGATGCGTCGTTCATTCGTGACCTGGTAAAAAAGTGCCTGCGCAACTACTTCCCGGGGATCCGGACCGAAGATGCCGTCAACGGCAAAAAGGCCCAGGCCATGCTGGCCAAGGAAGCGTTCGACCTGGTTCTGTGCGACTGGGAAATGCCGGAAATGTCCGGTCTGGAGTTGCTGACCTGGTGCCGCGAGCAGGACAACCTCAAAACCATGCCGTTCATCATGGTGACCAGCCGTGGCGACAAAGAGAACGTGGTCCAGGCGATCCAGGCCGGGGTTTCCGGCTATGTCAGCAAGCCGTTCACCAACGAGCAGTTGCTGACCAAGGTCAAGCAGGCGCTGAACAAGGTCGGCAAGCTCGATACCTTGATGAACAGCGCGCCGACCAAAATGAACTCGGCGTTCGGCAACGATTCCCTGAGCGCATTGACCGGTGGCAAAGCGGCGGTGGTCGCACCCGCGGCTGCTGTGGTCAACCCGTTTGCCAAACCTGCCGCCGCCGCGCCAGCCCCGGCTGCGGCGCCGTCTCGCGGCCTGCTCAACAACCCACCGGTCAAGGCGCCTGCCGCTGCCTCCGCATCAGCTGGCGGTCGTGGCCAAGGCCAACTGCGCCTGTCGAGCGGCACTCAGCAATGCGTGATCAAGGCCTTGAGCATCAAGGAAGCGCTGCTGGTGGTGAAACGCACCGACACCTTGCCGCAAGTCCTCGACAACGCCGTACTCGACCTGGAGCAGGGCGACAACGCCGAAATTGCCCGTCTTAACGGCTACCTGCACGCCATCGTCGCCCACGAACCGAAGCCGGACAGTGAGTGGCTGCAACTGACGTTCCGCTTTGTCGACCAGGATGCACAGAAGCTCGACTACATCTCCCGCCTGATCGCCCGTGGCACCGCGCAGAAGCACTTCGTACCGGGTGCGTAACGTGTACCGCTGATCATTCCCGCGCCCTGCGTGGGAATGCCTCCCCGGACGCTCCGCGTCCGCTTCGGATGGGGCGCAGAGCGTCCCTTGCTGCATTCCCAGGCAGAGCGTGGGAATGATCATTTGAAACATCTGTCGACTACGCAGGTCCATTTCTGCTGCTAGGCTCCTTCCCAGGCCTACTCAACAGAATTTTGCCCATGCTCGCGCGCCTGCTGTTTTTCTGTGGTCTTTTCATGGCCTCCACCTCGGCTGTGGCCATGACGATCTACAGGTCCACTGATGCCAGTGGCGTGGTCTCTTACAGCGACCGCCCCACTAAAGGCGCGAAGGTGTTCGTTTTTCGCGACCGAATGGTCGAACACCTTGAGCGGCAGGTGTACCTCGACATCAAGAGGCTGAATGGCATGGACAGCGTGTTCGTGCGCAACGACCTGTATGCGCCGGTCGAGATCGAGCTGAGTTTCGACGGGCTGCAGAACGTCAGCGGTGCGCCGAGCCGACCGATCCGGCGGGTGATGCCGGCGCGCAGTAACCTTCGTCTGGCCCTGCTCACGCCGACGAAGGCTGGAAGGCCGATCGTGTATAACCCAAGGTTCGCATATTCCCTGGGCGACCCCTCAGGGGCTGCCATGGCCTATCGATATCCGTTGCCCTGGCGTGGCGGTCCGTTTCGGCTGACCCAGGGCCCCAATGGCCAATACAGCCACTACGGACCGAAGAACCGTTACGCGATGGATATCGCCATGCCCGAAGGCACGCCGATCATCGCGGCGCGCGGCGGGGTGGTGGTGAAAACCGAGAATGGCCAGACCGGGCGCGGCAACGATCCATCGGGCAATTTCGTGCGGGTATTGCACGATGACGGGACCATGGGCGTGTACCTGCACCTCAAGAAAGGTTCGGTCTGCGTACGGGAAGGTCAGCGGGTAGTGGTGGGCAGTGCGCTGGCGCTGTCGGGCAACACCGGCAACAGCAGCGGCCCGCACCTGCACTTCGTGGTGCAGCGCAATACCGGGTTGGGCCTGGTGTCGATTCCGTACCAGTTCAATCAACCGGTGGGGGCGTTGCCCAACTTTGCGTTGGGCAGTAGGAGCCGGCTTGCTGGCGATGAACGATAACGCGGTATAACAGAGACACCGCAGCGCTCCTGATCGCCAGCAAGCCGGCTCCTACAAGGGCGTAGCTCAGTCCAGCATCAACACCTTGGCCAATATGATCTTCGGCCCTTTCATCTTTTTGATGATGATCCGCAAACCTTCGACTTCCAGCACTTCTTCCTCTTCCGGCACCCGTTTCAGGGTTTCGTAGACCAGCCCGGCGAGGGTTTCGGCTTCAATGTGGTCCAGGTCGATGCCCAGCAGGCGTTCCACCTTGAACAGCGGCGTATCACCCCGCACCAGCAGCTTGCCCGGCTGATACGCGAGGATCCCGCGTTCAGCCTTGCGGTGTTCGTCCTGAATGTCGCCCACCAGCACTTCCAGCACGTCTTCCATGGTCAGGTAGCCGATGATGTTGCCGTCGGCTTCCTCGACCAAGGCGAAGTGCGAGCCGCCCTTGCGGAACTGCTCCAGCAGTTGCGACAGCGGCATGTGCCGCGATACGCGCTCCAGTGGCCGGGTCAGTTCGGCGAGGTTGAACGACTCGGGAATGTGATCAAGGGCGGCCAGTTCCAGCAGCAGATCCTTGATGTGCAGCAGGCCGACGAACTCCTTGCGCTCGCTGTCGTACACCGGGTAGCGGCTGAACTTGTGGCGACGGAACAACGCCAGGATTTCCTTGAGCGGAGCGTTGAACTCAAGTGTGACCAGGTCTTCCCGGGAATTGGCCCAGTCGACCACTTCCAGCTCGCCCATTTCCACCGCCGAGGCCAGTACGCGCATGCCTTGGTCGCTTGGGTCCTGGCCACGGCTGGAGTGCAGGATCAGTTTCAGTTCTTCGCGGCTGTAATGGTGCTCGTGGTGCGGGCCGGGCTCACCTTGCCCGGCGATGCGCAGGATCTGGTTGGCGCTGGCGTTGAGCAGGTAGATGGCCGGGTACATGGCCCAGTAGAACAAGTACAGCGGCACCGCCGTCCACAGCGACAGCAACTCGGGTTTGCGGATGGCCCAGGATTTTGGTGCCAGCTCACCGACCACGATGTGCAGGTACGAAATGATGAAGAACGCCGTGAAGAACGAAACCGCCTTGACCACCTCAGCGGAATCTACACCCACGGCACTCAGCACAGGCTCCAGGAGGTGCGCGAACGCCGGTTCGCCGACCCAGCCCAGACCCAGAGAGGCGAGGGTGATACCCAATTGGCACGCTGACAGGTAAGCATCGAGCTGACTGTGTACGGTGCGCAGGATGTGCCCGCGCCAGCCGTGCTGTTCAGCGATGGCTTCGACCCGGGTCGAGCGCAGTTTGACCATGGCAAACTCTGCCGCAACGAAAAAGCCGTTGAGCAAAACCAGGATCAGAGCAAAAAGAATCATGCCGAAGTCGGCGAATATTGTTGCGAGGGTCAAGCCAGGGGAAGGGTCCATGATGGAGTTTTGCGGGTTCCGTGTATTCAAAAAAGGGGGAAATGCAGTGCCTGAAGGGCAGGCACAAGTCAGCCAATGTAGCGGCTGACTGATCGATTGCCTAGTGGTGAGTGCTGGTCGGTATCAGTCCGCTGCACTGATCACGCGGGATTTGGTGACCTGGGCCGGCGCAAAATGGCAGGTAAACGTGCTGCCATGCCCCGGCACACTGCTGATTTCCATACGTGCCCGGTGGCGCAGCAGCACATGTTTGACGATGGCCAGCCCCAGCCCGGTGCCGCCGGTGTTGGAGTTGCGGCTGGAATCGACGCGGTAGAAGCGTTCGGTCAGGCGCGGCAGGTGTTTGCTGTCGATGCCGATTCCCGAATCCTGCACGCTCAGGTGTGCACCTTGCTCGTCGCCCCACCAGCGAATGCGGATATTGCCCTCGGCCGGGGTGTATTTCACTGCGTTGAACACCAGATTGGAAAACGCACTGCGCAGTTCGGCTTCACTGCCCTTGAGCAGAATCGTCGGGTCGGCTTCCAGGGTGATGCGCTGATTTTTCTGACCCGACAGCTGCTGGGCGTCGCTCTTGATCGATTGCAGCAGGCTGTCGATGGACACTGGTTGGTTGTCCGACGGGTAATCGGTGGCTTCCAGTTTGGCCAGCAGCAGCAAATCGTTAAGCAAGGTCTGCATGCGCCCGCCTTGCTGCTGCATTTGCTGCAGGGCACGGGTCCAGCGCGGATTCACGTCCTCGACGTTATCGAGCAGGGTTTCCAGGTAGCCGCAAATCACCGTCAGGGGCGTGCGCAGCTCGTGGGACACGTTGGCGATGAAGTCTTTGCGCATCTGCTCCAGCTGATGGATACGCGTCACGTCGCGCACCAGCATCAAGTGCTCGTTGTTGCCGTAGCGGGTGATGTACAGCTGAATGCGCAGGCGATCGTTGATCGGCGACGGAATCTCCAATGGTTCGGCGTAGTTGTCCTGCTCGAAGTATTCCTTGAAACGCGGATGGCGCACCAGGTTGGTCACCGGCTGGCCGCTGTCTTGAGGAGTCTTGAGGCCGAGCAGGGTTTCGGCGGCGCGGTTCCACCACTCAAGGTTGCCGTCGCTGTCGAGCATGATCACTGCGTCTTTCAGCGCGGCAGTGGATTCCTGGACTCGGTCGATCACCGCTTGCAGGCGTCCGCGTACCCGTTGGTCGCGGCGTTGCAGGTGATAGATGCTGTCGAACACTTCGCCCCACAGGCCATAGCCGTCGGGCGGTGCTTCATCGGGTTGGTGCAGGCGCAGCCATTCGTGCAGGCGCAGCAGCTGTTTGAGGGTCCAGGCCAGGTAAACACCCAGGCCCACGGCGAGACTCCAGCCGTAGTAGCCGGAAATCAGGCCGATCACCAGGCAGGCGGTGACCAGCAACAGCATGTGGCGAATCAGGGTGCCATGCCAGTTTTGGTTCACGGAAAATATGCGTCCTTGTCAGCGAGGCTGGCGGTCTGTTCAGGCCTTGGTGGAAAACCGGTAGCCGGTGCCGCGCACGGTTTGTACCAGATTTTCGTAGGCATCGCCGAGGGCTTTGCGCAGGCGACGGATGTGCACGTCGACAGTGCGCTCTTCGACGTAGACATTGCCGCCCCAGACCTGATCCAGCAACTGGCCGCGGGTGTAGGCGCGTTCCTGGTGGGTCATGAAGAATTGCAGCAAACGGTATTCGGTCGGGCCCATCTCGGCAGGTTTGCCGTCGATGGTCACGCGATGGCTGATCGGGTCGAGCAACAGGCCGCCGACTTCGATCGGCGCTTCGCCATCGGTCGGGCCGGCGCGGCGCAGTACGGCTTTGAGGCGTGCCACCAGTTCGCGGGGGGAAAACGGTTTGGTGATGTAGTCGTCGGCGCCGACTTCCAGGCCCTGGATCTTGTTGTCCTCTTCACCCTTGGCGGTGAGCATGATGATCGGGATATCCCCGGTCAGTTCGTCGCGCTTGAGGCGGCGGGCCAACTCGATGCCGGAAGTGCCGGGCAGCATCCAGTCGAGCAGGATCAGGTCCGGTTTGCGGTCGACGATAATGGCATGGGCCTGCTGGGAGTTCTCCGCCTCCAGGCAGTCATAGCCGGCCATTTCCAACGCAACGGCGATCATTTCGCGAATGGGCGCTTCGTCGTCGACGATCAGAATGCTCCTGCCAACCATGCCTTAATCCTCTTGTCATTTAACTGTCTTGCGCCGCATTAGATAACGGAATTATTGCAGTCGTGTGACAGTATTTTAGCCGCCCTGCGATTGTCGCGATCCTGAACTAAGCTCTAATTCCGAATCCTGACAACCACAAAAGGAAGGTTTCCATGAATCACATTGCTAAATCCTGGAAGGTCCTGCTGGTCACGGCTGCGTTAACGCTGCCGTCCCTGGCCTTTGCGGCAGAACCCGCCATGATGAAAGGCGGCATGATGGTCGATCAGAAGGGTATGACCTTGTATACCTTTGACAAGGACAAGGACGGCAAGTCGATGTGCATGGGTGAGTGTGCGAAGAACTGGCCGCCGATGATGGCTCCGATGGATGCCAAGCCCATGGGTGAATGGAAGCCGATCAAGCGTGACGACGGCACAATGCAATGGACTTACGACGGTAAGCCAATGTACACCTACACGATGGACAAAATGCCGGGAGAAATGAAAGGCGAGGGCATGATGAAAATGTGGCATGTCATGCGCGAACACAAGTAAGCGATTTGCCGCTCGGTAAACAATCTGTAGCAGCTCGCGAAGTCGTTCGGCAGCTGCTACAGATCAATCGCAGTCAACGTAACGCGTAATCCAGCACAATCCCCACGAAAATCGCCAACCCAGCCCAGTGGTTATGCAAAAACGCCTGGAAGCAGCGCATCCGGTCTTTGCTGCGGGTGTACCAGAACTCCCACGCAAAGCAGCCTGCCGCCACCAGCAACCCAAGGTGGAACCAGCCACCGAGATGGAATTTCGAGCCAGCCAGCAACAGGCAGCCCAACGCCAGGCCTTGCAAGGTCAGAATGATCACCCGGTCGGCGTCGCCAAACAGGATCGCGGTGGATTTCACCCCGATCTTCAGGTCATCGTCCCGGTCGGTCATGGCGTAATAGGTGTCGTAGCCCACGGTCCACAGCAAGTTGGCGATCCACAGCAACCAGGCTGTCGCCGGCAACTCACCAGTCTCGGCAGTGAACGCCATCGGCATGCCCCAGGAGAACGCCGCGCCCAGCACCACTTGCGGGTAATAGGTGTAACGCTTCATGAACGGATACGTGAAGGCCAGGGCCAAACCGCCCAGCGACAGCCAGACAGTCGCCGCGTTGGTGCACAGCACCAGCAAGAAGCTCACGCCCATCAGCAGCGCGAAGAACACCAGGGCTTCTTTGGAGCTGATCTTGCCGCTCACCAGCGGCCGCTGCTCGGTGCGTTTCACATGGCCATCGACCTTGCGGTCCGCCCAGTCGTTGATCACGCAGCCGCCAGCACGGGTCAGTACCACGCCGAGCACGAAAATCACGATATTGGCCAGTGACGGCGAACCTTCACCGGCAATCCACAGTGCCCACAATGTCGGCCACAGCAGCAGGTAAATGCCGATCGGCTTGTCCATGCGGGTCAGCTGAATGAAATCCCAGGCCCGAGGATTCACGCGGTTCAGAGACTTGAGCAGGTTCTGGTACATCAGCAGTTCTCCGGATGCGCGCGGGCGGCGCTCCACAGGGTCGGCAGGAAAATCTCGGCCACCAGCACGCTCAGGGCGCCTCGGTCGAAACGTGAGCGCCGGCCCCACAGTTCAGGCGCCCGGGCCTCCATCGGCAACCACGCTTGAGGATAGTGACAAACCTCGATGGCCCGGCGCTGAAATGCCTGATCGCAAAACAGCAATTCACCCAGAGAGCGGCTGCCCAGCTCATCCATGTGCAATCCGTCGCCCTGTAGCGCGCTACGCGCGGCTACGCTGCGGGCAAACACCCAGGCTTCACCGTGGCCGCGCAGATACACCTCGCGCACCCAGCCTTCGCTGCCTTCGGCCAGCTCCAGCGCGGCACATTCGTCGGCGCGCAGCGATTGCCAGCCTTCGAACAGCGGCGTGACGCTGAAACCGTCATTCGACAAGCGGGTCAGGCGTCGGGTCAGTGACCCTTCATCGAACAACCAATCGAGCGTAGACGTGTCGGGGCGGGGGATCAGTTGGCTTTGAGAAAGCCAGAGCGGCGTCGGGGAGGGGGCTTTTGAGTGCGGCACAGTGAGTCATTATTGGCAGCAAATGAGGCGGCGAGCTTACCATGTCAGGCGGCGAGTTTGATTGATCCGGCCTGCCGTTGCGCCGAACAGGCTTGCATCTGACGGGCCCGATCAGTACAAAACGCCCTGAGCCGGACAGCAACGCTTCATCTATCGACCGTTCGCGCCGGCAAAAGCCTGAATCCCGAGGAAATACCTGAATGAAAAAGTGGCAATGTGTGGTCTGCGGCCTGATCTATAACGAAGCCGAAGGCTGGCCGGACGACGGTATTGCGGCGGGCACACCGTGGCAGGACGTGCCGGAAGACTGGCTGTGCCCGGACTGCGGCGTGGGCAAAATGGATTTTGAAATGATTGAAATCAACTAAGCATCCAAGGAGCTAGGAATGTACGCACCTGTCGTGATCGTCGGCACTGGGCTGGCTGGCTACAACCTGGCCCGGGAGTTTCGCAAACTCGATGGCGAAACCCCGCTGCTGTTGATTACCGCAGATGACGGACGCTCCTACTCCAAGCCGATGCTTTCCACCGGCTTTGGCAAGAATAAAGACGCCGATGGCCTGAGCATGGCCGAACCGGGCGCCATGGCCGAGCAATTGAAAGCCGAAGTGCGTACCCACACGCGCATCAGCGGCATCGATCCGGGCCACAAGCGCCTGTGGATCGGCGAAGAATCAGTGATCTATCGTGACCTGATCCTGGCCTGGGGCGCAGAAACCGTGCGGGTGCCGATTGAAGGCGACGCGGCCGACGCGGTTTTCCCGATCAACGACCTTGAAGACTACGCACGTTTTCGCGCAGCCGCGGCCGGCAAGCGTCGGGTGTTGCTGCTGGGCGCCGGTTTGATCGGCTGCGAATTCGCCAACGACCTGATTCTCGGTGGCTACGAAGTGCAGCTGGTTGCCCCCTGCGAACAAGTCATGCCGACCTTGCTCCACCCGGCGGCGGCCGCTGCGGTCCAGGCCGGCCTGGAAAGCCTGGGCGCGCGCTTCCACCTCGGGCCGGTGCTCAATCGCCTGCAGCGAGTGGCTGACGGCCTGGAAGCGCATTTGTCTGACGGCCAGGTCATCCCTTGCGACGTAGTGGTGTCAGCCATCGGTCTGCGTCCGCGCATCGACCTGGCGGCCGCTGCCGGGGTGCAGGTCAATCGTGGTGTGGTGGTTGACCGTCACCTGAAAACCTCTCACGCCAACATCTACGCCCTGGGCGATTGCGCCGAGGTCGATGGGCTGAATCTGTTGTACGTCATGCCCCTCATGAGCTGTGCGAGAGCGCTGGCCCAGACCCTCGCCGGAAACCCTACGGCGGTGAGTTACGGCCCGATGCCGATCACCGTGAAAACCCCGGTCTGCCCATTGGTGGTTTCCCCGCCACCACGGGGCGCGGAGGGCGTCTGGACGGTCGAAGGGCAGGGCGCGGACATCAAGGTGCTGTGCCGCGACAGCGCCGGCAAATTGCTGGGCTATGCCCTGACCGGCGCGGCGGTGATGGAAAAACTCGCCCTGAACAAAGAACTTCCGGCCCTGTTGGCGTAAATGCCGGTCGTTCTGTCGGAATCACCCCGTTTTTGCCCCCACAAAGGTCGCGGGGAGACTGGCGCCGCTCTTGCGCGCATGCCATCCTCATTCCCGTCTGCCGCAGAGTAGAGCACCTGCGGCGCCTTGGGCGCTGTTCCAACGAGAACAGCACGGACATAACAACAAAAAACCGTCAAAGGGGCTTCACTCATGCGTAAACCAGAACTCGCCGCTGCCATCGCGGAAAAAGCAGATCTCACCAAAGAACAGGCCAATCGCGTTCTCAACGCCGTTCTCGAAGAAATCACCGGGGCTCTGCATCGCAAGGATAGCGTCACGCTGGTGGGCTTCGGCACCTTCCTGCAACGCCATCGCGGTGCCCGCACCGGCAAGAACCCGCAAACCGGTGAGCCGGTAAAAATCAAAGCCAGCAACACTGTTGCGTTCAAGCCAGGCAAGTCGTTGAAAGACAGCGTTAATCCGTAACACGCACCGACTTCCCGCGCAGCGGGCGAGCGGGATAAAAAATGGGCACGCCAACGAGGTTGGGTGCCCATTTTTTCTGTCTGGCGGATCAGCCGACTCGGCTTTGTTTCCTGGCGAGAATCGCTGCTATTTCCGGCTCATTCAGGTGATCCAGCGCTCGCTCCACCAACAAATGCACCCCGTCGGCCATGCGGCTGAGCGCCAGGGCTACGGAGCGGCGTGAACCGTCCACGTCGTCGGCGAGGTCGGCGGCGCGCTGATGGACAAGATATCTTCCGAGGCATTGGCGAGGAGGGCTTCAGTGTTGATGCCCTTCGCCGACTAAACGAATGTATGGTCAGCCCACCTCCTGCAACCACGAGTGATGAGCGGTAAAGCATGCTTGCGCTAATGTATCCGGGCTCATGGTCGGCAGTTTTGCCGCCTGGCCCTTAGTAGTCGCTCCTGCCTGTCCTTAAAAAGGGGGCCAGCTTCGAGAGCTGTCTCGTTTACCAGGTTTTCATGCAGGAGTTGAGCTGTTTATCGTCATCATCTTGTCGTCGCAAAAGCCGGTAGTGAATTTCGATCAAGCCATGGATTGTGCGTTGTAGCTAACTCCGCGAGCTAAAACAGCCCAGACGATCCTTGCCAATTTATTGGCCAAAGCGCAGGCGACTTTATTCGGGTGTTTTCGTATCAGCAGGTCTCTGCACCAAATCCCCAAAGCATCAGTACGTTTATCTATGTGCACCAGAACTGCACGCGAGCCTTGAATCATAAGCTTTCGAAGGTATTTATCACCGCGCTTGCTGATGTTCAAAAGGACGGTTTGGTCGCCTGTTGAATACTGCCTCGGCACCAGTCCCAGCGAAGCGGCGAAGTCTCGCGACGAGTGAAAATTGGAAGCGTCCCCGACGTCGGCCAGCAGCGCGCTAGCGATGATAGGGCCGATGCCGGGGATGCTCATCAGGCGTGTTCCCGCATCATCAGTATCCACTTGCTCTTTGATACTCCGGTCAATCGCCTTAATCTCGTCGTTGAGCCGTTTCATCTCTTCCAGCAGATGTTCAATAAAGGACTTCAGCTGTTGCGGTAACTCTGCGGCAGGGTCGTCCAGAATTTGGTGAACCTGATTCATGGCCGCTTTTGTTGCAGGCAATGCGATCCCGAACTCAAGCAAGAACCCGTGAATGCGATTTATCGTTTGAGTCCGGTGACCTACCAACGCCTCCCGTAGACGGTGCTGGGTCGATAGCACTTGCTGTTCCACGGTTTTGATGGCGACGTAACGTGTTTTAGGACGGGATGCGGCTTCGCAGATTGCCTCAGCGTCGATGTAGTCGTTTTTGTTTCCGGTGACGTAGGGTTTTACATGCTGCGGCGCGATCAATTTCACTTGATGACCGAAGGACAAGAGCTTCCTGGCAAGCCAGTGTGAACCGCCACAAGACTCCATCGCTATGGTGCAGGGCTTCAGCCTTGCGGCAAACTCAAGCAAGCGGCTGCGATTGAATTTCTTGCGCAGGACTTCCTTGCCTTTGGCGTCGTGCCCTATGAGATGAAAGGTGCTTTTTCCAATATCCAGGCCGAGCAAGTCCAAGTTGTCCATGAGAGGTCTCCGCAAGTAAGTGAGAACCCCGGCAAGTTTAGATTTACCGGGGTTCCCGTACCGGGCTGACCATCTCATTAGGGGTGGCGGCTGTACGCAGGTTAGTCGGACCGGGGAATTGAAGAAGCCGGCGCACCCAAAGGTGCCCTACGCACAGCCACCATCAAAATGCAGGTAGCAAGTACCTGTCTGACGGACGCTTGTACAACTTCAATTACCAGCGGGCGACTAAACCCGACCACTGACGATCAGTGACACGAATCAAGTTACCGACCGACCCCAAAGCGCACAAGCTGGCGGATTCTGGCGTAGCCGTAGGCAACGACGCAAGGTGTTGTAGCTTTCACGACGTTACCTACAAGGCTTTTAAAAAAGCACTGTCAGGTATTGGCGTGGGACGGTACGGTTTTTCGATGCGTCGGCCCAGCGGGTCGTAGGTCATCCTGACCACGCTGCCGTTTTCGTTGCACACTTCAATCCGATCAGGAGCAGCAGAGGGCGCTTGAAGCAGTGTTCGCTGGTTTATTTCTTGCTGTTCATCACCGGATCGGCAAGGTTTTCATCGCCATCATTCATTCGCTGCAAAAGCTTTACTGCGCGGGAAAAACCTTGAGCGGCTGAACGTTCCAGCCACTGCCTGGCTCGTTCAAAGTCCTGCTCGACTATCCATCCATCAAGGTACATTTTCGCCAAGTCATATTGACCGTGGGCATCACCGGATTCGGCTCGGGGAAAGTGAAATTCCACCGTTTGGGATGTGGTATCAATCTCCCAATAATCGCGTTTGTTTACCTGGAATAGCCGAACGGTTTGATCGTTCACCCATTCAACAGGCCCCAGCAACGACTCAAAAAGACCCAGCGCGACGCTGATTCGCGTGACTGTGAAAAATGCTTCAGGCGTGTTTTTTGAACCCTGCATCAGGACGCCGATGTTGATGTATTGATCCGTGCGCCAAGCAGCCGTTGCAGTGAGCGTTTTGGACGGGTTTTTTAGTGAGCGTCCCGAGGTGCCTGAGAACCGATAGTCACGTTTGATTATTTCAGCTTGGAGCTTATGTATCGGGTCGCTATCCCACCCTTTGAGCGCCGCCAGCGACAAAAGCGCTTCGTTAATGTCCTCGATTAACGATTGGCGAATGGCGCTGTCCGTAGCGTCCGCAGGTAGCTTATCGAGGTGCTTGAACGGATGAGAGTAGGTGCAAACATCCAGAAGCGTGTTCTCTGCTTCGACTGGAGCTTGCTGAAGAATTATTTTGGAAATGCCGCCAGCAGGTAGCTTGCACTTAGTAGCAAGGAGATAAACGTAGAGTACGGCTGCCTCTCGAATGCTGTGAGCCTGGAGGCGCTCCGTAGGGGAGTCGATTTCAAGTGTCGATAAATATTTGCTCATCAGAGTTTCTATCTCGTCGCGTTTGGCAGTGAGTTGCCCACTGGATTAATACCAACCTTTGGAAACGAAGGCGTTTGACCGGCTCTTTGAGCGGCTACCGAGTAACCATTGACTCTACCTTGCTCAACTTTCAGTGCCTTGGATCTCGTTACATTTTTTCTGATGATGGCGGACTCGTATTTATCAGAGCCGGGGCGCTTGTTAAGTTTGCGTACCTGAGATTCAGCTCGGTAGGACTTTCCATTTTTAGAAATTTTCCCACCGCTGATGCCGAACTTGTAAACCTGGCCAGTCTTTTTGTTCCGGATGACGTAGACGTGGTTCGCCTTGTTATTTTGCCTAGAGTTTCCGTTTGCTGCCCCACAGGTTTTCCATCCCCATGGATCCACCCAAACAATCGGATTCGGCGCGTATTGGTATAGGTTGAGTTCCCCATCCAACCCAATCGGATCCGGCGTAGTAAACCGCCCCACATCCGGATCATAAAACCTGAACGTATTGAAATGCAGCCCCGTCTCCCGGTCCAGGTACTGCCCCTGAAACCGCAGGTTTTGCTCTTCAATGTAATACGGCTCGCGCACCTCTTCTAACGTGTTGCCCCACACCCGATAACTCGCCTGCCAGACGTTGTGGCCGTCCGCCTCGGTGAGCTGTTCCGGCAGGCCGTTGAGGTCGTTGTGGTAGTAGCGGATTTTTTGCAGCGGGCCGGTGCCGTCGACGCGGGCCAGGGGTTCGTAACCTTCGTCTTCGTAGAGGTAGAGGCTGGTCTGTTGATGGCGATGTTCCTGCAACAGGCGCAGGCCGTCCCAGGTGAAGCGGGTTTCGCCGAGAGGGTAGCCGTTGGTGTCGTGTACGGTTTTTTCGATGCGCCGGCCCAGCGGATCGTAGGTCATTCTGACCACGCTGCCGTTTTCATTGCGCACTTCAATCAACCGGCTTTCGGCGTCGTAACCGAAGCGCTGCAGGCCCCGTTGAGCGCTGCGTTTTTCGATCATCCGGCCAAACGCGTCATAGCGATAACGCTTGTCCTGATAGGTCAGCAGTTTGTTGTGCACCACCAGCCCGGCGCCGGGTTGTGGGCCGTCCAGCAGGTTGGCGGCGGCGTCGTAGGCGAAGGTTTCGCGCTGGCCGTGCAGGCTGTCCTGGCTGGCGATGATGCGGCCGGTGGCGTCGTAGTGCAGCAGTTGGCGGTGTTGCGTGGCGGGTTGCTGGTCGAGTTTGCCGATCAGGTTGTCGGCGGGGTCGTACTCGAAGTGCTTTTGTACCGCTGCCGGCATCAGCGATGGCTGACTGCTGTGACGACGTTGGCGTGAGCGTAAACGCCCGCTACGGTCGTAGTCGCTGCGAGTGCTGATCTGGCCTTGGGTGCGCAGCACTTCGCGGTGCAGGCGGTCGCGTTCGAAGTCGCTGATGACCTGGCCGTCGAGGTTGATCTGGTGCAGGTGGCCGCTGCCATAGTACAGGCGATTGAGCCAGCGGCCGTCGGGCAGTTGGGTCTGGATCAGGTTGCCGAGTTCGTCGTAGTGGTGGTGCAGGTTGCCGGCCGCGCTTTGTTCTTCGAGCAACTGGCCGAGGGCGTCGTAGGCGAAGCTCAGGGTTTGTGCGTTGCCCTGGTGGTCGGTGAAGGTGACGGCGGTGAGCTGGTCCAGTGGGTCGTAGGTGTAGTCGGTGCGGCCATCGTCGGTGATTTTGGCGATCAGCCGGCCGACGGCGTCGCGTTCCAGTCGGTGAACGATGGGAGCGGGGGGCGACTCGGGGACGACGGCCAGGCCGTTGCCGTAAGGCGCCGGAACAGCCGTGACCGCCGCGACGTTATCCAGCAGGTCATAGGTGTAGCGCTTGGCACTGCCATCCAGATCCTGTTGTTCTGTCAGCCGATCCCCGGCATCCCAGGCAAACCGATAACTCTCGCCATTCTCATTGGTCAGCGATTGCAGCCGCCCATAGCGGTCGTACCCGAACTGCACCTGTCGGCCATGGGCGTCGGTACGCTGACGCACCTGGCCGCGGCGGTTGTGTTGATACAGCGTGGTGTGCCCGGCCGGGTCGGTGTAGCCGATCAACTGGCCGCTGACGTCGCGCTGATACTGCTCGGTGCGGCCGTCCGGCAACTGGCTGCTGAGCAACCGCCCCTGGGCGTCGTAGCTGAATTGGGTGCGTTCGCCGAGGGCATCGGTGATCGTTTGCAGATAGCCCCGGTGGTCGTAGCTGAACCGCGTCGGATAACCCGAGCAATCGATGTGTTCGACCAGTTGGCCGAACGGGTTCCAGCGCAGCCTTTTGCTTTTGCCGGTAGCGTCGATGATCTCGACGACCTGGCCTTGGGTGTCGTAGCGGTAGCGGGTGACATGGTCCAGCGGATCGGTTTCGGCGATGCAGTTGCCGCGCTGATCGTAGCGATATTGCCAGCTGTTGCCTGCAGCATCGGTTTCCACCAGCGGCAAGGCCCAATGCTCGAGCCATAAGGTCGAGTCACTGCGGCCCAGCGGGTCGGTTTCGCCGATCAGGTTGCCGGCGTCGTCGTAGCTGTATTCGTAGCGCCCGCCCAGCGGGTCGGTGGCGCTGAGCAATTGGCGTTCGTCGTTCCACTCGAACTGCCAGGTCTGGCCGAGGTTGTCGGTGTATTCGGTGATCTGGTGCTGAGTGTTCCAGCGCCGTGTACTGATGCGCTGTGAGCCGTCGGTGATGCGCGTTGCACCGGCCTTCAGGTCATAGTCGAACTGGTAAGTGTCGCCCTCGTCGGTCCAGTGCCGGACCACGCGCCATTCAAGGTCTTCGATCAAGGCCCATTCATAGAAACAACGCAGCCCCGTGGGCAACTGATGCTCGACCATCCGCCGCCCAGCGTCGTAGCTGAAGCGCCGTTGCACCTGGCCGGTGGCGTCGCGCACTTCGGCCAGGTTGCCGGCTGCGTCATAGCCGTAACTGACGAGTACTTCGCGGTGTTGGTCGGGGTACAGGCGTTCCACTCGAGCCACGCGGTCGCGCTCCCGAATCAATTCGACCTGCACCAGATCGAAGGTGTCCCGCAGGCGCGCCAACTGTCCGGCGTCGTCATAGTCGAGGTGGATGCGGTTGTCATTGCGGTCACCGAGCTGGTTCAGGCGCAACAACGACGGATTACCGGGTGTACCGTCGAACAGCCGATACAACCCGTCATCGCTTTCAATCAACAATTCCCCATTGCGATGCCGCCGAACACTCAGCCCTTCACCCGGACTGAACACCGCGCCGCCCAGAGGAATCGAGCCCATATCGATGCGCCGGCCCTGCTCATCGGTGTACACCAGCGTTTCTCCACCCTCCGGGTGAGGCAGGATTTCAACGCACACCTCGTAGGGCACGCTCCAGCCGGCGCCGAACAACCCGTCGCGGCGTTCGTCGCGGCTGTTGTAGAAGCGCTGCCAATCGATCGGCAAGATGCCCGGCAGCACGAAATCCAGCTCTTCGTCTCCACCCAGCACCTTGGCCCCGGTGGCGGCATGCACCGGGTTCGACGAACCCATGGCGGCGTTGGCCATGGCGCCCATTGCGCTGCTGACGGCCATCGACGCCGCGCCGCCGATCAGCATGCACGGCAATTTGCTGAAGAACTTGCCCTTGCCGCCCTTGAGCATCAGCAACGCGGTGACCGCCAGCCCCACGCCCGGGGTCTTGCCGCTGCGGATCTCGCGCACCACCACCGAACCGCCACCAATGGTCACGTTCGAGGAGATCAGCCCGGACGATACGACCTTGGCGTCGCAGGTGGTGCGGTCGCCGCTGCGCACGGCCGGTTGGCCGTTGATGGTGACTTTGTCCGAGCCCTCGGCCAGAAACTGCGGCGGCATCGGCGGATGCTTCATGCAGGTGACCAGGTCCAGCGGCTTGGGTACGGCGCCGGGCGCTGGGGTGGCGACGGTGGGGCGCCACATCTGGGAGAAGAAGCTCTCGGCCATGTCCAGATAGCTGGGCTCGGCTTCGGGCTCGGGTGCCTCCAGCTCGGTGCCGGCCGGCGCGACATGGGACGGGATCGCCCCGGCGGCGCGGGCGGCGGGGATGTTGTTGGTCAGGGTGTTGGTGGAACCGGTGAGAATCGTCGCCTGCACCGTGGGCGGAAACAGCGAATTGCTGAAGCTCTCGCACAGATTACTCAAGCCCTTGTCGGCCCCGGTCTTGCTCATGGCGAGGCCGACGATGGTGCCCACCACCGCGCCGAGCAGAAAGCAGCCGAGGCCGCCGGTGGCAACGGTGATGCCCGTCGCCGCCACCACGGCCGCCGTCGCCACCGCGGTGATCGCGATGTTCGCTGCCACCTCCAGCACGCCGCCAAGAATGTCGGCCATCATCGAGGTGTGGTCGAGTGCATCGCCCAGGCGGGCGGCCCAGAGTGCGTCAGACATGCGGGATGTTAATCCGACGTAAGTGTCTGACGGCTGCGTAATCGTTGTGCGGGTTGCGCAATTCGATGCCTTCCATTGCACCTTTCTCCTTGTTGGTTACGGCATGCGCATTAGCGCAGTCCTCAGGCGTTTGATCAGCTTCGGATCCTTGAGGCAATCGGCCGGCCGCATGTTATCCAAGGCCGGCACCTGCTGTTCGACCCACCACAAACCTTCCTTGAGCCCTCTTTTACCGTAGAGAATGACCGCCATATCGAGGTTGCCATCCAGTTGTTTCGCCAGGGTGCGGGCGTTGTCGTCGAGGTAATCCTCTTCGTATAACCGCACAAACTTTTGCCATTCGGCATCGCCAGGGTAATCGTCTTCCAGTTGTTCCATCTTCAAAAACCTGCAAAGGAAATTAAGTTGCTGCCGGTCGGGTTACGGGCTGACGGCGCCAGGATCCCATCATAGCCGTTGGCTTTCGCCCAGGCGCCAATCTGGTGAGTCTCGGTGTATTTCGAACCGGTAATGCTTTTGAGGCTGACCCCCATTTGTTTGCGCACATCGGCGCGGGTCAGGTCCAGAACGTTGTTGAGCTGCACTTTTTTGCTGACCAGCACTCGCGTGGACAAGTCGACTTTCCAGTGAGTGACTTCCCCTAATGCGGTTTTTCGCGAGTTCGCGCCATAGACTCCACCCAGTCCCGAGGCGGTGTAACGGTGAGTTGATGCAACGTTCCACTTGTGGGCGGTCCAGGTCGTGCTGATACGTCCAGGCTCTTCGAAACGGTAAACCGTTCGGCTGACTTTTCGGCCCTTTGGCGGGCTCGAGCATTTCATCAGCCCCAAGGGATCGATCCAGCTCACCGGATTTGGCGCGTATTGGTAGAGGTTCAGCCCACCAGCCAGCCCGATGGGGTCTGGTGTGGTAAAGCGCCCGATGTCCGGGTCGTAGAAGCGCAGCGTGTTGTAGTGCAGCCCGGTTTCCCGATCCAGGTATTGGCCCTGGAATCGCAGGTTCTGTTCTTCGATGTAATACGGCTCGCGCAACTCTTCCGCCGTGGTGCCCCAGACCTGGTAACGAGCTTGCCAGAGCGTGTGGCCGTCACTTTCCGAGAGTTGCTCGGGCAGGCCGTTGAGGTCGTTGTGGTAGTAACGGACTTTCTGTTGCTCACCCAGCCCGTCGACCCGCGCCAGCGGTTCATGGCCCTCGTCGGCGTAAATGTAGAGGCTGGTCTGGTTATTTCGATGCTCCTGCAACAGTTGCAACGCATCCCAGGTAAAGCGGGTTCGGCTCAGCAGGGTCGAGTGGCGGTCATACTCGGCTTTTTCGATGCGCCGGCCCATAGGGTCGTAGGTCATCTTCACTACCGAACCGTCGTTGTTGCGAACTTCCACCAGACGCTGCTCGGCGTCATAACTGAAGCGCTGGACACCGCGTTGGGCACTGCGTTTTTCAACCATACGGCCGAAGCCGTCATAACGGTAACGTTTGTCCTGAAAGGTCAGCAGTCGGTTATGCAGCACCAGACCTGCGCCCGTCGATAAACCATCGAGCAGGTTGGCGGCGGGGTCATAGGCAAACGCTTCGCGCTGGCCCTGGACATTGTCTTGGCTGGCGAGGATGCGACCTGTGGCGTCGTAGTGCAGCAGTTGGCGGTGCTGGGCGTCGGGTTGGCTGTCGAAACGTTCGACCAGTTGATCGCTGGCGTCATAACCAAATTGGCTTTTCGTTGCCGGTGGCAGCAGCGCGGACTGGCTCTGGTGCCGACGTTGGCGGGTACGCAGGCGGCCGCTGCGGTCGTATTCGCTACGGGTATTGAGGCGCCCCTGGGTTCGCAGCACTTCGCGGTGCAGGCGATCGCGTTCGAAGTCACTGATGACCTGACCGTCGAGGTTGATCTGATGCAGATGACCACTGCCGTAATGCAGGCGGTTCAGCCATCGGCCATCAGGCAGCAGCGTCTGGGTCAGGTTGCCCAGTTCGTCATAGCGATGCTCCAGGCGTCCGGCCCAGCTCTGTTCGGCGATCAGTTGTCCAAGGGGGTCGTAACTGAAGCCCAGGTTCTGTTGCTCGCCCGTGTGGCTGGTGAAGGTGATGGCGGTGACTTGATCCAGCGCGTCATAGCAGTACTCGGTGCGACCATCCTCGGTGACCTTGGCCACCAATCGACCCACCGCATCGCGTTCCAAGTCATGGACGACAGGCGCTTGCGGCGAAAGGTCCAGGTCCGTGCTACCGGGAGCGGTGAGTGCCTCCACGCGAGTGACGTTGTCCAGCGGGTCGTAGGCATAGCGTTTGAGGCTGCCGTCCAGGCTATGTTGCGCAATCAGCCGGTCGCTGGAATCCCAGGCAAACTTATAGCGTTCGCCGTTCTCATTGGTCAGGGTTTGCAGGCGACCATAGACGTCGTAGTTCAATTCCACCCGGCGACCGTGGGCGTCGGTGCGCAGACGCAGGTGACCACCCAATGTGTGCTCGAAGTGAGTGGTGTGCCCGGCGGGGTCGCAGTAGCCGATCAGCTGGCCGCTCGCGTCACGCTGATAATGTTCAGTGCGCCCGTCTGGCAGTTGCTTGCTGAGCAACCGGCCTTGGTCGTCGTAGGTGAAACGCGTGCGTTCGCCCAGCGCATCGGTACTGGTGAGCAGCAACCCACGCTCGCAGTAACTCAACCGCGTGGTGAAACCGGAACAGTCGGTGTGTTCACTGAGTTGGCCGAGTGCCGTCCAGCGTAATGTTTTGCGCTTGCCGCTGGCGTCGATGATCTCCACGACCTGGCCGTGGGCATCATGGCGATAGCGGGTAACGTGGCCCAACGGGTCGGTTTCGCGGATGCAGTTGCCGTGTGAGTCATAGTGATACAGCCAGGTATTTCCAGCCGCATCGGTTTCTGCCAGCGGCAAGGCCCAGTGTTCCAGCCACAGGGTCGATTCGCTGCGCCCGAGCGGGTCGCGAGTCTCGCTGAGATTTCCCGCTTCGTCGTAGCTGAATTGATGCTGCCCGCCCGCAGGATCGGTCGCCCCAAGTAATTGGTTTTCGTCATTCCACCGGAATGTCCAGGTACGTCCCAGCGCGTCGGTAGTTTCGATGATCTGGTACTGAGCATCCCAGTGACGCGTGCTGACCCGATTCAGGCCGTCGGTGATGCGTGTGGTCCCGGCTGCCAGGTCATAGTCGAAGGTGTATTGGTCGCCCGCGTCGGTCCAGTGGCGGACCACGCGCCATTCAAGGTCTTCAACCAACGCCCATTCGTAGAAGCAACGCAGCCCGGTCGGCAACTGATGCTCGACCATACGGCGTCCGGTGTCATAGGCAAACTGACGTTTCACCTGCCCGTTGGACTGGCGCACCTCGATTAGATCACCCTGGGTATCGTAGCCGTAGTGCATCAGCACTTCGCGGCGCTGGTCTGCATACAATCGCTCGATCCGGCTGACCCGTTGGCGCCAGCGCGCATCGTAGATCAGCTCAATGCTGACCAGATCGAAGGTGTCTCGGAGCTGCAGCAGGCGCCCGTCATCGCCATAGTCGAGGTGGATGCGATTGTCGTTGCGGTCTCCGAGCTGGCTCAGGCGCAGCAGCGATACATGTCCCGGCGTCGGGTCGAACAGCCGGTACAACCCGTCCGTACTTTCAATCAACAACTGCCCATTGACGTGGCGCCGAACACTCAGCCCTTCACCCGCACTGAACACCGCGCCGCCCAGAGGAATCGAACCCATGTCGATACGCCGGCCCTGCTCATCGGTGTAGACCAGCGTTTCTCCACCCTCCGGGTGAGGCAGGATTTCAACGCACACCTCGTAGGACACGCTCCAGCCTGCGCCGAACAACCCGTCGCGGCGTTCGTCACGGCTGTTGTAGAAGCGCTGCCAATCGATCGGCAAGATGCCCGGCAGCACGAAATCCAGCTCTTCGTCCCCACCCAGCACCTTGGCCCCGGTGGCGGCATGCACCGGGTTCGACGAACCCATGGCGGCGTTGGCCATGGCGCCCATGGCGCTGCTGACAGCCATCGACGTCGCGCCGCCGATCAGCATGCACGGCAATTTGCTGAAGAACTTGCCCTTGCCGCCCTTGAGCATCAGCAACGCGGTGACCGCCAGCCCCACGCCCGGGGTCTTGCCGCTGCGGATCTCGCGCACTACCACCGAACCGCCACCAATGGTGACGTTCGATGAGATCAGCCCGGACGATACGACCTTGGCGTCGCAGGTGGTGCGGTCGCCGCTGCGCACGGCGGGCTGGCCGTTGATGGTGACTTTGTCCGAACCCTCGGCCAGAAATTGCGGCGGCATCGGTGGATGCTTCATGCAGGTGACCAGGTCCAGCGGCTTGGGTACGGCGCCGGGCGCCGGGATGGCGACGGTGGGGCGCCACATCTGCGAGAAGAAGCTCTCGGCCATGTCCAGATAGCTGGGCTCGGCTTCGGGCTCGGGTGCCTCCAGCTCGGTGCCGGCCGGCGCGACATGGGACGGAATCGCCCCGGCGGCGCGGGCGGCGGGGATGTTGTTGGTCAGGGTGTTGGTGGAACCGGTGAGAATCGTCGCCTGCACCGTGGGCGGAAACAGCGAATTGCTGAAGCTCTCGCACAGATTACTCAAGCCCTTGTCGGCCCCAGTCTTGCTCATGGCAAGGCCGACGATGGTGCCCACCACCGCGCCGAGCAGAAAGCAGCCGAGGCCGCCGGTGGCAACGGTGATGCCCGTCGCCGCCACCACGGCAGCCGTCGCCAGCGCGGTGATCGCGATGTTCGCTGCCACCTCCAGCACACCGCCAAGAATGTCGGCCATCATCGAGGTGTGGTCGAGTGCATCGCCCAGGCGGGCGGCCCAGAGTGCGTCAGGCATGCAGGGTGCTCATCAGGCCGGAACGTCGAACAACAGCGAACTCTTGATGGTTGCCCAATGCGCGGCTTCGGCATCGCCGAGTTTTTCCGCCTTCACGTAGCTCAGGGCGAGCATTTTGCGGGTGCCGGGCAATACCAGCGCCAACTGATACTGGAAGACTTTGTCGTTGCCCTTGTTGAACTGGCTGCGCAACTCGATGCCTTCGACCTCCTGGCTGGCGCCCAGGCGCACGGCGACGCCCGGCTGAAAACGCAAGTCCTGCACTTGTTTTTCCAGGCGCTTGAGCTGGTCGTCGAAGTTGCTTTGCAGTGTTTCGCCCTCGGCCAGCAAGCTGCGGCTGACTATCAGCGAGGTGCCCAGTTCGGGGAACTTGAGGATGTTGATCGTCGCGTCTTGCAGCTCGCTTGCCGGCAGCTGGAACTGGAATTCATTGATTCGGTAAGCCATGGAACACAGATCTCGTGATTAGCCCTTGGGCTTGGGAAACGCGGCATTGATATTGGCGTCGATGCTGGCCTTGACGCCCTGGCCGTCAGGCGTGGCGCCAGGGCCGCCGCCGTTGTTCAGGTGCAGCACGCCGCCGGTGTTGATCTCGGCGTCACCGCTGGCATAGAAGCTGATTTGCACGCCGGTCAGGTTGATCTGGCCGCTGGCATTGAGCTCCAGGATGCTTTCGCCGCATACCAGCCGCAGGTTTTCGCCCACTTCGATGACGTAGCTCTGGCTGATGCTGTCGGTCTTGCGCTGGCCCACCGACAGAATGTCTTCCTGCTTGACGATGCGCAGCCGATTGTTGCCGATGGTCACCGTCTCGTTATGCCCGATGCTTTTGTTGCGGTCGTGGCCCACCGAGTGGCTTTCATCCACCTCGACCACGATGTCCTGATTGCGCTCGGCATGGATGTACAACTGCTCGGCGCCTTTTTTGTCTTCCATGCGGATTTCGTTGAAATTGGCCGGCGAGCCGCCCTTGCTCGAACGGCTTTTCATGCCGCTCTGGGTAGCGTTTTCCGGCAAGTCATAGGGCACGGTCTGTTCGGCGTTGTAGACGCGGCCGGTGATGATCGGCCGATCCGGGTCGCCTTCGAGGAAGCTGACGATGACTTCCTGGCCGATTCGTGGGATCTGCATCGAGCCCCAGTTTTTTCCGGCCCAGGATTGCGACACGCGAATCCAGCACGAACTGTTTTCGTTGGACTGATCATGCCGGTCCCAATAGAAATGCACCTTCACCCGGCCAAACTGATCGGTCCAGATTTCCTCGCCTTTGGGGCCCACCACCAACGCGGTCTGCGGGCCTTTGACGATGGGGCGGTGGGTGTTGGGCAGCGGGCGGTAGCTTTGTTGGGCGTCGATGCAGGTCAGGCTGCTTTCGAACTGTGCCGAAGGCACGCCACCACCGGTTTCCCCGCTTTCCTGGGAAATGTAATAGCGGGTGCCGACGATAAGGTATTCACGGTTCTGGTCCTGGCGGCTGAAGCCGGTGAGGCTGAACAAATGACCCGAGCCCAGGCCTCGGGCGTTACCGGCCAGCTCGACCTGTTCGTGCAGGGTCTGCAACGCTTCGATGCGGGTGCGGGCGTAGTGTTCGCCGTCTGCGCTTTGCACATAAGTGCCGGGGTAGTCGTACAGCGGATAATCGCCGGCGGTGTGCGGACGAGGCATGGCCGAGCGCACGTCAATTCGCGCACTGGGGCGCTGGAAGTCATAGTCGTTGAGTTCCAGCGAACCCGGCTGGACTTGCTGGGCCAGGTGCCAATCGTGGATGTGATCGCGTTCGCGCTGCTGTTCATTCTTGGGGTAGTAGGGCACCGAGGCGTAGCCGGGCGCGCTGGTGTGGGCGCCGTAGGCATCGGCCAGCACCAGCACATGACGACCCTGTTCATGGCGGAAGAAGTAATAGATCCCTTCCTGTTCCATCAGGCGGCTGACGAAATCGAAGCTGGTTTCGCGATACTGCACGCAGTATTCCCACTCGCGATAGGGCCGGCTCAGGGCATCTTCGAAATCCGAGAAACCCAGGTCGCGAAACACCTGCTTGATGATCTGCGGGATGGTCAGGTTCTGGAATATCCGGCAATCGGAGGTGCGGGTCAGCAGCCATAGCCAGGGCCGCAGCGTGGCCTGGTAACTGGCGAACTGGCCCTGGTCGACGTTCTGGCTGCAACGGGCAACGATGCCATGGAAATGACGCTCGCCACCGCCGTCCAGTTGCAGGCTCAGGCACATGGGTTTGCCGAGCAACTGGTTGAGGTCGATGGCGTTGTCCAGCGAGTGCAACTGCAGCTCATAGCTGAACAGCCGCCCCAATTCTTCGTCTCCGCCCATGTCCTTGAGCAACAGCACATCCGGCCCCAGGGGGCTGGTGATCTTTGCCAGGCGTGAGAGTTGCTTGAATAGCATCAGTTATCCCTTGTCACTGCTCGGTTCCTTCCTACGGAGGAGGGCCGCTTAGGCGGCGTCGCTGAAGTCGTAGTGCAATTCGTTATCCCGGGCGCTGATCCGCACGCCTGCCAGCGCTTTGCCTTCGAGCATGCGGGTGAGGAATTCGCGGCTCATGTCCGGTAGCAGGCTGTTGGTCAGGATGGTGTCGATCATCCGCCCGCCGCTTTCGGTTTCGGTGCAACGGGAGACGATCAGGTCGATCACCGCGTCGTCGTAATCGAAAGCCACCTTGTGGGTGTTTTCCACGCGCTTCTTGATGCGGTTGAGTTGCAGGCGGGTGATGGCCTTGAGCATCTCGTCGCTGAGCGGGTAATACGGAATGGTCACCAGCCGGCCCAGCAATGCCGGCGGGAAAATCTCCAGCAGCGGTTGGCGCAGGGCCTTGGCGATTTCTTCGGGCTCCGGCACGTTTTGCGGGTCTTTGCAGACCTGGGCAATCAGCTCGGTGCCAGCGTTGGTGGTCAGCAGAATCAAGGTATTCTTGAAGTCAATCACCCGACCTTCGCCGTCCTCCATCACACCTTTGTCGAAGACCTGGAAGAAGATCTCGTGCACATCCGGGTGAGCCTTTTCCACTTCGTCCAGCAGTACCACGCTGTAGGGTTTGCGCCGCACGGCTTCGGTCAGCACGCCGCCTTCGCCATAGCCGATGTAGCCCGGTGGCGCGCCCTTGAGGGTGGACACCGTGTGTGCTTCCTGGAATTCACTCATGTTGATGGTGATGACGTTTTGCTCGCCGCCGTACATGGCTTCGGCCAGCGCCAGGGCGGTTTCGGTCTTGCCCACGCCGGAGGTGCCGGCGAGCATGAACACGCCAATCGGTTTGCTCGGATTGTCGAGGCCGGCGCGGGAGGTCTGGATGCGTTTGGCGATCATCTGCAAGGCATGGTCCTGGCCGATGATGCGTTTCTTCAGGTGCTGGTCGAGGTTGAGCACGGTTTCCAGTTCATTACGGGCCATGCGGCCCACCGGAATCCCGGTCCAGTCGGCGACCACCGAGGCCACGGCCTGGTAATCGACCGTCGGCAGAATCAGCGGCGTTTCTCCTTGCAGGGCGCTGAGACGCTGTTGCAGGTCCACCAGTTTTTCGCGCAAGGCGTGGCTGGTCTCGCTGCCGTCCTCGCTGTCCACCACACCGACGCGCTCGCGCAGGGTGGCGCGGGTGGCGAGCAATTCATCCACCAGGGCTTTTTCTTCGGCCCAGCGGTTTTCCAGTTCGGCCAGGCGTTCGCGTTCGGCGCTCAACAGGTTTTCGCTTTGGGTCTGGCGGGCGCCGATGACGATGCCGATGGCGTGCTCGCGGGCGATGATCTGCAGCTCGGTTTCCAACGCCTCGATGCGCCGACGGCTGTCGTCCACTTCGGCCGGCACGGCATGCAGGCTGATGGCGACCCGGGCGCAGGCGGTGTCCAGCAGACTCACGGATTTGTCCGGCAACTGGCGCGCGGGGATGTAGCGATGGGACAGTTTGACCGAGGCTTCCAGGGCTTCGTCGAGGATCTGCACCTGATGGTGTTTTTCCATGGTCGAGGCCACGCCGCGCATCATCAGCAGCGCCTTGTCTTCGGACGGTTCGGCGACTTGCACCACCTGGAAGCGGCGGGTCAGGGCCGGGTCTTTTTCGATATGCTTTTTGTACTCGGCCCAGGTCGTGGCGGCCACGGTGCGCAGGGTACCCCGGGCCAGGGCCGGCTTGAGCAGGTTGGCCGCGTCCCCGGTGCCGGCGGCGCCACCGGCACCTACCAGGGTGTGGGCTTCGTCGATAAACAGGATGATCGGTTTTGGTGAGGCCTGGACGTCTTCGATGACTTGGCGCAGGCGCTGTTCGAATTCACCTTTCATGCTCGCGCCGGCCTGTAGCAGGCCGACGTCCAGGCTGCGCAGTTCCACATCCTTGAGCGCCGGCGGCACGTCACCGGCGACGATGCGCAGGGCAAAACCTTCGACCACGGCGGTTTTACCGACGCCGGCTTCACCGGTCAGAATCGGGTTGTTCTGCCGACGACGCATGAGGATGTCTACCAATTGGCGGATCTCTTCGTCACGGCCGACGATCGGGTCAAGCTTGCCACTGCGCGCTTGTTCGGTGAGGTCGACGGTAAAACGCTTGAGCGCTTCCTGCTTGCCCATGGCGCTTGGGGCCATGGCGCCACTGGCTTCACCGGGCGCGCTGCCGGCGTTGAAACCATCGCTGGCGCTGAGTGCATTTTCCGGCGAGTCGCCGACGTACTCGTCAAAACGCTCGCTCAGGGCCTCGACCTTGATCTTGTCGAACTCTGCCGACAGTCCCAGTAATCCATGGCGCAAGCTCGGGGTCTTGAGGATGCCCAGCATCAGATAACCGGTACGCACCTGGCTTTCGCCGAACATCAGGCTGCCGTAGACCCAGCCACGCTCCACGGCTTCTTCCACATGGGAAGACAAGTCAGTGATTGACGTCGAGCCCCGTGGCAAACGGTCCAGGGCTTCGGTCAGGTCCCGGGCCAGGCGCGCCGGCTCGATATTGAACTGGCGGATGAGGCGGTGCAGGTCCGAATCCTGCAATTGCAGCAACTGATGAAACCAGTGGGCCAGTTCCACATAAGGGTTACCGCGCAACTTGCAGAACACGGTGGCGGCTTCGATGGCTTTGTAGGCCACGCTATTTAGTTTGCCGAACAACGCGGCGCGACTGATTTCACCCATGCTCTTGGCTCCTTGAGATCTGTGAGGTGTTGGCTTGTTCGGCGTAATGCCGGGCGAGTATTAAGTCCTTGGCATCTTTTGCGGGCTTGCCCACCCAGGTATTGAACCCCAGGCGGAAGCGGCCATTGAGTTGCAGTGTCGGCACTTCGGGCTGTTTCAGAACCAGGTTCAGATCCCAGTCCAGTTCATGGCCCAGGTATTCGGCCACCCAGGCCACCAGCTCATTGAAGGATGGGCTGCCGGGCAACATGCTCATGTAGTCATCCAGCTTGAGCGGCCCCAGGCGAATGCGGAATTTGTGCTGGCGATCCCAGACGCAGCGGCCCAGGCAAAAATCCACGCCCAATTGATGAGCGCTGACGCCCACGCGGCTGCGCTCCGGCAGCACCAGCCATTGGCCGACGTATTCTTCGATCTCCACCGGCAGGCCGAAGTACTCGCCGATGATTGCCTTCAAACCGTCGGGATAGCGGGTTTGTGCCGACAGATGACCGCTGTAATGCAGCTTCGCCGTGTCGGGTATCAGGCCTTGTTTGAGCAGGCTCGGCATGCCTCGACCGCTCAGCGCTGCCAGACGTGCCGACCAGTAGTCATCGTCCGGGCGATCATGGCTGACTGTCGGTCGCGCTTCGGCCCAGGCCCGGTAAAACAGGCTCAGCAGGCGATGATGGAACACATCCAGAAAGCGTTTGCTGGTGCTGTCGGCGTTGTTGCGCTGGCGTTCACGCACATATTCGGTGAGGTGCAGCGGCAACGGGCCGTTGGGGCCGCCGAGGCCAAAAAAGAACTGTTCCAGACGCGCCGGCGAACCGTCGATGCCCGGCTGTACCGAGGCCAGGGTCGCCGGGGCGAAGGTGCAATCGGCCTGTTGCCCAAGGCGCAAGGGGTCATCGGCCAGGCGCAACGAATGACCCAGGCGCGGAAGCTCAGGCGATTCGCACTCGATGCGCCGTAATGCCTGGAAGAAGTCGTATTCCCAGGGCTGCTGGTGCATCGCGTCCAGGGTATTCACAGGGTCGGACGGCGTCCGGGTTTGGCTTTCCATCGCATGATCTCGCCGCGCTCGGTGGTACGGATCACCGTCTCGGTAAAACTGTTGATCGACACGTAACGTGCCAGGAAGCGCTCGAAGACTGCACCGAGCAAAAAGACGCCCGTGCCACGAAACGCGTTCTCATCGAATTCCAGGGTGATTTCCATACCGCGGCCAAACACGATCGGGCCCGGCATTGGCAAACGTCGGGTGCAGGGTTTGCTGCTGACTTCGCGCAGGCCTTCGATCTGCAATTGCAAGGCTGCATCGTTGTCGTCGCCATACAGGCGCAGCAGCTCGCGCAGGGCGGCGGCGCCCTGGCCTTGCTCGCTGAGGGACAAGTAATTGAGCGAAAGCTGGCTGATCAACCGCCAGGCCTTGGCGTCGTGGGCATGGCTGGCGCGTGGGCGGCTCGGGCCTGCCACGCAGCGTACCGCCGCTACCGGCGCGCTGTCGGCCAGGGTGAAGTCGGTCTTGTTGTTACCCACGCTCATGAACAGCGGCAGGTCGCGGTTGGTGCACAACGCCGTTACGCCCAATTGGCGCAGGTCGTGACGATAGGGCGCCTGCTGGCTGTCCACCAGACTGACGAAGGTTTCGCTGCCGATGTAAGTCGAACGTGGGCCGTTGCGCCGCTGACCGCTGGAGAGCATACGGGGTTCGCGCCGCACCGTGTAATACGCCTGATCGCGGCCGTAGCGAGACGGATCGCGGACGGCGTAGAACGGCAAAAAAGGCTGTTCCGACCCGGTGCCGTGGCCGGTGAGGGCGGTCAGGGAATGAATCTCGAAATCCATCGGCCGGGTACGGTCGGCGATCACATGGTGTTCATTCACCCGTTCCGACAAGTGGATGCGATCCAGGCGCTTGGGAAACAAGTTGATTGCCGGGGTGCAGAACGGCAGGAACTGTGCGGCACCGACACTGCCTTCCAGGCTCGGATCGTGACGGTCGAACAGCACGATCAATTCCAGCTCCTGGCCCTGGCAGCGTTTGACCGCCCGGCTCAACCCGGTGAAGTCGACAAACAGAAAGCGGCGGGGCAGGGCGAAGTATTCCTGCAACAGACGATAGCCCTGGAAGGCTCGCGACACCACTGGCAACGCGGCGTCGGTATCGTCGAACCCCACGGAGCGCAGTGCATCCTGGGGCAGGCGTTCTACCCAATCGCCGCCGGGCTGACGGGCGAAGACGGCGCAGGCGTTACCCAGCAACTGTTCGTAGAGGCGAAAGGGTTTTTCGTCGGCGCCGTTGAGGTACAGCGGCAGGTTGTCCAGGGCCAGACTGTTGAACGGCAGTTCGGCACCGGTGCGCAGGGTCAGGCGCAGGCCAGCCTTGGCCTTGGGGGCGCTGGCGGCCAGGCGCCCGAGCACGGCGGACGGGTTGCCGAAGTACTCGGCCTGGCTGACCTGCAATGGCCACAACGTCACCGCATGGGCGGTGCGGTACTCACAGCAGGTTTGGCTTTCGCGACCCAGGGCGGCGCGCAGAACCGTATCCCGGGGCAACGGGAAACCGCTGCTCAGTGAGCCTTCATCGGGGTCGGCCTGCAATTGCACCACGGTCATCGAGGGTGTCGGCGCCAGGTAATGGGGGTACGCGATTTCCAGCAGGTTGTGGGTGAAGGTCGGGTATTCGGCATCGAGTTTGAGCTGTACCCGCGCCGTCAGGTAGGCGAACCCTTCCAGCAAGCGCTCGACGTACGGATCGGCGCAGTCCATGCCGGACAACGTCAACCGACTGGCGATTTTCGGGTATTCCTGGGCGAACTCCGCCGCGCTTTCGCGTACGTGGTGCAATTCCTGGTTGTACAGTTCCAGCAGGCGCGGGTTCATGAGTGTCTCCGCTGGTCGGCGTTGACCACTCGCACATGGCCGGATTCCAGGTCCAGGTCGGTTTGCAGCATCAGGCGCAGCGGCACTGGCTGGGCCCAGAGGTCGCCTTCGATCTCGAAGCTCAGGGCGTTGTGATTCATCTCGGCGGATGCCCGGGCCCGCACGCGCAGGGTATGGCGCAGAATCCGCGGCTCGAACGTGGCGATGGCCTGGTGGATCAGTGCTTCAAGCGCCGCGATATCGACGTTCGATGCACTGTTGCCGGCCAGGGCTGGCAGCCCGAAGTTGACCACCGAAGTGCCGGCCGGTGTGTGCAGGGTCGCATCGGCGCTGAGCAATGACGTGGTGTTGAGCAGCCACGCCAGGTCCCGCAGCACCGAGGCTTTGAGTTGGGTCAGGGACAGTACGCGCTTGTCGGCGCTTTCCTTGAGGTTGCTTGGGTCGTCGTCGGTCAACCGATCCAGCAGGGACGGTTGCAGGCGATCGCGGGTGGCGATGTCGGTTACCACGTAAATGGCGCTACATACATTTTTTGGTCCCCTCCCGTGCCGCAGGACGCAAACGTGTTGACCGCTCCCGCCTCCAGCCCTCCCGGGACCTGGCGGATAGCCTGCATTTTGCTGAGGCAGTCGCGGCTGGGCGCAGGCATGTGCTCGCTACGCCAGACCGAAAATATCGGGATGTTGTTGAACGTCTCTACGCGCAGTTGCTGCTGTTTATTCAGGCTGAAGCTGCAAGGCCATTCCATGTCCAGCTTCATGCGACTCTGGTCGGGTTTGACCAGCGTGCATTGACCCTGGTCGTCAATCAGGCTGAGTTGCTGCCCAACAAAGACGGCCTGGGTTGTTGGCATCTGGGCATGTTCGGCGCATGCGCTCAGGCTGCTCAGACTTATCGCCAGGCACATGGCGAGCCGGTGATTTTTCATTATGCGAGCTCCCAGAACCAGACAGCTCTGGATCTGTAAAAGAGGTCGCCGGTTTGGGTCAGGCCCCGATTCCATAGATCAATATGATCGCCAGTACGATTGTCTGCCGACTCCCCTGACTGCTGGAAACAGTCCTTGAAGAAGATAAGCCCGGTCTTGCCCATCAACGTGCGACGCTCCTCGGCGCTGTTACCCAGAATGGTTGGCCGCCCCAGATGATGCTTCCACAACCAGTTCGCCAGCGACTCGGCACCCCGGGCGTGCTCATGTGCACACTTGGGTTCGGTATAGGTGGATTTGTTGACCTTGATGGTCAGCTCTGCATTGAGTGTCGCGCTCATGCGGATAGCACACTGGTTTTCCCAAGGGCCTTCACAGGGCTTGGCGTCAGGATACGTAACCAGAAGGTCGGAATAGGCTTTCCACAAATTGACAAACGAAGGCTTGGCCATGACTCAGACACCGGATGGGAAAGGATTGGATTCGAGCAAGCACCAAAATGCCCCCGGCGCATAACGACGGGGGCACGTTCGATCACACCTTGACGTTCTGGCGGATGTTCCAGCCGAACTTGATCGGCCCGCCTTCCTTGGTGCCGTCGGCTTTTTGCGGCTGGTAGTCCACCAGCACCTTGGCGAAGTTCAGGGTGACGTTTTCAGTCAGACGATCATCGCTGCCCGAGCCGCCGGTGCTCAGGGAACTGATCAGCACTTCTTCCAGGTTGATGATCATGTACTCGACCTGGCTTTCGCCGCCGGCCTTGCGCACGGTCAGCTTGACCTTGTCGATGTGCTTGCCGCTGGCGCAGTGCATCATCAGGTTGGGTGTAGCCTTGTCGACGTACTTGGTCAGCGACAGGTCCTGGACGTTCACCTTGCCGGCACCGCCGCCGCCGCCCACGTGCATATTGCCGGACTGAGACATGCCCCAGCTCCAGTTCAAGACGTCGATTTCGTCCTTGTGGGCCTTGTCCATGGACTCGCCCTTGATGTCGCCGATCTTGATGAAAATATCAACAGCCATGTTCTCTCCCTGTGTGGTGTCTACCACGTTGTGTTTTTCTGATCGTTCCCACGCTGAGCGTGGGAGCGATCACATCAAGGGCGGTGTTACGCGCCTTTAGCCGAAGGCAGCTTGGATACCAGGCGCAGCGACACCGTCAGACCTTCGAGCTGATAGTGCGGGCGCAGGTAGAACCGAGAGTTGTAATACCCCGGGTTGCCTTCCACCTCTTCGACAATCACTTCGGCCGCCGCCAATGGGTGCTGGGCCTTGGTGGTTTCGGTGGAGTGCGCTGGGTCACCGTCGACGTAGTTGAGGATCCAGTCCTGCAACCAGCGCTGCATTTCGTCCTTCTCTTTGAAGGAGCCGATCTTGTCGCGCACGATGCACTTCAAGTAATGGGCGAAACGGCAGGTGGCGAACAGGTAGGGCAGGCGCGCGGCCAGGTTGGCGTTGGCGGTAGCATCCGGGTCGTCGTACTCGGCCGGCTTTTGCAGCGACTGGGCGCCGATGAACGCGGCGAAGTCGGTGTTTTTCTTGTGCAGCAGCGGCATGAAACCGTTCTTCGCCAGTTCCGCTTCACGGCGGTCCGAAATGGCGATTTCCGTCGGGCACTTCATGTCCACGCCACCGTCGTCAGTCGGGAAGGTGTGCGCCGGCAGGTTCTCCACTTCACCACCAGACTCCACGCCACGAATGCGCGAGCACCAGCCAAAGTGTTTGAACGAGCGGTTGATGTTCACCGCCATCGCGTAAGCGGCGTTGGCCCAGGTGTACTTGGAGCTGTCGGCGCCGTCGGTGTTTTCTTCGAAGGCGAAGGCTTCCACCGGGTCGGTCTTGGCACCGTACGGCAGGCGTGCCAGGAAGCGCGGCATGGTCAGGCCGATGTAACGCGAGTCTTCCGATTCACGCAGCGAGCGCCAGCCGGCATATTCCGGGGTGGTGAAGATTTTGGTCAGATCGCGCGGGTTCGACAGTTCCTGCCACGAGCCCATGCCCATCACGGTCGGCGATGCGGCGGCAATGAATGGCGCGTGCATGGCGGCGCAGACTTTCGACAGTTCGCCCAGCAATTCGACATCCGGCGGCGACTGGTCGAAGTAGTAATCGCCCACCAGGCAGCCGTAAGGTTCGCCGCCGAACTGGCCGTATTCTTCTTCGTACATCTTTTTGAAGATCGGGCTCTGGTCCCACGCGGTGCCCTTGAATTTCTTCAGGGTCTTGTGCAGGTCGGTCTTGGAGATGTTGAGCACGCGGATCTTGAGCTGCTCGTCGCTCTCGGTGTTGTTGACCAGGTAGTGCAAGCCACGCCAGGCGCTTTCCAGTTGCTGGAACTCCGGGTGATGGATGACCTGGTTGACCTGGGCGGTGAGCTTGGCGTCGATGGCGGCGATGATCGACTCGATCGACTTGATGGCGTCGTTGGACACCAGGTCGGTCTGCGCCAGGGCCTGTTCGGCCAGGGTGCGCACGGCGGTCTCGACGGCTTCGCGGGCGCGTTCGGTCTTGGGTTTGAATTCTTGCAGCAGCAGGGAGGCGAACTCGCTGGCTTCTTCGGTGGTGCCCAGTGTCTGGGCGCTTGCGCGTACTGGATCGGTCATGATCATTCGTCCTGATTAAGCCTGAGGCTCGGCGGGCTTGGGCGCACTGGCAAGTGCCTGGAGCAGCGCCGGATCCTTGATGGCCTTCATGATGATTTCTTCGGCACCGGTCTTGCCGTCCATGTAGGTCAGCAGGTTGGCCAATTGAGTGCGCGCTTCGAGCAGCTTGTTCAGCGAGTCGACCTTGCGCGCCACGGCGGCCGGGCTGAAGTCGTCCATGCTTTCAAAGGTGATGTCCAGGCTCAGGTTGCCTTCGCCGGTCAGCTCGTTGGGCACGTGGAACGCAACGCGTGGCTGCATGGCCTTGAGGCGGGAGTCGAAGTTGTCCACATCCACTTCAAGGAACTTGCGATCGGCCACAGGTGCCAGAGGCTCGGCGGGCTTGCCGGCGAGGTCAGCCATAACCCCCATCACGAAGGGCAACTGAACCTTTTTCTCGGCGCCGTAAAGCTCGACGTCGTACTCGATCTGCACTCGAGGCGCACGGTTGCGCGCGATGAATTTCTGAGAACTTTGCTTCGCCACGTTGCTGCTCCTGGTCGCTCAAGCGACGGTGTTGGCGTCATCGGCGGTGCCGGTGACGTGACTGCGTGATCCGTACGCTTTTATTCGCTGTCTGGTCCGCGCAGGTTTTCAAATTGGCTGATGCCGTCGGGAATCAGGTTGCGCACGATCGCCGCGAAGTCGGCGTGCACCAGATTCTTTGCCCGGTTCAACAGCACCGGCAGGGGGCTGGAGGGCTCGTGACGGGTGTAATACGCAAGAATCCGGTCCAGGCTGCGCAGCACGTCGTCACGGTTGTTGATTTCGCCGGTGCTGGTGCTGGTGCTGGCGTTGCGCGGCGCGCTTGGTGCGGTGGGGTATTCAACCGGCGCGGCACTGTCGTCGCTGATGGCATCGGGCAGGGGGCTGTCGCCGCTCTGCGGGGCGAACTGGCCGAGAATCTGCAAGGCCATTTTGAGCGGTTGCTTCAACGGGCCAAGGTCAACGCCCTGGGCGGAGCCGACTTGTTCGCTGACGTGTTGCTCGATGGTCTCGGCGGCGCTACGGGCCTCGTGCAAGGCTTTGCGGATGATGTCCAACTGTTCGGGATCGCTGTCGAGGAACGCTCCGGCGAGTTGTTCGGCGCCGAGGTTTTCGTCAGGGAAGCTTTGCAGGCCGCTGGCGTTGGCGGCGGCGCGCAGGCTGACAGCGCCAAAGGTTCGCGAACGGGCCAGGATACTTTCGCGCAGCAGGCGAATGGTGGCATCGGACGCCAGGCCGGCGAGGGCATTGATGCGCACGGTGGGATCGTTGTCGTCTTCGGCATCCAGGCGTGGATGCAGGTCGGCCCAGTATTGCTTGAGCAATTCACTGATCAGCGTCAGGACGCGGGCCAGGCCGGTGACACCTTCCAGGGCAAGGGAGCTTTGCAAAAGGAAATGGGTGATACGCAGGTCTTTGCTGCGTTGCAACAAGTCCAGGCTTTGCTGCTGGATGCTGCGCCATTCAGGCGGTTCGGCAGGCAATATCGAATCGCCCATGCTGCGCTCGGGCTGGCCTTGGGAATCGCGTTCCAGGCGCAAAAAGTCCGCGTCGTATTCCAGATCTTCGCCACAAGGCGAAGTCGCAGAAACGGCGGCGAGCAGCAAAGGCACTTCCACTGAAATTGATCTCCCTATCGCCCGCGACAGAATCGGGCAGTTCACACGTAAGCTCCAAGTGGAACTTCGCATGTTTCCTTGTGCGTAATGGCCCTTTGGATCCTCTATGATCTTAAAGTGCCATCACTGTATTCAAGAAAGTTGTTCATTTTTGGTGTAGTACTTATGGCTTGTCAAGGTAAGCTATTTCTCCTGTGTGACAGATGTGAGGTGCTTAACAACCCTTGCGACCGGTAGGTCAGGAAAGGTACTGATGCAGGTTTTTTGTCACGTAAACCGGTTAAGATCAGCAAATATGCTGGTAAAAAGCTGTTTTTGAGGTTGTTTGCAAGGTTTGTCGGCGAGTTCCGCGGGGATTGATCCCCTCATTCGCCGGCGCGCAAAGTGTGCAGCAAGGAGGCAAGATGCCGCTGTGTTTGACTATCACTAGTTATCACAAGATTACCCCTGGTCAATGCTCTGAAAAATCCATGGATCAGGGAGTGATGGCAATTGGCCGCAATTCTGATAATGACTGGGTATTGCCCGATCCAGAGCGCTTGGTTTCCGGAAAGCATTGCGTTATTCAATATAAAGATGGCCGGTATTATTTAACCGATAACAGCACTAATGGTGTGGAATTGGTTAAGGCCGGCATTCGTCTGCGCAAAGGAAACAGCGAGCCGTTGCAAGATGGGGAAGTTATCCGCATAGGTGATTATGAAATCCAGGCGCGCATCGATTTCAATCTGCCGGTGACTGACAGCAACCCTTTTGCCGATTCGTCCAACAGCTTCGAGGCTCTGATGGGGCGTCAGGGCGCCGGCGTGGCTACGCCGACATCGTCGCCCATGACACCACCTGCACATTTCCAGGGTGTGTCGGCCATGGACACGTTGCCGGACTTGTTCGACTTTCTGGCACCTACCACCGTCCCGCCGGCCACCCAGTCCGACCATGTCCCGGCTGAGCAGCACGACTTCCGCCCACCGACCCCGATCCCCAACCCGACGCCCATGGCCGAGCCTGTGCCGCTGGCGTCGGCCCCAGCCCCAGCCCCGGTGATTCCGGAAGATTGGGACCTGTTCAGCGACAAGCCCGCGCCAGTGGCGGTTGCACCCCTGCCTGTCGCCCCCTTGCCTGTTGCAGAGGTTGCGCAGCCGGCGCCTCAAGTCAGCGTACCGATCGAGCCGTCACTACCGCACGAACCACCCGTGGCCATCGTCGAGCATCCGGTCAATCCGCCCGGCCCGGTCGACCATTCGCAACCCGACCTGTTACGAGCCTTTCTACGCGGCGCCGGGCTGGATCAAGTGCGCCTGGAAAAGGCCCAGGCCGAAGCGCAGATGGAAAACATCGGCCGCAGTTATCGATTGATGGTCGAAGGCCTGATCGATGTCTTGCGCGCCCGCAGCAGCCTCAAGGGCGAGTTTCGCATTCAGCAGACGATGATTCAGCCGGTGGAAAACAACCCGCTGAAATTCGCTCCCAACGTCGATGAGGCCTTGCTGCTGCTGTTGCGCCACACCAATCAAGCGTTCATGGCGCCGGACCTGGCGGTGCGCGACAGCTTCGATGACTTGCGTGCCCACCAGTTGGCGGTGATGGCCGGTGTGGAAGCTGCGATCAAGCACCTGTTGGCGCGTTTCGAACCGGCACAACTGGAAGAGCGCATGGGCAAGCCCGGTGGCCTGTCGAGCATTTTCAATGGTTCACGACAGGCCCAGTACTGGCAGCAGTTCACCGAGCTCTACAGCAATATTTCCCGTGAGGCCCAGGAGGATTTCCAGGACCTGTTCGGTCGGGAATTCAGCCGTGCCTACGAAGAACACAGTGCAAGACAACGTCGCCACTGAGCGTCGCCGTCACATAACGCGATTCATAGCAAAGAACGGAACAACGGATAGCTGAAACGTCATTGAGGACGCAGGATGATTCACAGGTTTTTACTCGCAGTCGCCACCGCGCTTCTGCTGACCGCGTGTGCCAAGGATGCCACCAAACCCCAGCCCGAAGAGGCTGAGGCCGACACGGCCGCCGTCGAGTTGCACTTTCACGCCATCGCCGGGCTCAACCCCGGAGCCACTGGCCAGCCGGCCCCGGTCCGGGTGCGCATTTTCGAATTGAAAAATGCCGCCACCTTCGGTCGTTCCGATTATTTCGCACTGGCCGAACGAGCCCAGGCGACGCTCGGTGCGGATCTGATCGACCAGGACGAAGTGCTGATCCAGCCTGGCCAGCAGTTGAGTCTGCAGCGTGACCTCGATCCGGCCACCCGCCATATCGGCGTGCTGGTGGGGTATCGCGAGCTGGATCAGTCGCTGTGGCGCACGGTGATGAACGTCCCGCCGCGCCAATACACCGAATACCAGATCAGCCTCGACGTGCGAGCCGTGCGCAGCGCCGTCGCGGTTCCCCCATCCAGCCCTGCCCAATAAACAATCGGAGCCCCCATGTCCTGGAACAATCGCGTGGTCTGGTCGGAAGGCATGTTCATTGGAACGCAGCACTTCCAGCAGCATGACCGTTACCTGGAGAACCTCATCGACGCCCGGAGTCGCCCATTGTCGGCCGGTGCCTGGGGGTTTTCTGAGTTGCTGATCGACCAGGGCCTGCTGGCCCAGGGCAAACTGGCGATCATCTCGGCGCGGGGCCTGTTGCCAGACGGCACGCCATTCAACATTCCCCAGGATGACCTGGCGCCGAGCCCGCTGAATATCGATGACAACCTGCGCGATGGTTTGGTGTATTTGGCCTTGCCGCTCAAGCGCGCCGGTGCGCGTGACACCGTTGACGAAGGCGAGGCCCTGGGCGCTGCGCGCTATGTGAGTCAGGTGCGCGAAGTGCGGGACGATAACGCGCCATTCGAAAACCAGGCCCCGGTGGCCGTGGGGTCGAGGGCGCTGCGATTATTGATAGCCCGGGATGGCATCAGCGACTACGCGGCCATCGGCCTGGTGCGAATCAAGGAGAAACGCGCCGACCGCGCCTTGGTGCTCGATGACACTTACATCCCGCCGCTGTTGGATGTGGTTGCCTCCACGCCCTTGGCTGCGTTCCGCAACGAGCTACTGGGCCTGCTTCATCAGCGTGGCGAAGCGCTCGCCGGGCGGGTGGTGGCGTCCGGTGCTGGCGGTGCCTCGGAGATTGCCGACTTCATGCTGCTGCAACTGGTCAACCGTGCCCAACCGCTGATCCAGCACTTGAGCCGGTTGAGTCCGTTGCATCCCGAGCGGTTCTACAGCGAGTTGGTGAGCCTGGCCGGGGAATTCTCGACTTTTACCGCTTCCGGGCGGCGACCGCAGGAATTCCCGCAGTACCAGCATGATGACCTCGCGCTGAGTTTTGCCCCGGTGATGCAAGCCCTGCGTGAAGCGCTGTCGATGCTGATCGACAGCAAGGCCACGCCGATTCCGATCGTCGAAAAAGCCTATGGCATTCATGTGGCCATGCTGGCTGACAAGACCCTGCTCGACAACGCCAGTTTTATTCTGGTGGTGCGCGCCGATGTACCTGCCGAGACCCTGCGCAGCCGCTTCGGCCTGCAGAGCAAAATCGGCTCGGTGGAACACATTCGCGACATGGTCAACCTGCAATTGCCGGGCATCGGTCTGCTGCCGCTGCCGGTGGCGCCACGGCAGATTCCCTATCACGCCGGCTCCACCTATTACGAACTCGACCGGGGCAGCGAGCATTGGCAACAACTGGCCAACTCCGGCGGTTTTGCGTTCCACATCGCGGGTCAGTTCCCGGGGTTGAACCTGGCTTTCTGGGCGATCCGAGGATAAACCGCGATGAACAACGACGATCGTACCCAGTTCATGCCGACCCCCGGTGGCCGTGGCGCCGAGCCGGCCCGCCCGGACCCTGGCCGCGCCCAGCCCGCGCCACTGTCGATGCCGGCCGCGCCGCTGTTGACCGGTAAAACCGAAGGTCTCAACCCCCTGGAGAGCGCCGCGGGCCCGCTGCTGGCTTTGCTGACCCGTTTGCGCAACACCATTGCCCACCCGGCACCAGCGAGTCTGCGGGCGCAACTACTGGCCTACCTGCGCCAGTTCGAGGAGCGCGCCGAGGCCGCCGGCGTGGTGCGCAACGATGTGTTGTTGGCCCGCTACGCCTTGTGCACCGCCCTGGATGAGGCGGTGTTGAGTACGCCGTGGGGCGGCGCCAGTGACTGGGGCAAGCAAAGCCTGTTGATCACTGTGCACAACGAAGCCTGGGGTGGCGAGAAAGTGTTCCAGCTCCTGGAACATTGTCTGCAAAGCCCCCGCGAACGTTTGTATCTGTTGGAGCTGTTGTACCTGTGCATGTGCCTGGGTTTCGAAGGGCGTTACCGGGTCATGAATGACGGTCGCAGCCAACTGGAGGCGTTGCGTGAGCGCACCAGTGCGGTTATCCGCAGCGCCCGTGGCGAATATGAGCGCGAACTGTCGCCCCATTGGCGCGGCGTGACCGTGGCGCGCGATCGACTGGCGCAATTCATGCCGCCATGGATCGCGGTAGCCATCGGCGTGGCGTTGCTGCTGGCCCTGGTGTTCGGCCTGCGCTTGAAACTGGCCGCCGATGCCGAGCCGGTGTTTAAAAACATCCATGCGCTGGGCGAGATCCCGGTGCAGGCCATCGACCGTCCGGTGGTGCAGCCGAAACTGGTCGAGCGGCCACGCTTGGCCGGTTTTCTCGCTGATGAAATCAAGGCCGGCCGGGTGGCTGTGGAAGATGCCGTTGACCGTTCAGTGGTGACCATCCGTGGCGATGAGCTGTTCGCCTCGGGCAGCGCCAGTATCGTCGACAATTTCCAGCCGCTGATGCTGCGCATCGCCGATGCCATTCGCAAGGTCAAGGGCCAGGTCCGGGTGACCGGCCACAGTGACAATCGCCCGATTGCCACCTTGAGGTTTCCATCGAACTGGGCGTTGTCCGAGGCGCGGGCCACTTCGGTGCTGCAAATCCTTTCGGCCAAGACCGGCCAGCCCGAGCGCTTCAGCGCCGAAGGCCGCAGCGACACCGAGCCGCTGGCCTCGAACGCTACGACCGAGGGCCGCGCACGCAATCGTCGGGTCGAAATCACAGTGTTGGCGGAGGGGGTCGAGTGAAGGCGTTTTTCAGTTTTATGACTCGCTGGGTCATTCCGTTGCTGGGGCTGATCGCCCTGAGCCTGATCATCTGGTTTGTCGGGCCGCTGCTTGAACTCCTGGTGCCCGAAGGCCGGCGCTGGGTGTTGATCATTCTGCTGTTCGCAGTGTGGATCGCCTATCGAGTGTTTCGCATCATCCAGGCCCGCCGTCAGGCCGCCGAAGTCATGCGCAGCCTGGCGGCGCAAACCCCGCCGGACCCGACCAGCATCGCTACGGCCGAAGAGCTCGAAACCCTGCGCCAGCGCATGGACGAAGCCCTGACGCTGTTGAAGAAAGCCAAGCTGGGCGGCGACGAACGACGCAATCTCTACGAATTGCCGTGGTACGTGATCATCGGCCCGCCGGGTTCGGGCAAGACCACGGCGCTGGTCAACTCCGGTCTGCATTTTCCGTTGGCCGCGCAGTTGGGCGCCGGTGCGGTGCGCGGCGTCGGCGGTACGCGCAATTGTGATTGGTGGTTTACCGACCAGGCTGTGCTGCTCGACACCGCAGGCCGCTACACCACTCAGGACAGCGACGCGACGGTCGACAAGGCCGCATGGCTGGGCTTTCTGGGTCTGTTGAAAAAACAGCGGGCCCGTCGCCCGATCGACGGTGCATTTATCGCCATCAGCCTCTCCGACCTGTTGCTGGGCAGCGATGCCGAACGCGCCGCCCATGCCGCTGCGATACGCCTGCGCATTCAGGAGCTGTACACCCAACTGGGCGTGCGCTTCCCGATCTACCTGATGCTGACCAAGCTCGATCTGGTGCCTGGGTTCATGGAGTATTTCGACTCCCTGAGCAAGGAAGAGCGAGCCCAGGTCTGGGGCATGACCTTCGCTCTGGATGATGGCAAAAGCAATGACAGCCCGCTGGCCCATCTGCAAAGCGAATTCGCCGGTCTGGAGCAACGCCTGAACGATCGGCTGGTGGAGCGCTTGCAGCAGGAACGCGACCCGGCGCGACGCGATCTGATCTACGGTTTTCCACAGCAGTTCGGCGCGTTGAAGGATTGCCTGCAAAGCTTCCTTGAGGGCGTGTTCAAACCCAACGCCTTTGAAGAGCGGGCGCTGTTGCGCGGGGTGTATTTCACCAGCGGCACCCAGGAAGGCAGCCCGATTGACCGGCTGATCGGCTCCATGGCCCAGAGCATGAACCTGGACCGCCAGCACCTGGTGCGCCAGAACGGCACCGGGCGCAGTTACTTCATCGAAAAGCTCTTCAGCGCCGTGGCCTTTGCCGAGCGTGGGCTGGTGGGTGTCAATCCGAAAGTCGAACGTCGACGCAAGTGGATCGCCCAGGGCGTGCTGGCCTCGACCGTAGCCTTGGTGTTGGTGGTCGGGACCTTGTGGTGGGTCAGCTACCGCGCCAATCAGGCGTATATCGCGCAAGTCGATCAGAAAGTCGTGCCCCTGGGCCAGGCCGTGCAGAACCTCAGCCCGGCACAGCGGGACGTGCTCGCCGTGTTGCCCTTGCTCAACGCAGTGAAGCACTTGGCCGATGACGCGCCGAACTGGGCCGAAGGCCTGGGTCTGTATCAGGGCGACATGCTTGAAGCCGAGTCCGGCAGCGTCTATCGCAAGCTATTGATCGCGGTCTTCGCGCCACGCTTGCTCACGCGTATCGAGGAGCAACTGCACGGCGGCGGCAATTCGGACTTCCTTTACGAAGGCTTGAAGGCCTACCTGATGCTCGCCGACAGCGAGCATTACGATGCTGATTTCATCAAGGCGTGGATCGCCCTGGACTGGGACCGCAGCCTGCCCCGCGACTTGCCGGCCGAGCAGCGCGTAGCCCTCGGGGAGCATTTGCAGGCGCTGTTCGAGCGCCATCCGCCCACCGCGCGTCTCGACCCGCGCCTGATCGATGACTTGCGCCGGCAATTGCAACAGCTGCCGGTGGCCCAGCGTGTCTATGACCGGATCAAGCGGCAGAAACTGCCGGACGGTATCCCGGACTTTCGTCTCAACGAAGCGGCCGGGCGCGATGCTGCGCTGGTGTTCAGCCGCAAGAGCGGCAAGCCGCTGGGCGATCCCTTGAGTGGCTTCTTCACGGCCAAGGGTTACCGCCAAGGGTTTTTGCTCACCAGCCTGAACCAGACCGGCACCTTGGCCGAGGAGCAGTGGGTGCTCGGTCGCGATCAGGCAGAACAACAGAACGTCGCCAGCCTGGCCGCCGATGTGCGTCGCCTGTATTTCCAGGATTACCAGCGCCAGTGGGACGCCTTGTTGGCTGATATCGACTTCGTGCCGATCACCAGCGTGGCCCAGGCCGCCGATGTGCTGCGGGTGATTTCCGGGCCGACTTCGCCGTTGAAAAAATTGCTGGTGGCGGTGGCGAAGGAAACCGACCTGCAACAGGAAGAACGCCTGCTGGCGGCCAAGGGGGCGCCGGTGGAGGGTGGGGTCGACAAGCTCAAAGAGCGCCTGGGCACCTTGCTCGGCCAGGAGCAGGCGATGCAAAACGCACCTGAGGCCAGTGACGATCCAGTCACCACGCATTTTGCCGAACTCAACCGCATCGTCAGCAAGAACGAAGTCGAGCCGGCAGCCATCGACGGCCTGCTGGCCGACATGAACGCCCTGTATGTGCAGGTCAGCGCCATGGTCGGTGCCAGCGGCGACGCCTTGCTTGGCGAAGCCAAGAACCAGGCCGCAGCGGCGGCGACGCGGGTCAGCCTCAACGCCGAGCGTCAACCGGCGTTGGTGCAGGGCCTGGTCAAGTCGGTGGTCAACTCCACCACCAACAGCATGATGGGTGGAGTACGCAATCAACTGAACGCGGCCTGGACCAGCGAAGTGGTGAACATCTATCGCCAGTCCCTGGCCGGGCGTTATCCGATGTCGCCAGGCAGTGCACGGGACGCGACCCTCGACGACTTCGGTCAGTTCTTCGGTGTGGGCGGGGTGATGGACAACTACTTCCGCAAATACCTGCAGCCCTACGTGGATACCTCGACCCAGGCCTGGCGCTGGCAACCGGGCGCCGCGCAGAAGCTCGGCATCGCCCCGGGCGTGCTGCAAACCTTCCAGCGGGCAGCGACCATCCGGGATGCGTTTTTCCGTTCCGGCGGTACCCAACCGATGGTGCGCTTCGAACTCAAGCCCGTGGCCATGGATTCCACCATCACTCAGTTTTTGCTCGACCTCGACGGCCAGCAATTGAGCTACGACCACGGCCCGAGCCGTCCGACCGCCATGCAATGGCCCAACCCCGGCAGCATCGGCGTGGTGCGGATCTCGATCATGCCGCCCACGGCCAGCGGTCGGTCCGGCATCACTCTGGACGGGCCCTGGGCCTGGTTCCGCCTGCTCGAGCAATCGGATCTCACCGCCGGCAACTCGCCGGACCGCTTCAACCTGCGGCTGCGGGTCGACGGCGCCAGCGCCTCTTATGAGCTGCGGGCCAACAGCGCCTTCAACCCGTTCAAGAGCCGTGTGCTCAGCGGTTTCAGCCTGCCGGAGCGCTTATGAGCACGCCGGGCTTCTATGGAAAGTTGGCCAGTCGCGGGGACTTTGTCAGCCGTGGCTTGCCGCAGAGTTTTATCGGCCCTTGGGATTCGTGGCTGGCGGCGGGGTTGCTCGCCAGCCAGAGCCTTGGCGACCGTTGGCTGAATGCCTATCTGGTCAGTCCGCTGTGGCGCTTTATGGTCGCGCCCGGTGTGTGTGGGCCGCAGGCCGCCGTGGGGGTGGTGATGCCGAGCATTGATCGGGTTGGCCGGTATTTTCCGCTGACCGTCGCGGTGCTGCTGGATCACGATGCCGACCCGGCGTCGGTGGTGAGCGGTTCGGACGCCTGGTTTGAACAGGTCGAGCAATTGCTGTTGAGCACGTTGAGCGTGGAGGCGAGCTTCGAAGCCTTCGGTGCAGCGCTGGAGACACTGGGCAGTCCGACCTGCCTGCCGCGCACCCCGAGCAGCCGTATTGCCGGCCTGCACCGCTTTGATGTCACCGATCCGCAGGCGCGAATGATCGCCCTCGCCGAACAGGCCTGCGAAGGGGCCAGTGTGTGGTGGGGCCAGGGTTCGGAGCGTATCGCCCCCGGTTTATTGCGGTGCCAGGGCCTGCCGGCCGCCGCTGATTTTGCGCAATTTTTGCTCGGCCAAGAAGGTTTTGTGTAGATGTGTTCAAACGTGGGAAGGACCCTGAAGTCTGCAAGCAAAAGCCATGTCGGCATGGTCCGCCAGGTTAACGAAGACGCTTGCCTGGACCTGCCGCAAAAAGGCCTGTGGGTGGTCGCCGATGGCATGGGCGGGCACGCGGCGGGCGACTACGTCAGCAGTCTGATTGTCGACAGTCTGCGTAGCATTGCTGTGGGCCGTTCGCTGGATGAATACGTCGCGGCGTTGAAAACCGACCTGCTGCGGGTCAACGCCGCCGTGCGTGAAGAAACCGCCAACCGCGGCGTGACCATGATGGGCAGCACGGTGGTGGTGATGGCGGCGCGTGACTTGCGTGGGGTGTGTTTGTGGGCGGGTGACAGCCGCTTGTATCGCCTGCGTGACGGCCGGCTCAAACGGATCTCGCGGGACCACAGTTACGTCCAGGACCTGCAGGACAGCGGCCTGCTCAGTGAAGCCGAAGCCCGGGTGCACCCGCGGTCCAATATTGTCACCCGCGCCATCGGGGTCCAGGCACAGCTGGAGCTGGCGATGGTCGAGTTGCTGTTGAAACCCGGCGACAGTTACCTGTTGTGCAGCGACGGGCTGAACAAAACCGTTGAAGATCATGAGATCCGCGAGGTGCTGGGCCACGACGAGCCAGGGGAAATCGCCAGCAGCCTGGTGTCCCTCGGCCTGATGCGCGGTGCTCCGGACAACATCACCGTCGTCGTCGTGAAGGTGCCTTCATGAACCTCACCGCGAACATTCTGATCCCGGGCTACGACATCGACGGTGAGATCGGTGAGGGCGCCATGGCCAGCGTTTACCTGGCGACCCAACGCTCGCTGGAGCGCAAGGTGGCGTTGAAGGTCATGGCCGCCGCGCTGGCAGCCGATCCGAGTTTCTGCGAGCGCTTCCTGCGCGAAGGCAAAACCCTGGCGCGCCTGTCTCACCCGCATACGGTCACCATCCATGACATCGGCAATGTCGGTGAGCTGTATTACATGGCCATGGAATACCTGCCCAATGGCACGCTCAAGGAGCGCATCGCCGCCGGCCTGACGCCGGAGCAGGGCCTGATCTACATCCGCCAGATCGCCTCGGCGCTGGGCTATGCCCACGGGCTGGGGCTGGTTCATCGCGACGTCAAACCGGCGAACATTCTGTTCCGCGCCGATGGCACAGCGGTGCTCTCGGACTTCGGCATCGCCAAGTCGCTGGACGACCGCACCCAGTTCACTCAAGCGGGTTTCGCCGTCGGCACGCCCAGCTACATGAGCCCGGAACAGGCGCGCGGCCAGGACATTGACGGCCGGGCCGATCTTTATGCCCTGGGCGTGGTGCTTTATGAAATCCTCGTCGGCAAACTGCCGTACACCGGCAACGACGCGCTCTCTACGGCCCTGGCGCATTTGACCGAACCGCTGCCGGAGCTGCCGGTGCACCACGGCCGTTATCAAGAGGTGCTGCGCAAGCTGTTGGCCAAGGATCCGGCCGAGCGTTTCCCGGATGCAAAAGCGCTGTTGCAGGCGCTGGATAATCTGCCGCGTGAATCGGTTGAGGCGACTACGATCCGGCCGTTGCCCCTTCCAATGAACAATGACCTGGCGGGACTGACGCCGGTGTCTATCGACATTCCGACGAGCCCTGCACAGCCACAACCCCAAGCCAAGCCTGTTGCGCCGACGGCGAAGTCGACGCCGCAATCCCCGGCCTCTGAGCAGCGCAAGGGACCGGTGTTCGCGCTTGCCGCTGTTGCGGTAGCCGTGGTGCTGGCCTTGGGCGGCGCGGGTTATTGGTGGCTGTCCGGTGACGTCGAAGCGGACGCCAAGGCGCCAGTGGCTTCAGTGCCTCCAGTCAAAACACCGCCGCCAGCCGTGGCGCCACCGGTGAACCCCCCTGTGGCGACAGAAGTCGATAACGGTCAGCGCCCGCTGCTGATGGCCGGCAAAAAAACCTTGTTCCAGCGGGTGCTCAGCAAGCCGGGAGCGAAACTCGCCAGTGAACCGGGGGCAGCACCTGATAAGGCCTTGCCGGCGTTTTCCGTGCTGTACGTCTATCAGCGCCAAGAGGTGGCCGGCAGCCCGTGGCTACGCGTCGGCGCCGCCACCGACGGGCGCAGTGACGGCTGGTTGCCAGCCGAACAAGTCAGCGACTGGAAGCAAAGCCTGGTGCTCAAGTTCACCGAACGCTCCGGTCGTGCGCCGGTGATGTTCCTGCGTCAGCCCGGCGAAGTGGAGCGGCTGCTGGCCGATCCGTCGGCTGCAAAAAACCTGTTGCTCAAGGCCCAGCAGAACCGTGAAGACAATCAGCAGGTGCTGGCCCTGGAACCGGCCGCCAGCGCGGTGCCGCAGAACCAGTTTTATCTGTTGCCGATTTTTGATTCGCGCGAGAGCTTCGATGAAAACGGCCAGCCGGTGCAGTTGCTGAACGTGGCGTCCATCGACCCCGGCAATGCACCGAAGGCCACTGTCGGCAACACTCCGATCAGCGCCGCCAATGCCGATGCATTTCGCACCGCTGTGGTGTTGGTCGTCGACACCACGGTGTCCATGCAGCCCTACATCGATCAGGTCCGCGACGTGGTGCACCAACTGCAAACCCGCATCGCCGAGCGGGGCGAGCTGGACAGTGTCAGCTTTGGCCTGGTGGGGTTTCGAAACAGCATCCAGAAAACCCCGGGCCTGGAATACGTCGCCAAAACCTTGATCACCCTGGACCAGGGCCGCGACCCACAGCGCTTCATGGACTTGGCGCGGCAGGTCAAGGCGTCCACGGTTTCGAGCCATTCGTTCAATGAAGATGCCTTTGCCGGCGTGATGGAAGCGGTCGAGGGCATGGACTGGTCCGGTTATGGCGGACGCTTGATTCTGTTGGTCACCGATGCCGGTGCGTTGCGCAAGAACGACCCGTATGCCGCCACACAAATGAACGAGGCCGAAGTGCGTCAGGCCGCATTGGGCAAACAGATCAAAATCTACGCCTTGCACCTGCTTAGCGATGCCGGCAAGAAAACCCATGGCGGTGCGCAAAGTCAGTATCGCACCCTGACCGCCGACGCCAACCCGCAGATCGGCGATCTGTACATCCCGGTGCCGGGCGCCGATGTGCGCAAGTTCGGTGAACGGGTGGACGAGATAGGTTCGGTGTTTGCCGACCTGGTGCATCAGGTGCGCAGCAACAAGTCGCAAACCGTGCCGCTGCTGAGCGCTGCGCCGAGCCTGGCCGACAAATCGGCGGCCATCGGCTACGCGATGCACATGGACTTCCTGGGGCGAAAAGCCGCCAGCCAGGCGCCGCAACTGGTCAGCGCCTGGACCGCCGACCGCGACCTGACCAACCCGGCCCTGCCGGCGTTCCAAGTGTGCGTGATGCTGACCAAACTGCAGCTCAACGACTTGCAGCAATCGCTGAAACTGATCGTCGACGCCGCCCGCAAGACCCAGACCTCACCGAAGAATTTCTTCCAGGAAATCGCCAGTGCCAGTGCCTACATGAGCCGTGATCCCTCGGCCTTGCGCAAGGGCGGCAATCTGGCCGATGGCGGAGTTTTGGGGGAGTACCTGGAAGGACTGCCTTATCGCAGCAAGTCGCTGAACATGACCCAGGATTTGTGGCTTTCCCTGAGCGTGGCCGAGCAGGAGGACTTTATCGACGAGCTGGACTCGAAAATCCGCCTCTACGAAACCTTCCACAACGACCTGGCCAACTGGGTGCGTTTCGGCGATGCCGAACCGGGTGATGCCTTATACCGCGTTCCATTGTCGACGCTGCCGTGATGCTGAACATGAACGCAGTGCACAAAAGCCGGGGCGCCGGCAGCCAGCGCTACAGCCTGGTGATTCCACGGCTGCAACTGCGTGCCGGTGAGCAACTGGCGGTGGTCGGTCCCAGTGGCTGCGGCAAAAGCACGTTGCTCGATTTGCTGGCGCTGGTGCTGGCGCCGGATCGGGCCGGGCAGTTTGATTTTGCGTCCGGTCAAACCACGACGGACATTGCCGGGCTGTGGCGCGCAGATGCGCAAAGTGCCTTGGCGAACCTGCGCAGCCGGCACTTGGGCTACGTGCTGCAAACCGGTGGCCTGCTGGATTTTCTGGACGTGCGCGGCAACATCGACCTGTCGCGCCAACTGCTCGGCTTGAAAGACGACGGCAGCGTCGATCGCCTGGCCGGGGCGTTGGATATCACCGATCAACTGGGCAAAAGACCGTGCGACTTGTCCGTCGGCCAACGGCAACGGGTGAGTTGTGCCCGCGCCCTGGCCCATGGGCCGCGCCTGCTGTTGGCCGATGAACCGACCGCTGCCCTCGATCCGCTGAACGCGGAACGCGTGATGCAGTTACTGGTGACCCAGGCTCGTGAACACAGGGTGTGCTGCGTCGTTGCCACCCACGACGAGTCACTGGCCCGCGCCAGCGGTTTGCAGGTGCGACGCATCAGTTGTCATCGCGACGTCGATGGCGGTGTCACCGCCACCCTTGGGGAGGCCTGCTGATGCGCGGCGCGCTGGTGGCTTCCCTGGCCTGGCAGGATTACCGCAACGATGCCTGGCTGTCGGCCTGCTCGGTATTGGCGCTGGTGGCGGTGATCGCGCCGCTGCTGGTGCTGTTCGGTTTGAAATTCGGCCTGGTCAGCAGTTTGACCGAGCGCCTGGAAAACGACCCGGCAACCCGGGAGATCATCCCCTTGGGTGGCGGCCGGTTCAGTGCCGCGTTTATCGAGCAGTTGAGCCAGCGCAGCGATGTGTCGTTCGCCTTGCCGCGCACCCGGCAGATTGCCGCGACAGCGGATCTGACCGCAGGCGCTTCGACGGTGACTGTGGAAATGATCCCCACCACCGCCAACGATCCGTTGCTCGGCAGTCTGCCGGCGCCCCAAGGGCTGGATCAGGTGCTGCTCAGCCAGACCGCCGCCGAAAAGCTCGGGGCCAAGGCCGGTGATTGGTTACAGGCCGGTTTTGGCCGGCAGGTGGCTGGTCGTGGTGAGGCGCAGCACACTCGCGTTCAGGTGCTGCAGGTTCTGCCGCTGGAAGCCTTCGCCCGGGACGGATTGTTCGCGCCGTTGACGTTACTGGAAGCGGCTGAAGATTACCGGGACGGCCGCGCCGTGCCAGCGTTCGGTTGGCCAGGTGATGCGGTGGGCGCGACGGAGCAGCGGGTATATCCGGCGTTTCGCCTGTACGCCCGCAGCCTCAAGGATGTCGAACCGCTGCGTCAGTACTTCGCTGCGCAGAACCTGCTGGTCTCGACCCAGGCCCAGGCCATCGCCCAAGTGCAATCGCTGAGCCGCAACCTGTCGATCGTGTTCTGGATCATCGCCGGATTGGCCGTGGCGGGAGCGTTCGCGGCGATTTTTGCCGGGGCGCTGGCGGCGGTCGAGCGCAAGCGTCGAGCGTTATCGGTGCTGCGCTTGCTGGGGTTTTCCACGGCAGCGTTGCTGTTGTTTGTGGTGGTGCAGGCGCTGTACAGCGCCGGTCTTGCCGCCCTGTTGAGTGCCGGGCTGTATGGCCTGGCGCAATCGGGCCTGAACCATTTATTTGCGCAGATGCCGGGCGAGTACGCCAGCCATCTGCTGGCGCGTCACTACGCGTTGGCCCTGGCGGCAGTGCTCGGCGTCAGTGCCGTGGCGGCGCTCTGTGGTGGCTGGCGAGTGGCGCGTATCCAGGCGTGTGAAGGAATCCGAGATGTATAAGTTACTGGGCGCCGCCGTGGCGCTGAGCCTGGCCGGCATGGTCTGGGCTGATGAAGGCACCGACAAGCTGGACAACCCCAAGCCGTTGCCCGATGACGTCAGCCTGCCGCTGCCGTGCGAAGGGCAGATGGTGTTCCGTTACGTCTACATCCTGGCCCAAGGCAGTCTGGACGACCGTGAGATCAGCCTCGGTTACCCGTTCAGCGAAGGTGAGGCCGGCTATCAGCAGTCGTTCATTTCCGGTTATCGCCGGGACTTCATCAATGGCCAGTTCACCCTCAAGGATCTGCCCAAGGACTGGAGCAAGAGCATCACCCCGTTGATGCCCAAGACCGACGCCAACACCCCGCTCAAACCGATGCTCTATTTCATCGGCAAATACGAAGTCACCGCCCGCCAATACGCGCAGGTCATGGCCCAGGCGCAATCGTTGGCCAGCGGCGAGCCGGCGCCGGCCTGCGAGGCGTTGCAGGCCGAAATTCCGCAAGGCATGGCCGGGCGTTTACCCAAGGTGAAGCTGTCGCGATTCGAGGCTGAACGCTTCTCGGCGGTGTACAGCGCCTGGCTGATGAAATACCACAAGGATCTGCTGCCGGTGAGCGGTCGCGGCACCTCGGCAGAGGAGGGCGGGCTGGGTTTTGTGCGCTTGCCAACCGAAGTCGAATGGGAATTCGCAGCCCGTGGCGGGCAGGCCGTCAGCCGTCAGGATCTGGAAGGGCGCCTGTTTCCCCGGCGCCTGGACGGCAGCGAAAGCGACGGACCGCTGGCCGATTGGGCGGTCTTCAATCAGGTCGCCGGCGGCACCGGTCAGGCCGCGCGGTTGATGCCGATCGGTACCAAACTGCCAAACCCCATTGGCTTGTTCGACGTGATCGGCAACGCCGCCGAAATGGTCCAGGAGTCCTTCCAGCTGGTGCACGCCGGACGCCGCCAGGGCACCTACGGTGGCTTCGTGGTCAAGGGTGGCAATTACCTGGAAGGCGAGGGCACCTTGTTCACCGGGATGCGCCGCGAGTACTCGCTGTTCGCCGCCGACGGCACCGAGCAAAACAACGAAACCACCGGCTTCCGGGTCGCGGTTGGCGCGTTGTCGGCGCCCCGTTCGCGCTACAAGGAACTGTTTGCCCAATGGCAGAAAGAAGGTCGTCTGGCTTCGCTGACCGATGCCATCGATGACGCCCAGGACCCGACCAAACGCCTGGACAGCATCATTGCCGCCAGCGTCGATCCGCGTTTGCAAGCCGAGTTGGGGCTGGTCAACGAAGAGCTCAAGCGCAACGTCTCGCTCATCGCCCAACAGCGCGAGGAAGCGGCCGGCAACCTGATCCAGTCGGCGGCCCTGGTGGCCGAGACCGTCAACAACTACAACATTCGCCTGACCAATTTGCAGAAGAGTCGCCAGCAGGCCGTGGACGCCAAGGACGAGGCCAGCGCCAAGCTGTTCGCCATGGCCATCGACAACGGCCGCAGCGCGCTGGACGGCGCGGTGGCGATCTACATCGACAACCTGGCGACTGGCACGCGCTACACCGATGCCGTGATCCAGGCGCAGTTTCAACGCATCAAGGAAGAGTTGGAGCGCAAGCCGGTACTGGGCAAGAGCCTGGTGACGCGCGCGACGTTATTCGTTCGCCATGTCGGTGATTATCGTCAGCAACGACGAGCCGACCCGGCGGCGATATTGAAGGAATTGCTCGCATCGAACGCTCAGCGGTCTTGATCGTTCGTTGTACAGCGAGCTTGGAAGGGACTCAGGCGGCGATGGGCCGTGCTGAGCTGGTCAAACTTAAACGAGAACACAACTATGCTTTCCTCCCGTAAACCTTTTGCTTCGGTTTCCAAGCGTCATCTGCTGCTGATTGCCGTCGGCTTCAGCACCGTACTGACCGGTTGCGCTACATCGCCGACGTCCAAAGTCGCCTCGAGCACCAAGGTCGAGTACTACCCGAACTGCTACGAGCCGGTGCAGCACCTGCGCGCCACCGATTCGAACATGACCAAATCGGTGGTTACCGGTGCGGCGGTCGGCGCTGTCGGCGGTGCACTGTTGGGCGCCCTGACCGATTCCGAGAACCGTGGCCGCAACGCCGCCATCGGTGCAGCAGGCGGTGCCCTGGCGGGCGGCGCGGTCGGTTACTACAACGAGCGTCAGAAGCAGATCGCCGATGACAACCAGCGCATCGCGTCCTACGCCTCCGACGTCAACAAAAGCGCCGCCGACATCGACCGCAGCACCGCGTATGCCAAGGCTTCGCAACAGTGCTACCAGAGCGCGTTCACCAAACTGGTCGCCGACCGCAAGGCCAAGACCGTCAACGACACCGAGGGCCGCAAGCGCCTGGCAGAAATCGTCGCCGGCCTCAAAGAGTCCAACGACCTGATCGTCGCGGTGAACGGTAAAGCCAGCGAAGACCTGAGCAACTACACCCAGGCCTACGAAAAAGACCTGCAGCAAGTAGGCGTGCAGCGCACTGACGTGGTCACCGTGGCGACCGCCGACACCACACCGGTCGTGACCCCGACCAAGAGCAAGAAAGCGGTGAAACCAGCGAAAAAACCGGTGCTGCCAACCGTGCCGAGAGAAGCGGTCACCACCGAGAAAACCCTGCAAACCGCACAAGCCAAACAGGCGGAAAGCAAGCAAGTCGCCAGCGCAGGCACCACTCAGGTCAACAGCATGTGCAAGAACCCGGACCTGGGCGACTGGGCACCGGTACCTTGCCCGAATGTTTGATTGAGTTTTCTGTAGGGCTTTGATCATTCCCACGTGTTGCGTGGGGATGATCTGTACTGGCTACGCCTAGGCGCCATGCGCCGCCATCTCCTGCGCTGGCATATGATCCAGCGCTCGCTTCACCAGCAATGCACCCTGTCGGCCATGCGACTGAGCGCCAAGGCTATGAAGCGGCGTGAGCTGTCCATATCGTCGGCGAGGTCGGCGACGATGGCGCTGATGGAATGAAAATCTAGAAAGAGCAGGATGTTAACGGCGGCGAAAGCACGCTTTACCAGAGCCAAAATCCACCGCGAGGCAATTGGGTTCAATCGCCAACTGGAGGTCGTCGAACAAGACGCCCAAATTATCTTTCGTATTGTCGGGCAAAGTGTCAGCTTTTAGCGTCAGGGTGTTGCCTTCGACATGCCAAGTCCCTTTGGCAATACCGTCAGCGCTTCCATAAGTTATCCCTCCGGCAAAAGTGCCATCCTTTCGCAGTAGCAACTCCGCTCCCATTTCCATTGCGCCGTGCAAAAAATAATGCCCGTCCAGCGAACTGGACTCTGCTTCGGCGTAAGCAAGAGGCTGCCACATAAGCGCTGCGAAAAGTAATGTTCTTAAATCCATGTATTTGCTCTCCTTACCAACTTCCATAGGGGATACCGAATTTGTCGATGTAGGCTTTGGATACCTCAGAAAGGGGGCGATGTTTGCCGCCGGACTTGCCTTCATAGGGGCCTTTCGGGTTGATGGTTCCCACTACCCGCGCCATTTCGACTGACTTCAGACAGGGGCCGCCGAGCCAGACCTTGGCAATGCCGCCCGGCGCCAGACCGATGCCAATGTCGTCGCGGTAGTCAGTGATCCATTTGCCGTCAGCCTTGCAAAAGGCTTTTTCGGGTTTGCGCATGATCTCCCGTGCGGATTCGGGAATGACGATGTAGGCCTCGTAGGTTTGCGGTTCTGCCAGCGATTGCCAGCGCACGTAAATCAAACGGGGCAGATCGGCACCATTGACGTCACGGCCGGCCCCCCTACCGGGACTTTTGGGCCAGCCTGCGGGCTTCCCCTTATTGTCGCTAGGGGTTAGTACCGATGCGATCCCGGAGCCGGCTCGACGAAAGACGCGCTCCTGGATATCCACCACGTCTGCTGTTTCAATCCAGACTTCCATGTAATCCGGGGCTCCGAAGCCTAATGACCAAGTTTCGTCGTAGCTTGATTGGGCGAAGCTTTGCGAGCAGCCAGCCAACAGCAATCCAACCAGCAGGCCTGCACATCTTGTGAGAAGGCGGACGGAGTTACTCATTGGGGTGTACCACACGTTGGCTGTCTTTGGCTGGTCGGTTGATGAACACAATGTCCAGATCACTGCTATTCAGACCCTTGGCTGCGTTCCAGTTAGCGGAAAGATGGATGTAGCGTCGGCGTAATAATGCTCTTTCTGCAGGCGTCAGGCCTTCAATTGACGACTCCCCCAGTGCGTATGCCTGGAGCTTTTTGTGGATGGGTTCCAGTTCATCAGGCAGGGCCAGTTTCGGGTCATTGGCATCAATGATGTCAAACGGCACTTCGTGTCTGACAGCAAGCTCACGCATGATGCGCAAATACACCAGCGACAGTTCGCCGTGCACCGGGCGCTCAATAGTGGCCGCCGCAAAAACCTTCTTCAGTGGGCTGAGATTGGGCCCACGTCGCTCTTCTGATTGGGTCAATGGTCGTTCCCAGAGCGCCACTTTAAGTTCGTTGCCCGGACCGTCGTATTCGATGACGCCTTTTTCATACCAGGCGTACATTTCCTTTTCGGCGGCAAGGTAAGCGGCACTGCGAGTCGAGGCCATGCTTTGGCTGATGTTGCTGGTAACGGGTTTGCCCAGCAGGAGCTTTTCCTTGGCTCGTGGCAAGTAGCCGCCGCCGAGGTCCGAGTGCGCACCGGGCAAGACCAGGTCTATGTGGTCGAGGCTGTTGAGGGCGAAGTTTTCCCGGATTTCGTCTCGGGCAACCAGATGCACCACTTTATTGGCACAGTCATCTGGCAGTTTGAGATTGACGCCGGGGTTTCTGCTGTTGGTGCCACTGAAGTCGAACAATCCAGGATTGGCAATAGCCGCCACAGTATCGAACAGGCCGATGAAGTTGATGGCAATATCAGTTTTGAGACGCCAGTTAAAGTTGCTGGATAAGAGCGGAGAGCCGGCTGGCAATGCTTTCGCAAGAAGGCTGTGCTCGCCTTTGAGCACTTCGTTCGCAAAGTGCCGTGCGGCTGCCGCACCCCGACTAAAACCGAAAATGTCGAACTCGATTTTCTCGACCATCACTCCGGTGTTTTCCTCTTGGAGCAACCGTAGTTGCTTCAGAATCTTTGCTGGACTTTGTTCAACGCGAGCGACCACACCTGTTTCGCCCCTGCCCGTCGCCTGCGAGTAGAGTGAGTCAGGGCCATTGTTTCTAGTCCCAATGCCTTCGATGTAGACGCGTAAAGAGGCTTTTTTCGTGTTTTCAGGCATAGGCTTATATGAGTGATCGGCGTACAAGTCATACAACCTCGCGATATTGCTCACATCATTCCCATAACTATTGTCCGGCGAGCTCCCATTGCCGTCGTACCCATAGGCAGCGCAATGCTTTTGTATTTCCTCGGCGGCGTCAGCCAGGTTGGCGTCCGGTGCATAGCAAGCCGCCACGGTTTCGCTGTTGGCTTTGTTGTTCCCGGTGCCATCGAAGAACATGCCAATCCGCAAGGTGATGCCGGATGGCACCTCATCTTCCAGTTCGACTTCTTCCTCTTCTTCTTCCAGCTCGCCATCTACCAAGTGTTGTGCTGAGGTCATGGACGGGGCCAATGCCAACACTGCAACGGCACCCGGTAGCAATGGGTTGGCAGACACGCTGGTGCCCGGCGTGCCGCCCGTTTCAATCTCGGTGCTGCTGAAAACACCGCCAGCGTCGATCACGATGTGGTGACCACCCGCTTTCAAGGTGATGCTGGCCCCCGCATCCAGCACCAGATTGGCCCCAGCCTTGATGTGAACATCCTCACCGGCCTCGACCACCAGCGCTTCGCCGATCCGGATATGGCTGCTTCCGGCAATCTGCAGGTAATCACTGGCCTTGAGCTGCACCTTGCGATCCGCCATGACCGTGCGCTGTTCTTCCGCCTCCAGCACCGTGATGCTGTGGCCCTTGATGGTTTCCCGGCGTTCGTTGCCTACCTCCAGCCGACTATCATTTACGACCTTCTGGTCCAGATCGCGCTGGGCACGCAGGTAGATCAACTCTTGCCCGGCGCGGTCTTCAATCGACAGTTCGTTGTAACCACCCGAGCTGGGGGAGCTGTGGCTACGCAGTACGGTTTTGGTTTTGTTCTCGGGCAATGGATAGGGGGCGGGCGTGACCTTGTTCGGCACGCACCCGGTAATGAGCGGATGGTCTGGATTGCCTTCCAGATAGGTGACCACGACTTCCATGCCGATGCGTGGAATGGTCACCGCGCCGAAATTTCCCCCCGCCCAACTGGAGGACACCCGCAGCCAACAACTGCTGTGTTCGCTGTTGCGCTCAGCCCGGTCCCAATGAAATTCGACTTTGACACGACCATATTCATCGCAATAGATCTCTTCGCCAGCCGGTCCTGTGACGCGCGCGGTCTGGCAGACCAGCATAGGTTTTCGGGGAGGCATCGGTGGCCGATAAAACACGTCCCAGGGAATCGCGCTGAAGCGGTTGCGGTAGCCCTGGGTAAAACCGTCCTCAGGTTCGGCAGCGCTGGTGATCGACTCTTCAAGCACCTGGGGTTGTTTTCCAGCGTGAGTGACACTGAGCAGCAGCCATGGATCGTTGTACGTTTCGCGTGGGTGTTGCGTCAGGCTGAAGAAATGACCGCTGCGCAGGGTCGACTGGTCGCTTTCGCCTTCGGCCAATTGGTAATCGGTACGGTGCCGTTCCAGCGCCAGCCGAGCGAGCTGTTTACCGCGTTTTTCGCTCTCGAATAACAGCGGGTAGCGATAGTCTTCAAGCTCAGGAGTGAACTCGGCGGTGAAGCAACTTTCCAGCAACAGACTCGGGCGTTTAAGGTCGTAGTGTCGGCGGGTGGTCGTGCTGGGACGGGAGCTGAAACGCAGGGAGAACTGGCTGACGACCGAATGCTCCGCCACCATGCCGGAGTCTTGCTGGTAAGGGGTTTCGCCCAACTTTGGGAAGCAGGTCTGGTCGTCGGTGAACACCAGCAGGTGGCCTTCCCGGGAGTGCTGGTGGTGCCAGGCGATGCCCTCCTCGGCGCACAGCCGCTGGACGAACTCGAAATCATTTTCCCCGTATTGAGTGCAGTACTCGCGCTCGTGATTCGTTGCGATGTTGAAGGTGAAAGCATCGGCCTGAATGCCATGCCCCTTCAAGACCTGAGCGATGATTTGCGGCACCGTCAGGTGCTGAAAAATCCGTTGGTTGTGGCTGAACTGCAAGTAGTGCAGCGCGGGCACCAGAGTCAGGTAGTAACGGGTCAGGCGTCTATCAGTTTCACCTATGAGCACATCTTCGATACGGCCATGAATGCCTTCACCATTGAGGCCGAACTGGAGAAACGCTGGCTGGCTGAGCAAGCTTTCCAGATCGAAATCAGCGTATTCGCTAACCAGCTCAATCCGGATCGAATACAAGGTGCTGATGGCTTCAGTGCCTTCAAAGGCCAGCACTTTGAAATCGTTGCGAACCGTTGGGATCAACAACGTGAAGTGAGCAGCATTGGCCGGGGCGAACATACGCTTATCCTTTGCTTTTCCGTGGCTCGTCCTTAAGCCGAAAGAGAGACAAATCACGCTGCCCCAGCCATGCCCGGCGTGAGCAAACGCAAACTGTCCAGCACGCTAACAAGAGGGCAAAAGAATGAATGTCGGACGCGTCCAGAAAGTACGTCAGAGTTTTCCGCACATTCAGAATGTTGCGTCAGCAATGCGCGAATGGCTTTCGATACTTTTGTAAGAAGTTTGAGGCGAGCTGAGTACGTATTTGGAGAAAGATGGGTGAAATAAAGGTGTTGTCATTTTGATGGCGCCTTGTATTGATTATTGTCAATTATCGCTACGTCCATGGATGACTGTAACTTTTCGGAAACCTCCTACATTTTTCATGTTTTATTTTTGTCATGCTGGGTTCCGTTTCAGGGCATGAATGTCCTGTGATGATTGGTGGGGTTGATAAACCGCTCTGGCTCAATGGTTGTGGGGGTGATGTGGCGAAGGTGAGGGGGGGCAAAACCGGCATCAGGGGATCCCTTGTCCCCTATAGGGTGCGCGCCTTGAAAGAGCGCGAACTCAATTGGATGAGACTCATCGCAGCTCTTTGATACTGTCCGGCGCCATTGCAACTCCATTGGTCGTAAGACTGTAATCCTAATTAAAGGTCACGGATGTCCCACTCAAGCAAACTTTCTGCCCATTACCTTGAACTCGCAAAAGCCTCTGTTTCCCAAGAGAGTTTCGCGGGCGAGGATGTTCGCTTTTCGAGCGAATACGAGGCATTGGAAAGCGAGCTGGCCAAAGCTCAGTCCATGCACGAAAGCGGTCAGATCGACTGGCTGAAAGTCCGTGAAAACAGCGAAAACCTGTTGCGCACTCAATCCAAGGATTTGCGTGTCGGCGCTTGGCTGACCTGGGCGCTGTACCAGCGCGAATCCTTCCAGGGGCTGCTGGCCGGCCTCGGTTTGCTGCACCATCTCTGTGAAAACCATTGGGCCGAAGTTCACCCGAACAAGGCCCGCACCCGCTCCGCCGCCATCAGCTGGCTGGTGCCGCGTCTTGAGCAGGTGCTGAACGAAAACGTTGCGATCAAAGAGCAGCTGCCGCTGTTCCGCCGGCTGGTCGAGCATCTGGAAGGCCTCGACGCCGCGTGCACCGAGCACTTGGGCGATGACGCGCCGTTGCTGCTGCCGATCTCCCGCCGCTTGAAAAACATGGTTCAGCGCGCCGCCGATAACCAGCCGGAGCCCGGCGTGGTGGGCGCCGCAGTGGCCCAGGTCAAGCAGGCCGCGACCCAGCTGTTCACCCCCGGCGCGCCAATCGACAACGAGAAAGAAGCCCATAAGGCCCTGCGCGCCCAGCAGGAAAGCGCCCGTCCGTTGTGCGCCTGGTGGCTCAAGCAGAAAGCCACCGACCTGCGCGCCCTGCGCCTCAATCGTACGCTGCTGTGGCTGCCCATCGACGCGGTGCCCGAGCGCAATGCCGAGCAGATCACCGTCCTGCGTGGCGTGCCGGCAGACAAACTCAAGGCCTACCAGGACCGCTTCGACCAAGGGAAATACGCTGATCTGCTGGTAGAGCTGGAGGCGAGCCTGGCGAAGGCACCGTTTTGGTTCGATGGCCAGCGAATGGTCTGGGAATGCCTTCAGGGGCTGAACGCCGAGATGGCCATGCGCGAAGTGGAAATCCACTTCGCGCTTTTGGTTCAGCGCCTGCCCGGCATCATCGAATTGCGTTTCCACGACGGCGCGCCGTTCGCCGACCCGGCCACCCGCGCCTGGATCAGCGCCCACGTCATGCCACACCTGCAAAGCGCCAGTGCGCCGCGCAAGGTCGAAGTCGCCGATACCCAGCCGGCCTGGGAGCTGGCCCTGGAAGAAGTCATGCCGATTCTGCGCAAGGACGGCCTCAAGGCCGCCGTGCAGATCCTCAAGCAGGGCCTGCAAAGCGCCAACGGCGGGCGGGTTCGGTTCTTTTGGCAGTTCGCCCTCGCGCGGCTGTGCTTCATGGCCAAGAAATACGAACTGGCCAAGACCCAACTCGAAACCCTCGACCAAACATTACAGGACTCAGGCCTGCACGCCTGGGAGCCCGATCTTGCGCTGGAAGTGCTGCATTTGCTGCATAGCTGCTGCGAGTTGTTACCGCAGAACCATGCAGTGCGTGAACGCAAGGAAGAGATTTATCGCAGGCTGTGCCACCTCGATCTCGAAGTGGTACTCGAATAGGCCCCAGGGCCACAACCGCAAGGAGAAAAGCCATGGCCAAAGAAGGCTCGGTAGCCCCCAAGGAACGCATCAACGTCACCTTCAAACCCGCCACCGGCGGTGCTCAGGAAGAGATTGAACTGCCGCTGAAACTACTGGCAATAGGTGACTACACCCACCGCAAGGACGAACGCAAAGTCGAAGATCGCAAACCGATCAGCATCGACAAGATGACCTTCGACGAAGTGCTGGCCAAGCAAGAGCTGAGCCTGACCCTGAGCGTGCCGAACCGTCTGCAGGAAGATGGCGAAGCCGACGAGCTGGCCGTGCAACTGCGCGTCAACTCGATGAAGGACTTCAACCCGGCATCCTTGGTCGAGCAAGTGCCTGAGCTGAAAAAACTGATGGAACTGCGCGACGCGCTGGTAGCCCTCAAAGGCCCGCTGGGTAACGCGCCTGCGTTCCGCAAAGCCATCGAAGGCGTGCTCGCCGACGACGAATCCCGCGGTCGCGTACTGGGTGAGCTGGGCCTGAACGCCGCAGCCCCGGACGCCTGAGCCCCCATCAGCCAAGGAAGCCAACACAATGAGCACTAGCGCAGCACAGCAAAAGAGCAACGAGAACGGCGAATACAGCATTCTCGACAGCATCATCGCCGAAACCCGCCTGACCCCGGACGACGAAGCCTACGACATCGCCAAACGCGGTGTGTCGGCGTTCATCGAAGAGCTGCTCAAGCCGCAGAACAACGGTGAGCCGGTCAAGAAGGCCATGGTCGACCGCATGATCGCCGAGATCGATGCCAAGCTCAGCCGTCAGATGGACGAAATCCTGCACCACCCGGATTTCCAGTCCCTGGAATCGTCGTGGCGTGGCCTGCAGTTGCTGGTCGACCGCACCAACTTCCGCGAAAACATCAAGATCGAAATCCTCAACGTCTCCAAGGACGACCTGCTGGATGACTTCGAAGATTCGCCGGAAGTGATGCAGTCGGGCCTGTACAAGCACATCTACACCGCTGAATACGGCCAGTTCGGTGGTCAGCCGGTTGGCGCGATCATCGCCAACTACTACATGTCCCCAAGCTCGCCGGACGTGAAACTGATGCAGTACGTGTCCAGCGTAGCCTGCATGTCCCACGCGCCGTTCATTGCTGCCGCCGGCCCGAAATTCTTCGGCCTGGAAAGCTTCACCGGCCTGCCGGACCTGAAAGATCTGAAGGATCACTTCGAAGGCCCACAGTTCGCCAAATGGCAGAGTTTCCGTCAGTCGGAAGACTCCCGTTACGTTGGCCTGACCGTGCCGCGCTTCCTGCTGCGTAACCCGTACGACCCGGAAGAAAACCCGGTCAAATCGTTCGTGTACAAAGAAACCGTCGCCAACAGCCACGAGCACTACCTGTGGGGCAACACGGCCTACGCGTTCGGCACCAAGCTGACCGACAGCTTCGCCAAATTCCGCTGGTGCCCGAACATCATCGGCCCACAGAGCGGTGGCGCGGTTGAAGACCTGCCGTTGCACCACTTCGAAAGCATGGGCGAAATCGAAACCAAGATTCCTACTGAGGTTCTGGTTAGCGACCGTCGTGAATACGAACTGGCCGAGGAAGGTTTCATCTCCCTGACCATGCGCAAAGGCTCCGACAACGCGGCGTTCTTCTCCGCAAGCTCGGTGCAGAAGCCGAAGTTCTTCGGCATCAGCGCAGAAGGCAAGGCCGCAGAGCTGAACTACAAGCTCGGCACCCAACTGCCGTACATGATGATCGTCAACCGCCTGGCTCACTACTTGAAAGTGCTGCAGCGCGAGCAACTCGGTTCGTGGAAAGAACGTACCGACCTCGAGCTGGAACTCAACAAGTGGATCCGCCAGTACGTGGCCGACCAGGAAAACCCAAGCGCCGAAGTCCGTGGCCGTCGTCCACTGCGCGCTGCCCAGATCATCGTCAGCGATGTCGAAGGCGAGCCTGGCTGGTACCGCGTCAGCCTGAACGTGCGCCCGCACTTCAAGTACATGGGTGCTGATTTCACCCTGTCGCTGGTTGGCAAGCTGGACAAAGAGTAAACGGAACGACTCATGACTGGATACGGCAGCCTTTTCGAACGCCTGAATGGCGACGCGGACCAGCGCGTCGGCTGGAGCCGCGAGGTTTCCGCCATGGCGTCGGTGGCTGCCCATCTGGCCAAGATGCTCAGCACCCGTGCGGGCAGCGTGCAAACGCTGTCCGACTACGGGCTACCCGATCTCAATGACATGCGTCTGAGCCTGCACGACTCCCTGAGTCAGGCCCGACTGGCCATCGAAAATTTCATCGAAGCCTACGAACCGCGCCTGAGCAACGTGCGTGTCATCTCCCTGCCGCGTGACAACGATCAGCTTCGGCTGTCCTTCAGCATCGAAGGCCTGCTGGAAGTTGATGGTTTCAAGCGCCAGGTCAGTTTCGCCGCGCGCCTGGATGGCAGCGGTCAAGTAAAGGTCAATTAAGGAGACTCCGATGTCCGGCAAACCCGCAGCACGCGTATCCGACCCCACCGCTTGCCCGCTCCCCGGCCACGGCACCAACCCGATCGCCGCCGGTTCCGGCGACGTGTTCTTCGACGGCCTCGCGGCCGCCCGCCAAGGCGATGCCTCGGCGTGTGGTGGTGCGATGGTTGGCGATCTTGCAACGACTGTTTTGATTAACGGTAAACCGGCGGCGACCGTGGGCTCCGTTGGTGCTCATGGCAATAAATTTACGGCCGGGTCTTCGACGGTGATTATCGGGAACTCTCACACGCCGGTTCCGTTTATTCCGCCGGTTCCATTGATGCTGTTTTCCCATTGTCAGCATGTTGTGATGGAAGATCAGGATGGAAATCCACTTCAGGATATTCCTTATCAGATTACAACCGCCAAAGGCGAAGTTATCTCCGGGCAAAGTGATGCAATGGGCAGAACCCAGTTGGTAGGGGGGGAAGAAGGTGAAACTTTTGACTTTCACGCCGCAATTGATGGAGCGTCGGTATGAGTGCCGAAATTTTGTCTACCTTGATGGCGCGGTCAATTGCGTTAACTCCAAAGTCAGATCCCGTCGGGAAAAAAGTTACCTATAAAGTATTCTGGAAAACGACTGCTTTCTGGACGGATGCAGATATTGCTGCTTATCACGACGAAGCACCATTGATTGCGGAAAAACTGATCAATGAAAAATATTGGGATAAAAACGGCGCTGTAAAAAATAATAAGTTTACGTGTGAAGACTTTGCTCTGAGGGTTTTATGCGAATTTGCGTCTAAGCGTGGATTGCCGGTAAAGCTGAAAACGGGTGTTAGAACTTACCGGAATATGGAGAATTACACCGCAGCGCAGCATGATCGTTACGCTTCCAATATGTACGGCTTTAGCGAAATGGTCATGTTGACCTATGGTGCTCCGGATATGCAGGAAGTGGGTGAAAATACTCTGGCTGTGGATGCAGTAGAAAGCCTGATGCCCGGGGACATCCTTGCGCAGGCTCTTGATCGTCCTGGAGATGTTGCGCACCATATCCAAGTCGTAGTCGGAATTAATACCTCCAGAATTGACATCAGGCAGGGTAATACTAGTGGTTGGAGTACCCGCCCTAATACAACATTTCAGAGATTGATTGGCTCTAACATGGCTGATCCGCAGAATGATGGATATGCGGGTATGTCGATTGAAAAAGGATTTTATGAGAAGGCGGTTGTTGGGTGGGATTATAAAAATATGGCTAAAGGCTCTACGGATGAAGACTTTTTGAAAAACTTCCAATTGTATCGTTGGAATTTCATGGGGTTTAATAAAAAATGAGTTTTGACGTCTATTTGGCAGTGTTGGCTGATAGTGATTTGTTTGGCACTTTGGCGATTTTTTGTTTTTTTGCGGCGATTGGTAATTTGTTTGTTAGGGTTAGAAACTCAAAGTGGCACCGAGTTTTGACTTTTTTGTGTCTGGTGTCCATTACATTGCTCGAAGTGGTTGGCAGTTATTATGCCAACTTACCGCCTGCGTGAATGCAGACTTTTTTCTGTGGTGTTTTGGCACTGAAACTGCTGCTGCTCTACAACGGAAGTTTTACTCAAGAGGATGTAAGGGATGAGCGGTTATCTGGCCGTATTAGCTGACAGTGACCTATTCGGTACGTTGGCCATTTTATCGCTGATTCTAGCCCTGACTGGGCTACGCAATAAAAGCCGTAACTCGAAGCTTCATAGGTTGCTGACGTTCATTGTCTTGATGGCGATACCGGTGATGCACGGCATTGGCACCTATTTCCTGAATTTGCCTCCCGCATAAATATGACCACTGAGCAAAAACACGTATCTAGCTCACCCAAATTCAAAACCAGGCAGCCCATCCATGTCCTTTAACCACTACTACCAAAGCGAACTCACCGCACTTCGCCAGTTAGGTCGTCGTTTCGCCGAGCGTAGCCCGGCGTTGGCGCCTTTCCTTGGTCAGGCCGGGCGGGATCCGGATGTGGAGCGGTTGCTGGAGGGCTTTGCCTTTCTGACCGGTCGTCTGCGCCAAAAGCTCGACGACGAGTTGCCGGAGCTCAGCCATTCGTTGATGCACCTGCTGTGGCCCAACTACATGCGGCCGCTGCCGGCGTTCAGCATTCTGCAGTTCGATCCGTTGAAGCGTTCCGGGCCGGCGTTGAGGGTCGAGCGTGATACGCCGGTCGAGAGTGTGCCGGTCGATGATGTGCGTTGCCGTTTCCGTACGTGCTATCCGACCGAGGTGTTGCCGCTGGATCTGGCTGCGCTGAATTACTCGGTGAAGGGCGACGGTTCGTTGTTGAGCCTGCGTCTGGAGATGAGCGCTGACGGTCACCTCGGCGAACTGGAACTGAGCCGTTTGCGTTTGTACTTCGCCGGTGAGCGTTACATCAGCCAGATGCTTTACCTGAGCCTGTTGCGCAACCTCGAAGGCATTGAGCTGATCCCGCTGGACGGCGCCGGTAAGCCCATCAACGGCGTAAGCGGTCAACCGATGGCGTTCAAGATGCCCGGTGACCGTGTGCAGCCGGTGGGTTTTACCGAAGAGGAAGCGTTGATCCCGTATCCGCTGAACACCTTCCGAGGCTATCGCTACCTGCAGGAATATTTCGCCTTTCAGGACAAATTCCTCTTCGTTGATATCAACGGTCTGGACCTGCTCAAGGCATTGCCGGAAGACACCCTCAAGCAAATGCGCGGCCTTGAGTTGCGCTTCGATATTCGCAAGAGCGGCATCATGCGGATGCGGCCGACCCTGGATAACGTGAAGCTCTACTGCACGCCGATCGTCAACCTGTTCGAGCACGATGCGCTGCCGATTCGCCTCGACGGCAAACAAGACGAATACCTGCTGCTGCCGGCCGAATACGACCTGGAAAACTGCGGCGTGTTTTCGGTGGAAACCGTGACTGGCTGGAAGCCCGGCGGCCTCGGCTATCAAGAGTACGTGCCGTTCGAATCCTTCGAGCACGACCCGAGTTTCGACGTGCCCAACAGCCGTCCGCATTACAGCATCCGCCAGCGTTCGTCCTTGCTGCACGACGGCCTCGACACCTACCTGAGCTTCGGCATCCGCCACACCGAAGCCCACGAAACCCTGTCGATCGAGCTGATGTGCACCAACCAGAACCTGCCGCGCAAGCTCAAGCTCGGCGACATCCGCATGGCCTGTGAAGAGACCCCGGAGTTTTTGAGCTTCCGCAACATCACCCCGGCCACGTCGAGTTTCGCGCCGCCGCTGAACCGCGACTTCCTCTGGAAGCTGATCAGCAACATGTCGCTCAACTATCTGTCGCTGGCCGACGTCAACGCGTTGAAGGTGATTCTCGAAACCTACGACCTGCCGCGCTACTACGACCAGCATGCGGAAAAAGTCAGCAAACGCCTGCTGGGCGGGCTCAAGTCGATCAAGCACCAGCATGTCGACAGATTGCACCGAGGGTTGCCGGTTCGCGGGTTGCGCACCGAGCTGACCATCGACCCGGAAGGGTACATCGGCGAGGGCGACCTGTTCGTGTTCGCTTCGGTTCTTAACGAGTTTTTCGCGCTCTACGCCAGTCTCAATTCGTACCACGAGCTGCGGGTAAAAAGCACACAGGGAGAGGTGTACCAATGGACACCACGTATGGGCCTGCAGCCCCTGCTTTAAGCGGGCTGACCCGGGTAATACGCGAGTACTCGCTGTTTCAGGCCGTGCTGCTGGTGATTGACCGGCTGCGCGATGCACACCCGCACCTGAGCGAAGACGACCTGTACGACCAGCTGGAATTCCAGGCCAACCCGAGCCTGGGTTTCCCTGGCAGCGACGTCGATCGCGTGGAGTTTTTCAAAGAACACGGGCAGATGCGCGCGCGTCTGCGCTTCAACCTGATCGGCCTGGTCGGCTCCGGTTCACCGTTGCCTGCGTTTTATGGCGAACAAGCGCTGGGTGACAGCGAAGACGGCAACCCGACTCGCAATTTCCTCGACCTGTTCCACCATCGCCTGCAACGGCTGATGCTGCCGATCTGGCAAAAGTATCGCTACCGCGCGAGTTTCCAGAGCGGCGCGCTCGACCCGTTTTCGGCGCAGCTGTTTGCCCTGATCGGCCTCGGCGGCGAAGAGATCCGCAAGGCCCAGGAACTGAACTGGAAACGCCTGCTGCCGTACCTCGGCCTGCTCAGCTTGCGGGCGCACTCGGCGGCGTTGATCGAAGCGGTGCTGCGCTACTACTTCAAGCACGCCGAGCTGACGATCGAACAGTGCATCGAGCGCCGCGTCGAAATCCTCGACGAGCAGCGTAATCGCCTCGGTCGCGGCAACAGCATGCTCGGCGAAGACCTGGTGCTGGGTGAACACGTACGCGACCGCAGCGGCAAATTCCGCATTCACATCCGCGAGCTCGACTGGCAACGCTTTCACGAATTCCTGCCGATCGGTTTCGGCTACCAGCCGCTGTGCGCGCTGGTGCGGTTCACCCTGCGTGACCCGCTCGATTACGACATTCGCCTGGTGCTGCGCCAGGAAGAAATCCGCGAACTTCGCATCGGTGAGCAGAACGCCTGTCGCCTGGGGTGGACCAGTTGGCTCGGCCGCGAAAAAGCGGATGGCGTGGTGACCCTGGGCAGCAAAATTCATTAAGGACAGATGACACATGATCAACGTAGACCTGCAACAACTTATCCAGGCGCTGGACGCCGAAACCCGTCGTGATCTGGAAAGTTCTGCCGAACGCTGCGTCGCCCGTGGCGGCAGCAAGATCCTCGTCGAAGACTTGCTGCTGGGCCTGCTGGAGCGTCCGACAGGTCTGCTCGCACGGGCGTTGCAGGATGCCGAAGTGGACGCTGGCGAGCTGAGCGCCGCGCTGCAATCGCGGGTCGAGCACAGCGCCTCGCGCAACCCGGTGTTCGCCCCGGAGCTGGTGCAGTGGCTGCAAGACGCCTTGCTGGTGGCCAACCTCGAACTGGGCCAGAGCCAGGTCGAGCAGGCTGCGTTGATCCTCGCATTGCTGCGCAACCCGATGCGCTATGCCGGCAGCCGTTATCAGTCGTTGCTGGCCAAGCTGAACATCGAGCGCCTGAAAGAATTCGCCCTGTCGCAGAAAGAACAACCGGCCACCGGCAAACCGGCGGTGCCCGGCGAATCGCTGCTGGAGCGCTTCACCCACAACCTGACCCAACAGGCCCGCGACGGCAAACTCGACCCGGTGCTGTGCCGCGATGGCGCGATCCGTCAGATGGTCGACATCCTCGCTCGTCGGCGCAAGAACAACCCGATTGTGGTGGGTGAAGCGGGGGTCGGTAAAACCGCTATTGTCGAAGGACTGGCCTCGCGCATCGCCGCCGGTGAAGTGCCGCAAGTCTTGAAAGGCGTTGAGCTGCTGTCGTTGGACATGGGCCTGTTGCAGGCCGGCGCCAGTGTCAAAGGCGAGTTCGAACGTCGCCTCAAAGGCGTGATTGACGAAGTCAAAGCCTCGCCGAAGCCAATCATTCTGTTCATCGACGAAGCCCACACCTTGATCGGCGCGGGCGGCAACGCTGGCGGTTCCGACGCGGCCAACTTGTTGAAACCGGCCCTGGCCCGTGGCGAGTTGCGCACAATCGCCGCCACCACCTGGGCGGAGTACAAAAAATACTTCGAGAAAGACCCGGCCCTGGCCCGTCGTTTCCAACCGGTGCAGCTGCACGAACCGACTGTCAGCGAAGCGGTGACCATCCTGCGTGGCCTGGCTCAGGTCTACGAGAAGAGCCACGGCATCTACCTGCGTGATGACGCGGTGGTTGCTGCGGCCGAATTGTCCGCCCGTTACCTGGCGGGTCGTCAGCTGCCGGACAAGGCTGTCGACGTGCTCGACACCGCGTGCGCCCGCGTGCGCATCAGCCTCGCCGCAGCCCCGGAAAGCCTGGAACGCCTGCGTGGCGAGCTGGCCGAAGGTGGCCGCCAGCGTCAGGCCCTGCGTCGTGACGCCGAAGCCGGTCTGCTGATCGATCACGAAGCGCTGGACGCTCTGGAAGATCGCCTGGCCGACGCCGAGGACGAAAAGGTCGCCCTCGAAACGCTGTGGACCGAGCGGAAAGAACTGGCCGAGCGCCTGCTGGAGCTGCGTCAGCAACTGGCCAAGGCTCGCGAAGCCGCTGCTGTCGAACCGAGCATCACGGTTGAAGAAGACGCCGAAGGCACCGTGATCGAAACGTTGCCGGTGGACGAAGCGCAAAGCGTTGAAACCCTGGAAACCGCGCTCAACGAAACTCACAAAGCTCTGACCGAGCTTCAGGTCAAAGAACGCCTGGTGAGCTTCGAAGTCTGCCCGCGTCTGGTGGCCGAAGTGATCAGCGCTTGGACCGGTGTGCCATTGGCGCAACTAGCCCGCGAACACAACGCCAAGGTCGCAAGCTTCGCCACCGACCTGCGCACCCGTATTCGTGGTCAGGAACAAGCGGTTCATGCGCTGGACCGTTCGATGCGTGCCACCGCTGCTGGCCTGAACAAACCTGATGCACCGGTCGGCGTGTTCCTGCTGGTCGGCCCGAGCGGCGTTGGCAAGACCGAAACCGCGCTGGCCCTCGCTGATTTGTTGTACGGCGGTGATCGTTTCATCACCACCATCAACATGTCCGAGTTCCAGGAGAAGCACACCGTGTCGCGTCTGATCGGTGCGCCGCCGGGCTACGTCGGTTACGGCGAGGGCGGCATGCTCACCGAAGCCGTGCGGCAGAAACCGTACTCGGTGGTGTTGCTTGATGAAGTCGAAAAAGCCGACCCGGACGTGCTCAACCTGTTCTACCAAATCTTCGACAAAGGCGTGGCCAACGACGGGGAAGGGCGCGAGATCGATTTCCGCAACACGCTGATCCTGATGACCTCGAACCTGGGCAGCGACCGCATCAGCGAACTCTGCGAAGACGGTGCGCGGCCGACCGCCGAAGTCCTCGAAGAAACCATTCGCCCGGTGCTCAGCAAACACTTCAAACCGGCATTGCTGGCGCGCATGCGCGTGGTGCCTTACTACCCGGTGGGCGGCCCGGTGCTGCGCGAGCTGATCGAAATCAAACTCGGTCGTTTGGGTGAGCGCCTGAACCGCCGTCAGCTGGATTTCACTTACTCCCAGGACCTCGTCGATCACCTGGCCGAACGCTGCACTCAAAGCGACAGCGGCGCGCGCCTGATCGACCACTTGCTCGACCTGCATGTGCTGCCGTTGGTGGCCGACCGTTTGCTCGATGCGATGGCCACCGGTGAAAGCCTCAAGCGCGTGCATGCGACGCTCGACGGCAATGCCAGCGTGACGTGCGAGTTCGCCTGAGGTGGGTGTGATGTTCACTCAAGTGCCGCAACCGCTGGTCTATGCCGAAGCCTTGCTGGCGCAGTTCGCCAGCCTGTCGCGAGCGGCGGACAGCACTGCGCTGCTGGGTGACTTCGTGCGCGGCCTGGCCGAGCTCAGCGGTTGCGAGCTGACGCAGTTGTACCTGCTGGACGCGACCCACACCTGCCTGGGGATGAACGCCGAGTGCCTGAACGGCGTTCTGCAACCCCGGGAAGGGGCCAGCCTGCCGGCGGATTACAACGGTGAACAACTGCTGCAATACGCCCTGTGCCAGAACCGCGTGGTGTGCCTCAGCGAGCTGAGCGGCAGCCTGCACGAAACCAGTTTCCTGCCACCCCAGGCCATGCCCTGGCAGTCGCTGCTGTGCGTGCCGCTGGTCAATCAGCAGAAGGCTGTCGAAGGTTTGCTGCTGTGCGCCAGTCGCCGGGTAATCGACCTGCAAGGCTTTGCCGATTCCCTCGGTCAACTGGGCTCGTTCGTGCTCGGTCAACTGCACTTGCTGCAGCGTTTGCGTCAGCCGACCGGTGATACACGCCCGGCGCTACTCAACGTCCCGAGCGCCAGCGGTTATGGCCTGATCGGCAAGAGCGCGGCGATGCGCCAGACCTACTCGTTGATCAGCAAAGTCCTGCACAGCCCGTACACCGTGCTGCTGCGCGGTGAGACCGGCACCGGCAAGGAAGTGGTCGCACGGGCGATTCACGATTGCGGCCCGCGCCGGTCCCAGGCGTTCATCGTGCAGAACTGCGCAGCGTTCCCCGAGAACCTGCTGGAAAGCGAGCTGTTCGGCTACCGCAAAGGCGCCTTCACCGGTGCCGACCGCGACCGCGCCGGGCTGTTCGATGCGGCCAACGGCGGCACCTTGCTGCTCGATGAAATCGGTGACATGCCGTTATCGCTGCAAGCCAAGTTGCTGCGGGTATTGCAGGAGGGCGAGATCCGCCCGCTGGGCTCCAACGACACCCACAAGATCGACGTGCGGATCATTGCCGCGACGCACCGGGATTTGTCGGTGCTGGTCAGCGAAGGCAAGTTCCGCGAGGACTTGTACTACCGCCTCGCGCAATTCCCGATCGAACTGCCGGCGCTGCGTCAGCGTGAAGGCGACATTCTCGATCTGGCGCGGCACTTCGCCGACAAGGCTTGCGCGTTTCTGCAGCGCGATGCGTTGCGTTGGTCCGACGCGGCGCTGGTTCACCTGTCCGGTTATGCCTTCCCCGGCAACGTTCGCGAACTCAAAGGGTTGGTCGAGCGCGCGGTACTGCTGTGCGAGGGCGGCGAGTTGCTGGCCGAGCATTTCTCCCTGCGCATGGAAGCCATGCCGGAAGACAGCAGCCTGAACCTGCGCGAACGCCTGGAGCAGGTCGAGCGCAGTCTGCTGCTCGACTGCCTGCGCAAAAACGACGGCAACCAGACCCTCGCCGCCCGCGAACTCGGGCTGCCACGGCGCACGCTGCTGTACCGCCTCGGGCGGCTGAATATCAATTTGGGTGACTTCGATGGTTAACCCAAAACAAATTTCTGTGGCGAGCGGACTTCCTGTGGTGAGCAGGCTTTCTGTGGTGAGGGGGCTTGCCCCCGTTCGGCTGCGCAGCAGTCGCCGTCCAGCCAACGCGGTCTACCTGAATAAACGCGGCGATCGGTTTTGGGGCCGCTTTGCGACCCAACGGGGGCAAGCCCCCTCGCCACAGGGGATCTGCTCTAAGCCTTGGATTAGAGCCTCCCAATCAAACTCATTCGCTTTTGATAGCGCCACCCGAAAGGGTCGGCGCTTTGTGCTTTGTCTACCCCTGGAGACCCTCTGATGCCTGTTCGTCACTGGCAAGCCGTCCTGCTGACCCTCGTCGTTCTATGCGGCCTCGGCGGCTGTAGCGGCAATTACAAATACAACGACAACACCTATCGCCCATTGGGTGATCCGCAGGCGGTCAATCGCGGCAAGTGACCGCAAGGAGCATCATCATGGAACTGGTTTTCGAAATGCTGAACACCAAGCAGTTCGTGCCCACGGATTTGTGCCAGAAGACCTTCAAACAGGCCGGTGGCGTGATCGGCCGGGACGAGGACTGCGACTGGATCATCCCCGACCGCAAGCGTCATCTGTCTAACCACCACGCGGTGATCAGCTACCGCGAAGGCACGTTTTTCCTGACCGATACCAGCAGCAACGGTATCCAGGACAGCAAAAGCGGCGCACGCCTGCGCAAGGGCGAGCCGATGCGCATCGAGCACGGCAGCGTGTATGTGCTGGGTGACTTCGAGATTCGCGCGCGACTGGTGCGCGACCCGGCGACGTTCGACGTCGAAGTCGGCCGTCCGCAGGCCGCGGGCAGCATCATCCCGGACGATGCGTTCCTCGACCTCGATCCGCTCAATGCTCTTGACCAGCAAGAGCGCGTGTACTCGGAAATCGAGGAGCTGATTTCCCCGAGCACGGTGATCGAGGACACCCGTCAGCGCGCCGACTACGCGCGCATCGACATGGAAAGCCTGATGGTGCCGGAGCTGATCGCCGCCCCGGCAGAGCCAGCGCCAGCCCCGCCGCCAAAAGCGGTTGAGCGTCAGAGCGAAGGTTTCTGGGAGCACTTCGGTGCGGCGTTGGGCGTGGACCTCAAAGGCCTCGACCACGACGCCCGCGAAGCCCTGGCCCTGAACGCCGCACGCCTGCTCAAGCAGAGCGTCGGCGGTTTGCAGCAGAGCCTGCGCACCCGAAGCGAGCTGAAAAACGAACTGCGCCTGGCCCAGACCACCGTACAAGGCAGCCAAAAGAACCCGTTGAAATTCGCCGTCGATGCCGGTGAAGCGCTGGGCATTCTGTTGCAGGGCAACAAGCCGGGTCAATTGCCGGCCGAGCAAGCGATCTCCCGTGCGTTCCGCGATTTGCAGGCGCATCAGGTGGCCTTGCTGACCGCCAGCCGCGCCGCTGTTCGCGGCACTCTTGAGCACTTCTCGCCGCAACAGCTGACCCTGCGTTTCGAGCGAGACAACAAGCCGTTGCTCGCCACCTCCGGCAGTCGCTGGAGAGCTTACGGGCGTTATCACCAGGCCCTGCGTCAGGACGATGACTGGAGCGAGCGCCTGCTGGCCCGCGACTTCGCCCAGGCCTACGAAGAACAGATCCGCCTGATTTCCACCCTTCACACCGACCACCAAGGATGATGCGCATGTCTCGCTGTTCCACCGCTTTTTTCAAGATGCTGACTGCGTTCGCTGCTTTGGTGCTGCTGGCTGGTTGCTCGTCGCTGTCGCCGTATTCCACCGTGACCAAGCTCAACCTGAAGCTGACCGCCAGCGATCAATTGAACCCGGACCTCAACGGTCGTCCGTCGCCGATCGTCGTGCGCCTGTTCGAGCTCAAGCACCCGGTGGCCTTCGAGAACGCTGATTTCTTCAGCCTCTACGAACGCGCCAAGGAATCCCTGGCCCCGGACCTGGTGGCCAGCGAAGAACTGGAACTGCGCCCGGGCGAAACCGTCGAGCTCAAGCTCAGCGTGGAAGAGGGCAGCCGTTACGTTGGCGTGCTCGCCGCCTACCGTGACCTGCCGGAAACCAAGTGGCGCTACACCGTGCAAATCACTCCGGTGCAAGTCACCGCGGCTGACCTGACCCTCGATCAGGCCGGCATCCGCAATACCCATGAAACGCTCGCCAAGGCGGATGACTGAACATGAATGCCCATAAAGTCATTTGGCAGGAAGGCATGCTGCTGCGTCCGCAGCACTTCCAGCACAACGATCGTTACTACGACCACCAGATGAAGACCCGCACCCAGTTGCTGGGTAGCTACACCTGGGGCTTCCTCAACCTGGAAATCGACTTGCAGTTCCTCAACATGGGCAAACTGGTGATCAGCCAGGCCTCGGGGATTCTGCCGGATGGCAGCCTGTTCGAACTGGGCGGCAACACCGAGCCGCTGGCCCTGGACGTGCCGCCGAACACCGGCAACACGCCGATCTATCTGGCGCTGCCGCTGGTGACCGGTAACCACATCGAAGCCCGTCGCCCGGAGCAATCCGACGTGCTGGCGCGCTACACCGCGTACGAAGCGGAAGTCGCCGACTCCAACGCCGGTGACGACTCCGCCAGCCAGGTCAGCTGCGCCCGTCCGGACTTCAAGCTATTGCTCGGCGAGCAGCAGAGCGATCAGGCCTACGTGAAACTGAAGATCTGCGAAGTGCTCGATACCACGCCCGACGGCGTGATCAGCCTCGACCCGGATTTCGTGCCGACCTACATTCAGGCGCACTCGTCCAGCTACCTGCTGTCGTGCCTCAAAGAAGTGATCAGCATGCTCGGCCACCGGGGCGACACCATCGCTGAACGGCTCCGTTCCAACGGCAAGGTCGGCGGCGCGGAAGTCGGCGACTTCATGATGCTGCAACTGATCAACCGCACCGAAATGCTGCTGCGCCATTACCTCGGCCTGGAACAGGTTCACCCGGAAGAGTTGTACCGCACGCTGCTGACCATGCTCGGTGATCTGGCGACGTTTTCCAGCGACAGCAAACGCCCGCGCCTGGACAGCCGTTACCAGCACAGCGACCAGGGCGCGAGCTTCCGCAAACTGATGGAAGCGATTCGTCAGGTGCTGTCGATGGTGCTCGAACAGCACGCCATCGAGCTGATCCTGCAAGCGCGTCAGTACGGGATCATCGTGTCGCCGTTGCACGACCACAAACTGCTGGGCTCGGCTTCGTTCGTGCTCGCGGCCAGTGCCAACTGCGACTCCGAAGAGCTGCGCCATCGCTTGCCGGCGCACCTCAAGGTCGGCCCGGTGGAGCGTATCCGCCAACTGGTCAACCTGCACCTGCCGGGCATCAAGGTCAAACCGTTGCCGGTGGCCCCACGGCAGATCGCGTTCCACTCCAACAAAACCTATTTCATCCTCGAACTCAGTTCCGAAGACCTGGCGCAACTCGAGCGCTCCGGCGGCTTCGCGTTCCACGTGTCCGGCGAATTCGCCGAGCTTGAACTGAAATTCTGGGCCATCAGGAACTGACCGACATGATCAAGGACATGGAACACACCCAGGACGACAAAACCGTCCTGCTCGACCGCCAGGGCCACGGCCCGGCCTCGAGTCCGCTGACTGACTTCGCGGCACCACCGCGTTTTGAACAGTTGGAAGAACGGATGATCTATGCCGCGCGCCTGCGCCCGGCCGAAGCGTTCAACATCAGCCTCAATTCGCTGGTGGCGGCGGCGTCCGAACTGCTGTCGGAAGTGGTGCGGCTCAAGCACAGCGACACCCGCGAAGACCTGTACGCGCTCAACGAACGGCTGACCGCCGGGCTGAAACTGTTTGAAGTGCGGGCGCTGCACAATGGCGCCGAAAGCAGCCAGGTGATGGCCGCCCGTTACGTGCTCTGCACCGTGGTCGACGAAGCCGTCGTCACCACGCCGTGGGGCAACGAAAGCGAGTGGTCGCAGATGAGCCTGCTCAGCAGCTTCCACAACGAAACCTTCGGTGGCGAGAAGTTCTTCCAGCTGCTGGATCGCCTGTCGAAAAACCCGGTCAAGCACCTGCCGATGCTGGAGCTGATGTACCTGTGCCTGTCCCTCGGCTTCGAAGGCAAGTACCGCGTGCAAGCCCGCGGCATGCTCGAGCTCGAAGGCATCCGCGACGCTCTGTATCGGCAGATTCGCCAACTGCGCGGCGACGTGCCTCGCGAGTTGTCGCCGCATTGGGAAGGCTTGAACGATCAGCGTCGCAGCCTGGTGCGCATCGTGCCGGCGTGGATGGTGGTGCTGTTCACCGTAGTCTGCCTGGTGGTGATGTATTCGGGCTTCGCCTGGGTGCTGGGCGAACAACGCGAAACCGTTCTGCAACCTTATCAGCAGCTTGATCCGGCCACGGCTCAGCCGCAGTCGAAGCCGTAAACAGGGACGTGTGATGAAAAAGTTTTTCAAGAAAGTCGGCGCATTCCTGCGCCAGACCTGGGTCTGGACCCTGTTGCTGGTGCTGTTCGTTGCGCTGCTGGTGTGGTTCGTCGGGCCGCTGCTGGCGGTCAATGACTACAAATTCTGGGAAGGTTCGACCTCCCGTTTGCTGACCATCAGTGTGCTGTTCCTGATCTGGGGCCTGACCATGGTCTTCGTCAGCTGGCGGGCCGGTGTGCGCAAAAAGGCTGTGGAAGCCACCGAAGACGGCCAGGACCGCATTCGCCGTGAAGAGCTGATCGACGAAGAAGAGAAAGAGTTGAAGGTGCGTTTCAAGGACGCCCTGAAAACCCTGAAAACCTCGAGCCTGTATCGCGGTCGCAGCGAACGCTGGCGCAGTGATTTGCCGTGGTACTTGCTGATCGGCCCGCAGGCCAGCGGCAAGACCAGCCTGCTGGACTTCTCGGGCCTTGAGTTTCCGATCAACAAGATCGACCGCAAACTCACCCGCGACACCCTCGGCACGCGGCATTGCGACTGGTACTTCGCCGACCACGGCGTGCTGATCGACACCGCCGGGCGTTACCTGACCCAGCCGGATGCCGAAGTCGATGGCAGTGCCTGGAGCACCTTGCTCGACCTGCTGCGCAAGCGTCGCCGCAACCGCCCGTTGAACGGCGTGCTGGTGACCATTCCGTTGGAAACCCTGCTGAGCGGCAGCGAGCAGGACCTCGAAACCCTGGCCCGCCAGGTGCGTGCGCGCCTGCAAGACGTGCATCAGAAACTGCACGTCGATGTGCCGATTTATCTGGTGTTGAGCAAGGCCGATCGCCTGCTCGGTTTCGACGAGTTCTTCGATCAACTGACCCGCGAAGAAAGCGATCAGGTCCTCGGCACCAGCTTCCGCAAAGAGCAGAGCGGCACCGATGTGGCCGTGCTGCGCGCCGAATTCGAAGAGCTGCTGCGTCGTCTCAACAGCCAAGTGATCATGCGCATGCACCAGGAGCGCGACACCCAGCGCCGTGGCCGCATCCTCGACTTCCCGCATCAACTGGGGCAGATCGGCGAGCGCCTGTGCCTGTTCGTCGACCTGGCGTTCACCGGCAACCGCTACCAGCGTGTCAGCCAGTTGCGCGGTTTCTACCTGACCAGCGCACCGCACCTGACTCAACAGATGGACCAGACCACCGCCAGTATCGGCGCCAACCTGGGCATGAGCGCCGGCATGCTGCCAACCCTGCGCAGCGGCCGTTCGCGGTTCATTCACCATTTGCTCAGCCGGGTGATCTTCCCCGAGGCCGACCTGGCCGGTCTGGACAAGCGCGAGCGCAGCCGCATCCATTGGGGTCAACGTGTTCTGTACGTGGGCGCACTGGCGGCACTGGCGTTGTTCGGCATGCTCTGGGCCGGCGGTTTCTCGGCCAACTATGAGCGTCTGGAAAACCTGCGTTCCCTGGCGCAAACCTGGAACCAGCAACGCTCGGCCCTGACGGCGCGCGATGATTCCATGGCGGTGCTCAAGACCCTCGACACCAGCTACGCGGCGACGCAGGTGTTCCCGAACAAAGGTGACGTGTCGTACCACGAGCGTGGTGGCCTGTACCAAGGCGAAGACGCCAATCCGGTGGTCAAGAGCGCCTACGAGCGTGAACTCGAAGCGCAATTGCTGCCACGGGTTGCGACGCTGCTCGAAGGGCAGATCCGCGCCAACATGAAAGACCGCGAACGTCTGCTCAACAGCCTGCGCGCGTACCTGATGCTGAACATGAAAGATCGTCGCGATGCGGCATGGCTCAAGGATTGGGTCGCCACTGACTGGTCCCTGCGCTACGCCGGCAACACTGCGGTGCAGAATGGTTTGAACACCCACTTCGAGCGTTTGCTCAAGCAGCCGTTTATCTACCCGCTCAACGAACAACTGGTGGCGCAGGCGCGTCAGGTGCTGCGCAGCGAGTCGCTGGCCAACGTGGTTTACCGGATGCTGCGCGAGCAGGCTCGCAACCTGCCGGAATATCGCCTGAGCCAACACATCGGCCCGCAGGGTTCGTTGTTTGTCGGCACCGATTACGTGATTCCGGGGTTCTACACCCAGCAAGGCTATCAGCAGTATTTCTCGGTCCAGGGCGCTGCGCTGGTCACCGATATCCTGCGTGATAACTGGGTGCTGGGCGAAGGCTCGGGCATCAGCGGCATGGACTTGCGTCGCCTGATGGTCGAGCTGGAGCAGCTGTACTTCCGCGACTACGCCAACTTCTGGAGCGAAGCGGTCGGCCAGGTGGCTCTGCCCGCGATCAGCGATTTCAGTGAGGGTGCCGAGCAACTGGCGGGCCTGACGTCGGCCAATTCCCCGGTGCTGCAACTGCTGGTGGAAGTGCGCGAGAACACCCGTTTCCCGGCGGAAGCCGAACCGGTTGATGAAGCCGCCGATGCCGCCGCGAAACTGGGCGAGCAGAAGGGCAAGCTCGGCAAGTTGGGCAAACTCGCGTCGGCCGCAGCGGACGCGGCGTCTGACATGGCCGCGACCAAAAACCTGCCGGACACCGCGAAGAAATCCCTGCAACGTCGCTTCGAACCGCTGCACCGCTTGCTGGATGACAATAACGGCCCGGCCGCTGATTTGACTCCGGCCCTGCAAGCACTCAACGACCTGCAAATGCAAATGGCCAGCCTGGCCCGCGCCAGTTCACCGGAGCAGGCCGCGTTCGAAATGGCCAAGACCCGCATGAGCGGCCAGCGTGATGCGCTGAGCACCCTGCGCAATGCGTCGAACCGTCTACCGCGCCCTGTCAGCGTGTGGTTCAACGTGCTGGCCGAGGACACCTGGCGTCTGGTGCTCAACGATTCTTACCAGTACCTGAACCAGCGTTATCAGAGCGAGCTGTACAGCTTCTACGGCAAGGCGATCAACAAGCGTTACCCGTTCAGCGCCCACAGCACCAGCGACGTCGCGATCAGCGATTTCCGCGAGTTCTTCAAGGCCCAGGGCATCGCCGATCGGTTCTTTGATACCTACATGCGTCCATTCGTCAGTGGCGACCCAGGCAACTACCGCCTGCGCAGCATTGACGGTCACAGCATGCCGATCTCCAAGGTCTACCTCGACCAGATGGCTGCGGCACAAGTGATCCGCCAGAGCTTCTTCGCCATCAACCCGGCCGAGCCGCAAGTGCAGTTCAAACTGGAGCCGTACACCCTCGACCCGGCGGTCAGCCGTTCCGAGTTCAAGTTTGGCGACAAGACCATCGAATACCGCCACGGCCCGATCGTGCCGGTGTCGTTCAAATGGCCGACCGATGCCGAAGACGGTCGCACCAGCCTGGTTCTCGACAAAATGGCTGGCCGCCCGATCGGCATCGAGAAGAACACCGGCCCATGGTCGTTGTTCCGTCTGTTCGACCTGATGCAGACCGAGTACCTGACCGGTCGCGACGTGCTGGTGCTCAAGGCAGACGTGGGTGGCCTGCGCGCCAACTACTTGCTGTCGAGCCAGCGCACGCCGAACCCGTTCGACATGGGCGTGCTGCGCACCTTCCGTATGCCGGTGCAGCTCTGATGCTGGTTGCCAACCCCTGGCGCAGCGCTGCGCGTACCGATCCGGGCAAGGTTCGGGCGCGCAACGAAGATGCCTTTCTCGACTGTCCACAGCAGGGGCTGTGGGTGGTCGCGGACGGCATGGGCGGTCATCAGGGTGGCGACATCGCCAGCCAGTTGATCGTCGCCAGCCTGGCGGAATTGCCGGTGCAGGACGACTTCGACGAACGACTCAAAGGCATTCGCCAGTGCTTGCACTGGCTCAACCGCCGCTTGGGTCAGGAGTTGACCGTCACCGCCGGGCGTCACGACAGCATCATGGGCAGCACCGTGGTGGCGCTGCTGGTGGAAGGTAATCGCGGGGCCTGCATCTGGGCCGGCGACAGCCGCTGCTACCTGTGGCGCGGCCAGCGTTTGTATCAGCTGTCCAAGGACCATTCGCTGCAACAGCAACTGATCGACGAACAGAACATGAGCGTCGAAGACGCTCGCGCGCATCCTGCTGCTCATGCGCTGACCCGTGCGGTCGGCGCTGCCGAGCAACTGACGCTGGATGTGTTGGAACTCGAGGTCTATCCCGGCGATGCGTTTCTGTTGTGCAGCGACGGTTTGTATCAAGGGCTGACTAGCGATGCCCTGGGCAACGCCCTGAGCCTGACCGCGCCGCACATTGCGCTGGAGCGTCTGTTCGACGGCGCTCTGCGTGGCTCGGCCCGGGATAACCTGACTGCCGTGGTGATCCGCCAATGACTGAATTCATGCCACCGATCGACGACCTGCTGGTGACCGAGGAAGAAGCCAATAACCTGACTTACTTCGCTTTCGCCACGCCGCTAAACGGAAAGCCGCATCAGGCCGAACCCGCGCTGGCGCCGACCCGGGCCAGCATCGGTGAACTGCCCGACGTGCTCGCGGGGCGTTACCGCATCGAGCGCCTGCTGGGGGCCGGTGGCATGGGCGCGGTTTACCGTGCACGGGATCTGCTGCGCGAACAGTTCGGCGATCCCGACCCTTACATTGCGCTGAAAATCCTCAGCGAAGAATTCGCCGAATCGCCGGACGCCAGTGCCTTGCTCTACAGCGAGTTCACCCTGACCCGACGATTGCGCCACGACAACGTGCTGCGTTTGCACACCTTTGAAGTGGACACCGACTGCCAGCGTGCCTTCATCACCATGGAACTCATGCGTGGGCTGACCCTGGACAAATTACTCTGCGAGCGGCCCTTGGGCCTGCCGTGGAAAGAACTGCGCGACATCGCGCTGCCGCTGCTCGACGCACTGACCTACACCCACGCGCGCGGCGTGCTGCATGGTGACATGAAGCCGAGCAACGTGATGCTCAGCGAAGAGGGCGTGCGCCTGTTCGACTTCGGTCTTGGCCAGGCAGAAGAGGGCATCTTGCCCGGCCTGCCGCACCTGAGCCGCGACCGCTTCAACGCTTGGACCCCCGGCTACGCCGCCCCCGAACTGCTTGAAGGCCAGCCACTCTCGGCCAGCGCGGACGTGTACGGCGTGGCCTGCGTGCTCTATGAACTGGCGGGCGGCAAACACCCGTTCCGCCGCTTGCCGTCGACCGAAGCCCGCGACGGGCGCCTCGACCGCGAGCTGCATGCACCTCGAAACCTACCCAAACACTGCTGGCCAGCCCTGCGAACGGCGCTGGCTTTCGATGCGGCCAAGCGCACCATCACCGCCGCCCAATTGCGTGACGCCCTGGGTGCCACTTCGTCTTTGCTGCAACGCCTTCGACTGTGGGCGTAACGGATGACTACCGAACAGGGAGCAAGCAATGTTCAACTCAGCTAGCGAAACGCACTTCAGCCTCACCGTCGAAGACTACGTCGGCGACCTGCAAGTGCTGTCGTTCACCGGCACCGAAGGCATCAGCCAGCCGTATCGCTTCGACCTGGAACTGGTCAGCGAAAACCCGGACCTGGACCTGGAAAAACTCCTGCACAAGCAGGCGTTCCTCGCATTCGATCCGAAAGGTAGCGGCATCCACGGCCAGATCTACCGCGTCGCCCAAGGCGATGCCGGCAAGCGCCTGACCCGCTACAAAGTCTCCCTGGTGCCGCACCTGCAATACCTGCATCACCGCACCAACCAGCGAATCTACCAGCAGATGTCGGCGCCGAAAATCATCGCCCTGATCCTCGAAGAACACGGCATCAAAGGCAACGCCTACAAAATCCAGTTGAGCCAGCCGTGCCCGGACCGCGACTACTGCGTGCAATACGACGAAACCGACCTGCACTTCGTCCAGCGCTTGTGCGAAGAAGAAGGCATTCACTACCACTTCCAGCACAGCGAAAAAGCCCATCTGCTGGTGTTCGGCGACGACCAGACCGTGTTCCCCAAACTCGGCCAGCCCACCGCCTACGTCCAAGGCAGCGGCATGGTCGCCGACGAACCGGTGATCAAAGGCTTCAAACTGCGCCTGGAAACCCGCACCGGCCGCGTCACCCGTCGCGACTACGACTTCGAAAAGCCCAACCTGCGACTCGAAGCCGGCTATAAACCCGACGGCAAACCCGACGGCGAAAGCACCGAACCGGACCTCGAAGACTACGACTACCCCGGCCGCTTCCTCGACCGCGCCCGCGGCAAATTCCTAAGCCAACACGCCCTGGAACGCCACCGCGCCGACTACCAGCAAGCCGAAGGCCATGGCGACCAGACCACCCTCGTCAGCGGCCACTTCCTGGAAATCTCCGACCACCCGCGCACCGAGTGGAACGACCTCTGGCTGCTTACCGAAATCGTCCACGAAGGCAAACAGCCGCAAGTGCTCGAAGAGGCGGTGACCAGCGACACCACCGACAACAAAGACGACTTCCACCAGGGCTACCGCAACCGTTTCCTCGCCACCCCGTGGAACGTGTTCTACCGCCCGGCCCTGGAACACCCAAAACCACGCGTCCTCGGCAGCCAGACCGCCATGGTCACCGGCCCCAAAGGCGAAGAAATCCACTGCGACCCATACGGCCGCATCAAAGTGCAATTCCACTGGGACCGCGAAGGCCTGGCCGACGACAAAACCAGCTGCTGGATGCGCGTCTCTTCGAGCTGGGCCGGCGACCGCTACGGCGCCATCGCCATCCCGCGCATCGGCATGGAAGTGCTCGTCACCTTCCTCGAAGGCGACCCCGACCAACCGCTGGTAACCGGTTGCCTGTACCACAAGGAAAACCAGGTTCCCTACGACCTGCCAGCGAACAAAACCCGCACCGTCTTCAAAACCCTCAGCTCACCGGGGGGCGGCGGGTTCAATGAACTGCGGATTGAAGACAAGAAAGGTGCCGAGCAGATCTTCATCCATGCCCAGCGGGATTGGGATGAAAACATCGAGCACGACCAGAAGATTCGGGTGGGGAATGAACGCCACGACACGGTGGTGAAGAACACCTACACCGAACTGAAGGCTGAGGAACACCGCACCACCATCAGCGACCGCAAGATCGAAGCACGGATGGACGACCACCTGGCCATCGGCGAAAACCAGCACGTGAAACTCGGCACCGCGCAACTGACCAGTGCCGGGAAAGAGATTCACATCAAGGCTGGGGACAAGATTGTCATTGAGGCGGGGACTGAGCTGACCATTTTGGGGGGCGGGAGCTTTATCAAGCTGGATGGCGGTGGTGTGACGGTGGTTGGGCCGGTGGTGAAGATTAATGCGGGTGGGTCGGCTGGGTCGGGGACCGGGATCGGGATTCAACCGCCGGTGCTGCCGGGGGCGGCGGATAAGGATAAGGCGGGGAGTTTGATGGATCAGGCGTTGTTGAATGCGCCGCCTGAGAAGGTTAAGCCGAAGGCTTTTTTTGTGTTTTCTGAGTGATCGACATGAATGGTTTTTTGAACAAGAGGAATGGCTTCGCCGTAGCGGCTTTCACCGCCTCACTGCTGAGCCTGTTTCATGGCAGCGCTTATGCGGATGAATGTCCGTCTGAAGATTTTTCCCAGTTCCTTCCGGCGTTCTCTGCGAATGCTGAAACTCAGCAGCGGTTGACTGCGATGACGGTGAAGTCGCTGGTTTTGAAACCGGTGGGGAGAGCATGGAGCTTTTGAGCCACAAACGACGGGAGTCAAGAGCTCCAATTTGCCGTTTCCGCTAATGGCGCCTGTGGGCACAGACAAGACTGAGGGTGTTGAGGTCGAAGCGATCGACGATAGTCATTTCAACGTAGTGGATAAGCGAGCGGGCAACAGCAACATCAAGATTTTCAACTTTTCTCGCCAGGCGTGTTGGGTTCTGGAGGGCGTTGAGGATTGGTCTGTCAGCGAGAAGGACCTTGTTGTGGCGAGCTCTCCGACCATGAGTACTGCAGAGAATTTTTGTTATCAGCGTGCAGAAGCATTTGGTGGATTGGGGGCTGGTGAATACCGGCTGACTCGAGAGTTTTTCGAAGCGTCGTTGGAAAATTATGTGTGCGCGGCAGCTTCTGGTGATCCACAGGCTAGTTTCAATGCAGCGAGTTTGAGCCTTTCAGGAATGGCGTCGCAGTTGGAGACGGAGAAGGTCGAGATCTTATTCAAAGCAGCGGCAACCACCCTTGCTGATGGTGCCGCTGCACTTTCAACATTTTACTGTTATGGGAATAACGCCGTACCGGAAGATTTTTCAATACCAATCACAACATGAGGTATATAAAGCTTTTCTAGTTCGATTGAAAAATTCTCAGCGCGCGTGGCTAAAGTTGAGGGATACGAACTGCGTGCTAGAGGGTTTTGAAAATGAATGGGATAGAAAAGCCTATTCTGAAGATGTCGATAGGTGCGTGGCAAAGATGAGTCTGGAAAGAGCTGCCTATCTGAACGGCATTCTACCTGCGAGTTGATAGTCTTCGAACAGTGGTTGGTGTTATTAAATAGAGGCTGGAAAGCTGCGCATGACGCGGGCATTGAGTTTTGTGGTTTGATATTTTTAGAGGACTCAATGAAATGAGGTTTGCTGTTTTTTGCTCGCTGATGATGACTTTTGCATTACCGGCCAGCGCAGCCCTCCAGGACGGCCAGTGCGCGGTAGGGCCTGCCTCCGTTGAAAGCCAATAACAGCCTTCCTCTCTCTGTGACTAGTGCCAAGGCGCGCCCTTTCTCCTGAACGGATTCTAGATGAAAAAGCTACTCCCGTTACTCATGGTTTTCCTTCCCCTGACCGCCCACAGCGAGGTCACGTCCGAAAGCTACTGCTTCGAAGGCACCAACTCGATCAAGTTCGAATTCAGAACCTACTACGACCACGACAGCAACTGGTCGGGTGGTTTCGTCAAATACGTCAAGTCGAAAACGCCGATTTCCATCGTACTGACGGATCATCAGGAAGAAATACTTGCCCCGGACGCACCCACGCAAAATACCAGTACCTGGTCCGAGATTGTCGACGGCAAGGTCACGGGAACCTATGAGTGGGTCACCCAAGCAGCGATGAGCGTTTCGATGGTTTACACCAAGAAGTCCAACGGCAAGGAATACAGTTTCCTGCTTAACCCCAATGTCGATGTTTCTCGAGACGGTGGTTGCAAGTGGGAGCAGGGCGATCAATGACTCGGGTGAGTTTGGGTTTGGCGCTGTTCGGGTTATTGGGTTCGGCGTCGGCGGGGGCCGAGGTAACATCGTTCAACCCTGTTAAAAACGTTGAAGCGATGTTGGAAGTGAACGGGCCGAAGGTGAAGGTGACGGTTCAAGTCGATGCTCGCGAGCCGCGAACCATCGACTTTGCCGCTGAAAAATCCCTGCACGTCGCTATCGATGATTTCAACTTCGATGGCATGAAAGATTTTTCTGTCTGGCAGATCGACGACGGCATGGGCACCTACACGATCCACCGGATTTTCATCTACCGGCCGAAAACCGCTGACTTCGAGGAAGTGCAGCCGGATTGTGGCGATGGTTTCGTCAATCTCCGTGTAGACAAGAAACGCAAAGTCTTGCTCAGCACCTACTGGGGAATGGACGGGCCGCAGTCATGCGTGACGCGCTTTCACAAGCGCTGAGCCTGAACCCGTCACGGTAAACGTTTAACGCTTGTGCATCTGACAACCCCCATTTTCCATTAAACTCCCCGCCCTCAAGGAATGCGCTCAGGACACGGAATGCCAGCCCCCTCTTTCTCTCTTCGCTCCACGATGGTGCTTTGGCTGTATGCCGCCGCGATCGTGCATGTGCTCGCCGGTCTCACGCTGACCTGGGCCGGTCATTCCGGATTACTTGACGGCTATCTTCACACCCTCGAACTCGCGTTCTGGGGCGCCGATGCGGTTCCTGCTGCCGGTCACGAGCAGCAGGTCTGGTGGCTCGCGTTGTTCGGCGCGACGCTGCAAAGTTATTCGCTGTACATGCTCGCGTTGGTGCACCTCGGCAACCGTCTTAAAGCACCCGCAATTTGGGGATGGTTGATGGCTGGCGTTCTGTTATGGGCACCGCAGGACATGTGGCTTTCAGCGCAAAAACAGGTCTGGTCGCATCTGTGGCTCGACGGTTTTGCGCTGCTGGTGCTGTTGCCGCCGCTGGTCTGGTTGCTGCGCCATGATCGTCGGAAATCCCCTCCAGAAAGATAGTGAGCAAGTCCAACCCGTTTGCCGGCGGCGCCTACAAGCGGGTGCTGATCAGCAAAAAGGGGACGAATTTATTTTGTAAAGTAGGTTTTAACTTTCGATAAATAAATATCTCCCCATTTTTTAAATTAAATGGAGTTAAGCCCTGTGGTTAAAAATACAATTTTCTTGGCGTGCTCAGCATTTTTTGTATTTAGCGTCGCTACCGTTCAAGCAGAACCGTTCTATTCCGCGAAGATATTACAGGCCGACTATTCTGCGGCCCCTAACTTGAGACTGCTAATTAGAATTCAAGATGTAGAAACGGGAAGTAATGAGCCGAGCGGCTCTACTCGAGCGGACTGTATGCGTGCGAGCAAGTCAGCTGCTCAGCCTGGGCCAACCCCTTGCTTTTCTTTCGAGCTGGATGAGGGAGATGGAAATGTCGGTGTTTTAAAGCAGACTCTGCTAAATGATCCGCAACGGGGAAGCGACCCAATTTATATTGAGTTGCTTTACAAGTCGGAGCAGACAAAAAATCAATATGGGTGGTTTGATAATAAAACGGTTAAGCTAAGAGTTGATGACAATAATGGATTGAATAACTGGGATGCGGATCTGCCTCAGAGTTTGCCTCAAGTAAAAATAGTGCAAGAGAGCGATATTTATCAGTTGGTTTTGGCGGATGCGGATGCGCTGCTTAATTCGGCTTACCATGATAAGGCAAATCGTTTAAGTGACGAAAAAAGAACCGCGTTTCGTGAGGTTCAACGAGCTTGGATGAAGTTTCGGGATCTCGAGTGCGTAAAGTCTATATATGGTGAGCAATCTGCTAGTTGCTTGATTCGTCTGACCCTTGATCGTGCCAGGCAAATCGCGGTTGCTCCGCCATCAAAGTAGCTGAAATAAACTTAAAAATAGGTATGTTCCATAATCAAGGATTGAAGACAGTGAAACGCTTTGTTTTAGGGTTGACCAGCGTGTTAATCGCGTTCGCGCTACTACCGTTTTCAGCCGCGTTCGCCCAAGACGACTGCAGTGAAATCAGCTCTAGCCCGCAGGTTGTCCCGTGTTCCGAGGCTGCAAAGAATTCCGCAGATTCTCAGTTGAATACGAGCTATCACCAACTGATGGCAAGGCTTGAATCTCAATATTCAGTTGACCCGAAATTAGGGGTGGAGTATTCGACGCAGGTAAAGGAATCCCAGCGTGCGTGGATCAAATTACGGGATACGAATTGCACCGTAGAGGCGTTCGAGATTGAGGCAGCCAAGCCTGCTCATGTGGCGGTAGTGAACAATTGCATTGCAAAAATGAGTCAGGAGCGTTCGGCTTATTTGGACGGGATCGCGCCTGAGACTGTGGGTCGTTCAGGCAGTGGGGGCGGGGGAAGTGCTTCGTGTCCATCCTCAGACTTCGCGCAGTTTCTGCCAGTGTTTTCCACCAATGCCGAGTCCCAGAAGCGCCTTACCGCACTGGCGGTGAAAATATTGGTGTTGAAGCGGACCTCGGACCCTGGTCGATTTGAACCGCAAATTACTGCGGAGACTGGCTCCAGTTTGACGTTTCCGTTGATGACTGCGATGGAAGGCAAGACTGAAGGAATTGAGATCGAAACGGTCGACGACACTCACATGAACGTTGTGGATAAACGAGCCGGTAACAGCAACATCAAGATTTTTAACTTTGCTAAGAAGTCGTGCTGGGCGCTGGTGGGGATTGAGGATTGGTCGATCAGCGAGAAGGAGCTTGTCGCATCCGGTAGACCTGGAATGAGCCGCGCCGAGAACTTCTGTTATCAACGCGCAGAGGGTTTGGGTGGTTTAGGGGCACTTGAACAATACCGGTTGACTAAGGAGCTGTATGAAGCATCCTTGGAAAACTACGTATGTGCTGCAGAGTCGGGCGATCCACGGGCGAGTCTGTCGGCGGCAAGTTTGAGTCTTTCGCAGATGGCACCTCAATTGGAAACCAGCAAGCTTGAGGCATTGTTTAAAGCCGCAGCAACGACGCTGCCGGACGGGGCGCTGAGTCTTTCCATGTTTTACTGTACTGGTAATTCCACCGATTATGACGGCCCTTGCCAGCACCCCGAACAGGCAGAAAAGGAGCTGATTCGCGCGGTTTCCATGGGATCTACGAATGCGCTCAACTCTCTGGCTTCCTCTTTTGAGAGTGGCGACCTAGGAACCAAAGATATTTCTCGAGCGTTGGCCTGTTATCAATTGTCTGCCGGCAAGGGTGACCAGGCGGGTATCAACAACGTGAAGCGCTTGGAATCACAAGGCACAGAATCGATCAAGGCAAGTCACTGCATCTAAAGCTCCGAGCGCAGACGTGACCAATGCATTTTGAATGAAAGAAGGGGACGTTAAATCCCCTTCTTATTTTTGCTACGCCTTAGCCCGATGCTCCGCCGGATTCGGCGAATCAATATGATCCAGCGCTCGCTCCACCAACAACTGTGCCCCATCCGCCATTCTGCTGAGTGCCAGGGCGACTGAGCGGCGGGTGCCTTCGATGTCGTCGGCCAGGTCGGCGGCGATGGCGCTTATGGACTTCAGGTCTTCGGAGGCATTGGCCAAAAGGGCTTCGGTGTCGATGTCGGGGGAGACGGTGAAGAGTTTGCCTTTGCGCTTGGGTTTTTCGTTGGGTGGCGGGCCGAAATGGTGGTCGAGGGCGCGTTCGGCGGCTTCGTGGAGTTTTCTGGAATCTAATGATTCGTAGGGGGATGTGGCTTCGTTTTCAGGAGGATTTGGTGTTGGCTTGAACATAGATGTAATCCCGTAATTAAGGAGCCGACACCGTTTCGCGTGCACTTCGAAAGAGGTGGCAGCTGTGCATAGGTGTGCAAGACCGGCGGGATTACCCGGCAGACCCGAAGGTCTCCCATACACAGCCGCCATAACGGTTCGCGAGCATAGAAAAATGCTCGATGAATTGCCATAACCATTGTGTATCCCGCCGGACTTGCACGTCCGTGTCACCGATTTTGCGGTGACGTACAGAGGTTATCGGTGATGGCCCAAGTCGCCTAGTTCATGAACAGCCCGGCGTTTTGAAGGAAATGTCCGAGAGGTTTGAGGGCATCAAGATCAAAAGATCGCAGCCTTCGGCAGCTCCTACAGAAATGTGTTTCTTCAGGTGTAGGGCGGGTCCCTCAGAATGAAGTGCAAAGCGTGACTTGGCAGTCATCATGCGGGAAAAGCGGTTCATCTTCTTCTAACGCAACACGACGGTGGCGTTCTTGCTTGAAGCGGCTACACTGCGCCGGCCGTTCATTTTTCTTTTGAGGCTGTGCGCATGAAATTTCGTTTTCTTCTGTGGATGCTGGGTTTGTTGATGGGTAAGGCCAGTCGGACGAATCCTGCGTTTCAGCAGCAGTTGGGTGACAAGGCGTTGGTGTTTCAGCTACAGACCCTGGACGGGAAGGTGGCGCGGCATTTCGTGGTGAAGGATCAGCGTATTACCAGCAAGTCCGGCGTATATGCCGAGCCTGCGTTTGCGATTGCCTTTAAAGACGCGGCGTATGGCTTTGCCACGATGCAGGCGAAGAACAAGCAATTGGCGTTTATGCAGGGGATTCAGGACAAGTCGATTCAGATCAAGGGCAACCCGGCGTTGGTGATCTGGTTTCAGGGGTTGACCAAGTATTTGAAGCCGCGGAAGGCCAAGCCGAAGTCATAGGTCTTTCAGGTAGCTCGCCAGGATAAGTCAGCCTCTTCAGCTATCCGGCTCAGGAGGCCCGGCGTCCAGTGGCTGGCCCCGGTATGTCTTGTAGATCTGCTGGACTTGCGGGTTGTCCAGGTTCTCGTATGTGATGTCTTCCTTGTCCAGGCCATCCAGGCCTCTGATACCACCGATGGTCTCTGGCCATTCGTCACGACTGGATATATCGACTACGAACGGGTTGAGGTAGTTATCGAGATGCCTTTCGCGAGGTTCTCGGATCTCGTCGCTGAGTGCCCGCAAGTAGTCGTCTTTGCTTGTCCTTGACCAGTCGATGGCGAACTTGGCTCGATAACAGAGTTCCATGAAGACTAATAGAATCGTGCGCCCATTGCCGTCCAGGAAGGGGTGTGCGAAAGCCAGCTGGCCCATCACCCCGCCGGGATGGTCTCTGAAGCGTTTCTTGTCAGCTGCTAGCTGAAGCGCATAGTCGACAGACATTTTGATGGAGTCCGGGCGCTCGAAGACGGTGCTGCGGGGATCGTCGAGGGAGCCCTTGAATACTGCCAGGTGAGGGACAAGCTCGTTCCGGTCTTTTCCTGCCCAGTGATAGAGGCCTGAGAACAGGATTTCGTGAACTTTGAGTACTGTCTTGTAATCGATTGGCTTCTTCTTAGCCAAATAGGCAAGCGCATCTTCGATACTTAATTCGAACGAAAGATGCTCTGACTCTTTTACTTCGGTGGGATCTTTCAGTTGCAGCGAGTTTTGAAGATATCCAGCAGTTTCGAAGTCGCCGAACGGATCAAAAGTCATGCGCTACGTTTCTGTGCACGCCTTTCCTGAAGATAACGCCCTTGGAGCGCCAGGATTTCAGACTTGCTCAGAACGCCTTTTCTCTTGAGGTTGACGAGCAACTGTTCGATGCCATCCAACTCGACGACATCGCCAGCCAAACGGGTAATGCACACGGCCATGCGACTCATGCCGTCACGTCTAGCAGTAACCTTGTTGTCTTTAGCAAGCTTGCGGACTTGGCTTGCAACGCTGACAGCAGCTGTTTGGGTCATCGGAAATCCCTCTATTTGCCGTCAAATCATAGCAGGGCGCTTGCTTCCTGTCGTTGCTGGCTCAAAGGCCAAAATCTGTGGAAATAGGGCAATATTTGCAACTGAAAAGGCCCAGGGCGGTGTATCTGGCTTACCTTTTGGGTGATTCAGTGGCTCGACAGGCCATTCATTTGGCTTTTAATGAATGCTGAACTGTCATTTATGACAGGTGTTTTGGGCAATGCCACCGTGCTCCACTGTGATTGTGTCCCTAGAAGGGCATCCTTTCACGCCACGATGGAGCGCGGTCATGACTCAAGCACAACGCAATAAATCCACGGAATTTCAAGATAAAACCTTTAATAAAACTGGTCTTGTTGAACTGCCTTTCGAAGGGATTGCTGGCAGATTTGCTAATTCGGTTCTTCCATTATCCGACAAAAAATTACTGCTTCTTTTCAACGCTCCACCATCAGAGAATTCTCCAACAAAGGTGGCAAGGCTGAATGAGGATGGCTCGCTTGATTTGCAATTTGGGCCAGGGGGAACCGTCGATGTCCCATTCAAGGATGGGTCGTCATTTTCTGCGCGCCATCTGCGGCCTTCGGAAAATGGCGGATGGCTGATCACCGGCACCGTAGAACACTCGGACGGTAAAGTTGATCTCGCGGTCGTTCGCCAACTTCAGAATGGTGAGCTGGATTCTACCTTCGGTGTTGATAAAGACGGCAAGGTCACCCTCAATGTTTATGACCTTATCGATTCTCGCGCCAATCCCGGTGCTAGTTTTGTTACCCGCCGCCATGACGAAAAGAAGGCAGAGAAATCGTCGGTAAGTGCGGGCGATGTCGGGATAGTGGCCGTCGGTCAGCAGGATGGAAAAATTGTCCTGGTCAGCACTGTTATGTTCGCCTTCGACTACTTGAGGGGAATTGTAGTGCGCCTGAATACTGATGGCTCACTGGACAAGACGCTTAATGGCAAAGGCTTTGTATTAGTCGAACTTCCGGGCATTAATCACAACTGGAATTACGCTTATGGTGTCGCCGTCCAACAGGACGGCAAAGTTCTGGTCTGTGGTGATTTCAGTAGAGAGGCCTCAGGTGAACGGCCTGATGCTTATGTAATTCGCTATCACCAAGATGGCAGCGTTGATGAAAGCTATGGCGACGACAAGATCGGTGTTGTGACAATCACCGACAGCAGTCGATGGCTCGATCTTGTCTCAATGGCCTTGAAGGCTGACGGTGGGGTTGTAGCAGTGGGGACTGCGGAGGCAGAGGGCCTGCGCGAAGGGTTGGTCGTCTCGCTAAACGTCAGCGGCAGTTTCAATCTTGTCTTTAATAACGGTAAACCGCTGTTCTCCAACTTCACTGAGCATGGTGTTTCGTGGCGGCGTTGCGTCCTGCAGGCTGATGGAAAGCTGGTTGTCAGTGGGCAGGGGGGAGACGCATTCCTTGACGAAAACAGTTCGGTCACGACAGCGCGTTATACCTCTGACGGCTCTCTGGATGTGACGTTTGCGGGTAAAGGATGGGTAGATCGGAACGATGAAAAAGGTATCGATTTGTTCCGGGGTTGCGCCGTGATGGCGGACAACCGCATCGTTATTTGCGGCTATCTGATCTCCATTCCGGAGCCGACTACTGGGTTTGTTGTGCGCTACCTGGCTTAGACCGAGTTGGATTCTTCGCGGGCAAGCCTCGCTCCTACAGGGTTTCGGTGATCTGTAGGAATGAGGCTTGCCCGCGATGCTTTTAGGCCTGGCTGAATTGCGAAGCCAGTTCGCGCAGCAGGACTTCAGCTTCGAGGACTTTACTCACGACGTCGTTGGCTTTGTCGCGAGTCAGCCCCACACGCTCCAGCAAGGCATCCGGAATGTCTTCATCCGGACCAGAGCCAATCCCGCGACTACGCAGCAAACGCACCGCCAAACACACGAGGTTCGGGTATTCCGCGTAGTCGCCGTCGTAGCTCGGGTCGTGCTGGAAGCGCAGGGCGGTGGCCAGTTCTTCGGGCATGTCCCAGTAGCGCATCAGCCATGAGCCGATCTGTTCGCGGCTGATGCCCAGCAGGTGTTGTTCCACATAGCTGTGGCACAGGTGCGGGTTGACCTCCAGGTGGCGGCAGATCAGCGAGAAGTGCGGCGGGAAGACGTGGGCCAGCAGCAAGTAGCCGAAGTTGTGCAGCAGGCCGGCGAGGTAGGTCAGGCCGGCTTCCGGGCGCTGGGCGCGGGGCATGGCGCGGGTCAGGCCTTCGATGACGGCGGCGGTGTAGATCGATTGCTGCCAGTACGGCGTGGTGTGTTGCGGGTGGTCTTTGGGCAGGCTCAGGGTTTTGCCCAGGGCCAGGCCCAGCGCCAGGTTGATCACCAGGTCGAAACCCAGCACGCGGACGATGGCGTCTTCCACTGAACGAATCTTGCCCGGCGAGGCGTAGTACGGCGACGCTGCCCAGCTGACGACTTGGGCGGCCAGGGCTGGGTCGGTTTCGACCACGCCGGTGATGTCGTCGATGGTGGCGTTGGGGTCGACCCGCAGTTTGATGATTTTTTGCGCGGTTTCGGCCAGCGGCGGAATCTCGATGGTCGCTTCCAGGCGTTGCTGAATGCGCCGCGCGGTGAACGCTTGCACGGCCTGGGTGATTTCCTCGCGGTCATCGTCGGGGCGGTCGAGGTTCGGGCGGATGCTGTGCACGGCTTCGCCGAAGTTGCCGGCGCTGGCCTTGGTGAGCATGGTTTTGAAATCTTCGCTGGTGATTTCCAGCAGCACGCCTGGCTCGCCTGAGTTGATCAGCAACTTAGGCTCGCGCAGCAGGCTTTCGTCATACAGGCACGGCGAACTGGTGAGCGCCGGCAGGCCGGGCAGCAGGCTCAGGCTGTGTTTGCCTAGCATTTTTACCAAGCGTTCGGTGGATACAGCGGTCAACCGGCGGCCAGTGAGTTCGGCGAGGCGGTTGAGGTCCAGCAATTGGCTTTGCGGAAACAGCACCATGAGCGCGCCGACGGCATCGTCCAGCAAAACCGCCTGCACTTTACGCGCGGCGTTCAGGCCGTGATGGTCGAGGACTTCCTGGTAGGCGATGCCCAGTTTGCCGAGCAGCAGCCGAATAACAGACGGAGCGTGCGGGGTTTCAGGGGCGAGGGCAGCTTCTGTCATGGTCTGTATCCGTTTTCAAACAATTGCAGGAGTATAACCAGCTTGTTTACGGCCAGGGTCCAGAAACTGCGACAGTGCTCACACTTGGCCGTATTGCTGCCCATGGCGTAGCCAGCGGTCGAGCAGCGGGCTGACGTGATCCGGCCAGCGCTCGAGCAAAGCCTGAGCGGCGTCGCGTACGGCGGGCAGCAAGTCGGCGTCGCGCATCAGGTCCGCGACCTTGAATTGCAGCAGACCGGTCTGGCGTGTGCCGAGCATTTCGCCGGGGCCGCGCAGTTCGAGGTCTTTTTCGGCGATGACAAAACCGTCGTTGGTTTCGCGCATGATGCCCAGGCGCTGACGGCCGATCTGCGACAGCGGTGGATGGTAGAGCAGCACGCAATGGCTGACGGCGCTGCCCCGGCCGACGCGGCCACGCAACTGGTGCAATTGTGCGAGGCCAAGGCGTTCAGGGTTTTCGATGATCATCAGGCTGGCGTTGGGCACGTCCACGCCAACTTCGATCACGGTGGTGGCGACCAGCAGTTGCAGGTTGCCGGCCTTGAATTCGGCCATGACGGCAGCTTTTTCGGCGGGCTTCATGCGGCCGTGGATCAAGCCGACCTTCAACTCGCCGAGGGCGGCGGTGAGGTCTTCGTGTGTGGTTTCGGCGGCCTGGCAGGTCAGCTCTTCCGACTCTTCGATCAGCGTGCACACCCAATAGGCCTGACGGCCCTCGGCACAAGCGCCGCGCACCCGTTCGATCACTTCAACGCGCCGGGTGTCGGTGACCAGCACCGTGTTCACCGGGGTACGGCCGGGCGGCAGTTCGTCGAGGATCGAGGTGTCGAGGTCGGCGTAGGCGCTCATGGCCAGCGTCCGGGGGATCGGCGTGGCGGTCATGATCAGCTGGTGCGGACACATCCGCCCGCCGACGCCTTTCTGCCGCAGAGCCAGGCGCTGCTGCACGCCGAAGCGGTGCTGTTCGTCGATGATCGCCAGTGCCAGGTTCTTGAACTGCACTTCGTCCTGGAACAACGCGTGGGTGCCGACCACCATCGGTGCGCCGCCCGCGATCTGCTCCAGCGCGGCCACGCGGTTTTTGCCCTTGAGCTTGCCCGCCAGCCACGCAACTTCGATGCCCAGCGGTTCGAGCCAGCGCTTGAAGGTGATGAAGTGCTGCTCGGCGAGGATTTCGGTGGGCGCCATCAGTGCGACCTGATAACCCGCTTCCAGCGCCTGAAGCGCGGCGAGGGCGGCGACCACGGTTTTGCCCGCGCCAACGTCGCCCTGAATCAGCCGCAGCATCGGTTCGTGCTGGCTGAGGTCGTAAGCGATTTCGTTGCCGACCCGTTGCTGGGCGCCGGTCGGGGTGAAGCCGAGGTTGGCCAGATACTGTTGTGGCAGTTTCGTGGCTTTGGGCATCGCCGGCGCGCGCAGGGCACGCATGCTTTCGCGCAGGCGCTGCTGGGACAGTTGATGGGTCAGCAGTTCTTCGAAGGCCAGACGATGCTGGGCCCAGTGATGACCGAGGGCGAGTTCGTCGACGTCGGCATCAGCGGGCGGGTGATGCAGGTAGCGGATCGCATCGGCCAGCGGCGCCAGTTGATAGTCCCGGGCCAGTTCGGTCGGCAGCCAGTCGGGCAGGCTGCTGGGGCCGAGCAGGGTCAGGGTTTGCATGCACAACTGGCGCAAACGCTGCTGGGTGAGGCCTTCGGTGAGCGGGTAGACCGGGGTCAGGGTTTCGTCCACCGGCGGCGGTTCGTCGCCGGTAATGGCGCGGTATTCGGGGTGGTAGATCTCCAGCCCCGAGGCACCGGGCCGGGCTTCGCCGTAGCAGCGAATCCGCGTGCCGCGTTTGAGGCCTTCTTTCTGGGCGTTGCTGAAATGGTAGAAGCGCAGGCTGAGCCCGCCGGTGCCGTCCTGCAGACGGACAACCAGGCTGCGGCGCCGGCCCATGACCACGTCGGCGCCGCTGACGGTGCCTTCGATCACCGCGTCTTGCCCGGGTCGCAAATGGCCGATCGGGACCACGCGAGTGCGGTCCTGATAGCGCAACGGCAGGTGGAACAACACGTCCTGGAGATTTTCCAGACCGACCTTGGCCAGTTTCTCGGCCATGGCTTCGCCGACACCCTTGAGTGCCGTCACCGACACTTGCGACAACTCGGTCATGACAGCGACTTAACCGGCCACCACCGGCGCTGGCGGCTTGGCCACCGAGCACAGGCGAATGGAGTCGGCGAGGATTTCAATCGCCTTGGGCCGTGGGAAGCTCGCGCGCCAGGCGATGGCTACGGTGCGGAACGGCACCGGCGCACTCAATGGACGCACTTCGATCACGCCCGGGGCGTAGTGGTGGCTGTCCACCGCCGACAGCGGCAGGATCGAAATGCCCAGGCCAGAGGCGACCATGTGGCGAATGGTTTCCAAAGAGCTGGATTCCACCGTGGTGTGTTTGGCGCCGTCGTTGCCTTTGGCCAGGGTCGGGCAGGCTTCCAGCACTTGATCGCGGAAGCAGTGGCCTTCGCCGAGCAGCAGCAGGCTCTTGTCGTTGAGCAGGGCGGCGTCGATGGATTCTTTTTGCGTCCACGGATGCTGGGCTGGCATCAGGACGTAGAACGGCTCGTCGTAGAGCTGCAAGGTCAGTACATCGGCTTCGTTGAACGGCAGGGCGATGATGATCGCGTCGAGCTCGCCGTTGCGCAGTTTGTCGCGCAGCACGTGGGTGAAGTTTTCTTCGATGTACAACGGCATCTGCGGGGCGACCCGGTGCAGTTGTGGAATCAGGTGCGGGAACAGGTACGGGCCGACGGTGTAGATCGCGCCGACTTTCAGCGGTGCAGTCAGCTGGTTCTTGCCGGCCTGGGCCAGTTCGCGGATGCCTTGGGCCTGTTCCAGGACTTTCTGTGCCTGGGCAACAATGCCTTCGCCCACCGGGGTCAGGCGCACGGCGCTCTTGCTGCGCTCGAAAATCAGCACACCGAGTTCGTCTTCAAGCTTTTTCACGCCCACCGACAGGGTCGGCTGGCTGACGTGGCAACGCTCGGCTGCGTGGCCGAAGTGCTGCTCTTGGGCGAGGGTAACGATGTAGCGTAATTCTGTGAGAGTCATAGCAAGCGTCCATGAAGTTGCGGGCCAAGCATACCGGCTGCAATCGATAGACGCACGTTATCAGACTGAGTGTGCTAAGTGACACTGGGCAATGCAGGTTTGCCGTTTCCAGATATGCAAAAAGGCACCTTTCGGTGCCTTTTTATAGGTTTTGTGGCTGCCGAAGAACCTGTGGGAGCGGCGGTGTTTCAGCGTCGGCGTTTTTCCAGCGAGTAAACAAACGGTGCAGTGATTTCGATGGTGCCGTTGTTCAGCATGTCGGCCGGTGGCTTGGGCAGCGGTTGGGCGCGGCGGATCATTTGCAGTGTGGCCCGGTCCAGGTCGGCAGTGCCCGAGCGGTCCACCAGTTCAAATGACAACACGTTACCTTCGGCATCTACCACGAAGCGCAGGCGATTCAAACCTTCCTTGCCTCGCATCCGTGCACTGGCCGGGTACTCTTTGTACTTGGCCAAGTGCGCGAGCAGGGTTCCTTGCCAGTTAGCTTTAGCCGCTTGCTGTGCCGGTGATGGACCGGGAGCCGGCTGAGCGGATTTCTCCGTCGGCGCCTGGGTTGGCTGCGTGTCGCTAGGCTTCTCCTCGGAAGGCTTTTCCTTCGGTGGCTCCGGCTTTTTCTCCACAGGCTTGGGCGGTTGCGGCTTCGGCTTGGGTTTGACCGGTTTCGGCACGGCAATCTCGGCCTTCGGCGCTTCAGCGAGTTTTGGAATCGGCAGTTCTTCCACCGGTGCCGGTGGCTGTGGCGGCGTGATCACCTTCGGCGGTGCGGGCGGTGGCGGGGCCGGCATCGGCGCTAGCTCGACCATCATCGCTTGCGGCGGCAGCTCGATCGGCGGGCGTGACGTCCAGTTCAGCGCCAGCGCAATGGCCAGCGCATGGACGCCCAGCACCACGGCCAGGCTACCGCTGTAACGCGTCAGCTTTTGGCGCGTGTTGATCATTTTTTGGCTGCCGTCTCGAGTCCGACCAGACCGACCTTCAGGTAGCCGGCGGCGCGCAGGGCGTCCATCACGCTCATCAGGTCGCCGTAGTCCACGCCTTTGTCGGCCTGGAAGAAGATCGTCGTGTCTTTCTTGCCCTGGGTCTTGGCGTCGAGCGTGGCGCCGAGGGCTTCGGCCTTCACTTCGTCTTCGCCGAGGAACAGGCGCTGGTCAGCCTTGACGCTGAGGAACACCGGTTTCTCTGGCCGCGGCGCCGGTTTGGCGGTGGAGGCGGGCAGGTCGACCTTGATGTCCACGGTGGCCAGCGGTGCCGCCACCATGAAGATGATCAACAGCACCAGCATCACGTCGATGAACGGCGTGACGTTGATTTCGTGGTTCTCGGCCAGATCGTCGTCTGCGCCTTCTTTCAAATGCAGGCCCATGGCCGATTACCCCACTTTCACCATGTGCGGTTGCGAGCTGCGCTCGGGCGGCTGGTGGTCGAGGTCGCGGCTGACCAGCAGCAGGACTTCTGCCGAGGCGTCGGACACCTGCGCCTTGTAACCGGCGATGGAGCGGGCGAAGACGTTGTAGATGACCACCGCTGGAATTGCTGCAACCAGACCCAGCGCGGTCGCCAGCAGAGCTTCGGCGATGCCGGGGGCCACGACGGCGAGGTTGGTGGTCTGGGTTTTGGCGATGCCGATGAAGCTGTTCATGATGCCCCATACGGTACCGAACAGGCCGACGAACGGCGCGGTGGAACCGATGGTGGCCAGCACGCCGGTGCCGCTGCTCATGTTGCGACCGCAGGCGGCCACCAGGCGCTCGAGGCGGAAGCTCACGCGTTCCTTGATGCCTTCTTTCTCGCGGCTGTTGGCCGACAGGCGCATTTCTTCCAGCGCGTCATGGACCAGCAGATTGGCCAGGGTGCCTTCCTTGGCCGCCGTTGTGCTGGCTTCCTTAAGGGTGGCGGCTTTTTTCAGGTGGGTGATTTCAACGCGCAGACGACGCTTGGCGCCGATCAACTCGAAGCCCTTGGCGATCCAGATGGTCCAGGTGATGATCGAGGCGATGGCCAGGCCGATCATCACGATCTTCACGATAATATCGGCGTTCTGGTACATGCCCCATGGCGACAGGTCGTGGGCCATGCCCAGGGAGTTACCTTCTTCCAGCTGCTTTTCCATCAGCTTTGTCTGTTCACCGAATTCAGCCAAAGCCTTTTGCACTTCTGGCGGCAGTGATGAAGTATCGACACTGCCGTCGGGGTTTCTCGGTACGTCAGGCGTGGCATGAGCAGCTGGCACGTTGGTGGCTGCGGGAACAGAAGTTTCAGTAGCGAATGCGGCGGTCGGCGCCAGCATCAGGCTGAGCAGCAGGGCGGCTACCGCGCTCCAGGCGCGAGGTCGTTTGGTTGGCGAAGCGGAGAGTTGATTGCGTGTCATGCTGGCCGGACCTGAGAGGAAAAGACGGTAAGTGTTCTTCCAGGCCTCGTAAGGCCGAGAACAAAAGTGGCTGGCATTATTGCAATTAATTCTTGTTAACAAAAGTAATAGCGTCTCTTTTTTTCTTCCATTGCTAGCTGTCCATCCATTTCGGGCGCTAGTCTGTACCTTTCTTGAGGGAGTCTTCTGATGTCCGCGCCTTCTGTTTTGATCGCCGGCTGCGGTGATGTCGGCAGCCGTCTGGCTACGCAATTGTTGAATTCGGGGTGGGAGGTTCACGGCTTGCGGCGTGACGTCTCACGCCTACCCCAAGGGGTGATTGGCGTTGCCGGTGACTTGTTCAATAAAGACTGCCCGGCGACCTGGCCAATCGGGGCGGTGGATTACCTGGTGTATTGCGCGGCGGCTACCGATCACGATGAGGCCGGATACCGCGCCGCTTATGTTCAGGGTTTGCAGCACGTGCTGGAATGGCTGGGCGACTACGGGCAAGTGCCCAATCGGCTGCTATTCGTTTCCAGCAGCAGTGTTTACGGCCAGCAAGAGGGTGAGTGGGTCGACGAGAATTCGCCGACCGTGGCGGCTGGCTATTCAGGGCGTGTGATGCTGGAGGCCGAGCAAGTAGCGCGTGATAGCGGCATCCCGGCCAGCATCGTGCGTCTGACCGGTATTTATGGTCCAGGTCGAGAGTGGCTGCTGACTCAGGTTCGTCGCGGTTATCGCGTGGCGATCGATCCGCCGCTGTACGCCAATCGGATTCACGTCGACGACGCGGCGGGGTTGCTGGCGTTCCTGCTTGAGGCGGATCGGCGTGGAGTGGCGCTGGATGATGCCTATATAGGTGTCGATGATGCGCCTGCGCCAATGGCAGAGGTGGTGGGCTGGTTGCGTGAGTATCTGGGCGTTACCGAATGGGCCGAGGATGCCAGTGTGCGTCGTGCCGGCAGCAAGCGCTGCAGCAATGCTCGGGCGAAGGCGTTGGGCTGGACGCCGAAGTATTCGAGTTTCCGCGAGGGCTATGCCGCGATTCTTGAAGGTCGCTGCTAATTTCCGGGCCCATCAATATTGTAGGAGCGAGGCTTGCCCGCGAAGACGTCGTAACATCCAACATCAACGTTGATTGTTACACCGTCTTCGCGGGCAAGCCTCGCTCCTACAATGGGTTTTGCGTTGGCCTTAGGGCCGGGTTACTGCTTTTTGAGCAACCACTTGCGCTCGCCGGGTGCAAACTGCGGCATCTCGTCCGCCAAGGCGGTGTTCACGGCCTGAAAGAGCTCCAGTTCCTTGCCTTTGCGGGCGAAGATCCAGGTATTGCCTTGGCCATTGAGTTGCAGCCAGATGTTGTCGTTGCCGATGCTCATCGATGCGCAATCGCCGGTCAGGCACAGGGCGTAACGGTCGGCACCGGGCAGGCCGGACACTTGGCCGTCGGCCTGAAACTGCACAGTGCCACCTTCACCTGGACCGCTGATGATTTTCCAGCTGCCGCCCATGTAGGCCGAGTACAGCGCGCGCTCGAAGCTGGCACCGATTGGTGCTCCGTCCGGGACCTGGATCTGGGCGCGGTCGAAAAGCTGCTCTGGTTCGTTTTCGCTGGCGACTTGGTGCAGTTGCTTGCCATCACGCTTCAGCTCGCTGGCGGAACTGCCATAAAAATCGACTTTCCAGGCGCCGGATTCTTCGCCCAGCAGCTTGCCTTCGACGTTTTCAAAACCATTGGTGTAGCGCGCCTGACCTGCTCTGGTGTTGACATCCCATTCCAGGTTCGGGCCATAGGCCTGGAGCGCTTCACGCAGGGAGCCGCCTTTGGAGGCTGAATCGATCGCCGCCTGATTGATCCAGGTGCCGCTGATGTCGCGGTCGGCAGGGTTGCTGGCACATCCGCCCAAGAGTAGGGCGACCAGCGAGAGAGCTAGCGCATGGCGCATGATGGAATCCTTTCAGAACCCTTTGTACAAGATCAGTCGGCGCAGCCTCGCAAGGCTGCGCCGGACACATTACTCGATGACCAGAATGGCATCCATTTCAACCTGCGAACCCTTTGGCAGGGCTGCAACACCGATGGCGGCGCGGGCTGGGTAAGGCTGGTCGAAGTACTTGCCCATGATCTCGTTGACCTTGGCGAAGTGGCTCAGGTCAGTGAGGAAAATGTTCAGTTTGACGATGTCCTTGAACGAACCGCCAGCGGCTTCAGCCACGGCTTTGAGGTTCTCGAACACCTGGACGGTCTGGGCTTCGAAGCCTTCGACCAATTCCATGGTTTTTGGGTCCAGAGGAATCTGACCCGACATGTACACGGTGTTGCCAGCCTTGATCGCCTGGGAGTAAGTACCGATGGCGGCCGGGGCCTTGTCGCTGTTGATAACGGTCTTGGTCATGTATGACTCCTTGTGAAGGGTGGGCTACGCACGCATGCGGGTGATGCGGATGACCCCGGTCAGGGCGCGCAGTTTCTTGATCACGCGGGCCAGGTGCACGCGGTCGTGCACGCTGACCACCAGTTGGACCACGCTGATACGACCGTCGCGTTCGTCCATGCTGATTTTTTCGATATTGCCGTCGGCCGCGTTGACACTGCTGGCCAGCAGGGCGATCAGGCCGCGCTGGTGTTCCAGTTCGACGCGCAGCTCGACGTTGAATTCGCCGGTGACATCCTTGGCCCACGAGAGCTGGATGCATTTTTCCGGGTTGTGGCGGATTTCGCTAATGTTGCGGCAGTTGTCCAGGTGCACCACCATCCCTTTGCCGGCGGACAGATGGCCAACGATCGGGTCGCCCGGGATCGGCGTGCAGCACTTGGCGTAACTGAGCACCAGGCCTTCGGTGCCGCGAATGGCCAGCGGACCTTCCGGGCTTGGCAGCTGCTCGCCTTCGCCGAGCAGGCGGCGGGCGACTACGTAAGCCATGCGATTGCCCAGGCCGATGTCTTCGAGCAGGTCTTCGATCAGTTCCAGGCGATATTCGTGGAGCATCAACTGCACACGCTCGGCCGGGACTTTTTCCAGCGAGCTGTCGAAGCCGTTGAGCACCTTGTTCAGCAGGCGTTCGCCGAGGCTGATGGATTCGGAGCGGCGTTGCAGCTTAAGCGCATGGCGGATGTGGGTCCGCGCCTTGCCGGTGACCACGAAGTTGAGCCATGCCGGGTTCGGCCGTGCGCCGGGGGCGCTGACGATCTCGACCGTGGAGCCGCTTTGCAGCGGTTCGGACAGCGGCGCGAGACGACGGTTGATCCGACAGGCAATGCAGCTGTTGCCCACATCGGTGTGCACCGCATAAGCGAAGTCGACTGCCGTGGAGCCTTTTGGAAGCTCCATGATCCGGCCCTTGGGCGTGAACACGTAGACCTCGTCCGGGAACAGGTCGATCTTCACGCTCTCGATGAATTCCAGCGAGTTACCGGCCCGTTGCTGCATCTCCAGCACGCCTTTGACCCACTGGCGGGCGCGGGCATGAGTGCCTTTGGGCTGTTCGTCGCCGCTGGATTTGTACAGCCAATGGGCGGCGATGCCGTTGTTGGCCATCTCTTCCATCTCACGGGTGCGGATCTGGATCTCGATCGGTACACCGTGCATGCCGAACAGCGTGGTGTGCAGCGACTGGTAGCCGTTGGCCTTGGGAATCGCGATGTAATCCTTGAAGCGCCCCGGCAACGGTTTGTACAAATTATGTACAGCACCCAGCACGCGGTAGCAGGTGTCGACCTTGTCGACGATGATCCGGAACGCATACACGTCCATGATCTCGTTGAAGGCCCGACGCTTGCCGCGCATTTTCTTGTAGATGCCGTAGAGGTGTTTCTGACGACCGCTGACCTCGCCCTGGATGCCGTCGATGGCCAGGCAGTGGCTGAGGGACTCTTCGATCTTGTTGACGATTTCCTTGCGGTTGCCCCGGGCGCGCTTGACCGCCTGGTTGATCCGCGCGGAACGCATCGGGTGCATGGCCTTGAAGCCGAGGTCTTCGAATTCTATGCGGATGGCGTGCATGCCCAGCCGGTTGGCGATGGGCGCATAGATTTCCAGGGTTTCCTTGGCGATCCGCCGGCGCTTTTCGCCGGACAGCACTTCCAGGGTGCGCATGTTGTGCAGGCGGTCGGCCAGCTTGACCAGGATCACTCGAATGTCGCGTGCCATGGCCATGGCCATTTTCTGGAAGTTTTCGGCCTGGGCTTCGGCTTTGGTCTCGAAGTTCATCTGGGTCAGTTTGCTGACCCCGTCGACCAGTTCGGCCACGGTTTCGCCGAACTGCGCTTGCAGCGCTTCCTTGGCAATACCGGTGTCTTCGATCACGTCATGCAGCATTGCAGCCATCAAGCTCTGATGGTCCATGTGCATGTCGGCAAGAATATTCGCCACCGCAAGAGGATGCGTGACGTACGCCTCACCGCTGCGGCGGCGTTGACCGTCGTGGGCTTGTTCGGCGTAGAAGTACGCTCGGCGGACCAGGTTGACCTGGTCCTTGCCGAGGTAGGTCGATAAGCGATCGGCGAGGGCGTCTATGCTCGGCATGATGACACCTGCCGTTTGCTATGACCCCGCGCCGTGCTACGTCGACCAGGCATGGCTTATACTGCCTCGTTGGACTCGTCCTCGAACGCTGCGAACAGCGGTTCGTCTTCGACGATTTCAGCGTTGGCGATGAACTCGTAGCTCATCAGGCCTTCAGCGATTTCACGCAGCGCTACAACTGTAGGCTTGTCGTTTTCCCACTGAACCAGGGGCTCTTTGCCACCAGTGGCCAGTTGACGGGCACGCTTGGTAGAGAGCATGACCAGCTCAAAGCGGTTTTCCACGTGTTCTAGGCAGTCTTCAACGGTTACGCGGGCCATGGTATTCCTCGGAGCGAATGCAATATGCGCGCTGCCCGGTTGGGCGAGCGGACTCAACAGTTTAAAAAATCACCAGCGATTAGGGAAGCGCTGATTTTTTGACCAGGCTCTTCAACGCGCTATAAGCACCAATGTAAAGCCCTTGCAGCGGTTTTGGGAAGAGCTGATTAGCCGAGCAATTCAGCCAATAATTTGCCATGACGCTGCTGCTGACGCTTCTGATGTAGCTGATTGGCGCGGAAAATCGCCTTCAGATCGTCCAGTGCGTGGGCGAAATTGTCGTTGATGATCAGGTAATCGTAGTCGACGTAATGGCTCATCTCGCTGACGGCTTCGCGCATCCGGCCTTCGATGATCTCGTCACTGTCCTGGCCGCGATTGGTCAGGCGCTGGTGCAAGGCCTCCAGGGACGGCGGCAGAATGAAGATCGAGCGGGCCTGGGGCATCAACTTGCGCACTTGCTCTGCACCCTGCCAGTCAATTTCCAGAATCAGGTCGTGGCCTTCATCCAGGGTCTGCTGCAGGTGGCTTTGCGAAGTGCCATAGAGATTGCCGAACACTTCGGCGCGCTCGAGGAAATCTCCGTGCTCGATCATCTTCACGAACTCGCTGCGTTCGACGAAGTGATAGTTCACGCCGTTCACTTCACCGGGACGCATGGCGCGGGTGGTGTGGGAGACCGAGACGCGGATCTCCTGATCAGCGTCGGTCAGGGCTTTGACCAGGCTGCTCTTGCCTGCACCCGAAGGTGCGGAAATGATGTACAGGGTGCCGGTACTGTGGGTCATGTCAGGTTTGCCTTACTCAATATTCTGTACTTGTTCGCGCATCTGCTCGATCAACACCTTGAGGTTGACCGCCGCTTGGGTGCTGCGCGGGTCGAAGGCTTTGGAGCCCAGTGTGTTGGCTTCGCGGTTGAGCTCCTGCATCAGGAAATCCAGGCGTCGACCGGCAGCGCCGCCGGATTTGAGCACCCGGCGAACTTCGATGATGTGAGTGCTCAGGCGATCCAGTTCTTCGGCGACGTCGCTCTTTTGCGCGAGCATGACCATTTCCTGCTCCAGGCGCTGCGGGTCGAGGTCGGCCTTCATGTCGGTGAAGCGGTCGAGGACTTTCTGACGCTGCGTGGCGAGCATCTGCGGGACCAGCTCACGCAGGATCACCACATCTTCTTCGATGGACGTCAGGCGTTCGTTGATCAACCGCGCCAGCTCCGCGCCTTCGCGCTCGCGGCCGGCCTTGAGTTCTTTCAGGCCTTGGTTGAACAGCGTCAGGGCTTCGGCATTCAGCGCTTGCGGGTCGGCGGCGTCGGCCACCAGCACGCCGGGCCAGGCCAGGACTTCCAGCGGGTTCAGCGCGGCAGGGTTCTTGATCAGGCTGGCGACGGTCTCGGCGGCAGCGACCAATTGCGCGGCGCGCTCGCGGTCCACTTGCAGTGGTTTGCCAGTGCTTTCTTCGGTGAAACGCAGTGTGCATTCGAGCTTGCCCCGGGAAATTCCCTGGCGCAGGGCTTCGCGGACGGCGCCCTCGAGGTCGCGGAAAGATTCCGGCAGGCGCAGATGGGGTTCCAGGTAGCGGCTGTTGACCGAGCGCAGCTCCCAGCTCAGGGTGCCCTGGACGCCGGCTTTCTCGACGCGGGCGAAGGCGGTCATGCTGTGCACCATGGAGGTACCTCGCAATGCAGGTCGGCGCGTAACCCATGGTTCGCGGACCCGCTATCTGTGAATTAAAGCCGACAGGCAGCAAAGGCGCAGGATTGTAGCGCAGTGGGGCGGATGCGCCCAATCACACGCGGTGACAATGAGCTGCAGGCCGTCGGCTACGCTCTATTCAGAGCCTTCAATCGTCGGGTGATTTTTTTAGAAGTGCCCACTCGCGGCCCACGGCTCTATAATGCTCGGCAGTTTTCCGTCCCCCGTACAGGTAATCCCTATGAAACGTCCAAGTGGTCGCGCTGCCGATCAGCTCCGCTCGATCCGCATTACCCGCAACTACACCAAACACGCCGAGGGATCTGTACTGGTCGAGTTCGGTGATACCAAGGTCATCTGCACCGTCAGCGTCGAGAACGGCGTGCCGCGTTTCCTCAAGGGGCAGGGCCAGGGCTGGTTGACCGCTGAATACGGCATGCTGCCGCGCGCCACTGGCGAGCGTAACCAGCGTGAGGCGAGCCGCGGCAAGCAAGGCGGCCGCACTCTGGAAATCCAGCGTCTGATCGGTCGTTCCCTGCGCGCTGCGCTGGACATGTCCAAGCTGGGCGACGTCACCTTGTACGTCGACTGCGATGTGATCCAGGCTGATGGCGGCACCCGCACCGCCTCCATCACCGGCGCCATGGTTGCACTGGTCGATGCCTTGAAAGTGATCAAGAAGCGCGGCGGCCTCAAAGGTGGCGACCCGCTCAAGCAAATGATCGCTGCCGTTTCGGTGGGCATGTATCAGGGCGAACCTGTGCTTGACCTCGACTACCTGGAAGACTCGGCTGCCGAGACTGACCTCAACGTGGTGATGACCAGCACTGGTGGTTTCATCGAAGTCCAGGGCACCGCCGAAGGCGCACCGTTCCAGCCGGAAGAGCTGAACGCGATGCTGGCACTGGCGAAGAAAGGCATGATCGAGATTTTCGAACTGCAGAAGGCTGCACTGGCTGACTGATTGTGTTGATGTCCGGCAAAGGAGAGCGCCATGAGTGATGAACAGCAGTTGCTTCCCACCCCGAGCTCCGAGGCTCGCCAGTGGGCGATGTTTTGTCACCTCTCGGCGTTTCTCGGTGTCTGGTTTCCGTTCGGTCACCTGATCGGGCCGCTGATACTCTGGCAGTGGAAGCGTGAAGCCGACCCGTTCATCGATGCCCAAGGCAAAGAAGCGCTGAACTTTCAGATCACCGTGGCCCTGGTCTCGGGCATCTGTTACGTGCTGATGCTGGTGTTGATCGGTTTTGCGCTGCTGCCGCTGGTCCTGATCGGGGCGATGGTGCTGTGCATCATTGCCGGGCTCAAGGCCAATGACGGGGTGCCTTACCGCTATCCCTTCACCTGGCGGTTGATCAAATAACAGGCAGTAAAAATCAGCGCGCACAAAAAAGCCGACAGCGATGTCGGCTTTTTTGCATCTGCGAAAAGACGCTTAGATGGTCAGCGTCCAGTCGTAGTCCACGATCAGCGGTGCGTGCTGCGAGAACCGTGGCTGACGTGGCAGGCGTGCGCTGCGTACGAAGCGGCGCAGGCCAGGGGTCAGCAACTGGTAGTCGAAACGCCAGCCCAGGTTGAGCATCTCGGCCTGTTCGTTGTCCGGCCACCAGCTGTACTGGTCGCCTTCGCGGCTGACTTCCCGCAGGGCGTCGACATAACCCATGTTGCCGACAATCTCGTCCATCCAGGCACGCTCAGGCGCCAGGAAGCCCGGGGATTGCTGGCTGTCGCGCCAGTTCTTGATATCCAGCTTCTGTTGCGCCACGTACAGCGAGCCACAATAAATGTACTCGCGACGTTTGCGTCGCTGTTTATCCAGATAACGGGCGAAGTCGTCCATTAGCTTGAACTTCTGGTTCAAGTCTTCATCGCCATTCTGCCCCGAAGGGAGCAGCAAGGTCGCGATGCTGACCTTGTCGAAATCGGCTTGCAGGTAGCGCCCGTAGCGGTCGGCCGTCTCGAAGCCGAGACCGCTGATGACAGCCTTCGGTTGCAACCGCGAGTACAAAGCCACGCCACCTTGGGCGGGAACTTCGGCTTCGCAGGCATAAAGGAAGTAGCCATCCAGTTGGAAGGCTGGATCGTCCAGTTCAAAGGCGGAGGCGCGGGTGTCCTGCAGGCAGATGACGTCGGCATTCTGTGCTTGCAGCCAACTGAGCAAACCACGCTCGACTGCAGCCTGAATACCATTGACGTTCACACTGATGATCCGCATAAGTGGCCCCAAAAATCGCGTGCGGGTATGATACACGGCGTCTACCTAATTAGCTAAATCCGTGGTATTTGGGGTTTTTTTCATGCAAGCGTATCAACGCGATTTCATTCGTTTTGCCATCGATCGCGGCGTTTTGCGCTTCGGTGAGTTCACCCTGAAGTCCGGGCGCACCAGTCCATACTTCTTCAATGCCGGCCTGTTCAACTCAGGGAAGGCCCTGGCGCAGTTGGGCCGTTTCTACGCGGCAGCCATCGTCGAGAGCGGTATTTCCTTCGACGTACTGTTCGGCCCGGCCTACAAAGGCATCCCGTTGGCGGCAGCCACCGCCGTGGCGCTGGCCGAACATCACGACCGTGACCTGCCATGGTGCTTCAACCGCAAGGAAGCCAAGGCCCATGGCGAAGGTGGAAGCCTGGTCGGCGCGCCATTGACTGGCGACGTGCTGATCATCGACGACGTGATCACCGCGGGCACCGCCATCCGTGAAGTGATGCAGATCATCGCTTCCCAGGACGGCGCCAAAGCTGCCGGTGTGCTGATCGCCCTGAACCGTCAGGAGCGTGGCAACGGTGAGTTGTCGGCCATCCAGGAAGTGGAACGTGACTTCGGCATTCCAGTGATCAGCATCGTTTCGCTGAACCAGGTGCTGGAGTTCCTGGCTGACGATCCGCAGCTCAAGCAACATTTGCCTGCGGTTGAAGCCTACCGCGCCCAGTTCGGCGTGTAACCACGCTCCCACAGGGATCGCAGGCCAGCAAAAGACCCCGCTCAGCAAGCTGAGCGGGGTCTTTTGTTTATGTATGGCCCAGTCCCCCAGCTTTATTTTTTGCTGGTGCTGCTGAATGTCTCGGCCTTTTTGATCCCGGTGGGTTTATTGGTTTTCTCCGGGTACGGATCAGCCACAGCATCGCCCTGGCCAGTCAGAATTCTCCAGCCATGACGGGTGTGTGCGGTTTTGCGGAGTTGCGGGCAGGGCGGCATCGATGTTTTGCCCTGATTCGAGTATTCGTGACCGCAATCGACACAGGCATAGGTGCCAGGTGAAACATCGCTGCCGTAAGGGACGTAGTCTTTTTGCATGGGTAGACCTCCTGTGGATTCAGAGAAGATCCTATGCAGATTGCTTTCTTCGTGAAGTCGGACGTTTCGCCCAATCAGGTCAGGCATTTCCGGCGCGCATAAAAAAGATCGCAGACTTCGTCAGCTCCTACAGGTTTTTCGTACATCCGAAATCCGTAGGTGCTGCCGAAGGCTGCGATCTTTTTAAGGTTTTGAATCAGGGACGCTTGCGATTGCTGATCAGCGTACCCACACCGGTGTCGGTGAAGATTTCCAGCAGAATTGCATTTGGCACCCGGCCATCAATGATCAGCGAGCTGCCCACGCCACCCTGTACCGCTTCCAGTGCGCAACGGATCTTCGGCAGCATGCCGCCGTAAATGGTGCCGTCGGCGATCAGATCGTCGACTTGCTGGGTGCTCAGGCCGGTCAGGACCTTGCCGCTCTTGTCCATCAGGCCGGCAATGTTGGTCAGCAGCATCAGCTTCTCAGCTTTCAGAGCCTCGGCCACTTTACCGGCCACCAGATCGGCGTTGATGTTGTACGACTCGCCGTTGGCACCGACGCCGATCGGCGCGATCACCGGAATGAAATCGCCTTTGACCAGCAGGTTCAGCAGGTCGGTGTTGATCCCGACCACTTCGCCGACGTGGCCGATGTCGATGATTTCCGGCTGGGTCATCTCAGGGGTCTGGCGGGTGACGGTGAGCTTCTTCGCGCGAATCAGCTCGGCGTCTTTACCAGTCAGGCCGATGGCGCTGCCGCCGTGACGGTTGATCAGGTTGACGATGTCCTTGTTGACCTGGCCGCCGAGGACCATTTCCACCACGTCCATGGTCGCGGCGTCGGTGACGCGCATGCCATCGACAAAGTGGCTCTCGATCGAGAGTCGCTTGAGCAGGTCGCCGATTTGCGGGCCGCCGCCGTGAACCACCACCGGGTTGATGCCGACGGCTTTCATCAGCACGATGTCACGGGCGAAGCCGGTTTTCAGCTCCTCGCTTTCCATCGCGTTGCCGCCGTATTTGATCACCAGCGTCTTGCCGACATAGCGGCGAATGTAAGGCAGCGCTTCGGACAGGACCTTGGCGGTGTTGGCGGCGGCTTCGCGTTCGAGGGTCATTCAGGGCTCCGGGTGCTTCAATAGATCAAAACGGTAGTTGGAGATCAGGTGCAACGCGCTTCAGCTGGACGTGGAATACATCCTTGATGCGCTGCAATTCAGCCTCGTCATCGGCCTCGAAGCGCAGCACCAGCACCGGTGTGGTGTTGGAGGCGCGAACCAGGCCCCAGCCTTTGGCATAGTCGACTCGCACGCCGTCAATGGTGGTCAGGTCGGCGCCTTCACCCCACTGTGCGTCATGCAGTGCATCAATGATGCTGAATTTGCTCTCTTCGGTCACATGGATATTGATTTCCGGCGTAGAAATATCGTTCGGGAAGGTCGCGAACAACTCTTCCGCGGTGGATTTCTCTTTGCTGAGGATCTCCAGCAGCCGCGCGGCGCTGTAAATGCCGTCGTCGAAACCGAACCAGCGCTCCTTGAAGAAGATATGCCCGCTCATTTCGCCGGCCAACAGGGCGCCGGATTGTTTCATTTTCTTTTTGATCAGCGAGTGACCTGTTTTCCACATCAGCGGACGACCGCCATATTCCTTGATCAGCGGGATCAGGCGGCGGGTGCATTTGACGTCGAAGATGATTTCCGCGTCGGGGTTGCGTGCTACCACATCTTTGGCGAACAGCATCAGCAGGCGGTCCGGGAACACGACGCTGCCGGTGTTGGTGACTACGCCCACGCGGTCGCCATCGCCGTCGAAGGCCAGGCCCAGGTCGGCGTTGGTTTCCTTGACCTTGGCGATCAGGTCTACCAGGTTTTCCAGCTTGCCCGGGTCCGGGTGATGGTTCGGGAAGTTGCCATCGACATCGCAGAACAGCGGGATGACTTCGCAGTTCAGGGCTTCGATCAGTTGCGGGGCAATCACGCCGGCTGCGCCGTTACCGCAATCGACCACCACTTTCAGGCGGCGGGCGAGTTTGATGTCCTGGACGATTTCGGTGTTGTAGCGGTCGAGAATCTCGACCTTGGTGATGCTGCCCTTGCCGCTGCTCAGGTTGTTGGTCTTGAGGCGGTCGTGCAGGGCCTGGATCTGTTCGTTGGCCAGGGTATCGCCAGCAATGACGATCTTGAAGCCGTTGTAGTTCGACGGGTTGTGGCTGCCGGTGAGCATCACCCCGGATTTGCCGGCCAGTACGTTGGCGGCGTAGTACAGCGCTGGCGTTGGCACCAGGCCGACGTCGCTGACGTGGCAACCGCTGTCGGCCAGGCCCTGAATCAGTTGTTCCACCAGTTCCGGGCCGGACAGGCGACCGTCGCGGCCGACGGACACATTGGGTTCGCCCTGGGCCAGGCTCTGGGAGCCGATGGCGCGGCCGAGCCAATAAGCCGTTTCAGCGTTCAAGAATTCCGGGACGGTGCCACGAATGTCGTAGGCGCGGAAGATGCTGTCGGGGAACTTGGGTGCGACTTGGGCTGGGGTGCTCATCTGTAGGAATGCTCCATCTTGAAAGTGGCTGGACCTGCCGGCGAAAAACTCGTCGGCAGGCTCAAACTGAAGGGTATGACGGTGTTTTCCACCGAGAGTTCGTGGTGTGAAAAGGCCATGCCATCAACATCGGCGAGCAATTGGCCGGCCAATGCCTTGATTTCCAGTGGTAAACCTTCCAGATGACGTCTGTGCAATTTTCATCCTTAAAATGCAGAGGGCAGGTCAGGCCAGGCAGTGCTCCCAGCCTGAATGCCGATGATCAGTGGCTGCCGGAGTGGCCGAACCCGCCGGTGCCGCGCTGGGTTTCGACGAACTCTTCGACCATTTCAAAATGCGCTTGAACCACCGGTACCAGCACCAATTGGGCCAGGCGTTCGCCGACAACGATGTTGAAATCGGTCTGGCCACGGTTCCAGCACGACACCATCAGCGGGCCCTGGTAATCGGAGTCGATCAGGCCGACCAGATTGCCCAGCACGATGCCGTGCTTATGGCCCAGGCCCGAGCGCGGCAGAATCAACGCCGCCAGGCCCGGATCGCCGATGTACACCGACAGGCCGGTAGGGATCAGCAGGGTCTCGCCCGGCTTGATGACAGTGTCTTTTTCCAGCATGGCGCGCAGGTCGAGGCCGGCGGAGCCGGGCGTGGCGTACTGCGGCAGCGGAAATTCGGTGCCGATGCGTGGGTCGAGGATCTTGGCTTGCAAAGCGTGCATGTAAATTAAACCTGGTTCAGACGTTCGGCGATAAAAGTGATCAGCTGGCGGGCAATCTTGCCTTTGCTGGTCTGGGCAAAAATAGTGGCGTGCAATTCCCGGTCGATCACGCTGCAGGCGTTTTCTTCGCTGTTGAAGCCAATACTCGGGTTGGCGACGTCGTTGGCGACGATCAGATCGAGGTTCTTGTCTTTCAACTTGCGGGCAGCGTAGTCGAGCAGGTGTTCGGTTTCGGCGGCAAAGCCGACACTGAACGGACGGTCGGGACGGGTGGCGATGGTGGCCAGAATGTCTGGGTTGCGCACCATTTGTAGCAACAAGCCGTCGCCGCTTGTAGGGTCTTTCTTGAGTTTCTGTGGGGCCACGACTTCCGGACGGTAATCCGCGACCGCTGCCGAGGCGATGAACAGGTCGCAAGGAATCGCGGCTTCACAAGCGGCGAGCATGTCCCGGGCGCTGACCACGTCGATGCGCGTGACGCGATCCGGAGTCGGCAGGTGCACCGGGCCGGTGATCAGGGTCACGCGGGCGCCGGCTTCCACCGCTGCCTCGGCCAGGGCAAAGCCCATTTTGCCGGAGCTGTGGTTGGTGATGTAGCGCACCGGGTCGATGTTTTCCTGGGTCGGGCCGGCGGTGATCAGCACGTGTTTACCGGTCAGCGCCTGACGCTGGAAGCAGTCTGCCGCGCACTGGGCGAGGTCGGTGGCTTCGAGCATGCGGCCCATGCCGACGTCGCCGCAGGCCTGGCTGCCGGAGGCCGGGCCGAAGACTTTGAAGTTGCGGCTTTCGAGGGTTTGCAGGTTGGCCTGGGTCGCCGGGTCGCGCCACATGGCCTGATTCATCGCCGGCGCCACGGCGACTACCGCGTCGGTGGCCAGCACCAGCGTGGTCAGCAGGTCGTCGGCAATGCCTTGGGCCAGGCGAGCGATCAGGTCCGCAGTGGCGGGGGCGATCAATACCAGATCGGCCCATTTGGCCAGTTCGATGTGGCCCATTGCGGCTTCGGCCGCCGGGTCCAGCAGGTCCAGGTGGACCGGGTGCCCGGACAGGGCCTGCATGGTCAGCGGGGTAATGAATTCGCTGCCGCCACGGGTCATGACCACGCGCACTTCAGCGCCCTGGTCGATCAGGCGGCGAACCAGCTCGGCGCTCTTGTAGGCAGCAATGCCGCCGCCGACGCCCAGAACGATGCGTTTCCGATACAGCCGCTGCATAGGTCTGCCTTTCATTTCGTTGATGACTGCATGGCGATACCCCCTCCCCAGGGGTGAAATCGCCCGCAAAAAAGATGGGCTACGATATCACAGCGACCGCTACGGAACAGCGGCGCCCACAGACATGGAGGTGTTATGAGCATTCGCGATTGGCCAGCGGCGGAGCGACCGCGGGAGAGGTTACTTGAGTTGGGTTCGGCGAGTCTTTCGGACGCCGAGTTGCTGGCGATTTTTTTACGTACCGGTGTGTCGGGTAAAAGTGCAGTAGATCTGGCGCGACATCTGTTGAGTCAGTTTGGCAGCCTGCGTTCATTGCTCGAAGCCGATCAGGCTGCGTTCAGCAGGCAATTGGGGCTCGGGCCGGCGAAATTCGCTCAGTTGCAAGCGGCACAGGAAATGGGCAGGCGGCATTTAGCCGAGCGTGCGCGCCAGAAGTCGGCGCTGGAAAATCCGCAGGCGGTTCGTGATTACCTGAAGTCGATGCTGCGCCACGAGCCTCACGAGGTGTTCGGGTGTCTGTTTCTGGATTCCAAGCATCAAGTGCTGACCTTTGAGGTGCTGTTTCGTGGCTCTATCGACAGCACCAGTGTCTATCCAAGGCAAGTGGTTAAACGCGCTTTAGCCCACAACGCCGCAGCGTTGATCCTCTGCCACAACCATCCGTCGGGTAACTCCAACCCCAGTCAAGCCGACCGAATGCTGACCAAGCGCCTGCAAGAGGCGCTGGACCTGATCGATGTGCGGGTGCTCGACCATTTCATCGTTGGTGACGGCGATCCGTTGTCCATGGCCGAGTACGGGTGGATGTGAAGGGGAAAGGCTAGATGAGTCCCTGTGGGAGCGAGCCTGCTCCCACAGCTTTTGTGGCGACGCTGATTACTTGAAGTTGACCTTGGAGTAATCCTGCCGGCCAAACGGGCTGACCTGATAACCCTCGACGTCTTTGCGCGTCAAGGCGAAGGCCGTTGGGTGAGCCAGTGGCAGCCACAACGCCTGTTGCTGGATCTGCGCCTGGGCCTGTTCATAAAGCTTGGTGCGCACACCTTGCTCGCCAGTGGTCTTGCCGGCGCTGATCAGTTTGTCCAGGTCCTGGTTGCAGTAGCGGGCGAAGTTGGTGCCGGATTTGATCGCCGCGCAGGAAAACTGCGGTGTGAGGAAGTTGTCCGGGTCACCATTGTCGCCGGCCCAGCCCATGAACAGCAGGTCATGTTCGCCGGCCTTGGCGCGACGAATCAGCTCGCCCCATTCGATCACGCGGATCTCGGCCTGAATGCCGATTTCCGCCAGGTCCGACTGAAGCAACTGTGCGCCGAGGCTCGGATTGGGATTCAGGAGGCTGCCGGAAGGGCGGGTCCAGATGGTGGTCTGGAAGCCATTCTTGAGCCCGGCCTTGGCCATCAGTGCCCGGGCTTTCTCGACATCATGCGGGTAGCCCGGCAGGTTTTTGGCATAGCTCCAGGTATTGGGCGGGTAGGGCCCATTGGCAGGCTCGGCGGTGTCTTCGAATACGGCCTTGAGGTAGTTGGCCTTGTCGAACGCCAGGTTGATTGCCTGGCGCACTTCCGGCTTGTCCAGCGGCGGATGCTGGCTGTTGATGCCGACGAATGCGGTCATGAACGCGTCAGTCTTTTCCACCTTCAAGGTCGGTTCCTGCTTCGCAGCCTGTACGTCCAGCGGTTTCGGCGACAGGGCGATCTGGCACTCGTTGCGGCGCAATTTCTGCAGGCGTACGTTGGCATCCGGAGTGATTGCGAAGATCAACGGGTCCACCGATGGCCTGCCCTGGAAGTAGTCGCGGTTGGCCTTGTAGCGAATCGACGCATCCTTCTGGAAGCGCGTGAAGATGAACGGGCCGCTGCCGATCGGCTGGCTATTGAGCTTCTCCGGAGTGCCGGCCTTCATCAGTTGGTCGGCGTACTCGGCCGAATAGATCGAGGCGAAGCCCATGCTCAGGGTCGGCAGGAACGTCGAGTCCGGGTGATCGAGGGTGAAGCGAATGGTCAGCGGGTCTAGTGCGTCGATCTTCTTGATCAGCGTCGGTAACTGCATCGATTGAGCGTGTGGGAAACCACTCTGGGCTACTTTGTGCCACGGGTTCGCCGGGTCGAGCATGCGGTCGAAGCTGAACTTGACGTCTTCGGCGGTCAGGTCGCGCGTCGGGCTGAAGTACTCGGTGTGGTGAAATTTCACCTGCGGGTGCAATTTGAAAACGTAAGTCAGGCCGTCCGGCGTAACTTCCCAGCTGTCCGCGAGGCTGGCGACCACCTTGCCGCTGACGGTATCGAAGTCCACCAGGCGGTTCATCAGCACATCGGCCGAGGCATTGGTGGTGGTCAACGAGTTGTATTGCACCACATCGAACCCTTCCGGGCTGGCCTCGGTGCAGACGCTCAGGGCGGCTGCATGGGCCAGGGGGCTCAGTAGAAGCGGTGCGAGCAGCAGCGGTAGGGCAGCGAGGCGCATGGTTGGATTCCTTTACAGATGAAGGCCCATCTGCAAGTGCAGTCTGGAAAAGGCCTACCCTAGTGGGCTCTTTTGAAAATGACTATCCCCTTTTTCATTTTGAGGGGAGTATGGGCGATTGTTTTCGGTGGGTGACGATTGATAAAACCCCTGGATTGGCCTGTTGGCCGATTTTCTGCGACGAGCGGTCGCTATCGGGCTCAGCCTTTGTCCAAGGCACTCGGCGCCCGAAAAGCCGGGTTTTTATCAACTCAATTCACACCGGTTGTTGTTGCTCTCTGGTCTTTCTGGTATAAAGCAGCGCTCTTTTCTAGGGGCCCGGTTCCTTCGCTTGTAGGTGTAGCCGGTAAGACCCTTAAAGAAACGCGGCGCCTGGCGCCAAATGACTGAGAGATTAAGCGGCCAACCCATGCCGGGTTGGGCATGTGGTTTTAGAGGGCTGAGGCATGTCGAGAGTCTGTCAAGTTACCGGTAAGGGTCCGGTGACTGGGAATAACATTTCCCACGCAAACAACAAAACCCGTCGTCGTTTCCTGCCGAACCTGCAGCATCACCGCTTCTGGGTTGAAGAAGAGAAACGTTTCGTGCGTCTGCGCGTATCTGCCAAAGGCATGCGTATCATCGACAAGCGTGGCATCACTGTCGTGCTGGCCGAAATCCGCAAAGCTGGCAAGATCTAAGGGAGCTAATCATGCGTGAATTGATTCGTTTGATTTCGAGCGCCGGTACTGGTCACTTCTACACTACTGACAAGAACAAGCGCACTACTCCGGACAAAATCGAGATCAAGAAATATGATCCGGTTGTTCGCAAGCACGTGATCTACAAAGAAGGCAAAATCAAGTAATTGATTTTTCCCTCTTACGAAAAAGGCCCATATCGCGAGATACGGGCCTTTTTTGTTGGCTGTCGGTTCAAGTGGCACAAACCTTCAAGCCTTCTGTTCAAACACCACATAAATCTTGCGGCACGGCTCCAGCACTTCCCAGGTGCCTTTGAAGCCGGCCGGAATCACGAAGCGATCGCCCACGCGCAGGGTCTTGGCGCCGCCGTCGTCATCGCGCAGCACTGACACCCCCTGAACGATTTCGCAGTATTCGTGTTCCGTGTAGTTCACCCGCCACTGACCGATTTCGCCTTCCCAGACACCTGCACTCATCTGGCCGCACGGGCTGTTGTAGTGGTTGTACACCGCTTGCTCGGGGTCGCCCTTGAGGACTTTGGCCGGGTCTGGCCGATAGCGATCGGGCTGGGTGGTGGCCTGACTGAAATCGACGATATCCTGAATGCTCATGCTGGTATTCCCCCGTGATTACGGCGCGACTGGCTGGAAAATTGAAAGTCTATGTTTATTAAAATGAACATCGCAAGGCCGTTTAACGGCCTTATGTCAAATATATTGAAACTTCACCCGCCGCTGGTTTAGGGTAACGGTTGCCTTGAGCCGAAAAACAGGCTGGCCGGGCAGAATTCCTGACAGCACCCGCGAATAGCGCGGGGTGCTCGTATTCAATAAGAGGAGGACACTCGTATGACCACCCTGACTCGTGCCGACTGGGAACAACGGGCTCGCGATCTGAAGATCGAAGGCCGCGCCTACATCAATGGCGAATACACCGATGCCGTCTCCGGTGAGACCTTCGAGTGCATCAGCCCTGTCGATGGCCGTCTGCTGGGCAAGATTGCCAGCTGTGATGCCGCCGACGCCCAGCGCGCCGTGGAAAACGCTCGCGCCACGTTCAATTCCGGTGCTTGGTCGCGCCTGGCGCCGACCAAGCGCAAAGCCACCATGATTCGTTTTGCCGGCCTGCTGAAACAGCACGCCGAAGAGCTGGCCCTGCTCGAAACCCTGGACATGGGCAAGCCGATCAGCGATTCCCTGTACATCGACGTTCCCGGCGCGGCGCAAGCCTTGAGCTGGAGCGGTGAGGCCATCGACAAGCTCTACGACGAAGTCGCCGCCACCCCGCACGATCAGCTGGGGCTGGTGACTCGCGAGCCGGTTGGCGTGGTCGGTGCGATCGTGCCGTGGAACTTCCCGTTGATGATGGCCTGCTGGAAACTCGGCCCGGCGCTGTCTACCGGTAACTCGGTGATCCTCAAGCCTTCCGAAAAATCACCGCTGACCGCCATTCGCATTGCAGCGCTGGCGGTTGAAGCCGGTATTCCGAAAGGTGTGCTGAACGTGCTGCCGGGTTACGGTCATACCGTCGGCAAGGCCCTGGCCTTGCACAATGATGTCGATACCCTGGTGTTCACCGGTTCGACCAAGATCGCCAAGCAACTGCTGATCTACTCCGGCGAATCGAACATGAAGCGTGTCTGGCTCGAAGCCGGTGGCAAGAGCCCGAACATCGTGTTCGCCGATGCGCCGGACCTGCAAGCCGCCGCCGAATCGGCTGCCAGCGCTATTGCCTTCAACCAGGGCGAAGTCTGCACCGCCGGTTCGCGCTTGCTGGTCGAGCGTTCGATCAAAGACAAATTCCTGCCGCTGGTAATCGAAGCCCTCAAGGCCTGGAAGCCAGGCAATCCGCTGGACCCGGCGACCAACGTCGGTGCGCTGGTGGATACCCAGCAGATGAACACCGTGCTGTCCTACATCGAATCCGGTCACTCCGATGGCGCCAAACTGGTGGCTGGCGGCAAGCGTATTCTTCAGGAGACCGGGGGCACCTACGTCGAGCCGACGATTTTCGACGGTGTCAGCAACGCGATGAAAATTGCCCAGGAAGAAATCTTTGGCCCGGTGTTGTCGGTGATCACGTTCGATACCGCCGAAGAAGCCGTTGCGATTGCCAACGACACCCCTTACGGCCTCGCGGCGGCAGTATGGACCACGGACATCTCGAAGGCCCACCTCACCGCCAAGGCATTGCGTGCGGGTAGCGTTTGGGTCAACCAGTACGATGGCGGCGACATGACCGCGCCGTTCGGTGGCTTCAAACAGTCCGGGAACGGTCGCGACAAGTCATTGCACGCGTTCGACAAGTACACCGAGCTGAAGGCGACCTGGATCAAGCTGTAAGCCTGTGTGGAGCCCGATCGAACATCGGGCTCCCGAGCGACACAGATCCCCTGTGGGAGCGGGCTTGCTCGCGAAGGCGCCGTAACAGCCAACGATGATGTTGGATGTGATGGCCTCTTCGCGAGCAAGCCCGCTCCCACATTTACTTTGTGCGGCCAGTAAAAATAACAATCCACAGGAGCGTGGAACATGCGTTGGGCGACTTATTTCGCCGTCTTGGCGTCTGTCTTGAGTGTCGGCCTGGCCCTGGGCGTCAGCATGCCGTTAGTGTCGCTGCGCCTGGAAGGCTGGGGTTACGGCTCGTTCGCGATTGGCGTGATGGCGGCGATGCCGGCCATTGGCGTGTTGCTGGGGGCGAAGATCTCCAGCCATCTCGCGGCCCGTCTTGGCACGGCCAATCTGATGCGCCTGTGCCTGTGGGCCGGGGCGGTGTCCATCGGCTTGCTGGCGCTATGGCCGAGCTACCCGATCTGGCTGGTGCTGCGGTTGATGATCGGGGTGATCCTGACACTCGTCTTCATCCTTGGTGAAAGCTGGATCAACCAACTGGTGGTCGAGCAATGGCGCGGCCGATTGGTAGCGCTGTATGGCAGCAGTTATGCGCTGAGTCAGCTGGCCGGGCCGCTACTGTTGGGGGCGTTGGGCACCGAGCACGATTACGGTTTCTGGGTGGGCGTCGGTTTGCTGATGACGTCACCGTTCCTGCTGCTGGGCCGTAGCGGAGCGCCCACCAGTGAGGCCTGCAGCGTGACCCTCAACGATTTGCTGAACTTCTGCCGCGGCCTGCCGGCAATTGCCTGGGCGGTGTCGCTGTTTGCTGCGTTCGAAGCGATGATCCTGACCTTGTTGCCGGTCTACTGCCTGCGTCAGGGCTTCACCACGGAAATCGCCCTGGCGATGGTCAGTACGGTGGTGGTGGGGGATGCCTTGTTGCAATTGCCGATTGGTGCGCTGGCTGATCGCTTGTCGCGGCGTACATTGTTTACCGGCTGCGCGATGCTCTTGCTGCTGTCGAGCCTGGCGATTCCATTGCTGATCGATACGTTGCTGATCTGGCCGCTGTGGGTGTTGTTTGGCGCCAGCGCTGGCGGTCTGTTCACCTTGTCGCTGATCCTGATCGGTGAGCGTTATCGCGACGATGCGCTGGTGCGGGCCAATGCCCATATCGCGCAGCTGTGGGGGATCGGTTGCCTGATCGGGCCGTTGGCGGCCGGTGCCGGGAGCCAGTGGATCAGCGGGCATGCCTTGCCGTTGCTGATGGCGGCGGGCGCGTTGGGGTTGGTGATTCTGGTATCGCGGCAAGGGGCGTTTGGGACGGTGCAGCCGGCGTAGATCCTGGCAACTCAAGCTACAGCATCCGCTCCAGGCCGACCATGCTGCTGAGCCATGAATTGAAATGCTGCCACCAACTTCCCGGTTCTTTGGTCAGTGTGTGCGGCTTGTCGTCATCTTCAGTGGCCCAGACCATCTGGCCCTTTTCCAGTCGGACCTGATAGCTGAGAGGGGGCGCCATACCCTCCAGCGCCAATTCACGCACCCGTCCGGCGAGCTGTGGGTTGTCCACCAGTACTCCGACTTCGGTGTTCCACAGTACCGAGCGCGGGTCGAAATTGAACGAGCCGATGAAGGCTTTTTGTCGGTCGAATACCATCGCCTTGCTGTGCAGGCTGGAGTCGGAGCTACGGGAGGAGCTGCTCCCGCTGTGAAACAGGCTCGGTCCGCTGCCGCTGCCTCCATTGTCGCCGGGCTGGCGGCGTAATTCGAACAGCTGCACGCCATGCTCCAGCAAGGCTTTGCGATAAGGTGCGTAACCACCGTGCGTGGCCGGCACATCGGTGGCTTCCAGTGAATTGGTCAGCAAACTTATCGACACGCCGGCATCGGCGCGACCGGTCAGGTACACCAGGCCCGGTTGGGCGGGTACGATGTAGGGCGAGACCATGATCAACTCCTTGCTGACTCCATTGAGCTCGGGTGCCAACTGGGTGGACAGCTGCAAGTACGGAGCCGGCTCGCCGTCGGCCAGCACCTTGGTTGGTGCGTCCCACAGCGCTTGGTTCCAGGCCCAGATCAGCTCCTGGCGCCAGGTCTCCAGGCGAGGATGAGTGGTATAGGTCATCAACTGTTGGTAGAGCGCGTGATTCTGTTTGCGCGTTTCCTCCAGGGATTCGTCCAGTCGCGTCCGGGTATTTTCCAGGTCCTTGGGTGTCGGCCTGATCGAGAGAAACTGCTCGATCGGCTTGCTCAGAGCGCTGTTCCAATACTCGTCGAAGCTATGCCCCAGCTGCTGGGCAACCGGGCCGACGCTGAGCATGTCGATATCGGTGAAATTACGGTTGGGCTCGGCATCGAAGTACTCGTCCCCCAGATTGCGCCCGCCAACGATTGCCACGCTATTGTCCGCCACCCACAGTTTGTTGTGCATGCGGCGATGTTGCTGCGACAGGTTGAACAGCCGGCCCATGGTACGCGTCACGACGGTGCTGCGGCCCAGGTGCAGCGGGTTGAAGACGCGGATCTGAATCTTCGGATGGACAGCGAGGGTTGCGATGATCTGATCCAGGCCATCGCTGGTGGTGTCGTCGAGCAGAATCCGCACCCGTACACCGCGGTCGGCGGCCTTGAGCAGCTCGCTTATCAGTATCCGTGTGCTGATGCCGTCATGGACGATGTAGTACTGCAAGTCGAGGCTGCTTTGGGCATTTCGAATCAGCTCGGCGCGAGCGGTGAAGGCCTCGGTGCTATCGGACAGCAAGCGGAAGCCCGACTGGCCCTGGTGGGGAGCGGCCTGGGCCTGGATCGAACGGCCAAAAGCAGAGTCGGCGGCCGGCAGGGCCTGGCTCGGTTCGCGAGGGATATTGAGTGTCGTACAGCCACCCAGAAGTGAGGCGAGTAACAGAAGAGCAAGCAGGGGCTGTCTGATTCCCACGGCGCGTATTCCGGATGGTGGCGGATAGCATATGGACGCCGTATCCCGAAGAAAGGTCAGTCGGTTTCCGCCAGCAGTTTGATTGCTGTCGCACCGACCTTGCGCACAGCTTCTTCAATCTGCGGGGTCGTTTTGGCAGCGTAGTTCATCCGCAGGCAATTACGGTATTTGCCCGAGGCGGAAAAGATACTGCCCACGGCAATCTGTACGCCTTGATCATGCAGTGCACGATTGAGTTTCAGGGTGTCAAAGCCCTCCGGCAGTTCGACCCACAGCATGAAGCTTCCTTGCGGACGACTGGCGCGGGTACCGGCGGGGAAATAACGGGTGACCCAATCGATCATTACGTCGCGATTGCGCTGGTATTGCATCCGCATCCGCCGCAAATGTGGTTCGAAGTGTCCGGCCTTGAGAAATTCGGCAATTGCAATCTGTGGCTGCGGCGCGGTGCAGCCGGTGCTGATGTACTTCATGTGCAGCACCCGTTCCAGATAACGGCCCGGTGCCACCCAGCCAATGCGCAGGCCCGGTGCCAGGGTCTTGGAAAAGGAACTGCAGAGCAGGACGCGGCCGTCTTCGTCGAAGGATTTGATCGTGCGCGGGCGTGGGTAGGTGTAGGCCAGTTCGCCATACACATCGTCCTCGATAATCGCCACGTCAAAACGCTGCGCGAGCGTCAACAGCGCACGTTTGCGTGACTCGGGCATGATGTAGCCCAGTGGGTTGTTGCAGTTGGGGGTCAACTGTATGGCCTTGATCGGCCATTGCTCCAACGCCAGCTCCAACGCTTCGAGGCTGATGCCGGTGAGCGGGTCGGTGGGAATTTCCAGGGCTTTCATGCCCAGCCCCTTGAGCGTCTGCATGGCGCCGTGAAAGCTTGGTGAATCAACCGCCACGATGTCGCCGGGCTCGCAGATGGCGCGGATGCTGGTGGACAGCGCTTCGTGGCAACCGGTGGTGACCACCAGATCGTTGGCGCTCAACTGGCAGCCGGAGTCGAGCATCAGGCGAGCGATCTGCTCGCGCAGCTCCAGGGTGCCGTAGATATTGTCGTAATACAGGCCGGGCATGTCCTGCCGACGGCTGATTTGCGCCAGATTGCGCAGCAGCGGTTTCATGGTCGGCGAGGTGATATCCGGCATGCCGCGGCCCAATTGCACGACATCCTTGCGCGGCACGGCGCGGATCAGTTCCAGCACCTGATCCCACTGTGAAATATCCACCGGTCGTTGGGCTGGGCGGCCAACCACGGGGAGCTCTGGCAGTTCGCGGCTCACCGGTACGAAATAGCCGGATTTGGGTTTGGGCATCGCCAGGCCCACGTCCTCCAGCACTCGATAGGCCTGTTGCACCGTGCTCAGACTGACCCCGTGCTCGACACTCAGCGCCCGTACCGAGGGCAGCCGGTCACCGGGGCGATAGAAGCCCTGTTCGATACGTGTGCCGAGCAACTCGGCGAGGTTGACGTAAAGGGTCATGGTGCAGTCTCGATGTGGGTGATTCGGTTAACCAATACAGATAGGGCAAAAATAAGCGATTCAGAGGCTGAAACAGAAAAGCTGTATGGAATTAATACTGCTCTGTTGAATCTGTAATGCTTTTTGCCGTCCGCGCATCATGAAAGCTCTGGCTACCCAAGTAAACAGGAGCGACGAAAATGAACGGCTTGAGCGATGTGCGGCTGACGTTACACAGTCAGGAACTGGCGGCAGGGCAACAGAACGGCGCGCGCGAGGCAATTATGCGCAACGCACCGTCCTGCCTGGGTCGCTGGGGTCTGTTCTGGCATCGTCTGCACACGCGTAAGGCGTTGTTGGAGCTGACGCCGGAGCAACTCAAGGATGTCGGGTTGAGTCGGGAGCAGGCGCGGGAGGAGGGGCTTAAACCTTTCTGGCGGATCTAGTACTGTTGATCGTTCCCACGCAGGAGCGAGGGAACGATCATCTTCCTCAAACCAACTCTTTAAGTCGATGCCACAACATCCCCAGGGCCAACAACGGCGAGCGCAAATGTTTGCCGCCTGGAAAGGTAATGTGCGGCACCTTGGCAAACAGATCGAAACCACCACTCTGCTGGCCGCTGATGGCCTCAGCCAACAACTTGCCTGCCAGGTGCGTGGCGTTTACGCCATGACCGGAATAGGCCTGGGCGTAATACACATTCGGTTGCTCCTTGAGCCGGCCGATCTGCGGCAGGCGATTAGCCCCGATGCCGATCATCCCGCCCCACTGATAGTCGATTTTCACCCCGGCCAGTTGCGGGAACACCGCCAGCATCTTCGGACGCATGTACGCGGCGATGTCTTTCGGATCGCGTCCTGAATAATGGCAGGCGCCGCCGAACAGCAGGCGGCGGTCCGCCGAGAGTCGGTAATAATCCAGCGCTACCCGTTGATCGCAGACCGCCATGTTCTGCGGCAGCAGCGCGTGAGCCTGCTCTTCACTCAAGGGTTCGGTGGCGATGATGTAACTGCCGGCGGGCAGCACCTTGCCGCCAAGTTGCGGGTTGAGATCGTTGAGGTAGGCGTTGCAGCCCAGCACCAGGGTCTTGGCACGGACCGAGCCCCGGGCGGTGTGGACCTTGACCTCGCGGCCATAATCGATGCGGGTTACGGCCGATTGCTCGAACAGTTTAGCGCCCAATTGTCGGGCGGCGGCCGCTTCGCCCAGCGCCAGGTTCAGTGGGTGCAGATGCCCGGAGCCCATGTCGATCAAACCACCGACATAGCGATCGGAACCCACCACGCTGTGCATTTCGTTAGCTTGCAGCAGACGGGTTTCGTAACGGTAACCGAGGCTGCGCAGCTCGCTGGCGTCTTCAGCGAAGCCTTCCAGGTCATGGGCTTTGTTGGCGAGGTCACAGTAACCCCAGGTCAGGTCGCAAGCGATCTGAAAGCGCTCGATTCGCTGTCGGACGATTTCCACCGCTTCCAGTCCCATCAGTTTCATCTGACGCACGCCGTCTGCACCGATCACGTTGGTGAACTGATCGAGGCCATGGCCGACGCCGCGAATCAATTGCCCGCCATTGCGTCCACTGGCGCCCCAACCGATCTTGTGCGCTTCCAGCAGCACCACGCGCAAGCCTCGTTCAGCCAGTTCCAGCGCGGTGTTCAGCCCCGAGAACCCGCCGCCCACCACGCACACGTCCGCGACCAGCTCACCTGTGAGTGTTGGAAGGTCGGGTTGCGGCAGGCTGCTGGCGGCGTAATAAGAGGCGACGTGCCGGTGGTTAGGGGCAGGTTGCTGAACGGGGGCGTTCATGGACGTCATCCTGATGCGTGTGTTTGAAAAAGTTGACGGAGCATAAGCCGCCCCTTCGGATACGGGCAACATTGGTCGGTTGGTGCTGTCTGGGTCGGGGCTTTTGCGTCAGAATCCCCATCTATTCCGCATTCGGTCACCGTTCAGATGAGCTGCAACAGTCAGAAAATTCGCACGCTGCGCCAGCAGATTCCCACCTTCGAGTGCGTGCCCGGCTGCCATGACTGCTGTGGGCCGGTCACCACCTCGCCCGAAGAAATGTCCCGCCTGCCGCGCAAGACCCGGGCCGAGCAGGACGCGGCGATGGACGAACTCAATTGCGTCCATCTGGGGCCCAACGGCTGCACGGTGTATGACGAGCGACCGCTGATTTGCCGTCTGTTCGGTACCACCAAGACGTTGCCTTGCCCCAACGGGCGGCGGCCGGTGGAGCTGATTCACCCGCGGGTCGAGAAGCAGATTCACGAATACATGGCCAGTACCCGGCAGGTGTTGGTGTAGGGCTCAATCCGGAATCGGCAGACTCAAACTCTCTTTCACTTCTTCCATCACGATATAGCTCTTGGATTCGCGCACATGCGGCAACTTGAGCAGGATGTCGCCCAGCAATTTGCGGTACGAGGCCATCTCGGAAATCCGCGCTTTCACCAGGTAATCGAAGTCCCCTGACACCAAATGGCATTCAAGGACGTGGGGCAGTTTCAGCACCGCACGTCGGAACTCTTCGAAAGTATCGCCGGATTTGTAGTCGAGACTGATCTCGACGAACACCAACAGACTACCCTTCAGGTGCTGCGGATTCAGCCGGGCGTTGTAGCCCATGATGATCCCTTCGCGCTCCAGGCGCCGTACCCGTTCAGTGCAGGGAGTGGTGGAGAGGCCGACCTTTTCCCCCAGTTCGGTGAAGGAGATACGCCCATCCGCTTGCAGAATCCGCAGGATGTTGCGGTCGATCTTGTCCAGCTCACGTTTGGTCTGAGTATTGGTCCGCATAGGGGATGCGCCTCCGTGAAAAGGGTTTTTGCCGAGAATTGTCGCCAAATATAAGCACTTATATAGTGAAAAGCACTGGCTAATCTTTTTTAAACTGCCCACATCTTCGGTCTGCACAATAAACGTCAGCGGTAAGCCGCGATGAGGGATATGAAAATGCGCGTTCTGGTCTTGGGTAGCGGCGTCATCGGTACCGCCAGTGCCTATTATCTGGCACGAGCCGGCTTTGAAGTGACGGTTGTGGACCGTCAGCCAGCGCCGGCCATGGAAACCAGTTTCGCCAACGCCGGGCAGGTTTCGCCGGGTTATGCCTCGCCGTGGGCCGCACCGGGCGTGCCGCTCAAAGCCATCAAGTGGCTGCTGCAGCGCCATGCGCCATTGGCGATCAAGGCCACCGCCGACATCGACCAATACCTGTGGATGGCGCAGATGCTGCGCAACTGCACCGCCAGCCGTTACGCGGTGAACAAGGAGCGCATGGTGCGTCTGTCCGAGTACAGCCGCGACTGCCTCGACGAATTGCGCGCCGAAACCGGCATTGCCTACGAAGGCCGTAGCCTGGGGACTACCCAGCTGTTCCGCACCCAGGCGCAGCTCGATGGCGCCGCCAAAGACATCGCCGTGCTGAAAGAGTCCGGTGTGCCGTTCGAGCTGCTCGACCGCGCCGGTATTGCCCGGGTCGAACCGGCCCTGGCCAGCGTCACCGACATCCTCGCCGGTGCCTTGCGCCTGCCGAACGACCAGACCGGCGACTGCCAGATTTTCACCACCCGCCTGGCCGAAATGGCCGTGAAACTGGGTGTGGAGTTCCGTTTCGGCCAGGACATCCAGCGTCTCGACTTCGCCGGTGATCGCATCAACGGTGTGTGGATCGACGGCAAGCTGGAAACCGCCGACCGTTACGTGCTGGCCCTCGGCAGTTACTCGCCGCAGTTGCTCAAGCCGCTGGGCATCAAGGCCCCGGTGTACCCACTCAAGGGTTACTCGCTGACCGTGCCGATCACTAACCCGGCGATGGCCCCGACGTCGACCATTCTCGATGAGACGTACAAGGTCGCGATCACCCGCTTCGACAACCGCATCCGCGTCGGCGGCATGGCTGAAATCGCCGGTTTTGACCTGTCGTTGAACCCGCGCCGGCGCGAAACCCTGGAGATGATCGTCAACGACCTTTATCCTCAGGGCGGCAATCTACCCGAAGCGAGTTTCTGGACTGGCCTGCGTCCGACCACTCCGGACGGCACGCCGATTGTCGGTGCCACACCGTTCAAAAACCTGTTCTTGAATACGGGCCACGGTACGCTCGGCTGGACCATGGCTTGTGGTTCCGGTCGTTTGCTGGCTGACCTGATGGCCAAGAGAACGCCGCAGATCAGCGCCGAAGGCCTCGATATTTCTCGTTATGGCAACAAACTTAAGGAGCCTGCAAAACATGTCAATCCAGCGCCAGCTCACCAATGAGCGCATGAGCCAGATCGTTGTCCATAACGGTACTGTGTATCTGGCAGGACAGGTCGGCGACGACATGGGCGCCGGGATTGAACAGCAGACCCGTGAAGCCCTCGCCAATATCGAGCGTTTGCTGGATCTGGCCGGGACGGACAAGAACCGTCTGCTGTCGGTGACCATTTACCTGAAAGACATCGACGCGCACTTCGCAGGCATGAATTCGGTGTGGGACCAGTGGCTGCCAAAAGGCGTCGCGCCGGCCCGTGCTACGGTCGAATCGAAACTGTGCGAACCGCAAATCCTGGTCGAGCTGTCGGTAGTTGCCGCGTTGCCATAAACGCTCTGCCCTGAATCAAGTCACAAGATCCCTCTCCCGGCGCTGTTGGTGGTTCACGCTGTCAGCCAGCGCCGGTTTTTTTTCAACGACCGACTAGAAGTCTGCCGCCATGCGTCCTGCCCGTGCCCTGATCGACCTCCAAGCCCTGCGTCACAACTACCGGATTGCCCGTGAAGTCACGGGTGCCCGTGCCCTCGCGGTGATCAAGGCAGATGCCTATGGCCATGGCGCGGTGCGTTGCGCCCAAGCGCTGGAAGCCGAGGCGGACGGCTTTGCCGTGGCGTGTATCGAAGAGGCCCTGGAGCTGCGCGCCGCCGGTATTCGTGCGCCGGTGTTGCTGCTGGAAGGTTTTTTCGAAGCCGATGAGTTGGCGCTGATCGTCGAGCATGACTTCTGGTGTGTGGTGCATTCGTTGTGGCAACTCGAAGCCATCGAAAAAGCCACGCTGAGCAAACCGATCACGGTGTGGCTCAAGCTCGACTCCGGCATGCATCGGGTTGGCCTGCATCCAGCGGATTACCAGGCAGCCTATCAACGGCTGCTGGCCAGCGGCCAGGTGGCGAAGATCGTGTTGATGAGTCACTTCGCCCGCGCCGATGAACTGCACTGCCACGCCAGCGTCGATCAGGTCGCGGTATTCGAAGCGGCGCGTAAGGGTTTGGCGGCCGAAATCAGCCTGCGTAACTCGCCGGCGGTGCTTGGTTGGCCGCAGATTCCGAGCGATTGGGTGCGCCCGGGCATCATGCTCTACGGCGCGACGCCGTTCGAAGAGGCCAATGCCGTGGCGTCTCGCCTGCAACCGGTGATGACTCTGGAATCGAAGGTGATTTGCGTGCGTGAACTGCCGGCCGGCGAGCCGATTGGTTACGGCGCGAAATTCATTACCCCCAAACCGATGCGTGTGGGCGTGGTGGCGATGGGGTACGCCGACGGTTATCCGCGTCAGGCTCCGAGCGGCACACCGGTGCTGGTGGCCGGGCAGCGTAGTCAATTGCTGGGGCGGGTATCGATGGACATGCTCTGCGTCGACCTGACCGACGTACCGCAAGCCGGCCTCGGTTCGCCCGTCGAGTTGTGGGGCAAAAATATCCTCGCCAGTGACGTCGCGACAGCCGCCGACACGATTCCTTATCAGATCTTCTGCAACCTGCGTCGGGTTCCGCTGCTCTATTCCGGGGCCTGACAAACAGCGCTCCCGACCGAAAGTCGCTTCGCCAGGCTGGATTCAGGCGCAAGTGTTGTAAATACTGAACGCTGTCGCCATGATAACGCTCAATATTCTTGCAACCTGAATCCCTGGAGGCTCCAGCATTGGACGTCGGTGAACGACTGCAATCGATCCGTAAGCTCAAAGGTCTTTCCCAGCGTGAGCTCGCCAAACGCGCGGGTGTTACCAACAGCACCATATCGATGATCGAGAAGAACAGCGTCAGCCCCTCGATCAGTTCGCTGAGGAAGGTACTGGGCGGGATTCCCATGTCCATGGTCGAGTTCTTTTCCGAAGAAATCCTGCAGGAAAAGCCGACTCAGATCGTCTACAAGGCCCACGAGCTGATCGATATTTCCGATGGCGCAGTGACCATGAAGCTCGTCGGTCGGGCTCACCCGAGCCGGGCTATCGCGTTCCTCAACGAAATCTACCCGCCAGGCGCCGACACCGGTGAGGAGATGCTCACCCACGAGGGCGAGGAAACCGGGATTCTGGTGGAAGGTCGGCTGGAACTGGTGGTAGGGCTCGAAACATTTGTGCTCGAGGCCGGCGACAGCTACTACTTTGAAAGTACCAAGCCGCACCGTTTTCGGAATCCGTTCGATGCCCCGGCGCGACTAATCAGCGCAGCCACTCCAGCGAATTTCTAAGAGACACGGCGTCGTGCCCGGATTGCACAGACGCCCATGCTGCCTTCCCGCCTTGTGATAAGACCCCTTCGACTTTGGGGTTGTTTCAGTGTGGCGGGCTTACCGCTATACTTGCGCCCGCCTGCGAACCGTGGCCGCAGGCGTGACTAGCCACCATTGAGGGTGTACGCGTGAACCTAATTATGAAAATGCTGGCCGCACCAGCAACCGTATTGGCCCTTTGGGCAGTCAGCGCACAAGCTGCGACCAACGACGATATCGCTAAACGTCTTGAACCAGTCGGCCAAGTCTGTGTGCAGGGTAAAGAATGCAAGGGGATGGAAGTCGCAGCTTCGGTTGGCGGCGGTGCGTCGAAAACTCCTGACGAAATTATTGCCAAACACTGCAATGCTTGCCATGGCACCGGCCTGTTGGGCGCACCGAAGATCGGTGATGCCGCAGACTGGAAAAAACGTGCCGATAAAGAAGGCGGCACCGCTGCTGGCTTGGCGAAGGTAGCGTTGAGCGGGCTCAATGCGATGCCGCCAAAAGGCACCTGCAGTGACTGCGAACTGAAAGACCTTGAAGGCGCCATCCAGAAGATGTCTGGCCTGAAATAAGCCTGTTTTCAACGAAAAGCCGCTTACGAGCGGCTTTTTTGTGCCTGCGATTTGCCTGAGGCTATTCTTTGCAGCAAAGACCCGGCAAGCTCGGTCCAACCCAATTCATGGGTTGGGCGGGAGGATCAGATGGTGCAGTTGTGTTCTATCGAGCAGGCGGTCGATGACGTCCTGGCACGATTGCCGGCGCATATCCACATGGGCCTGCCGCTGGGGCTGGGCAAACCCAACCCCTTCGTCAACGCGCTGTATCAACGCATCGCGCAACTGCCCGAGCGGCAGCTGACGGTCTACACCGCCCTGTGCCTTGGACGCCCGCCCTTGGGCGATGGTTTACAAAAGCGTTTCCTCGAACCCTTCATCGACCGGGTGTTCGGCGATTACCCGGAACTGGATTTCCTCGCTGACCTGCATCGCGACAGCTTACCGAACAACATCCACATTCATCAGTTCTTCATGCAGCCGGGCAGCCTGCTGAACAGCGCCCCGGCCCAGCAGGATTACGTCAGTAGCAATTACAGCCACGCCGCGCGGGACATCAACGCCGCCGGATTGAACCTGGTGGCGCAACTGGTCGCCAGCCACAGCGAACATCCCGATCGCCTGAGCCTGAGCTGCAACCCGGACATCACCCTCGACCTGTTGCCGATGATCGCCAAGCGCCGTGCGGCGGGGGAGACAATCCTGATGGTGGGCCAGGTGCACAACGATTTGCCGTACATGCCCGGTGACGCGGAAGTCGGCATCGACACCTTCGACCTGCTGATCGACGCCAAGGACAGCACCACGTTGTTCTCCACGCCGAACATGCCGGTGGGTTGCCAGGATCATTTCATCGGGCTGCACGCCAGCACACTGGTGCGCGATGGCGGCACCTTGCAGATCGGCATTGGTGCAATGGGCGATGCCCTGACGGCGGCGCTGCTGGCGCGGCAGGCGGACAGTGATGGTTACAAGGCGTTGCTGGCGGATCTGAATCTCAGCCAGTGGGCGCAGCTGATCGAGCGCGAAGGGGGCATCGAACCGTTCGCCAAGGGCCTTTACGGATGCAGTGAAATGTTCGTCAACGGCTTGCTGGTGCTGGCGGACGCCGGGATCGTGCGACGCAAGGTCTACCCGGATGTGTTGACCCAGCAGCAGGCCAACGCCGGCACGTTGAACGAAGCCGCGCAAACCGACGGCATCTCGGTGCATGGCGGGTTTTTTCTCGGCCCGCGCAGTTACTACGAGCGCTTGCGCGAGTTGCCGCAGAGCAAACGGCTCGAATTCAACATGACCCGCATCAGCTACATCAATGAGCTCTACGGCCAGGAAGAACTCAAACGCTTGCAGCGCCTTGATGCGCGCTTCATCAACACCGTATTCACCATGACCCTGCTCGGCGCCGGCGTGGCCGATCAACTTGAAGACGGGCGGGTGCTGAGCGGCGTTGGCGGGCAATACAACTTCGTCGCTCAAGGCCATGCACTGGAAGGCGCGCGTTCGATCCTGCTTCTGCGCAGTTGGCGTGAGTCGGGTGGTGAAGTCAGTTCGAACATCGTCTGGGAATACGGCCACTGCACGATCCCGCGGCATCTGCGGGACATCGTCATCACCGAGTACGGCATCGCCGATTTGCGGGGCAAGACCGACGCGGCGGTGATCGAGGCGTTGCTGAACATCAGCGACTCACGCTTCCAGCCGGGGCTGATCGAACAGGCGCAGAACGCTGGCAAATTATCGAAGCATTTTCGCCTCGATCCGCGTTTCGCCGACAACAGCCCGCAGCGTTTACAGGCCATTCAGGCCCGGCATTCGAATCTGTTTCCGGAATATCCGTTGGGCTGTGATTTCACGGCGCAGGAGCGGGATTTATTGCGGGCGCTGAACTGGTTGAAGAGCAAGTTCAAGCTCACGGAGATTCTGGAATTGGGCAGGGCGGCGCTGGATGCGCCGGAGCCGGCGGAGTTTCCCGAGCATCTGGAGCGCATGCAGCTGACGAAGCCGGAGGGGTTGAAAGAGGATTTGTTTCAGCGGTTGTTGCTGGCTGGCCTGAAGGCTACCGTGCATTAACAGCCGCCACAAAAACCTGTGGGAGCGGCGGTGCGACGATTCGACTTGCCCGTGAGGGACAGTCCCTTCTCGAGCGAACCAATACCTACACTTAAATTCTTTCTAAGTTTGCACGTCTGCAGAGTAAGACTGTGCTGTCAGCCCCTTCTGATTTTCCCTGCTCTACGGCGATACACCCCAACAGCTGTGTACCTTGTCGGCAAGGACCCATTGTTGAGAGAAAGAGCATGGACACGTCTTCAAGGAAAACTGTTACGGACGCCGCACTTAAACAAGCTCTGTTACTGGTTGATCTAACCGAAACAAACGATCCCGATCACGCTGTTCGATTGCTGCTAAATGAAATCCTCCAGGGACTCTCTGAAAAAGGTTGGCCCCAAGCGCAACTACAAACTGGGCCGCGGATTGTGTCTGCTGAAGAAAATTACGGTCTGCTCGGTTATGACCCTGCAGAGATTACGCTCGGGAGCGAGCACACCCGTTGGGTCGATGAGTGCTCGCTGTTGCGAACACAAACCACCAGTCAGATTCCGGTAGCGCTTCAGCGAGCGGCTCAGGTGCGGCAGTCGGGACAGACGATACTGCTGGCAGCACCAGGTATTACTTTCCGTCGTGATAGTCGGGATCGTTGGCATTGCGCGGAACCGCATCAAATGGATATTTGGGTGCTGGGTGATCCGGAACTGGCAACGCACGAACATCTGTTGCGTTTGGTCGGCGATATTCTTAAGTCTGCCGTTCCCGATAAATCTTGGGTCTACAGCGATAGTCCGCATCACTACACGGAGGGAGGAATCGAAGTGAATGTGTTGAATGATGGGGCTCCGGTTGAGGTGCTGGAGTGCGGTCGTATTGCGAGGTCTTTGTTGGAGCGTTTGAACATTGACCCGCTGCATCATGGAGGGCTGGCACTCGGGATGGGTCTGGATCGCCTGACGATGTTGCGAAAAGGCATTCCGGATATTCGCTTGCTGCGTGATCAGAACGTGCGAGTGCAGGCGCAGATGCATGATCTGAATCCATGGACGGCGGTATCTCGTTTGCCGTCGATTGCTCGTGATATTTCGTTGGCGGTAACGCCGGGGCTGAGCGAGGAAGTGTTGACTGAAAGAATGTTGCAGGCGGCCGGCGACTGCTCTGACTGGATCGAGGAGATGCAAGTCAAGGGAAGGTGGGAGTTCTCGGATTTACCCGCGCAGGCAATTGAAAGGCTCGGGCTGCTGCCGGGTCAGGAGAATGTGCTTTTACGCGTGGTGCTGCGTGATTGTTCGCGATCAATCACTACCGCTGAGGCGAACGCTTTGTATGCGGACATTCAGGCGGCGATGCATGAAGGAACGCCTGGGGCGGGTTACAGAATGGACCTGTCAAAGGCTTGAAACCGAAGTGGGAGCAAGCAGGCTCGCTCCCACAAGGCATAGGCGGTGTGGCTTTATTCGATGAAGGTTACAACGCCATCCTTCAGCGATTGCACCCGAGCCAACGATTCCACGCGATAACCCTGGGCATCCAGTTCCGCACGGCCACCCTGGAACGATTTCTCGATCACGATGCCCAGACCGGCCACGGTCGCGCCGGCCTGTTTGATGATCGAGATCAGCGCTTGCGACGCCTTACCGTTGGCCAGGAAGTCGTCGATGATCAGCACGCGGTCGCTGCTGGTCAGGTGACGCGGGGAGATCGCCACAGTGCTTTCGGTCTGCTTGGTGAACGAGTAGACCGTCGCCGACAGCAGGTTTTCAGTCAGGGTCAGGGACTGATGCTTGCGCGCGAAAATCACCGGTACGCCGAGGTTCAGGCCGGTCATGATCGCCGGGGCGATACCCGAGGCTTCGATGGTGACGATCTTGGTGATGCCCGAATCCTTGAACAGCGAGGCGAATTCGTCGCCGATCAGCTTCATCAGGGCCGGGTCGATCTGGTGGTTCAGAAAGGCGTCGACTTTCAGGACCTGGTCGGAAAGCACGATGCCTTCTTCGCGAATTTTCTTGTGCAGTGCTTCCATGAAGCTGTCCTCTGTTGGCGTCTGTTGCGCCGAAGGTCTAAATAAATGTGGTCAATTCTAGCGCTTTAGCATTGCGCGTATATCTGCCAATGCGCTGTTGCCACGAACGGCTTTGACTTCGGTCGGGGTGTCGTCGTTGCCTTCCCAGGCCAGGTCGTCCGGCGGCAGTTCATCGAGGAAGCGGCTGGGCGCGCAGTCGATGATCTCGCCATATTGCTTACGCTTGGCGGCGAAGGTGAAAGCCAGCGTCTGACGCGCTCGGGTAATCCCGACGTAGGCCAGGCGGCGTTCCTCTTCGATAGTGTCGGCTTCGATGCTGGAACGGTGCGGGAGGATTTCCTCTTCCATGCCCATGATGAACACGTAAGGGAATTCCAGGCCCTTGGAGGCGTGCAAGGTCATCATCTGCACACCTTCGGCGCCGTCTTCCTCTTCCTGCTGACGCTCCAGCATGTCGCGCAGCACGAGTTTGCCGATGGCGTCTTCGACGGTCATCTCGCCGTCTTCGTCTTTCTCCAGCGTGTTCTTCAGCGCCTCGATCAGGAACCAGACGTTACCCATGCGGTAATCGGCGGCCTTGTCGCTGGAGCTGTTGGTGCGCAGCCAGTTCTCGTAGTCGATGTCCATGACCATGCTGCGCAGGGCGGAGATCGGGTCTTCGCCGGCGCACTGCTCGCGGACCTTGTCCATGAAGCGTTTGAAGCGCGACAGGCGATCGGTGAAGCGGCTGTCCAGGTGTTCGCCCAGGCCGATTTCGTCGGTGGCGGCGTACATCGAGATTTTTCGCTCGGTGGCGTAGTTGCCCAGCTTCTCCAGGGTGGTCGAACCGATCTCCCGGCGTGGGACGTTGATCACCCGCAGGAAGGCGTTGTCGTCGTCCGGGTTCACGATCAGGCGGAAGTAGGCCATCAGGTCCTTCACTTCCTGGCGTCCGAAAAAGCTGTTGCCGCCGGACAGTCGGTAAGGCACCTGGTGATGCTGCAGCTTCAGCTCGATCAGCTTGGCCTGGTAGTTGCCGCGATACAGAATCGCAAAATCGCTGTAGGGCCGGTCGGTGCGCAAGTGCAGGCTGAGGATTTCCACGGCCACGCGCTCGGCTTCGGCGTCTTCGTTGCGGCAGCGGATCACGCGGATCTCGTCGCCGTGACCCATTTCACTCCACAGCTGCTTTTCGAATTCGTGCGGGTTGTTCGAAATCAGCACGTTGGCGCAGCGCAGGATGCGGCTGGTGGAGCGGTAGTTCTGCTCCAGCATCACCACTTTCAGGGACGGGTAATCGTCCTTGAGCAGCATCAGGTTTTCCGGGCGGGCGCCGCGCCAGGCGTAGATCGACTGGTCGTCGTCGCCTACCACGGTGAACTGGTTGCGTTTGCCGATCAGCAGTTTCACCAGCAAATACTGGCTGGCGTTGGTGTCCTGGTATTCGTCCACCAGCAGGTAGCGGACCTTGTTCTGCCATTTTTCCAGGATGTCGTCGTGTTCCTGGAACAGTTTTACCGGCAGCAGGATCAGGTCGTCGAAGTCCACCGCGTTGAACGCCTTGAGCGTGCGCTGGTAGTGGGTGTAGACGATGGCGGCGGTCTGTTCCTTGGGGTTGCGTGCGTTTTCCAGGGCTTCGGGCGGCAGGATCAGGTCGTTTTTCCAGGCGCCGATCATGTTCTTGATCTCGTCGACGCCGTCGTCGCCCGAGTATTCCTTCTGCATGATGTCGGTCATCAGGGCTTTGACGTCGGTCTCGTCGAAGATCGAGAAGCCCGGTTTATAGCCCAGCCGCACATGTTCCTTGCGGATGATGTTCAGGCCCAGATTGTGAAAGGTGCACACCGTCAGGCCGCGGCCTTCACCGCCCTTGAGCAGCGTGCCGACCCGTTCCTTCATCTCCCGCGCGGCCTTGTTGGTAAAGGTCATGGCGACGATGTACTGGGCACGGATGCCGCAGCTCTGGATCAGATGCGCAATTTTGCGGGTGATCACGCTGGTCTTGCCGGAGCCTGCGCCGGCGAGCACCAAAAGAGGGCCGCCGACGTAGCTCACGGCTTCTTGCTGCCGGGGATTGAGTCGGGACATACGAAATCAGGGAGTCGTTAGCGAAATGGGCCGGCATTTTAACAGGCTCTGAGAATTGTGCTGCTCTCTCCGACTTGTGACGCAACACGCGATCTCTATTTGCCGGTTTTGATACTTTCACGCAGGATGCGCAATGAATTCGCGTCTAATGTACGTATTCAAGACTCGAAGTCGTGTTTGATAACCGATGATATTGGGTCATTGGTTACCCGAGCGGCATAATGCGCGCCGCCTACATCTTTGCAGAGTCTAGGGAGCTAGCTTGTCTACGCCTGTCGAACCCTTGCGTTTGCTGCTACTGGCCGAAGAGCCGGCGTGGGCAGCGTTGTTGCGCGAGTGTCTGGCTCCAATGGGGAGTTCGGCAGTGCTGCTCAGCGCGCCGAGCTGGGAGTCGGTCAGCAACCTGTTCGATGACAACCGCAGCGCGGTGTTGTTGACGATTCCTGCTCTGCAGCCGGCACCTGGCCGTTGCAGCCTGCCGACGGTGTTGCTGCTCGAACACGAGCCGCTGGCGCCGCCCGACGGTGTGAGCGACTGGTTGGTGCGCAATCTGCTGGATCCCGGCATGTTGCGCCGCTGTCTGCGTCATGTGCGTGAGCGTGGGGTGTTGGAAAACACCTTGCAGCGCCTGGCCGAGCAGGATCCGCTGACCGGCATCGCCAACCGTCAGGGTTTCCAGACCTTGCTGGCGGCGCGTCTGGCGGACAACGACGGCCGCGGCCTGGCCCTCGGTCACCTCGACCTCGACAACTTTCGACATGCCAACGACGCCCTCGGCCATCAGGCAGGCGACCGGTTGATTCTGCAAGTGGTCTCGCGGCTGAAAAGCCAGCTGGAGGCCGGCGATCAACTGGCGCGGCTGGGTAGCGATGAGTTCGCCCTGCTGATCGACACCCGCCGCGCCCCGCAGCGCGCTGAATGGATGGCCGAACGGATTACCGAAGCCTTGTCCGAACCCTACTGGATCGACGGCGAAAGCCTGTTGATCGGTTCCAGTCTCGGCATTGCTCACGCCCGGGCGCAGGCCGGCGCCGACCCGCTGATGTGGCACGCGCACATCGCCATGCAGCAGGCCAAGAGTACTCAAGGCTGCACCTTTCACATCTTCAACGAGCGGATCAATCGCAATGCCCGCAGCATCGCCGACCTTGAAAGCGAGCTGCGCCGGGCCTTACGCCGCGATGAGCTGGAGTTGCATTACCAGCCGCGCCTGAACCTTGAGGACGGTCAGATCGTCGGCCTCGAAGCTTTGGTGCGCTGGCGTCATGGCGAACGCGGTTTGCTGCCCCCCAGCGAGTTCGTGCCGCTGGCCGAGCAAAGCGGCTTGATCGTGCCGCTGGGTTACTGGGTGATTTCCCGAGCCCTGCGGGACATGCAGGCGTTGCGTGAGCGGGGTCTGCCGGCGCTGCACATGGCGATCAACCTGTCGTTCCGGCAGTTTCAGGACAGCCAGTTACTGTCGACCCTGAGCCGGCTGATTGCCGAGCGTGGCGTCGAGGCGCAATGGCTGGAATTCGAACTGACCGAAACCGCGGTGATGCGTCGCAGTGACCTGGTCAAGCAGACCATGGACGCCCTCGGGCGGCTCGGTGTGCGCTTCTCGCTGGACGATTTCGGTACCGGGTTCTCATCGTTCGTGCACCTGAACAGCCTGCCGATCGCCTTGTTGAAGGTCGACAAGAGCTTTGTCGGCGGCATGGAAGAGCGGGAAGAGAATCGCAAACTGGTGCACGCCATGATCAACCTGGCGCACAACCTCAACCTCGAAGTGGTTGCCGAAGGGGTGGAAACACCGGAGCAGCTGGATTTGTTGCGCGGATTTGGTTGCGATCAGGTGCAGGGGTATCTGATCAGCAAGCCGTTGCCGTTGGCGGAATTGGTTGAGTATTTGACCTTCGGCTCCAGCCAGCAGGCTGTGCTGGCTTAACAACGTACCGTAGGAGCGAGGCTTGCCCGCGAAGGCGGAGTGTCAGTCGATATTGTTGTTAACTGACACTCCGCCTTCGCGGGCAAGCCTCGCTCCTATAGGGTTTAATCAGGCTGGGTGATTTGGAAGCTCGGCTGCGACGATGGCTCGCGCCGAATCATCCGCGTCATCTTCCACTCAAACGCCAGCGTCAGGCTCACCGCCGCACACGCCAGCCCCAGCGCCAACCCCCACCAGACGCCCGTCGGCCCCCAGTTCAGATGGAAGGCCATCCACCAGGCGGCCGGCGCACCAATCAGCCAATAGCAGCCCAAACCCACCAGGAACGTGGTCTTGGCATCCTTGAGTCCGCGAATGCAGCCCATGGCAATGGTTTGCGTGCCGTCGAACAGCTCGAACCACGCCGCCACCGCCAACAAGCTCACGGCCAGTTCGATGACCGGGCGGAACGCCGGGTCGTTGTGGTCGAGGAACAAGCCTATCAACTGATTCGGCAGCAGCCAGAAGACCATCGCAAACCCCAGCATCGACACCGCCCCGAAGGCGATCCCGACCCGTCCGGCCAGCCGCGCATCCAGCAATTGCCCGGCGCCGTAATGCTGGCCGATGCGCATGGTGATCGCGTAGGAAAGCCCCGCCGGCACCATGAACGCCACCGAGACGATTTGCAGGGCGATCTGGTGCGCCGCCAGTTGCGTGCTGCCCATGGTGCCCATGCACAGCGCGGCGAAGGCAAACAGGCCGACTTCCACCGCATAGGTGCTGCCAATCGGCAGGCCCAGGCGCCACAACTCCTTCAAGTACTGACGATTGGGCCGCGACAGCCCCTGGCGCAACGGATAAGCGTCATAGGCCGGGTGCCGACGAATGTGCAGCGCGAGCGCCAGCGCCATCAGGTTGGCCACGATCGCTGTGACCAGACCGATGCCCATCAGGCCCATTTTCGGCAGGCCGAACATGCCGGTGATCAACGCGTAGTTGAGCAGGAAGTTGGCCACGGTGCCGCCGAGGCTGATGACCATCACCGGCGTCGCCCGGCCGATGGCGCTGGTGAAGCCGCGCAGCGCCATGAAACTCAGGTAGCCGGGCAGGGCGAACGGCAGGATCAACAGAAACTGGCCGGCAGCCTGGACGTTGGTTGCGGTCTGGCCGAACAGCAGCAGCACCGGTTTGAGGTTCCACAGCAGCAGGCCCGCCACCAGCGCCATCAACCAGGCCAGCCACAAACCGGCCTGGGTCAGCCGCGCTGCGCCGATGATGTCGCCCGCGCCCTGACGGATCGCCACCAGGGTGCCGACCGCCGCGATCACGCCGATGCAGAAGATCGACACGAACGAATACGTCGCCGCGCCCAGACCGCCGCCGGCCAGCGCCTCGGGACTCAGGCGCGCCATCATCAAGGTGTCGGTGAGGACCATCAACATGTGCGCCAACTGCGAGGCAATCAACGGCCCCGCCAGCCGCAGGATGGCCCAGAGTTCAATACGCGCTGGATGCTGCATGATCATCACGCTCGATTGTCAGAGAGAACAGGAAGCGTTGATTCTCGGCGCTCTGCGGGGTTTCCACAAAGGGATAAAAAGGATGGGTGGCATGATTTAAACTCATGCTCGGGACTTTCTGATAAGTTGAGGCAACCGCGCTATAGGAGGTTTCCCAATGTCTCGTCGTCTTCCTCCCTTGTATGCCCTTCGAGCATTCGAAGCGGCGGCGCGGCATAGTTCGTTTACCCGCGCCGCCGAAGAGTTGTCGATCACGCAAAGTGCGGTCAGCCGGCACATTCGTACGCTCGAAGAGCATTTCGCCTGTCGGCTGTTTCATCGCAGCGGGCGCAACCTGCAACTGACCGAGTCAGCGCGGCTGATCCTGCCGGGCATTCGCGAAGGCTTCACCGCCCTTGAGCGGGCCTGCAACACCTTGCGCGCCGAAGACGACATCCTGCGCATGAAAGCCCCGTCGACCCTGACCATGCGTTGGCTGTTGGCGCGGCTCAGTCGCTTTCGGCATTTGCGCCCGGGGAACGAGGTGCAATTGACCAGCGCCTGGATGGACGTCGATACGGTGGACTTCAACCACGAACCCTTCGACTGCGCCGTCATCCTCAGCAACGGGCATTTTCCACCGGACTGGGAGACGACTTTGCTGTTCCCCGAAGAGTTGATTCCGGTGGGCGCGCCGAATCTGCTGAAGGATCAACCGTGGGACGTTGCGCGCCTGGCCAGCACCGAACTGCTGCACCCGACGCCGGACCGCCGTGACTGGCGCAACTGGCTGGAGCGCATGGGCCTGAGCGATCAGGTCTCGCTCAAGGGCGGGCAGGTGTTCGACACCCTGGAACTGGGCATGATCGCTGCCGCCCGTGGCTACGGCGTGTCCATGGGTGATTTGCTGATGGTGGCGGAGGATGTCGCGCAGGGACGTCTGAGTTTGCCGTGGCCGACGGCCGTCGCCAGTGGTGAGAATTATTACCTGGTCTGGCCGAAAACCCGCCCGGGAGGTGAACGTTTGCGCCGGCTCAGCGATTTCCTGCAAGGCGAAGTCCGGGCTATGGAATTACCGGATGTCGAGCGCCTGGGCTGAATCGATGGAGCCGCTGCAATGGCGGCCTTGAGCCATATCCCCGTTAATCACTCAAGTATTCGGCTTTGCCGCCGAAAATCTGCTGATGGAACCTTCGTACCAGGCTCCACGTTTTCCCCACAATCAGAAATTTAGCCGAGTGCGACGGGATCAGGATGATCCGGCCCACTGGGTCAGGAGCTGTCATGTCTCAACCTCGTGCTCGGATTGCTTCACAGCTGGGTCTTGCGCTTGCCGTGATATTGGCGATTGTCATCAGCGGCAGCGCCGTGTTTGCCCTGCGCTCGCTGGACGCCGCCAACCTCGCCACCCGCGAAGAGCACCTGGCCAGCGAGGCGCGGCTGCTGGCCGATCAGCTGAGCACGTTCCACGGCACGTTGCGTGAGAGTACCCAGCGCCTCAGCGGGCTGTTCGAGAAGCGCTTCAGCGCCGGTCTGAGCGTGCACCCGGATGAGCCGGTGACCGTGGCGGGTGTGCAGACCCCGGGCCTGCACCTGGGTGGCGAAGTGTTGAACAACAACTTCAAGGAAGTGGATGAGTTCAAGCAAATGACTGCCGGCGTTGCGACGCTGTTCGTGCGCAGTGGCGAAGACTTCATCCGGGTCAGCACGTCCCTGAGCAAACAGGACGGCACCCGGGCCATCGGCACATTGCTGGATCACGCTCATCCGGCCTATGCGCGCTTGATGGCCGGGCAGAGCTACGTCGGTCGTGCTTTGCTCTTCGAACGGTCCTACATGACTCAGTACACCCCCGTACGCGACAGCGGCGGTAAGGTGATTGCCGTGCTGTTCGTAGGATTCGATTACACCGACGCACAGAACGCCCAATTCGAAAACCTCAAGCGCTTCCGCATCGGCCAGACCGGCTCCCTGGCGTTGCTCGATGAGCAGAGCAAATGGCTGGTACCGATCGCCGGTGTGCAAGCGTTGGACGTGGCAGCACCGGCCATCGTCGGTCTGGCCAAGACACCGGGCAAGGGCGATTTCTGGAGCGACAAGTCGCAAGACTTCTACAGCATTGCCGTGCCGTTCGAAGGTGGGCCGTGGTCGGTGGTGGCGAGCATGCCGAAAGCGGAAATCCGCGCAGTGACCTGGAGCGTCGGCATTCGCCTGGCCATCGGCAGCCTGTTGGCGATGTTGCTGGCGGTGGGTTCGGCGGTCTGGTTGTTGCGCAGCAAACTGGCGCCGCTGGGGGATCTGGTGCGTCAGGCCGAAGCCTTGGGTGCCGGTGATTTGAGCGTGCGCCTGAGCGTGTCGAGCAACGACGAAATCGGTCAGTTGGCCCGCGCTTTCAACCAGATGAGCCAGGCTTTGTCGACCATGGTCGAGCACATTCGTAGAGCCTCGGAAGAGGTCAACAGCCGCGCCCAGGCGTTGTCTGGCTTGTCCGGTGGTGCCTATGAAGGGATGGAGCAGCAGTCCGGCGAGATCACCAGCATGGCCGGCGCCGTGGAAGAGTTCAGCGCCACCTCGTTGAACATTGCCGACAACATGGGCAACACCCAGCGCTTGGCGCAGGAAAATGCACAGCAAACCCAGATCGGTCGTACGTCGATGGACGAAGCGTCCTCATCCCTGGAACAAATCGCTGGTGCGCTGAACAGCACCGCGACTGTGATCAACACCTTGGGTCAGCGCTCCCAGGAAATCGGCGGCATTGTCGGGGTGATCACCGCGATCGCCGAGCAAACCAATTTGCTGGCACTCAACGCTGCCATCGAAGCCGCCCGTGCCGGTGAACAAGGTCGTGGGTTTGCGGTGGTGGCCGATGAGGTGCGTAACCTGGCCTCACGTACTCGCCAGGCCACTGACGAAATTTCCGGGATGATCCAGAGTATCCAGCAGGAAACCGGCAACGCGATCAGCACCATGGAGCAGGGTAACGTGCTGATGCAGGAAGGCTTGTCGCGCAACGCCAACGTCGCTTCAGCCCTGGCGCGAATCGATGAGCAAAGCCGCTCGGCCGGTCAGCAGTTCGCCGCCATCACCACCGCCACCCAAGAGCAAAGCAGTACCGCGACCTTGCTCAGCAGCAATCTGCAAAGCATTGCCCTGGCGAACAGTGAGCAGCGGGAAGTGGTGTCGAACCTGGCGGTGACTGCCAAAGAGCTGGAGAAGCTCGCGGCGGACTTGCGGCATGAGGTTGACCGGTTTCGTTGAGGCGCTGCCCAAATCGCCATCGCGAGTAGGCTCGCGATGGCATCAACTCGATTCTCCGCGTTACCCACAAGCCCCGTATCGACGATCATTTGGCATTTGCCGTCGTGATCTCGATTTTTATACTTGCTGAAACGTTTCTTCAAGTTTATAAAAATGGCACAACTCCAATAAAGGCTGCTGCCATGACCCCGCTCAAACTCTTCGTTGCCCTCAGCGCACTGTCCGCTGCTTCCCACGCCATGGCCTGGGATTACGTCCTGCTCGATACCGACAAAGCCGCCCAGAACTGGCAGATCACCAGCCAGCAACTCGGCGTGAAAACCGCCAAACCCTTCTCCGTGACCCTGCGCACTTTGCACGGCGGTCGGCAGGAGGGTGTCAGCATTGTCGACATCGATAACGGCACGATGAAACTCTCGGTTGTGCCGACTCGCGGTATGAACGTGCTGCAAGCTTCGGTCGGCAATGTGCGCATGGGCTGGGATTCGCCGGTCAAGGAAGTGGTCAACCCGTCCTTCATCGAACTCAACGGTCGCGGTGGCCTGGGCTGGCTGGAAGGTTTCAATGAACTGGTCACCCGCTGTGGCTACGAATGGGTCGGCCATCCCGGCATGGACAATGGCGAGCTGCTGACCCTGCACGGTCGCGCCGCCAACATCCCGGCCAACAAAGTCACCCTGCATATTGATGAAAAACCGCCATACGCCATCAGCCTGCGCGGTGAACTGAAAGAGCAGGCATTCAAGAAAGTCGACTTCTCCGTCGCGACCGAACTGGTCACCGAACCCGGCAGCGTCGTGTTCGCCCTCAACGACACCCTGACCAACAACGGTGATTATCCGAAGGAATATCAGGCGCTGTATCACAGCAACTTCAGCACTCCGTTCCTGGAACAGGGCGCCCGTTTCGCCGCTCCGGTGAAGCAGGTGTCGCCGTTCAACGACAAAGCCAAGGGCGATCTGCCGGACTGGCAAACCTACCGCGCACCGACCAAGGACTACGACGAGACGGTTTACAACGTGGTGCCATATGCCGATGCCAAGGGCGATACGTTGACCGTGCTGCATAACAAGGCCGGCAGCCTGGGTGTCTCGGTCGGTTTCAACACTCAAACACTGCCGGTGTTCTCCCTGTGGAAAAACACCGATACCCAAGGCCAGGGCTACGTCACGGGGCTGGAGCCGGGAACGAGCTTTTCCTATAACCGCCGGTATCAGCGGCCACTGAACCTGGTGCCGACAATTGCGCCGAAGGAACAGAAGCAGTTCCGTATCAGCTACAGCTTGTTGGCGGATAAGGCGGCTGTGGATAAGGCGTTGAAGCGGGTGAGCGAGATTCAGGGTGGTCGGGAGACTGAAGTGCGGCAGACGCCGTTGGTTGATCTGACCAAGGGGTGACACGGACTAGAGTGTTGTTGGCCGATATTGCAGCGCTTCGGCCAGATGTTCGCGTCTGATCCCGTCAGCCTGCTCAAGGTCCGCCAGCGTGCGCGCGACCTTGAGCAGTCGATGGGCCGCTCGCAACGACAGCGTTAAACGCTCGCAGGCGGATTCCAGCCAGTTTTCATCGGCTGTGGATAACTTACAGTGTCGGCGTAGGCCTGGCAGGTCGAGAAAGGCATTGGCGCAACCTTGGCGTTTGTGTTGCCGCTCTCTTGCATCAGCAACCAGCTTGGCGGCGGTGGCTGTATCGTCGCCGGGTTTTAACGCAGGATTCAGCGCCGTAGCCTCCCGAGCAACCGTCAGGTGCAGATCGATGCGGTCCAGCAGCGGCCCCGACAGTTTGTTGCGATAGCGCTGCACCATGTCCGGCGTACAGGAACAACGGCCGCTTGGCTCGCCAAGATATCCACAGGGGCAGGGGTTCATCGCAGCCACCAATTGAAAGCGCGCCGGAAAGCGTACGCGGTCCTTGGCGCGGGAAATCACGATGTGACCGGACTCCAATGGCTCTCTCAATACCTCCAATACCTTGCGATCAAATTCCGGGAGTTCATCGAGGAACAGCACGCCATGGTGGGCGAGGGTGATTTCACCGGGTTGCGGTTTCGAGCCGCCGCCTACCAGTGCAGGGCCTGAAGCGGAGTGGTGAGGCTGTCGGAAGGGGCGCTGTGGCCAATGACTCAGCGGCACACAACTGGCGACCGATTGAATCGCCGCGACTTCCAGTGCTTCGCTCTCGGCCAATGGCGGTAACAGCCCCGGCAGACGACTCGCCAACAACGTTTTTCCCGTCCCCGGCGGACCGCTGAACAGCATGATGTAGTAAAATACACCCATCACTGTCAGTGGCGCCCACTCATGAAGCCGAAAGCATACAGCTACATCCGATTCTCAACTCCTGACCAGGGGCGTGGCGATAGTGAGCGACGTCAGAGAGCCGCTGCCGCTGAATACGCCAGGCAGAACGGGCTCGAATTGGTTGTAGAGCGCGACTATCAGTTCTTAGATTCTGGGGTAAGCGCGTATAGGGGGCGTAATAGCAATGATGAGGGGCGATTGCACCAATTCTGCAATTACGTAAAAGAGGGAAAGATCACAGCGGGCTCATATCTTATTGTTGAATCATTGGATCGGCTGAGCCGTGAAGATGTATTGACTGCATTAGGGCGATTTATAGATTTATTGAATGAAGAGATCAAGATAGTCACGCTCACAGATAATCAAGTGTATTCAAAGGGTGCAAATCCAATACAGCTTGTGATGTCGATCGTTTATATGATGCGGGCCAATGAAGAGTCCACGACCAAAGGGCTCAGGGTAAGCTCTGCTTGGCAGAAAAAACAGACGCAGGCTCGGGAGGAGGGTAAGCCGCTAGGGGCCGCATGCCCATATTGGCTAGAGTATTTGGATGGCGCTTATGTGCCCATTGCAGAGCGCGTAAACGTAATTCATAAGATAATGAGAATGACAATTGGTGGTCATGGTCAAACTGCGATTGTAAAATACCTGAACGCTGAAAAAATTCCGGTGTTTGGAAGTGCGAGCAGGAATAAATCGGGTATATGGGGTAATAGCTCTATCGCCAAAATTCTCGCCAACAGGGCTTTGCTGGGTGAGTATCAGCCAATGATACATGTCGGCGGGAAAAGAATTATAAATGGTCCACCAATTGAAGATTATTATCCGCCGGTCGTTGAGCAAGAATTATTTTACGCGGCATTGAGCGCCCGTAGTCAACGAAGAATAGATAAGGTCACACATCAGTCTAAAACGTTCAACGTTTGGTCGAAGTTGGTGTCATGCAGTATCTGTAAGTCACCGATGCATCTTGTCAATAAAGGTAAGCCCCCAAAAGGGTACAAATACCTGAGATGCTCTGCTGCTGCTAAAGGTGAGTGCGGATCAAAGCTGGTAAGACTGGATTTGTCGGAAATTGCGTTCAAAGAAATTTTGGCGAAAATGAATTCTGGGACTTTGGTAAAAAACTCAAATAGGAGTTTGCAGGCCAAAGTAGCTGAGTTGTCGGGTCGGATAATTAGCGTCGAAAAAGATTTGTCTGATATCGAGCGCATAATGGCAATTGAACCTTCCTTGGCATTATCGCGAACGGCAGCCAAAAAAGAGAAAGATCTTGATGAGTTAAGGAAGGAAGTAGAGGTAGCAAAGATTGAAGTGTCGAATAATTTGATATTTGACAAAGATGACTTTTTTGAGAAGTTAGACTTGGAAACCTACGAGGGGCGTGCGGCTGCAAACGCCTTCATTCGTAACCAAAAGAGAAAAGTTCGGATTACCACTGATGAATCTGGTCACTGGTTTACTGTACTTGATAGCGAACCACCGTATTTCCCGAAATTTTCGGTTCTGGTCGGCGCTGATCAGTCTCCAAAGTTTCTTTCGTTCACATCTGATTCCTTTGCCAATGTTATAAATCAGGGCGATCTAACCCAAATGATGGTTTATAGGAAGTCAGTGAGGAAAGCCATAAAGCGGACGTTGAAAGCCACAGAAGGCAACGGGCGTGCGGAAGTGAATTTTGAATATGCGAAATTACCAGTTATGAAATCATCTTTAGATGACCGTACAAAGCTGCAACTGCTGAAGAGTATGGGCTTGGCGCCTAAAGTGGATGAAACTTAATAAGTGGCCAATTTTTTGAGGCGCCAAATTTTTTGACGCGATTTTTTTAAATCGAGATGACTGAATTGGAAAGGACCCAAATGGCGGTTTACTCCGTTTTTGAGGGGGAGTAGTACCCCGCCCTCATTAAGTGGTTTTGTTCCACAATCGTTTGATTGTGCTTAAGCTTACATCCAGTTTGGTGGCGGCAACCGACTGACTTATGCCCGACGACTTCAGTTGTTGCACTTGAGCGGCGGATGCGGCACTTGGCCTCCCAAGCGGCTTTCCTGCTAGTTTTGCCCGATTCAACCCTGCTTGCGTTCTCTCAATCAAGAGATCACGCTCAAACTCGGCCACAGCAGCAATTACCCCCATGGTCATTTTTCCGGCTGGGCTGGTCAAATCCACGCCACCCAATGCCAAGCAATGAACTCTAATCCCTCGCTGGTTCAGCATCTCTACTGTATTTCTGACATCGATGGCGTTACGCCCAAGCCTGTCTAGCTTCGTTACCAATAAAACATCTGAGTGTTCCATTCGTTCTAGAAGCTTTTGAAAGCCGTTGCGTTCGGTGGCAGGTACGCTACCTGAAATGGTTTCTACTACCACTCTGTTAGGTTGAATTTCAAATCCCTGGGATCTTACTTCCTGGATTTGGTTTTCGGTGGTCTGTTCTATTGTGCTTACGCGGGCGTATAGGAAGGTTCGTGACATGATGATCTCTGCTGGTGTCATTAACGTGGTGTCAGTATAGTTTCTGGTGTCAAAATATCCATGGTTAATTTCTGACACCAACCTAAAGGTTTCGGAGTAGTAGGTTCACAAACGGTCGATTTTGATACCTGTTGTTGCTAATGATTACCCCGATAGCACCACACGCGTCATCTAGCTCATGGAAGCCAATTTTAGTGACAGGCGGGGCGCGTTGGTGCTGAAGTGGCAATAACTTAATCAAGCAACAAAGAAGTCTTGCAGTAATCCTTGTTGGTGATAGCGGACAGGACGCTGACATTTCTTTTGATTAAGTTTCAATCGCGAAGCTGAGAAGCGTTTGTGTTTCTCGCCTGTGCCAAAGTCTTTATCCCTAACTTTTGCAGCGTAGCTTAAGTGGTAAAATGCGTTACCTAACTCAATAAGATTGCCGCGATTAACCGTGTGATACTTTGTTGGCCTCACGGAGCCACCTATAAGCTCTTTCCAGAGGCTTTCGAGGAGTTTCCATATGCCGGTGTACCCTTTGCTGGAAATGCCTCCAGGTCGCACCATAGAGTGTTTTAGGCCTATAAAGCAGTGATAGTGCCCTTTTTCAGTTTCTCCAACTTCTCTTGCCCAAAAATGTATTACGTTTTTATGGCTTCCCCACTGCGCTTTTCCCAGCTGCTCCTTGGCGCGCTTAAAAAATTCGGTGACTAGTTGGTTCGATGACAAAGCTGGTAAAAGTTCCGTAACGGGCAAGTGAAGATTGAATGCAGCAATTGTGATGCGGGAGTGATGGGATAATAGTGCCTGTATCTGGCTGTACATGCTTCCCAGCATCCTGGTGTAAACCCCGAGTTTCTTGAGTTTTCCGGTGTTGATCGGAAGTTCCAGATAGCTGCTGCTAGACGTGATTGTGTTGGACAAAGTCGTACCTTTAAATACTGTAGTTTATGGATTAAATATTATCCCTCTATTTGCGATGATGGGCCTGAATATGGGTGTGATCCGTTTTCCAATGCATTGATTAGAACGGATAATATTAATATACAAGTGCTCGATTGGCTAAGCCCTATGTATTATTAGGGGGTTAGCCAGGTTTTGTTCCGAAGAAACAGGGAGATGACCAAAAGGTAGCACCAAATTCTTCAATTCTAAACAGAATCGGAAAATTTAATTTGATGTAATGTTTTTGGTTTGATGCAATGGAGTAATCAGAAAAAAGCATGGATGCATAGAGCGTTGAATCTGGTAGGTCGTAGGCCTATTTGAATTCAACGCTCTATGGGAAAATTAGAAGCTTTTGGCAACTGCTCCAGCAATAGCTTTTCCAAGCAATGGAGGCACAGCATTTCCTATCTGCTTTGTGATTTGAGCTCTGTTTCCACAAAATACGTATGCATCATCGAAGGATTGAAGTCTTGCTCCCTCTCGTGGGGTCAGTGCTCGATTTTGAATCGGGTGGATGCATCTATTTGATGCCGGGTGAACAAAGTTCACAGTAATAGTTACCGCTGGTTCATCAGCATCCAGTCTTGAATAACAAGAGCTAAAGCCACTGGTGACCATGCCTTTAGGGATGCAGTTTATATTCTTTCCAGCGTGCTTTATTATCTCAAGCATTTTTGAAGAATGCGCTGTAGCCAAATGCATTTTAAGGTCGTTTTTTACATGGCGGCGCATGCTATGCTGATATTCGTTGCTTGGAGGGTCGATATAAAATTTTGCTTCCTCTCCTGATTGAACGGCAGGAAGATCAGATATCGCCTGCATAACTGAAATAGCAGGTTTCTGTTTTTCCTCTTTCATGCTGAATAGGTCATATGATGGGGCATGTACTCGCCTCTTATCTTTTACGCCTATCGTGGGTCCTGAAAAATTGTGAGTGGTTTCAGGAAATTCAATTTTCCCACCTTTCTCCACTCCTATCATAATTAGACGCTCTCTTTTTTGCGGAACGCCATAGTTGGCTGCATTCAATATGCGCCACTGGGTGTCGTACCCCAAATTTTTAAAGCACTCTTCCATGAGGGCAACAGTAGAACCATCTTTATGTGTGGCTAGACCAACTACGTTTTCGAGGACAAATACAGGAGGCCTGAAATAGTTAACGAACGAAGCATACTCTTCAAATAGACTATTTCTCGGATCGTCATCATTCGTAGAACGGAACGGTCTTATCGAGGAGAATCCCTGGCATGGCGGCCCCCCAACAATCACATCGATCATGCCACGCTTTAGTTTTAGCCTGTCACTAAGTTCAGATCTTCTTACCTTCCTGATATCCGAAGAGATGCTTAAGGCATTAGGTCGGTTCGCATTAAAGGTTTGAGTTGCAATGGGAAGAACATCAATACCGAATACGGTCTCAAATCCTAATTCGGCTATTTCAAAACCGTGAGAAAATCCGCCGGTGCCGCAAAATAGATCTAGAACTTTCATAAAAAACCCCCCACATTTGCGCTCAAGCGTAACATGATGTCTCCGGTGGAGACAATAGTCTCGTACCGTGCAAATCCCTTTTCACTCAAAATGCCATCATCTAAGTGGGGTGGGATTTAGGGTGCGGTATGGATGAGCCAAGGCGTAGTACGGTTGATATTCTATTCAGACTGGTCAAGCAGTTGCGAGAGTCAAAAGGGTTAAGCTTGGAAGCTCTTGCAGATAGAGCAGGCATACACCGAACGACGCTCGGACTGTTAGAGCGTGGTGAGCGACAGCCAACATTGAGTATCGCAACTAATATATCAGAGGCGTTAGATTTTCAGCTTTCAGAGCTTTTATTAAAGGCTGAGCTTATTGATGCTAAGAAGCTAAATGAACATGATGCTTTCTTGGCGATGGCTGTCAGAGCAGAAAAAACGCAATGTTTGAGAAATACAGATGCGCTGGAGCATTACACGGGCTTAAGTGGTTCGATGTTGCTGCAAGCTATACACAATACATACAATACATTAGATACCATAGACGCGGAGTTGGTGGCAAGTGGACTTCCACCTATAGGTGGCCTTGTTGAGTTAGCAAATTTGTCCTCTATGGTGGGTAATATAGTCGGGGGATCAATCGCAGAAGCGTCAGAGGGGATGTACATTAGAAACCGCCCCCACAGTTACCCAGACCTTTTACCACAACGCCATAACGCTAGAAACTTAGAGCTAAAAATGGCTCTTGAAACTAATCGCCCCAAAGGACATCTTCCTAAGCCGGGCACGTACATAAGTTTTAGGTATGTGTTGGGTGATCAGCATGGTGCTTATAATCGAGGGAAATTAACTCGAGGTAGCACAGTTTGGATATGGGAAGTGAAAGTTGGTGAGGTTGAAATTGATGATTTTGATATCAGCAATACTCCCGGCGATTCTGGAAAAACGGCGGTAATTAAAACGTCTGTGTTTAATGCTATGCCTTTGGTATATTTTGATCCGAATTACTGCCCTCATTCCATGAGGGGTGGAACATATCCTGCCTTTAACTAGGTGTTGTAATGGACGGGGTGGTTAAATAGCGCCCCGTTCAATCATTTGGAGTTTTACGGCGTTGAATCCGAGTTGTACAAGCTAGGGGCTTGTCAAAATAGCAGCCTGGGCTGGATTTACCGAGTAGACGTATCCGAAAATTCCATTTTTCTGATTGTCGCTTGTGGAATTTCTGTAGTTCGCTAAGAGCTCACGAAATCGGGTGTTGCTAATCATAACTAAATTTGGCGATAGATCGATGTTGAATGCAGTTATGCTCTCTGCTGGACCTTTAAGTTTTTCTTTGTTTAACAATAGGCCTGACTTTTTTGAGCTTTCTTGGATCATGGACAGTGCCAAATTTGCTTTTTCCATGCTTTGAGTCGAAATGATGATGTCGTCAACGTAGACGCTGGCTTTTATGCCTTCGGTGCTGTCTAGTTTATGGATCGTTTTTCCTAGTCTGCTTTTACGAAGGCATAGCGAAGCTATAATTGTTGATTGGACAAAACCAAAGGGCAAGGCAAAAACTTGCCCCGATTCCAGCGGGATGGAAACGGTTGACTCCATAGCTATGCTTCTTGCTTTTTCGTATCCAAAGTATGGCTTTAATTCACGGGTTATTCTGCTTCGATTTATGCTATTGAAAAACTTCTTGAGGTCGGCATGAATAAAAAACTGGCCATCTAGGTGGTACTTAATGGCGTCTACATGTCCGCCGCTTTTAAGGTGATAGTAGTTGCTTGGGGGGAGCCACTTGAATTCAATTAGCTTTTTAAACAGTTCCCCTTCATCCACAGTTTCTGGAGTGGGAACATAAACCCAAGTTTTAGATCTTAGCCGGAACCTACTGAGCCATTTATGTGAATTTTGCATCAGGTAGAGGCTCGGAATAGTTAAAAGCCACGCTCAAGAGCGGAAGAGCTGCATACACAAGCTTCAAAATGGCCGTGGCCATAAGGAAGATCTTGGTAGCAAACTCAATACGCTTCTGAGCTTGGCTGTAATCAAATTTCTTCATGATTACGTACCTCATCTAAATTCCTGGCTGACCGAGCGCTAAGCGCATGGCTTTACAACCAACGAGGAAACCGATGACACATAACGAGTCGTAACGGATTTCCCAGAGATCACATAGTGACGCGATGAGGGACACGCTGACGAGCAGCCTGTCGCCAGGAAGGTTGGATCCTATCATCCGGTGTTTAGAAGCTGCAACGTCGTTGGTTTGATACGGGCGGATGCCGTCGTGACGAGCTACTAATTAATGGGTGTTTATAGCTACAACATCAGCAGGTTATGAGCCCCCGCCGCTGCAATCAGCAAGGCTCGCTTGGCCGCAAGTTGTCCCTGCACTTCGTTCAAGTCGGGATAGGGTTTGCTGGCGTAGAGCAAACCATTGGAAGCGTAGGGTTCGATGGGCGTGTGACCATTGAAATGCGCGACCGCTTGAAGCAGATGATCCACCGCAATCACCTTCAACCCCGACGCCAGGCAGGCTTCTTCTGCGTTCGCTCGCGGGACTACCAGCGTGCGCCCGGCCTTGCGTGCCGCCAACGCCGCCGGCAACACCCCGCGAACCGCCCGCACCGCGCCCGACAGCGCCAGCTCTCCCAGGCACTCCACGTCATCCAGCGTCAACGTCGGCACTTGCACACTGGCCGACAGAATCCCCAAGGCAATCGCCAGATCGAATCGCCCGCCATCCTTCGGCAAATCGGCAGGGGCGAGATTCAAAGTGATGCGCCGTGCCGGAAATTGCAGGCCGGAATTGATGATCGCGCTGCGTACCCGGTCCTTGCTTTCCTTCACCGCCGCCTCGGGCAGCCCGACCATGGTCAGCGACGGCAAGCCGTTGGCCAGATGCACTTCGACGGTGACGGCGGGCGCATCCACGCCGACTTGGGCGCGGCTGTGGACGATGGATAGGGACATGGTCGTTCCTTGAGCTGACAGGGAACCGCTTCCTGCGGGTTTTTGAAGGGTAGACGGGGAGTGAGGGTTTAGCGTGGCGGCAAGGGAAGGAAACTTTCGCAGGATGTTGCGAGTTTTGGTGAGCTAATCCGGGAGCTTCGTCAGGCTCGTGCCTGCAAGCCAGCCACTCGGTTCAAGTTCTTTGCCCTGAGCAGCGGCGACATCAAAAAAGCGGCGTTGATTGGCCGATACGCTCCCGGCTAACCGGAGTGCCTCAGCATGATATTTAGTGGCGAGTAACAGTTTGGCTTTTTGTTTTTTAGATTTCATAGCGGCCTTTTCGATTTGTAGATTGGTTTTTTTGGGTCAGTCAGCTTAAGAGGTGGACACGGTTTTGATGCAATGGGAATTGGCGCTTGTTTTTGTAGGATTCGGCTGGATTTCGAAAGCCTTCTGAAGGGCTCAGGTAGTCCTTTTCCTAAAGTTTTGAGAGGGGGACCAAGAATCGCAACACCGCGTTTGCATTAGTGAATTCAGGTTATACACTCAAGATTAATGCATAACGTTAAGCTTTAAATTATGATCGTTGGCTTTAAGTGTTCTGAGACCGAGTACCTGTTTCGCAACGGAAAGACCCGTATGTGGTCAGCCATTCTGAGTGTCGTGGAACGAAAGCTGACGATGCTTGATGCTGCTGCGGTGCTGATGGACCTTCGATCACCACCAGGCAATCGATTGGAGGCGCTGGAAGGAGATCGAAAAGGTCAGCACAGCATCCGCATCAACGCTCAATGGCGAATTTGCTTTGTTTGGGGTCTTAACGGACCAGAGAATGTCGAAATCGTCGATTATCACTGAGGTGAGTAATGACTAAGAATGGTATGCGCCCGGTTCACCCTGGCGAGATCCTCAAAGAGGAATACCTGGAGCCTCTGAGCCTTACGGCTGCAGCCTTGGCCAGAGCGTTGAGCGTTTCGACGCCTACGGTGAACGACATCGTACTTCAGCGTCGAGGTGTCAGTGCCGATATGGCTCTAAGGCTATCTATCTGCCTGGACACGACTCCCGAGTTTTGGCTGAACCTGCAATCGACATACGATTTGCGAAAAGCCGAGATCGAACGAGGGGCTGCGATCCGGGATCAGGTTGAGCGGCTCCCGCACTGCGCCTGAACCTCTGTTCCTGAACGAACCCCACGCGATAAACGTGGGGTTTTTTTTGTCGTTCAGAATACCTGGAGTATTCGTGACGCACGCTTCCACCACGGAGCATTGACCATACTTCGCGGTCGTTCCTCATTCGGCAGCAGTTGCGGAACATCCTGCAACCGAATCCACGGCTGGTTATTCCAGTGCAGCAAACTCAACGACATCTGCGGCCAATTGAGCAGGCTCAGAATCGGGCGTTCGGTTGAGGTGGGTTGTTGGGCGTCTCTGAGGGCTGGTACTACGTCGTGGGTCAGCCATTCGCGCAGGCCTCGGTATTCGGGGCAGTAGTGGTAGACCAGTAATGCGTAGACGCCGGATTCGCTGATCAGCAGTGTGTTTTCTACAGTGCCGTGGATGAGCATTTGCAGATTCTGGTGTTGGTCGGGATCGAGTTTGCGTAGCGCTCGTTCGTCGAGGAAGAGGCGGAGCAATCGGCCGAGGTCGCGGGCGCTGAACCAGGCTTGGTTTTCGAGGAGGAGGGCGTGGAGGTGGAGTTTGTGGCGGGTGAAGATGTGGGGGATTAGATAGTTTTCGTCCATGGTGCAGTTCTCGGGATCAAATGAAGAAAACTGCCTCTGATCGTCGCCAAACGAAAAAGGTGGCAGCCATGCGCGGGTTGGCGAACCGGTGACGCCCGAAAACCGGCAGACCCGAAGGTCTCCCACGCATAGCCGCCATAATTCGAGATGGGAACAAATTCCTCGGTCGAATGTGGTCGCGGTGCGTCGGGGTCTTCCGGGTCGCCAAACCCAGAGCTGAACATTCAGCTGGGGATGAGCATAGAAACTGGAGGCCTTACGACGCAATCGGACGGCGGTGGTGTTCTTTGTAGGACGTTGCCGGGATGTTTGCGAGGCTAAGGATCAAAAGATCGCAGCCTTCGACAGCTCCTACAAAGGTGGTCTGTCCAGTATGGGGGGGCTGGTAGACCGAGGCGCCCTCATTCGCGAGCAAGCCCGCTCCCACAGGGAATGCATTTCACAGAAGAGTCAGTGCGTTACTCGGCAGGTGGATTGAGCTTCGCTTCCAGCTCCGCCACTTTCGCCTCCAAGCTCTCCAACCGGGCGCGGGTCCGCGCCAGCACAACCATCTGACTATCGAATTCTTCCCGGCTCACCAGGTCCAGCTTGCTGAAGCCGCTCTGCAACAAAGCCTTGAACTGGCTTTCGATTTCGCTTTTCGGCAGTGGGGTGTCGCCGCTGAAGAGGCGGGAGGCGGTGCCGCTGAGGGCGTCGAGGAAGTCTTTGGGCGCGAGCATGGGAAATGTCCTGTCAACAATGGCGGGCAGTGTACCACGCAGTGTCTATAGTCAATCTCGGCGGCTGGGATGCACGCTTTTCGCGCATGCGAGTGGACGGTCGCGCACTGTTGTTGTGCGTAACCGTGGCGTCAATCGGCTGGAGGGGTCTGTGGTAGCGGCCAAGGGCTTGAAATCAATGGGTTTTGGATAGATGGCAAGCTTTCTGCTTAGTCGCTGGTGACCCATGCACTGATGCAGTCGCTGTGACGAATGCAGTGCGCCAAGCGGAACGGGGGAAGTTTCGTGCGGAGTGGTTAGCTGGCGTCGGACGGGCAGGTAAAGCCGACGATGCGTTACAAAGCCAGGCACTGCGCTTAGACTTGAGTCGGGTTTGTTTTCCTGGGGCAAGTCCACCAATTCGGGAGAGAGTTTTCATGAAGCTAGTCACTGCCATCATCAAGCCGTTCAAACTGGACGACGTGCGCGAGTCGCTGTCCGAGATCGGCGTGCAGGGCATTACCGTTACTGAGGTCAAAGGCTTCGGTCGGCAGAAGGGTCACACCGAGCTGTATCGCGGCGCGGAGTACGTGGTCGATTTTCTGCCCAAGGTGAAGATCGATGTCGCCATTGACGACAAGGATCTGGACCGGGTTATCGAGGCGATAACCAAGGCCGCCAACACCGGCAAGATCGGTGACGGCAAGATCTTCGTGGTCAATCTGGAACAGGCGATTCGCATCCGTACCGGCGAAACCGATACCGACGCAATCTAAGCCGCCACAAACCCAACGCCCCAGGAGAAAACAATATGACTCTGCGTAAAATCGCAGGGCTAGGAGCCCTGTTGTCCCTCGTAATGCCCGGCCTGGCCATGGCGGCAGACGAAGTGGCGGCCCCAGTCCTCAACTCCGGCGACACCGCCTGGATGATGACCTCGACAGCCCTGGTGCTGTTCATGACCATTCCCGGCCTCGCGCTGTTCTACGGCGGCATGGTTCGGTCGAAAAACCTTCTTTCCGTGATGATGCAGTGCTTCGCCATTACCGGTCTGATCAGCGTGCTGTGGGTCATTTATGGCTACAGCGTCGCGTTCGACACCACCGGCATGGAACAGGGCGTCATCAATTTCAACTCGTTCTTCGGGAGCCTGAACAAGGCCTTCCTCGCCGGTATCACGCCTGCGAGTCTGACCGGGCCTGCGGCGCTGTTCCCTGAGGCAGTGTTCGTCACCTTCCAGATGACCTTCGCCATCATTACCCCGGCACTGATCGTCGGCGCCTTCGCCGAGCGGATGAAGTTCTCCGCCATGCTGATTTTCATGGGCGTGTGGTTTACCCTGGTTTACGCACCGATTGCGCACATGGTCTGGTCCGGCAACGGCGGCCTGTTGTGGGACTGGGGTGTTCTGGACTTCGCCGGTGGCACCGTGGTGCACATCAACGCCGGTGTGGCCGGTCTGATTGCCTGCCTGGTACTGGGCAAGCGTAAAGGCTTCCCGACCACTCCAATGGCGCCGCACAACCTCGGTTACACCTTGATGGGTGCTGCGATGTTGTGGGTCGGCTGGTTCGGTTTCAACGCCGGTTCCGCTGCCGCAGCCAACGGCACTGCAGGCATGGCGATGCTGGTGACTCAGATCGCCACCGCCGCTGCGGCGCTGGGCTGGATGTTTGCCGAGTGGATCACTCACGGCAAGCCAAGTGCACTGGGTATCGCCTCGGGTGTGGTGGCCGGTCTGGTTGCAATCACTCCGGCCGCTGGCACCGTGGGCCCGATGGGCGCTCTGGTGATCGGTCTGGCAGCAGGCGTGGTGTGCTTCTTCTGCGCGACTACCTTGAAACGCAAACTCGGTTATGACGATTCCCTGGATGCCTTTGGCGTGCACGGTATCGGCGGTATCCTCGGTGCGATCCTGACCGGTGTGTTCGCGGCACCGTCCCTGGGTGGCTTCGGCACCGTCACCGACATCGCGGCTCAAGTCTGGATTCAGTGCAAAGGCGTGGGCTTCACGGTGATCTACACCGCGATCGTCACCTTCATCATCCTCAAGGTGCTGGACGCTGTCATCGGTCTGCGTATCACCGAGGAAGAAGAGGCAGTCGGCATCGATCTGGCGCTGCACAACGAACGCGGCTACAACTTGTAAGCACGCCTACAAAAAAATGCCCGGCTTGCCGGGTATTTTTTTGTCTTGATTTTGTCAGTGAAGGAAAGGCTGAAAGGTTTTTTCATACACGTTCAGGGGCGTTTACAACGGGTGTTTTTCTGCGGCCAATGGCTTACACGATTGAAGGAATATTAGGGCCTTTGTTTTTTCCCAGAGCGCGCTAGAATGCGCCCCGAACGTGCGGAGAACTGTATGTGGCAACAGACTCTGATTACCCTGCGGGCACGGCCCCGGGGCTTTCATCTGGTAACGGACGAGTTACTCGCCGGCTTGCCTGAACTCAAGGCGTGTCGGGTCGGTCTGTTGCATTTGTGGCTACAGCATACCTCGGCGTCGTTGACCATCAACGAGAACGCCGATCCGGCGGTACGTCGCGACTTCGAACGATTTTTCAATCGTCTGATCCCACAAGGAACAGACGACTATGAGCATAACGACGAAGGCCAGGACGACCTCCCGGCGCACTTCAAGGCCAGCGTGCTTGGCTGTCAGCTCAGTTTGCCGATCTCGGCAGGCCGACTGGCGTTGGGAACCTGGCAAGGCGTTTATCTGGGCGAGCACCGTGATCATGGCGGTGCCCGTAAAGTCCTCGCCACTGTGCACGGTGAAGGGGAATAAACCGCTGGTCACCAGCGGTGGTTGAATTTTTTCCGGCGGCCTTCGACAGAAGGCAAAGCTGGGCTATAACTAATCTGCTTTTCGCAAGTCATGAGGTAGAACATGAGCGACGATGATCTGGAAAACGACGACCTCGAAGTAGGCGACGAAGACGAGGCCGAAGAAGGCCTGGAAGCAGCAGCGGAAGACGTTGCTGACGATGACGGTGCTGATGTGCCCGTTCCCACTGCCAAAGGCAAAGCCAAGGCAGCGGTATCGGTCGATGAGCTGCCGAGCGTTGAAGCCAAGAACAAGGAACGCGATGCCCTGGCCAAGGCCATGGAAGAGTTTCTGGCACGGGGCGGCAAGGTGCAGGAAGTGGAGGCCAATGTGGTCGCCGATCCTCCCAAGAAGCCTGATAACAAGTACGGCAGCCGGCCTATCTAAGCGCCTGCTTCCTGCTTGCTGAAAAAGCCCGCCGTCGCTGCGGGCTTTTTCATGGGGGAAAATCAAAAGATCACAGCACCTCAAATATCGGCTGAGTTCCAGCGAGCCAACAACCCCGGCAACTCGGTCAAACTGCGAATCTCGGCATCCGGCGCCCTCTCGGCTTCCCACACTTTGCCCGCCGGGTTAAACCAGATCGCTCGCAACCCCGCCTGCTGTGCTCCGGCAATGTCATCGCCAGGATGATCGCCGATATGCACCGCGGTTTCGGCGGTCGCGCCGCCACGTTGCAACGCTTCATGAAACAGTCGCGCATCCGGTTTGGCGATGCCGATGTCTTCGGCGCACAGGGCAAACCTGAAGTAATCCGCCAGGCCCAGTCGGCGCACATCGGCGTTGCCATTGGTCACTACACCGAGGGCGTAGTGCTTGGCGAGTGTCTCCAGCGTCGGCTCGACTTCGGGGAATACTTCCAATTGATGCCGGGCATGCAGAAACACTTCAAAACTTTGATCAGCCAGGTCTGAGGCTTGACCATGGTCGTAACCAGCCTCTTCCAGAGCATGAAAAAGCACCCGCCGACGCAGCGCACTGATTCGGTGCTTGAGGTTCGGCTCGTTGCTCAACACCCGCTCGCGAATCGACCACAAATGCTCCACCGGCACCGCGCCCAGGTTCGGCGCATGCTCGGTCAGCCATTCACGCAATATGGCTTCGGCGCTGGCGATTACCGGGGCGGTGTCCCACAGGGTGTCGTCGAGGTCGAAGGTGATCAGTTGGATGGTCATGAATCATCGCCTTTAATGCGTTTGGCCCGTGGATGGGCGCTGTCGTAGACCGTCGCCAGGTGCTGGAAGTCCAGGTGGGTGTAGATCTGGGTGGTCTTGATATCCGAGTGGCCGAGCAGTTCCTGCACGGCGCGCAAGTCCTGAGAGGACTCCAGCAAATGGCTGGCGAAAGAGTGTCGCAACATGTGCGGGTGCAGGTTCTGCCCCAGCTCGCGCTCGCCGGCGGCCTTGACCCGCACCTGAATCGCCCGGGGGCCAAGGCGCCGGCCTTGCTGACTGACAAACACCGCGTCGTCCGCCGGGTTGGCCATGGCCCGCAACGGCAACCATAACTCCAATGCTTCGCGAGCCTTTTTGCCGACTGGCAACAGCCGGGTCTTGCTGCCTTTACCGAGGACCTGGACCATGCCGTCAGCCAGGTCCAGCTGATCGAGGTTGAGCCCGGTCAGCTCCGAAAGCCGCAAGCCGGAGGAATAGAACAGCTCCAGAATCGCCTGATCCCGACGGGCCAGGAAATCATCCTCTACCGCGCCTTCCAGCAGTTGCAGCGCACGGTCGGTGTCGAGGGTTTTCGGCAGACGACGCTCGCCCTTGGGCGGTGCCAGGCCATTGGCCGGGTCGTGGTCGCACAGGCCTTCGCGGTTCAGATAATGATAGAGCCCGCGCACCGCCGACAGTAGCCGCGCCAGGCTGCGGGACGATTGGCCTTGTGCATGCAGGCGGGCGATCAGGCTGCGCAGCCGCTGGATATCCAGTGCGGCCCAGCTGCCGATGTTCTGTTTGACGCACCAGCCAAGCACTTTGTCGAGGTCGCGGCGGTAGGCGTACAGCGTATGCGGCGACACTTGCCGCTCACTGCGCAGGTGTTCGCAGTAAGCGTCCAGTTGCCGTTCCACGATCAGCGTACCGAGCGCAGGGAGTTGTTGACCCGTGGCAGTACGCGGCCCATGACTTCGGCGATGTAGCTGAGGAACAACGTGCCCACCGAACTCTTGTAGTGCTGCGGATCGCGGCTGGCGATGGCCAGAACACCGTGGATGCCCTGGTGGCTGATGGCGACGACGGCGGTGGAGCCGATCTGCTTGCGCTGTTCTTCGCCGAACAGGAAGTCCAGTTCATGCTCACGCAGGCTGCCGCAGACGCTCTTGTCTTCCGAGAGCAGGCCGCCGATGGCCGTTTGTGCGTCGGCGTGGGTGACCCAGCGGCCTACCGGCATCGGGTTGTCGCCCAGCAGGATCAGGCTGACGAAGGGCACCTGAAAGTCCTGGCGCAGGCTGTCTTCGACGCCAATCACCACGTCTTCAAGGCTGGTCGCGTCCATCAATGTGAGAATCAGACGGCGGGTCTTGTCGAACAGGCGATCGTTGTCGCGGGCCACGTCCATCAAGTGCGAGAGACGATGACGCAACTCGATGTTGCGATCGCGCAGAATTGTCATCTGGCGTTCGACCAGCGAAATGGTGTCGCCGCGCTGGTGCGGAATGCGCAGGGCCGGGAGCAGTTCTTCATGCTCGATGAAGAAATCCGGATGAGCCTCCAGGTACGCGGCAATCGCCGCCGCCTCAAGGCTTTCGGAAGGGGATTCGTCGGGCTGTAGGGCGGGAACCTGGGGCTTGTCGGTCATGGATTTCGCTCACTCAAAGACGCACTTGTCCTTCGTATACGCGTACTGCCGGGCCGGTCATCATGACCGGTTGGCCAGGGCCTGCCCATTCAATGGACAGGCGCCCGCCAGGCAGGTCGATCAATAGCGGCGAATCCATCCACCCCTGGCTGATCGCGGCCACCGCGGCAGCACAAGCGCCGGTTCCGCAGGCCTGGGTTTCCCCGGCCCCGCGTTCCCAGACGCGCAACTGCGCGCGGTTCCGGTCGATGACCTGGAGAAAACCGACATTGACCCGCGCCGGAAAGCGCGGGTGATGTTCGATTTTCGGCCCCAGTTCATGCACCGGTGCTTTGTTGATGTCGTTGACCCGCAACACGGCATGGGGGTTGCCCATGGACACCGCAGCCAGTTCGACCATGGTGCCGTCGACGTCGACCTGATAGCTCAGGGCCTGGCTTGGGGCTTCGAACGGAATCTCGGCCGGCACCAGGCGCGGGGCGCCCATGTTGACGCTGATCTGGCCATCGTTGCGGATGTCCAGTTCGATGATGCCGCTTTTGGTCTCGACGCGAATCTGCCGCTTGGCGGTCAGGCGCTTGTCGAGCACGAAGCGGGCGAAGCAGCGTGCACCGTTACCGCACTGTTCCACTTCGGAGCCGTCGGCGTTGAAGATCCGATAGCGGAAATCCACGTCCGGGTTGCTGGGCGCCTCGACGATCAGCAACTGGTCGAACCCGATGCCGGTGTGCCGATCGCCCCATTGCTTGGCATGCTTGGGCAGAATGTGCGCGTGCTGGCTGACCAGGTCGAGAACCATGAAGTCATTACCCAGGCCGTGCATCTTGGTAAAACGCAGCAGCATGGGGTTACTCCGGCAGCAGGCTTTCGCCAGCAAACAACTCGGCTACCGTCTCGCGGCGACGCACTTCGATTGCCTGACCACCGTCCACCAACACTTCAGCGGCGCGGCCGCGGGTGTTGTAGTTGGAACTCATGACAAACCCGTAGGCACCGGCCGAATGCACGGCCAGCAGGTCGCCTTCTTCCAGCGCCAGTTGACGATCCTTGGCCAGGAAGTCGCCGGTTTCGCAGATCGGGCCGACGATGTCGTAGGCACGCGCCGCGGTATCGCGAGGGCGCACGGCGGTAACGTCCATCCAGGCCTGGTACAGCGCCGGGCGGATCAGGTCGTTCATGGCCGCATCGACGATGGCGAAGTCTTTGTGTTCGGTGTGCTTGAGGTACTCGACCTGGGTCAGCAGCACGCCGGCGTTGGCAACGATGAAGCGGCCTGGCTCAAACACCAACGCCAGGTCACGACCGTCGAGGCGCTCGCGCACGGCCTTGATGTAGTCGGCGGCCAATGGCGGCTCTTCATCGCGATAACGCACGCCCAGACCGCCACCCAGATCGATGTGGCGCAGGTAGATGCCGCAATCGCCGAGGCGGTCGACCAGGCCCAGCAGGCGGTCGAGGGCATCGATGAAGGGCGGCAGGGTGGTCAGTTGCGAACCGATGTGGCAATCGACGCCGACCACTTCCAGGTTAGGCAGTTGCGCGGCGCGGACATACACGTCTTCGGCGTCGGCGATGGCGATGCCGAACTTGTTTTCTTTGAGACCGGTGGAAATGTACGGGTGCGTGCCGGCATCGACGTCCGGGTTGACGCGCAGCGAGATCGGCGCGCGAACGCCCAGCTCGGCGGCGACTACTTGCAGACGCTCGAGCTCATCGGTGGATTCGACGTTGAAGCAATGCACGCCGACTTCCAGGGCGCGACGCATGTCGTCACGGGTCTTGCCGACACCGGAGAACACGATCTTTTCGGGGCTGCCGCCAGCGGCCAGTACACGCTCCAGTTCGCCACGGGAAACGATGTCGAAACCGGCGCCCAAACGGGCCAGGACATTCAGTACACCCAGGTTGGAGTTGGCCTTGACCGCAAAGCAGACCAGGTGCGACGTGCCGGCCAGCGCATCGGCGTAAGCCAGGTACTGGGCTTCGATATGGGCACGGGAGTAGACGTAGGTCGGTGTACCAAAGCGTTCGGCGATGGCGGACAGGGCAACACCTTCCGCGAACAGCTCACCGTCACGGTAGTTAAAAGCGTCCATGGCGTTCCCTTATTGGTAGACGTCGTGTTTGTGTGCTTTCGACGGAGACTGTTGCGACGACTTGGCCTGCTCTGCAGGATCCTGGCTGTCATCGGGCAGGTACAGCGGGCCTTTTTGACCACAGGCCGATACCAGGCAGGCAACCGCGACGAGCGCAGCAAGGGAAGAGATCAGGCGCTTCATGGCGAAATCCTTGAAAATGCGTTAATTGCGCCGGAGTATACCGGCCACCCGGCAGCTTGCCTATGTGACGCGGCTCCCGTCCGGCGGGCCTTTGACTGTGGCGCAGTAACTTGTCCTGCGTTGCGCAGGGATATTTCGTACCGCACCTCGTCCTTGGTGGTTATTCTTTGCAATCATCGGGGCTCGCCCGTATCTTGCGGCGCTTGAGCGTGAGTAGACACTTTTTGAGGTTCCCGTAATGAGTTTGACTGAAGCCCGTTTTCACGATCTGGTCGATGCCACCCAGCAGACGCTGGAGGATATTTTCGATGAGAGTGACCTGGATATCGATCTGGAGAGCTCGGCCGGTGTGCTCACCGTCAAGTTCGAAAACGGCAGCCAGTTGATCTTCAGTCGTCAGGAGCCGTTGCGGCAATTGTGGTTGGCGGCGGTGTCGGGTGGCTTCCACTTCGACTACGACGAAGAGAGCAAGCGCTGGATGTGTGACAAGAGCGACGAGCAACTGGGTGAGATGCTCGAGCGCATCGTCAAGCAGCAAGCCGACGTCGAACTCGAATTCGAAGGTCTGTGAGATCGTGACCCAGCCTGCGCCCGTTCGCCCGCCCAAACCGCTCTATAGCAACGTCAGCCCGGCAGTGCCTTCGCCGTGCAGCGGTGTGTGCCGGCTGGATGAGCAGAAGGTTTGCCTGGGGTGTTTTCGGCATGTCGAAGATATCCGCGAATGGCGCTCGGCCGATGATGAGCGGCGGCGGGTAATTTGTGCGCAGGCTGCACAACGCAAAATCTTGGCTTAAGGGCTTAAGGGCTTAAGGGCTTTTGTGGCGAGGGGGCTTGCCCCCGTTCGGCTGCGCAGCAGTCGTAAGCTTTTTGGGGCCGCTTCGCGACCCAACGGGGGCAAGCCCCTCGCCACATCGCTCCCTCGCCACAATGGTCAGCGCTGGGCCGTGGTCGCCCCCGGCTTGTTTATTTATTGAGCTGTGATAGTGTCCAGATACGCCTCAACCCATCGAGGCTCGTGAAAACCCCGCCTTTTTCTGGCGGGGTTTTGCTTTTTTCGTGCAGAAGAAAGGAGTCTGCCCTGATCATGACCGCACCTTCCATCACCCTTACCCGTCTGGACGTGCAACGTCTGGAGCGCCTGATCGACAGCCTGGATGACTCGCTGCCGGGCGTTATCGCGCTGCAAACCGAACTGGATCGCGCCGATACCCTGGTCGGTCACGAAGAGGTGCCGGCCGATGTCGTGACCATGAATTCTAAAGTGCATTGCCGCGAAGAGAGCAGTGGCAAGGACTACCACCTGACCCTGGTCTACCCCAAGGATGCCAACGCCGACGAAGGCAGGATTTCCATTCTGGCGCCGGTGGGCAGTGCGTTGCTCGGCCTGAAGGTTGGCCAGCACATCGACTGGCCGGCACCGGGTGGCAAGACCCTCAAACTGACCCTGCTGGAAGTTGAATCGCAGCCTGCAAACGGCGGCGCTTTCCCGGAATGAACCCCTCAGACCTGCTCGAGCGCCTCGTTCAATGCGCGCTCCAGGTCGGCCTTGTAGCGCAAATACAAATTGCTTGAACTCTGACCATCACCGAGCAGGCCCGACAGGTCCAGGTCGGTGATGTAGCAGCGATAGCGTTCGGTCTCGCGGCGCTGTTCGACGATTTCCCGGGCGACCACACTGAACAGTTGGTCGCCGTGTTCCAGCTCTGAAAATTCCCGCTGATTGCAATACAACGTGACCTGCACCTGTCCCGGTGCGGCTTTGCCGACGATCGCCTGCACGTCATAGAACGGTTTGTTGACCGGGGTTTGCGGCGCCGGTCGGGCTTCGACCCGACGCGCCCGCGCGGTGCCTGAAGGCAATAACTGGTAATACAAAGTCTCCAGGCTCAGCGGCTGGGCGGCGTCCATCGGTAGCAAGGCGTCGCGCCGGTACTGGATCGATTGCAGGAAACGTTGCAGTGGCACCAGCAGGCTTTGTTCGTCGTGATAAGGCAAACGCTGCTGCCACAGGGCATTGAATTCATCCAGTACGTACAGATCGGCCTGGTGTTCGTTGATCCGGTAGAACACCTGAACGCAGTCGGGTTGCCCCATGGGCAGGATCAGCGCCAGATCGTGGTCTTCCAGTGCCATCGGGTCCAGATGCAGCGGGCTGTAGCTCGCCAGCTCTTCGCCGAGGTAGTCAAACAGCGCCGGCAACGTGGCGAGGGCAACGTGATTGACCTGGCCGGGCACCAGCTCCAGCACGTGGTAATGCTGCTGGACCTGAATCAGGTAACGATGATTGAGTTTGCTCAGCAGCAGGTTTTGCGCGGTATCGAGAACTTCTTCGACTCGTCGGGCTATGAATTGCGCGCGGTTGTGGCAGAAGCAACGTACCCGCAGCTTGGGTTGCTGTGGCCCGTCCGGCAGGTTATTGAGGTAATCGCGCAGGCAGTCGAGCAGGGCGTGGGGGCCGTCAAAACGGCTGACCAGCACCTCGTTCCAGCTGTTTAGCGTGACCTGATCCAGGGTCAACACCAGATTTTCCCGCACGCCGGCGTAGCTCAGGGAATCGGTGCGCTCGGTGGTCATCAGGATGTTCATGTCGCGATGGTGCTTGAGCGGATCGACGCCGACGTTCACCAGAATCAGTATTTCGCTCGGCACGCTGGCGCGCAGCAAAGGCTCTTCGGCGACGGTGGTCAGGGGCAGGGCGATGCTTTGCTGCAGGCTGCCGAGCAGGTTGAACAGTTCGAACTCGCTCAAGTCGCTGGTGCCGGGGTGCAGGGCCAGGCGGGTACTGCTGTCGATCACGCCGTTACGGTGACACCAGGTGAGCAGTTCGAGTAACTGGCGGCTGCGCTTGATCGGCGCGAAATGCTCCCACTCATGAGCGGTCAGGCTGCCGTTGTACAAACCCCATTGGGTTTGCCCCGGCTCTCTCTTGTTCGGGGCCTGCACCAGCGTCAGGGTGTCTTCGGCCAGATCGGGGGCGATGCCCGGGTTGATGCATTCGACCTTGTCGGCCTTGCGCTCGAAGGCCGCGTACAACCGCCGGCCCAGCACATTGAGGTCGCGCTTGTTGATCAGGCTGACGGTCTGCTCGTTACGGGCAAACTGTGTCAAGAAGCGGTAGCTGTAATTCAGTTCGCCGACCAAGGCACGGCGCTCGGCGCTGACCTGGCGGACTTTCCACTGGCTGCGGCTGTCGAGCAACGCCAACTGACGCTGATCCCAATGCCATTCGTGGGCCAGACGTTTGAGCAGCGAACGCTGCCAGCTCTGGGTGCGACCGCTGCTGCCGGTGAGCTTGCGATTGACCTTCAGGTACAGCGCACGGCGTACCAGTTCGAGCCGCTCCGGTTCGCCCCGAGCCGTGAGGTATTCCTCGATGCGCCGGTAAACCACCATGTACGGGTCCAGTTCATCGAGGTCCAGTCGATTGGCAAACACCGCCTGTTTGAAACGCAGGCTCAGGCAGTGGACTTTCGGGTGTTCACTGGCGTAGACCTCGGTCAGCAGCAGTTTTAGCACTGATTTGTAGGGCGATTCGATGCCTTTGAACAACTGCCAGAGCCCGGCACCGATGAATTCCCCGGGCGGGATGTGCGCCAGATGCCCCAGGTCCAGGGTTTCGTCGGCACGGATGAAGCGTTTGGAAAGCAACGTGTGGGTGTAACGGTCGTACGCAACCTCTTCGTAGACCGGCACCAGCCACCAGATGGGGGTGCGTCCGGCCAGCCAGATCGCGGTTCGATAGAACTCGTCCAGCAGCAGATAGTGCTGGGTGGTGCCACAGTCTTCCGAGCTCAACTGCGTATCGCGCTCGCCAAGCACGAAGCGGGCCGGGTCGATCAGGAAAAAGTGCGCCTCGGCGCCCTGGCTGGCGGCCCAGACTTCCAGCAACTGGCATTTCTTGCGCAGTTCAGCGAGCTCGCTTTCGCTCAGGTCCGGCCCATGACAGACCCACACGTCCATGTCGCTCTGATCGGCCTGGGCCAGGGTGCCGAGGCTGCCCATCAGGAACAGGCCGTGAATGGGGCGCGGCGGATTGCTGCCGTGGCGCGGTTTGTAGGAAAACGAGCGGGTCAGGCGTTGGGCTTCGGCGAGGGTGTTGGTGTCGGGTTCGTAATTCGACAGGCCGGCCGGGGTGCTACCCGAAACGTAACCCGGCAACAGCGGATGATTGACGTGGAAAAACAGCGGCAGCAGGGTCAGCACCGTTTGCTGGCGGGTCGACAACCCTTCCATGGCACGGGCCATGCGACCCTCGTTGAGCTTCAGGAAACGGGCGCGCAGCTGGCTGAGAACCTTGCGATCGATTCCCTCGTCCAGATCGGGGCGGATTTCATGGGTGCGGGTCATGTCAGCTCAATCCGGCTCGCGGGGCTCGGACGTGGGAGGGCTCAGGGTGAGGGGCAGTTTAGCGCCTCGGCCCCGGGACTTTTAAGCTGATTTTGTTTTCCTGGCGTCAGATTTCTATCGTTTGGCGACGGCAGGTAACAGGGCCAGTCATCAAGTGTGCCCGCGGAAATCCCGTGACAGAGCTTTCCGTGGGCTATGCAGTGATGCTCAGGCTGTTTCCCGCACGGACAGAATGGTGAGAACGGTTTGCACGTTTTGTGCGGCGTCACGCCCCAGGCTGGTCAGGTAACCGCCATCGGGCTGGGTGATCAATTCTTTGTCGAACAGTCTTTGTGCGGCGGCAATGGCTTTCGGGGCAGCGGTCTGATGAATTTTCAAACCTTCCTGGGAACTGTCCAGGTTGAAGAGTGCGAGGATTTCCAGTTCGGCAACCAACTCAGGGGTAAGCGACATAAGGACTCCAGACTTTCTAGGAATTAGACGATAGCGCCCCTAAGGTGAACCCGTCGGTGAGGCATGTCCAGTGCTGGCAACAGGGTTTTTCTCCCCGAGAGGCATTCCCCGGAGGGTGGTACGGACCGCGGGGGTGGTTTCTGTAGGAGCGAGCGCGCTCCTACAGGGGGGGCGGGGTTATTGCTTTTCCGGCGGCAACTCTGGCAGTGCGCGCAGCGCCGTTTCATACCATTCGGTGTCGAATGCACGGTCCTCATCGAGCATGGCGTCGATCTCGTAGGCCAGCACATGGGCCATCAGGTTGAGGATTTCTTCACGTTCGTAACCCACCAGGGTCAGCTTGTTGAAGGTTGCCTTGGCCGCTGGCGGGTTGTCGCTTTCGATCTGGTTTTCGATTGCTTCGATCAGCGTCGTTTCGGCGAATTCTTCTTCGTCGTTGTCGATGTCGTTTGGCTCGCTCATGGCAGGCTCCTCAAGGAAAGGCGGCCAGTTTACCTGCATTCAGCATTGTGATGCTGCTGGCAAGAAGTGCCTGGGCGTTCTATAACTGGCGCTGCCAACCCCCTGCACGGCCTGGAGGCTATGTAATGCTCAAGCTTTATGGATTTTGCGTCAGCAACTATTACAACATGGTCAAGCTGGCGTTGCTGGAGAAGGGACTGTCGTTTGAAGAAGTGCCGTTTTACCCAGGCACCAGCCCCGAGGCGCTGGCTATCAGCCCGCGCGGCAAGGTTCCGGTACTGGGCGTCGAGCAAGGTTTCGTCAACGAAACCAGCGTGATTCTCGAGTATCTCGAGCAGAGCCAGAAAGGCACACCGCTGCTGCCGAGCGAGCCTTTCGAGCGAGCGCAGGCGCTGGCTTTGGCCAAGGAAATCGAGTTGTACATCGAACTGCCGGCGCGCGCCTGCTACCCCGAAGCGTTTTTCGGCATGTCAGTGCCGGAGGCGATCAAGGACAAGACCAAGGCCGAGCTGCTGCTGGGGTTCGCCTCACTGGGCAGGCACGGCAAGTTCGCCCCTTACGTAGCGGGCGACCGTCTCAGCATTGCGGATTTGTATTTCCTGTACAGCGTGCCGATGGCTTGTGCCGTGGCGCAGAAGCTGTTCGATATCGATCCGTTGGCTGAGATGCCGGCGGCCAAGGCGCTGCTGGAGCGTCTGGGGCAGAATCCGAACGTGCAGCGAATTGCGGCAGACAAGGACGCATCAATGCCCGCGTTTCTGGCGATGATCGCGTCAAAGAAATAGATTGTGTAACGATCTTGAGAATGCCTTCGCGGGCAAGCTTAGCTTCCTACAGGGACGGTTCCCTGTAGGAGCGAGCGGTGCGGCGATCCGACTTGCCCGCGAAGCTTTTAACGGCTGGCGAGTAGTGCCTGACCGCGAGCCACGGCAGCCTTGACCTGTGCCGGCGCGGTTCCGCCGATATGGTCACGGGCATTCACCGAACCTTCCAGGGTCAGCACGGCAAACACGTCCTGCTCGATCTGGTCGCTGAACTTGCGCAGTTCTTCCAGGCTCATTTCCGCCAGGTCCTTGCCGCTGTCTACGCCGTACTTCACCGCGTGGCCAACGATCTCGTGGCAATCACGGAACGGCAAGCCGCGACGTACCAGGTAGTCGGCCAGGTCGGTGGCGGTCGAGAAACCGCGCAGGGCCGCTTCGCGCATCATCGCGTGCTTGGGCTTGATCGCCGGGATCATGTCGGCGAAGGCTCGCAGCGAGTCGCGCAGGGTGTCGGCGGCGTCGAACAGCGGTTCCTTGTCTTCCTGGTTGTCCTTGTTGTAGGCCAACGGCTGGCCTTTCATCAGGGTCAGCAGGCCCATCAGCGCGCCGAACACCCGGCCAGTCTTGCCGCGAACCAGCTCCGGCACGTCCGGGTTTTTCTTTTGCGGCATGATCGAGCTGCCGGTGCAGAAACGGTCCGGCAGATCGATGAACTGGAACTGCGCACTGGTCCACAGCACCAGCTCTTCGGAGAATCGCGACAAGTGCATCATCGCGATGCTCGCGGCCGAGCAGAACTCGATGGCGAAGTCGCGATCGGACACGTTGTCCAGGGAGTTGCCGCCAACAGCGTCGAAGCCCAGCAACTGTGCGGTGTACTCGCGGTCGATCGGGTAAGTGGTGCCAGCCAGTGCAGCGCTGCCCAGCGGCATGCGGTTGGTACGCTTGCGGCAGTCCACCAGGCGTTCGTAGTCGCGGCTGAGCATTTCGAACCAGGCCAGCATGTGGTGCCCGAAAGTCACCGGCTGCGCGGTTTGCAGGTGAGTGAAGCCCGGCATGATGCTGCCGGCTTCGCGCTCGGCCTGCTCCAGCAAGCCTTTTTGCAGGCGGGTGATCTCGGCCAGGATCAGGTCGATCTCGTCACGCAGCCACAGACGAATGTCGGTGGCGACCTGGTCGTTGCGGCTACGGCCGGTGTGCAGCTTTTTACCGGTCACGCCGATGCGGTCGGTCAGGCGCGCCTCGATGTTCATGTGCACGTCTTCGAGGTCGATGCGCCAGTCGAACTGGCCGGCCTCGATTTCACCCTGGATGGTCTTCAGGCCATCGATGATGCTGTCGCGCTCGGCATCGGTCAGCACGCCGACCTTGGCCAGCATCGTGGCGTGGGCGATCGAGCCCATGATGTCGTGGCGATACAGGCGCTGGTCGAAGGTGACGGAGGCGGTGAAGCGGGCAACGAAGGCGTCGACGGGTTCACTGAAGCGGCCGCCCCAGGACTGATTGGTCTTGTCAGTGCTCATGAATTCGCTCGTATCGGCTTGAAGAAAGATGGCGTGGAACGCTGACGCGGATAATAACAGGGTTGCCAATCCTGTCGCTGACACTGGTCGATACGTTTTTTTCTCATGGGGCGATCCATACTCGAAGCCAGCGATGCGCAAATTGCGCAACGATATTTCTCATTTGAGCAATATCGTCGCGGCAACCGTCTACAGTTGGACAGTAGGATCAGCGCACTTCTCGATGCTGCAGCTGACTATAGAGAGAAGAGGGGTGTTCATATTGTGTATCAGCAAACCCTATGGCGATGCCTCGCCAACGCGGGCCTGGGCCGTCAGTCACCCGGCAGATGAAAATTTAGCCGCCGGTCTCGCGGCACTTTTTGGCCCTCGCGCTAGTCTTAGCGTGGATCGCGGTGACGGACGTCACTTCACCTGTCTACGCTATCTTTGTGCGAGACTCACGCAGGAATCCAGCGCAATATGAATGTCCTGATCGTTGATGACGAACCCCTGGCCCGCGAGCGCCTGAGCCGAATGGTCGGCGAACTCGAGGGATACAACGTCCTGGAGCCCAGCGCCACGAGTGGCGAAGAGGCGTTGGCACTGATCGACAGCCACAAGCCGGATATCGTTCTGCTCGATATTCGCATGCCGGGCCTCGATGGCCTGCAAGTGGCGGCACGATTGTGCGAACGCGAAACCCCGCCCGCCGTGGTGTTTTGCACAGGGCCCGATGAATTTGCCGTGGAAGCCCTACAGGCCAGCGCCGTGGGCTATCTGGTGAAGCCCGTGCGCACAGAACAGCTACATGAAGCATTGAAAAAAGCCGAACGCCCCAATCGCGTCCAGCTCGCAGCCTTGACTCGTCCCGCCGCCGAAACCGGCAGCGGCCCACGCAGCCATATCAGCGCTCGCACCCGTAAAGGTATTGAACTGATCCCGTTGGGCCAGGTGGTCTACTTTATTGCCGACCACAAGTACGTGACCTTGCGCCATGAAGGTGGCGAAGTGCTGCTGGATGAGCCACTCAAGGCCCTCGAAGACGAATTTGGCGACCGTTTCGTGCGGATCCACCGCAACGCACTGGTCGCCCGCGAACGCATTGAACGGCTGCAACGCACCCCCCTGGGGCATTTCCAGCTGTTTCTCAAAGGCCTGAACGGCGACGCCCTGATCGTCAGCCGACGCCATGTGGCCGGCGTGCGCAAAATGATGCAGCAGCTTTAATCCGCCATTCAGGGCGGATTTCTACCCTGTTTTAGGACCTTGAGGGCCAGGGAGGCCATGCAGTTTCTGATACAAGTCAAAGTGGATTTGGCTGAGCTGTTATTATCCGCCGTATCTATTCAGTACGGATTGATCCATGTCCTCTCGCGAAATCCGCATCGCCACCCGCAAAAGTGCTCTGGCCCTATGGCAGGCCGAATACGTCAAGGCTCGTCTGGAACAGGCCCATCCGGGCCTGCTCGTGACACTGGTGCCCATGGTCAGTCGCGGCGACAAGCTGCTCGATTCGCCCCTGTCGAAAATCGGCGGCAAGGGCCTGTTCGTCAAGGAGCTGGAAACCGCGCTGCTGGAAAACGAAGCCGACATCGCCGTGCACTCCATGAAAGACGTGCCGATGGACTTCCCCGAAGGCCTCGGTCTGTTCTGCATCTGCGAGCGCGAAGACCCGCGCGATGCATTTGTCTCCAATACCTTCGCCAGCCTGGATGAGTTGCCGCCAGGCAGCATCGTCGGCACCTCCAGCCTGCGCCGCCAGGCTCAGTTGTTGACCCGTCGCCCGGATCTGGAAATCCGCTTCCTGCGTGGCAACGTCAACACGCGCCTGGCCAAGCTCGATGCCGGCGAATACGACTCCATCATCCTCGCTGCGGCGGGTTTGATTCGTTTGGGCTTCGAACACCGCATCACCTCGGCCATCAGTGTCGATGACAGCCTGCCAGCCGGTGGCCAGGGCGCGGTCGGTATCGAGTGCCGTAGCGCCGACACTGAGATTCATGCACTGCTCGCGCCGCTGCATCATCAGGATACGGCCATCCGCGTGACCGCTGAACGTGCCCTCAACAAACATCTGAATGGCGGCTGCCAGGTGCCGATCGCCTGCTACGCCGTGCTTGAAGGCGAGCAGATCTGGTTGCGTGGCTTGGTGGGCGATCCGAACGGCGGCCTGCTGCTCTGCGCCGAGGCCCGAGCGCCACGCAGCGAGGCCGAGGCCCTGGGCGTGCAAGTGGCCGAAGACCTGCTGAGTCAGGGCGCCGACGCCATTCTCAAAGCAGTCTATGGCGAGGCTGGGCACGAGTGACTGGCTGGCGCCTGCTGCTGACGCGCCCTGCGGATGAATCAGCGGTGCTTGCCCGTGTGTTGGCTGACGCGGGGGTTTTCAGTAGCAGCTTGCCGCTTTTGGACATCGAGCCGATGCCGGCCTCTGCCACAATGCGCGCAGTGATTCAGGACCTGGATCACTATTGCGCGGTGATCGTGGTCAGCAAGCCGGCCGCCAGAATCGCTGTCGAGCTGCTCCACCAGCATTGGCCGCAACCACCGGTTCTGACGTGGTTCAGCGTCGGCGCGGCGACGGCACAGATCCTCGAAGCTAACGGGCTGGATGTGAGCTTCCCGGCCGACGGTGATGACAGCGAAGCCTTGCTTGAACTTCCACGGTTGCGCGAGGCTATCGCCCGTCCCGAGCCACGGGTGTTGATCGTGCGTGGGGAGGGTGGGCGCGAGTTGCTGGCTGAGCGTTTGCGCGAGCTTGGTGCTAGTGTCGAGTATCTGGAGTTGTACCGACGCGGCTTGCCGCAGTACCCACCGGCAGCGTTGCCTGAGCGGATCGAGGCGGAACGCTTGAATGGGCTGGTGGTCAGCAGTGGACAGGGTTTTGAGCACCTGCACCGATTGGCTGGCGATGCCTGGCCGATCATGGCGCGGTTGCCGTTGTTTGTTCCAAGCCCCAGGGTCGCCGAGCTGGCACGCGCCGCCGGGGCCCAAACAGTTGTGGATTGTCGTGGCGCCAGTGCCGCGGCCTTGCTGACGGCGTTACGGGAGCACCCCGTACCCGTTTTCTAATGCAAAGGATGGATACGTGAGCAAAACAGCCTTGCCTAAAGATGACGTCCAGCCGGTGCTCGATGCGCCGGTAGAAGCACCGGTTGTAACCGGGCCACCTGCTACTGAGCCGCGCCGAGGCAATGGGCTGGCAATCGTCGCGCTGCTGTTGGGCGCTGCCGGTGTTGCCGTAGGCGGTTGGGGAGTCTGGCAGGTGCGTCACCTGCAAGCCAATAACCTGCAACAGTTGAGTCAGGTACAGGCGTTGAACGATCAGGCGCAGAGCCTGAAGCTCAACGAGCAGCGTCTGACCGCTCGCCTCGAACAGATGCCTGCCGCCGAAGAGCTCGATGCGCGCAGTCGCCTGGTCACTCAACTTCAGGGCGATCAACAGCGTTTGAATCAACGCCTGGAAACCGTCCTCGGTGCCAGCCGCAAGGATTGGCGTCTGGCCGAGGCTGAGCATTTGCTGCGACTGGCCAGCCTGCGTCTGTCGGCCTTGCAGGACATCAGCAGTGCCCAGGCCCTGGTGCAGGGTGCCGATGAGATACTCCGTGAACAGAATGACCCGGGGGCTTTTGCCGCTCGCGAGCAAGTGGCCAAAACCCTGGTGGCCCTGCGCAGTACTGAACAGCCGGATCGCACCGGGTTGTTCCTGCGACTGGGTGCCTTGCGCGATCAAGTGATCAGCCTCACCGAACTGGCGCCCGAGTACAAGGACCGTGGCGAATCCCTGCTGGGCCTGACGGCCGATGGCGACGGCGCCAGTCGCTGGGCGCAATGGTGGGATCAGATCTCGCGTTACATCCGAATCGATTTCAACGCCGACAAGAATGTCCGTCCGTTGCTGGCAGGGCAGAGCCTGAGCCAGGTGCGTCTGGCCCTGAGTCTGGCGCTGGAACAGGCGCAGTGGGCCGCGCTCAACGGTCAGGCTGCGGTTTACACTCAGGCGCTGACCGAAGCGCGGGACGTGCTCAAGGGTAACTTCAACCCGGACAACCCTCAGAGCAAGATCATGCTGGAGCAGGTGGCCGAGTTGAGCAAACAGCCAGTCACGGTGGTCACGCCGGATCTGACAGGCACGTTGAGCGCCGTCCAGGCTTACCTTGAGCGACGCAACGTCAACGCCGAGGACTCAGTGAAACCTCTAGCCAAACCTGCCGCGAACACTGCGCAGGAGGCCACACCATGAAGCGTCTCTATGTGATCGTGTTCGTGGTCATCGCTGCCGCCGCCGCGTTGGGGCTGGCGATTGCCGAGCATTCCGGCTATGTGCTGATCGCCTACAAGAGCTTCCGTTACGAATCGAGCCTGTGGGCAACCCTGGCCTTGGTGGCCGTGCTGTGGCTGGTGTTCTGGGGCATCAAGGCGCTGGTCGAACTGGTGACGACTTCCGGTGGGGTGGTCAACCCATGGTCGCGGCGCAATCGCAGTCGACGGGTGCAAGTGGCGATCGAGCACGGCCAGCTGGATTTGGCCGAGGGCCGCTGGGCCAGTGCGCAGCGTCACCTGTATCGCGCGGCAGAAGCCGAACGTCAGCCGCTGCTCTACTACCTGGGTGCTGCCCGCGCCGCGAACGAACAAGGTCTCTACCAGGAAAGCGATAACTTGCTGGAGCGCGCTTTGGAGCGACAACCCCAGGCCGAGCTGGCGATTGCCTTGAGTCATGCCCAATTGCAGACCGACCGCGGCGACACCGACGGCGCCCTGGTCACACTGCAAGCCATGCATGAGCGTCATCCTCATAACGTCCAGACCCTGCGCCAGTTGCAACGCCTGCATCAGCAGCGGGGCGACTGGTCGGCAGTGATTCGTTTGCTGCCGGAGTTACGCAAGGACAAGGTGCTGCCGCCAGCCGAGCTGGCTGAACTGGAGCAACGCGCCTGGGGTGAGAATCTTTCGTTGGCGGCGCACCGGGAAGAGGACGGAACGGTCGGTTTGCAGTCGCTCGCTCGTGCCTGGCAGCAGCTCACCGCGGCTCAGCGGCAGGAACCGCAACTGGTGCTGGCCTATGCCGAGCAACTGCGGCAACTGGGCGCGCAGGTCGAAGCCGAAGAGGTTCTGCGTACGGCTCTCAAGCGCAAATACGACAGTCATCTGGCACGCCTGTACGGTCTGGTTCGCGGTAGCGATCCGGCCAGGCAGCTGCACACCGCTGAAGGTTGGCTCAAGGATCATCCTGCCGACCCGAGCCTGTTGCTGACGTTGGGCCGTTTGTGTCTGCAAAGCAGTCTGTGGGGCAAGGCCCGGGACTATCTGGAAAACAGTCTGCGTGTGCAGCGTAATCCTGAAGCCTGCGCCGAACTGGCGCGGTTGCTGGCGCAATTGGGTGACACCGAACGCAGTAATCAGTTGTTCCAGGAGGGCTTGGGCCTGCTGGACGAGCGCTTGCTGTCGGCTCCGCTGCCGGTGCCGGCTCATGCTTGATGCCGGCCTGTAGCCGCTGCCGGAGGCTGCGTTCGGCTGCGCAGCAGTCGTAAATCAGGCGTCGCAGTCGGAACAGGTGAGTCGTGTTAAATCGATTACGACTGCTGCGCAGCCGAACGCCGGCTGCGCGAGCTGCCATGGGGGGAGTCGTTCGTCAGGGCAATCCAACCGCTCCGAGTCTGCCACTGTTTTTGCCTTGTAGTCCTTGTCTGGCAAAGTCCTACAGCGGACTACATCTTATCCTCTCGACTCTGTCGGGAATTCCCTACACTTCTGGTGAAGTGTCCGTGCTGGCCTGCCTTGAAAGGCTGTTGCGCTTTCCTCTACCGTAACCGCTTGTCTCTACAGTTACGGAAAAGCCATGTCTTTGGCCTGCTCACGCTCCTTGTTTTTCATGGTTTTCATTGCAGGTGCCCTGGCCTTGGGCGTTTCCTATTACCTGGAATATGCGGTCGGCCTCAAGCCTTGCGGGTTGTGCCTGTTGCAGCGGGTTTGCCTGGCGCTGCTCACGGGTGTCTGCCTGACGGCTTCGGTGCAGGGGCCTGGTCGCTTGGGATCATTCCTGTATTGGCTACTGGGTCTGCTATGCAGTGTGGCGGGTACCGTCACGGCGTGGCGGCAGGTTGTGTTGCAGAGCGATCCGGTGCATCAGCTTTCGGCATGCTCGCCCAACCTGACTGATCTGTTTGCCAGTACACCCTGGTTGTGTGCCGTGCAACGGTTGTTCAAGGGAACCGCCGACTGCGCGGAAATTTCCTGGACGCTGTTCGACCTGAGTATCCCGGAATGGAGCCTGTTGTTCTTCGTTGCGATGATGATTCTGGGCGGGTATCAATTGCTGCGCCTTGTCTGGATCGCGTGTCAGCGACCGCTCAGCGACGAGTCGTCGCACCGGGTATTGGCGGGCGATTAAACACTTGTATGAACTTTATCTCCTGCGTACCTTGAAGCCATAGGCGCGCGGGCATAATCTGGCCCGCACGTATCATTGGAATTATGTTGCTCGTTGCTGTTCTGCCTGACCAAGACCGGATGTGCCGAGTCTTGGGGGCAGGCGTAGAACGGCATGACCCATTAGGGAAGAGAGATCGCCATGTTAGATAGTTGTCAGAATGCTCAGGAACGCTGGGGTGGGGTTCATAAGCTCATTGACCGCTGGCTACAAGAGCGTGAAGAGTTGGTAAAGTCGTTCCACGACTTGCGAAATGCCAAACCGGCTTTTGCCGACAAGTCCTTGAACGGTCGGTTCTGCGAGATTCTTGTCGATTACGTTTCTGCCTGGCACTTCGAAGTGAGTGAGCATCTGGTCAATGAGGCCAAGGCCTTTGGCGACGATGGCGGCCTTGAACTGGTGAAGCAGATCAACCCGCGTATCGACGTGAGCACCGAGATGGCGCTGTCGTTCAATGATCATTGTCACAAGGGTGACTGCAACGACACCGAGCGTTTCGCCGAAGCGCTGGAAAAGCTGGGCAGCCAACTGCGTGAACGCTTCGAACTGGAAGATTGCCTGATCGAAGTGCTGCACACCGCCCACAAGGAAGAGAGTTCGGTTCAGGCCTGACCCTTTCCCGGCTAGACACTGAAAACGGTGCGCAATGCGCACCGTTTTTCGTTTCCGGCATTCAGCTTGTAGCACCACGCAATTCGACTTCGAATACCAGCGGCGTGAACGGCGCGATCAAGTCGCCGGCACCGTCGGCGCCATAGGCTTGCGCTGATGGAATCACCAGGCGCCATTTCGCGCCGACCGGCATATTTTGCAGCGCGCTACGCCAGCCGCTGATCACACTATCAAGACTGAACCACTGCGGCTGACTGTTCTGATCGAACACGGTGCCGTCAGGTAGGCGACCGATATACAGCACCTGGACTTTGCCGTTCGGTCCTGCCTTCGCGCCGGTTCCGGGAGCCAGCTCGGTCAGCAATACTCCATCTGCCAATTGACGGACGCCGGGTTTGGTTTTTTCCTCATCGAGAAAGCGCCGCTCTTTTTCGAGGGCAACTTCACTTTGCGCGACGGCGGGTTGCTCGGCGACCTGGGCTTCGTGCTCGGCAAGAATCTGTTCGATCTGCTCGTCTTTCAGCGCCAGCGGCTTACCTTGGTAGGCTTGCTGCAAGCCTTCGAGCAGCGCCTGAAGTTGCAGGTCCGGAACCTCCTGGCGCAAGCGTTCGCCAAGGCTTGCACCCAAGCTGTAAGCGAGATCGTGAGCGTCATTTGTGGCGGTTTTTTCAGCGGCCTGGACCACGGAAAAAAACATGCACAGCGATAAAAAAAGGTAGCGCGACATAGGCACTCTCCGACCTGAGATGCGCAGGATTATGCCAGTGTGAATGCTCTCGAAGGTGAACTGGTTTTGCGTAAGCGCAGAACATTTTTACTTCGTTGCAACGCAGCGCTTTCGATACTGTCAACATGCCCTAGCGGCGGTTGCAGCAGAGGTCTAGTATGAGCCGCATTCACGTCAGCCAGGAGGTAAACCATGTCGGCCACCAAGAAGCCAGTAAATACTCCGTTGCACTTACTCCAACAACTCTCGGGCAGCCTGCTCGAGCATTTGGAAAACGCTTGTTCCCAAGCCTTGGCTGATGCTGAAAAACTGCTCGCCAAACTGGAAAAGCAGCGCGGAAAAGCGCAGGAAAAACTGCATAAATCCCGCACCAAATTGCAGGACGCTGCGGCGGCCGGCAAAGCCAAGGCACAAGCCAAGGCCAAAGATGCGGTGAAAGAACTTGAGGACCTGCTCGACGCCCTCAAGGCTCGTCAGTCCGACACTCGCAGCTACATCCTGCAACTCAAACGCGACGCTCAAGAAAGCCTGAAACTGGCCCAGGGTGTCGGTCGTGTCCAAGAGGCTGTCGGCAAGGCGTTGTCCCTGCGTTCGGCCAAGCCAGCCGCGGCACCTGCGAAGAAAGCCGCTGCCAAACCGGTTGCTGCAAAAGCACCGGCCAAGCCTGCTGCGGCTCCTGTTAAAAAAACCGCCGCCAAAGCACCGGTAAAAGCTGCAGCGAAACCAGCCGCAAAACCTGCGGCGAAAAAACCAGTCGCTGCCAGCGCTGCGAAACCAGCAGCTAAAACGACAGCTGCCAAACCTGCCACTAAGCCAGTCGCTGCCAAAACAGCTGCCGCTAAACCCGCTGCAAAAACCACGGCTGCCAAACCCGCCGTGGCGAAAACTGCAGCTGCCAAACCGGCTGCAAAACCGGCCGCTAAACCTGCTGCAAAACCAGCAGCCAAAACTGCCGCCGCCAAACCAGCTGCCAAACCTGTCGCGGCTAAAACCGCTGCAGCCAAGCCTGCTGCAAAACCGGCGGCGAAACCTGCTGCAAAAGCTGCAGCCAAACCCGCCGCTAAGCCGGCTGCCAAAACTGCTGCTGCGAAACCTGCCGTTGCTGCCAAGCCAGCGACTGCCGCCAAACCAGCTGTAGCGAAACCAGCAGCCAAACCTGCCGCTGCCAAACCGGTTGCAAAACCTGCCGCCAAGCCAGCAGCAAAACCGGCTGTGAAAAAGCCAGTCGTTGCTGCGAAGCCGACTGCCGCACCTGTTGTCAAGCCAGCAACCCCGGCTCCTGCCCCGGCTGCATCGGCTTCACCGGCTCCGGTAGCCACTACCTCGACAGCTTCGCCTGCGCCAACGCCAGCCGCATCGTCGAGCACCAGCACTACCCCAACCAGCGCTTCCTAAGTGCCGGTTACCGCGACGCGCAGCTGATGCAGCGCGTCGCGGTTCAGGTTGGCAGCGCCTGCTGCCATACCTTCCAGCCAGGCCGTTAGATCGGTCGCTTCACACTGCGGCCAACTCTGTGCCAAACGCTCCAGTCGCAGCAACAAATGCCTTTCGGCTTCCATCTCCAGTGTCTTCACTTGTTCGCGTAAATCATCCAGACCGGCATCCTCGCCGGCAGCGGCTTTCCATTGCTGGCGCAAGGTGCGCAACGGTTGCACGACATCCGCGTCCCAAGGCCCGGCTACATCGCCTAGCAGCTGCAAGCGTTGTTCGTTGCAGGCGACTCCACGTTGCCCCAGCCACAATCCACAGAGCAGCAGGCACACATTCACACCCGCTGCCTGTAATTGCAGGCAGGCGTGTTCAACGCCGGGACGGGCGTAAGTGTCGAGGGAAAAGCTCCACAGGTCAGAGGACATAGTGCTACTCGCGCCAGTTGCGAGCGAAGCTGGTAGACTCCGCCGCCATTATGATTCGACTTCAGAACCTGACTTTACAGCGTGGCCCGCAACGTCTGCTAGAAGACGCCGAGCTGACCCTGCACGCCGGCCACAAAGCCGGCCTCATCGGTGCCAATGGCGCCGGCAAATCGAGCCTGTTCGCCTTGCTTCGGGGCGAGCTGCACCCGGACTCGGGTGACTGCTTCCTGCCGGCTGACTGGCGCATCGCCCACATGCGCCAGGAGGTCGACACCCTCGAACGCCTGGCGGTCGACTACGTGCTCGATGGCGACCTGCGCCTGCGCCAGGTGCAACGCGACCTGGCGGCGGCCGAAGCAGCCCATGACGGCGCCGCTCAGGCCCGCCTGCACTCGGAACTCGACAGCGCCGATGGGTACACCGCCGATGCCCGGGCTCGCAAGCTATTGGCGGGCCTTGGGTTCACCAACGAGCAAATGGACCGGCAAGTAGGAGATTTCTCCGGTGGCTGGCGGATGCGTCTGAATCTGGCGCAGGCTTTGATGTGCCCTTCGGACCTGTTGCTGCTCGACGAACCGACCAACCACTTGGACCTCGACGCCATCATCTGGCTCGAAGAGTGGCTCAAAAGCTACCCCGGCACTTTATTGCTGATTTCCCACGACCGGGACTTCCTCGATGCCGTGGTCGATCACGTAGCTCACGTCGATCAACGCAAGATCACCCTGTATCGCGGCGGTTACACCGCGTTTGAACGGGCCCGTGCCGAACGTCTGGCACAGCAACAGCAGGCGTACGAGAAGCAACAGGCGCAGCGTGCGCACATGGAAAGCTACATTGCCCGCTTCAAGGCCCAGGCCACCAAGGCCCGTCAGGCCCAGAGCCGGATCAAGGCGCTGGAGCGGATGGAAGAACTGTCCGCCGCGCACGTCGACTCACCGTTCGACTTCGTCTTCCGCGAATCGCAGAAGATTTCCAGTCCGCTGATCGACCTGTCGGATGCACGCCTGGGTTACGGCGACAAAACCGTGCTGGAGAAGGTCAAGCTGCAACTGACCCCTGGCGCGCGCATCGGTTTGCTCGGCCCCAACGGTGCCGGTAAATCGACCCTGATCAAGAACCTCTCCGGTGAGCTCGAACCATTGGCGGGCCGACTGACCCGGGGCGAGAACACCGTGGTTGGCTACTTCGCCCAGCATCAACTGGATTCCCTCGATTCCAAGGCCAGCCCGTTGCTGCACTTGCAGCGCCTGGCGCCGACGGAACGTGAGCAGACCCTGCGTGATTTCCTCGGTGGTTTCGACTTCCGGGGGGCGCGCATCGATGAGCCGGTGTTGAATTTCTCCGGTGGCGAAAAAGCGCGACTGGCCCTGGCACTGATCGCCTGGGGCCGGCCGAACCTGTTGCTGCTCGACGAACCGACCAACCACTTGGACCTGGAAATGCGCCTGGCGCTGACCATGGCCTTGCAGGAATTCAGTGGTGCGGTTCTGGTGGTCTCCCACGATCGTCATTTGCTCAAAAGCACCACTGACAATTTCTATCTGGTGGCAGACGGCAAGGTCGAGGAGTTCGACGGCGACCTGGAAGACTACACCCGTTGGCTGGTGGAGTACCGTCAGCGCAACGTGCCGGTCAGCAACACCCCGGTCAACCCGGACAAGACCGACAAGAAAGCCCAGCGCCAGGCCGCCGCCGCGTTGCGCCAGCAACTGGCACCGCATAAGCGCGAGGCCGACAAGCTCGAAGCCGAGTTGGGCAAGCTGCACGAGAAACTGGCGAAGATCGACGTCAGCCTCGGCGACAGCGATATTTACGAGCCGGCACGCAAGAACGAATTGCGTGATCTGCTGGCCGAGCAGGCCCGGCTGAAGGTGCGTGAAGCCGAGCTGGAAGAAGCCTGGATGGAAGCGCTCGAATTGCTCGAAAGCATGCAGGCGGAGCTGGAGGCGCTGTCTTGATGGAGGCCTTCAAGCTGCCGTTGCCGGCGATGTGGGTCGAGCCGCTCTGGCTGGTCGTGCAAATCCTGCTGATCCTGCTGGCCGGCTATGTCGCTCAGCGCGTCGTCGCCAAATGCCTGACTCGCCTGGGCGAGCGCTACCCGTTCCCGCCGCAGTTCTTGATGCCGCTGCGCGGTGGTTTGCGTTGGCTGATCATGGGCAGCGCGCTGATCTTCGTGCTGGAACGCCTTGGGGTGTCGGCCACAGTGCTCTGGACCGCGTTGTCCGGTTTCGTGGCGGTGGCTGCCGTGGCGTTTTTCGCCATGTGGAGCGTGCTGTCCAACCTGTTGTGCGCGATCCTGATCTTCACCGTCGGCCCATTCCGAATCGGCGATGTGGTCGAGCTGGTGGACACCACCGACAAGCCCGGCGTCAAGGGCCGGGTGGTGGCGATCAATCTGCTCTACACCACGCTGATCGAAGCCGAAGAACTCGGTACCGGAAGTGCCATGGTGCAAGTGCCCAACAGCTTGTTCTTCCAGCGCTCGGTTCGACGCTGGCGCGGTACTGATGTATTCCCTTCAAACGGGTCCGAAAAACAGGCTCGATAGGACGCTACCGCCATCAACGCTGGTCGGCAGTCACTCTGTCCTGCAAAAAATCGATAGTCATTGGCCGTAAGGCGCATTAGCGTAGACGTTTGTCACGAGTCTGAGTCGAGGTGTGCGATGCTGCTTCAAACATGGCTGGCATTTTTTGCCGCCTGCTGGGTGATCAGTCTTTCCCCCGGTGCCGGCGCCATTGCGTCGATGTCCAGCGGTCTGCGCTACGGTTTCTGGCGCGGTTACTGGAACGCCCTGGGCCTGCAACTGGGCCTGGCGTTGCAGATTGCGATTGTCGCTGCCGGTGTCGGTGCGATCCTCGCGGCCTCTGCCACTGCCTTTTATGTGATCAAATGGTTCGGCGTAGCCTACCTGGTCTACCTCGCGGTCAAGCAATGGCGCGCGCTGCCCAATGAGATGAACGACGACGCTGCCATTCGGCAGATCGGCAAGCCGATGGCGCTGATGTTCCGCGGTTTTCTGGTGAACGTCAGCAACCCCAAGGCCTTGGTGTTCATGCTCGCGGTGCTGCCGCAATTCATCGATCCCCACGCGCCGCTGGTGGCCCAGTACCTGATCCTTGGCGTGACCATGATCTGTGTCGACCTGATCGTCATGGCCGGCTACACCGGGCTGGCGGCCAAGGTCCTGCGTTTGTTGCGCACGCCCAAGCAGCAGAAACGCATGAACCGCACTTTTGCCGGGCTGTTCATCGGCGCGGCGGCATTCATGGCGACTTTGCGCAAAGCAGCGACATAAAAGCTTCAGGCACAAAAAAGGCGACCCGTCGAGGTCGCCTTTTTCATTTGTGGCGAGGGGGCTTTTGTGGCGAGGGAGCTTGCTCCCGCTCGGCTGTGCAGCAGTCGTAAAACCGGCTGATGCGGTTTGCCTGATGTGACCGGCGGAATGGTTTTGGGGCCGCTGTGCGGCCCAACGGGAGCAAACTCCCTCGCCACAGGGTGGCCAGCCATATATCAGTGCAGAATCACCGGCGCCGTATCCCGCGGCAGGTTATTACGCAACGGTGCCTGCCCCGGCTGCTCGTAACCGCCACCACCGAGCTGTTGGCTCAGTTGTGAAGCCACGTCTTCACCCAACGCCTTGGACACGTCACGCACTACCCGTGGGCGGTTCAGGGAAACCCGGATGTCCCGGCCATTCACCAGTTTGGTGTCCTGACCTTCGCCCATCGCCGTGAAGGCCGAGGTGATCTCGAAGGTCTTGGTGTTGATCAGGCTGAAGTCCGCCACCAGCGTCAGCCCCAGCACCGCCGAATAGCTGTCGGTATTGGCCAACTCGTTCATGTCGCGGGTGAAGTCGATGTCTGACACGGTGCCGAACAGCACATAGTCGGCACCCTTGAAGCTACCGGCCTTGATGCGCTTGATCACGTCATACACGTCGCCTTTGGACGATGCCGTGTAAGGCGTGCCCTGCACCAGCTGGAACATGCCGGTGCGCAGGATCTCGCCCTTGATGTCGCCGGTGAATTTGCGCAACTCGCCTTGCTCGATGTAGCTGCTGGTGGCTTCGTACTCTTCGTAACTGGATGAACCACTGGCGCCGTAATAGCTCTGGCTATGGTTACTCTGTGCCGAAACAGTGTGGACGTATTGCTCCACGCGCTCCTGGTACGCCAGATCCGCTACTGCAACTTTCGGGGCCGCTTGCACGCTGAACGCGCAAGCCAGGGCCATCATGCCAATCCATGTGCGCATCGATTAACGCTCCGTGGTTTTGCGGATCTCTTTTTCGTCCATCCACTCGGCCAGACCGCTTTCAACGTCGATCAATTGCAGGCTGAATTTGTAGAAGACATCCTTGTAGTCGCTGCTGCGCTTGACGATCGAGCTGATCGAACCTTCAAGACGGTATTGGGCGGCAATCATGTTGCCGGTCTTGGCCACGGTGCTCTTCTTGTACAGGCCGCTCTGGTTTTGCAGCTTGAGCTGGTCTACCTGGCTCTGCATTGCGGTGTTGTCGCTGGCGAAACGGGCGACGCCGGACTTCATCAGCTGGGTCTTGATGCTGGTGGTGATTTCGCGGGTATCGATGTACTCGCTGGTCTTGTTCTTCACGTCGTAGACCTGAACCACCGGACGGCCTTGCAGGATGCCGGACTGTGCCAGGGAGCGGGTCATGGATTCGGCGATCATCTGCAGGTCGGTGGAGCCGAACTCGTTGGTCACGGTTTCAACCGCTTTGGTGTCGCCGTAGCTGATGTTTTTGCTGCCCAGCGTCGGCGAAGTGTTGGCGCAACCGCTGGCCAGGAGGGCGATGACGGCGATGAACGAAAAGCGTGCAAACATGGGAATGCTCTCTAGAACTGAACGAATAGGTGTCGGGCTTAAGGCGTTTTGATTTCGAGGCGGAAATCCACGGCTTTGGCGGTTGGCGCAATGGCCTGGATGAAACTGGTCTGCTCGCCATACATCATCTGGCTTTTCCAGGTTTCTTCTTCGGCAACCGGGAAACCTTCAGGGCCGAGCCAAGCAAAACGGTAGTAGAAGGTCTTGTTGTTGTAGCTGGTGTTGCTCAGCTGTGCGTTGACCGTCATGAAGCCGTTTTCCCGGGCCACGCGCATGGCGCCGACCACGATGTTCTTGAGCTTGCCCATGGCCACGACCTTGCTGGCAGCGCTGCCTGGCTCCGGTGGTGGCGGGGTGGCGCAGCCGGCCAGCAAGGCCAGGGCGACGACAGTGATGAGTTTGAAGCGCATGCAAAGACTCCGTTCTTAAGGTTGTTTGAGGCTGGCCACGGTGGTCGGGTTGGCGCTCGGGATCACATGAGCGGCCAGGCCGCTGGCGAACACCTTGTTGCCCACGGCACGCAGGCTGATGACCTGATAGCGCTGATCGACGGTGACCTTGACCACCGAACCACCCGCGGCGCTCGGCAGGGAGACTTGGTGCTCGCCTTTCTTCAAGCGCAGACGCACTACCTGAGTAGTGTCCGGCAGGGTTCGCCACGTACGGGTATCGGCACCTTCGAGCACGGCTGAAGAGATGCCGACCGCCAGGCCTGCCAGCGGGTTGGTTTCGTTGATTTTCTTCTGCGCCACGCCTTTGGTCACGGCACGGACGGTGGTGCGCAGGATGATGCCCGGCATGTCATCACGCAGCGCGCGGCGGGACATGGCGGTGGTGCTGTTGAGTTGCGTCAGGTTCACCTGCTGACCGTCCACGCCGATCTGGGCGAAGGGCGCGGTCGAGGTGTCCGGTTTGATGATCGGGAACGACAGCGGTGTGATCACCAGCTGGTTGCTGATTGGCAATGGCAGCGGAATGCGGATCGAGTCGCGGGACGGCGCCAGGCCGCTTTGCACGACGATCAGGATGTCGCTGTCGTCGTCCTTGGCGGGTTTGTCCAGGTTCACGAGTGCCTGTTCCAGCAGCGGGGTGTTCGGGCGCAACTCGGCAGCTTTGCGATAACCCGGCGCAGCCAGGTCTTTCTCGCCCAGGGCTTCATAGACGAAACCGGCCAGGTAATGACTGAACGCACTCTGGTAGCTGTTTTTCAGGCTGACCACTTCTGGCGCGTCGAGGCTGGCCACCGGATAACCCTGGAGGTCCTTGTACTGGGTTTTGACGCCTTCCTTCTCGGCCTGCTCTTCGCTCTTGAGGTATTCCTTGTCGCGCAGGTCGGCGATCACCGCTTCACGTTCGTGAGTTTTCTTGATTGCGGTGCGCGCGCCGTCGAAGTCATTCACCGCCAGCAGGTTGAGGGCCATCTGCGTGGTCAGCATGACTTTTTCGTAGTCGTAGCCTTCGTAGCGACGGACTTTGTCATTGACCAGGAAACTGCCGAACTGAGCCAGGTACTTTTCGGTGTCGAGTTTGACCGCGTCTTCCCATTTGCCCACCACCTGATCGGCGCTGGTCCAGGCGTTCTGGCTGCCGGACAAGTCGCCCTTGGCGCGCAGCAGTTCACCCTTCTCGAAGTAATAGAGCAGGTCTTTGTCGGTGCCGGTGTTGTTCTTTTCCAGCAGGCTCAAGGCAGCGTCGACGTTGCCGGCAGCCAGTTGCTGGTTGGTTTGTGCCAGTTCGGAATCGTAGTTGCGAAAAGCCGAACAGCCGGAGAGCAAGGTGACAGCGCTGAGCGCGATCGAGGTAAGGGCGCGGGAGGCCATAGGGGTACTTCTTCCCTGAGTGTAAGCAGCCGCGTGCTGGTCGGGCTGTTGGGACCCATCGACAGGGGGACTGGCGTCCTGCCAATTCCTCATAAAAAGAGGAGCTTAAATGCCGTATCGCGATAACGAGGGCGCGGCATTATAAACAGGGGTGGTGGCCATGTAATGGCTTTTTGAGGGCGTTTTTTTGATTGATGCCATCATTCATTTCAAGTCTGGGGTCCGATGAAATGGTGTGCTGCAGCTCGTTACCCGCAAAACCCGAACACAACAAAGCTTGAGCGAAACTCATTGGAAGTGAACAATGTGTTACTTCGTATTTCCATTTGAGATTTATTCATGACTGGCTCCTCTCGTTTTCTGGCGTGGCTCGTGCTGCCGATGATCGCGTTCTGCAGCTTCAATGCGCTGGCCGAAACCGCAGAGGGTGCGCCCAAGGCCTTGCATTTGCTCGATTACATTGCCGCCGATTACCCGACGGCGGTCGAGGGAGGCAAGGTTATTGATGAGGCTGAGTATCTCGAACAACAGACATTCCTGGGGGAGCTGCAAGGGTTGATCGCCGATTTGCCGGCCAAACCTGAACGTTCCGAACTGGAGCAGGGCGTCAACGGTCTGCGCACCGCGATCGCCGCTCGCAAGGACGGCGCGGACGTCACCCGTCAGGCGCGGCAACTGGGGGCAAAACTGGCGGTGACCTATGAAGTCAGCCAGGCTCCGGTCATTACCCCGGACCCGACCCGCGGTGCGCCTCTGTATGCCCAGCAATGCTCGGTGTGCCATGGCGATACGGGCACCGGTGACGGCCCGGCAGGTGTCGGCATGACGCCACCGCCGACCAATCTGCGCGATGCTGCGCGACTGGACCGTCTGAGCCTCTACGCGCTTTACAACACTTTGGGCATGGGCGTCGAAGGCACTGACATGCCGGCCTTCGCCGATCAGCTGGATGATCGTCAGCGTTGGGACCTGGCGACCTACATCGCCGGCTTGAGCGCTGATGCTGCCGCGGCAAAATCCGAAAAAATCTACAACATCGCCGACCTGGCACGTCAGACGCCAGCCGAAGTGCAGGCCGTCGAAGGTCCGCAAGCGGCCGCGACCTTCCGCGCGCAACGAGCGCAACCGCCGCAGGTCAAGCGTGGCCCGGGGCAATTGCTTGAATACACGGCGGCCACGCTGGACAAGAGTATCGCCGCCTATCGCGCCGGCGAGCACGATCAGGCCTATGACCTGTCGGTTGCGGCGTACCTGGAAGGCTTCGAACTGGTCGAAAGCTCCTTGGACAACGTCGACGCCAACGTGCGCAAAGACACTGAAAAGTCCCTGATGGCTTACCGTCAGTCGTTGCAGGACGGCTTGCCGGTGGCCCAGGTCGAGCAACGTCTGGAAGTGGCCAAGGCCAAGCTGAAAGAATCCGCTGGCCTGCTCGGTAGCGATGGCTTGAGTTGGTCGCTGAGCTACATTTCCGGTCTGTTGATTCTGTTGCGCGAAGGTCTGGAAGCCATTCTGGTGCTCGCGGCGGTCCTCGCGTTCCTGCGCAATACCGGGCAGCAATCGGCGGTGCGCAGCGTCAACATCGGTTGGGGCCTGGCGCTGTTGGCCGGGCTGGCGACCTGGGCGGTGGCGGCATATGTGATTGACGTCAGCGGGGCCCAGCGTGAGCTGCTGGAGGGGGCCACTGCGCTGTTTGCCAGTGTCATGGTGCTCTGGCTCGGTGTATGGATGCACGACCGTCGCCACGCAGCGGCCTGGCAGGATTACATCAAGAGCAGCCTGGTGAGCGGCGGTGGGCGTTTCGGGTTTGCGATCCTGGCGTTCTTCTCGGTGTATCGCGAACTGTTCGAAGTGATCCTGTTTTACGAAACCTTGTGGTTGCAGGCGGGGCCTGCAGGGCATAACGCCGTAATGGCTGGCGGCGCGACGGCGCTGGTTATGCTGGTCGGTCTGGCCTGGGTGATTCTGCGCGGCTCGGCAAAACTGCCGCTGGCACTGTTCTTTGGCATCAATGCCGGTTTGCTGTGCGCGTTGTCGGTGGTGTTTGCCGGCCATGGCGTGAAGGCGTTGCAGGAAGCAGGGGTTTTCGGCACGCGGCCGGTACCGTTCTTTGACTTCGACTGGTTGGGGATCCACGCTGACGCGTATTCGCTGAGTGCCCAGGCTGTGGCGATCATTGCGATCATCGTGCTGTACAGTCGCAGCCGGATGGCCGAGAAGCGGCAGTTGCCGGCTTCTTAAAAGCATTCGCTGCGCTCATATTCGCGGGCAAGCCTCGCTCCTACAGGTCTGCGTCGTGCACATATTCCACGAACGACATAAATCCGTAGGAGCGAGGCTTGCCCGCGAAGATTTTTTGAAGAGGTAAAAACAATGCGCGTGTGGATCGATGCCGACGCCTGCCCTCGGGCAGCCAAGGATCTGGTGGTGAAGTTCGCCCTCAAGCGCCAGTTCGAAGTGGTACTGGTGGCCGGTCAGCCGCAGATCAAGCCGGGCCTTGCGCTGGTGAAACTGATCGTGGTGCCCAGCGGCCCGGATGCCGCCGACGATTACCTGGTGGAACACGCGGTGCCAGGGGAGTTGGTGATTTGCAGCGATGTGCCGCTGGCGGATCGGCTGGTGAAAAACGGCGTTGCGGCGCTGGATCCGCGGGGCAAGGAGTTCGATGCGCAGAACATGGGCGATCGACTCGCGGTGCGTAACCTGTTCACCGACTTGCGCGAGCAGGGGCAGATGAGCGGCGGCCCGGCGCCGTTCGGCGACCGCGAGAAACAGGCGTTCGCCAATGCGCTGGACCGGATATTGACCCGGTTGTCGCGTAAAGCTTGAGCAAGACGGTAATGATCGTTCCCACGCGGAGTGGGAACAATCACGAGTGTTACTCGTCGTTTTCGTGGGTCAGTTCCAGTACGCGGTCGACCAATTTGTTGATGCCGGAAGCGGCTTCGCTGATCGATTGCGCGAGCATGTACGCCGGCGTGCTCACCAGCTTGCGCGCCTTGTCTTCGACAATGTCGGTCACTGCGCACTCGGCGTGGGTGGCGCCCATCTTGTTCATCGCGGCGGCGGTATCGGCATCGTTGCCGATGGTGCAGGTCACGCCCGGGCCGTAGATTTTTGCCGCCAGGGCCGGCGAGATGCAGATCAGCCCCACCGGTTTGCCAGCCTCGGCGAACGCTTCGGTCAACGCCAGGACGTCAGGTTGAACGCTGCAGCCGGCGCCTTCGACGGCAAAGTTCGACAGGTTCTTGGCCGCCCCGAAACCGCCGGGAACGATCAGCGCATCGAAGTCTTCGACGTCCGCTTCACGGATATCCTTGATGTTGCCCCGGGCGATACGCGCCGATTCCACCAGCACGTTGCGCGATTCGGGCATTTCTTCGCCAGTCAGGTGGTTGACCACATGCAACTGCGCGATGTTGGGTGCAAAGCACTGCACCTGGGCGCCGCGCTGGTCCAGCCGCAGCAGGGTGATCACGCTTTCGTGGATCTCGGCGCCGTCGTACACGCCACAGCCGGAAAGGATCACTGCAATTTTTTTGCTCATGGGCTTTTCTCCAGATTCATGGCGTTAAATGTCCACTAATTTGTCACTCGTTGCCATAGGGTTAATTCGCGGCTACACCTAATCTCTGCTGAACGATTCCGATCAGGTCGCGTCATGAACTTCATTCTGTATGCGGTGCCGTTTTTCTTTGTGCTGATTGCGGTCGAGTTGTTGGCCGACCGTTGGCGCGGGGTGAGCAATTACCGCGTGGCAGACGCGATCAACAGCCTCAGCACCGGCGTATTGTCGACTACCACGGGCCTGTTGACCAAAGGTGTCGGCCTGGTCACTTATGCCTTCGCCCTGGAACATCTGGCGTTGATCGAGCTGTCGGCCGACAGTGTCTGGGTCTGGGTGTTTGCATTCGTCTTCTACGACTTCTGCTACTACTGGCTGCACCGGATGGGCCATGAGCGCAACATCCTCTGGGCCGCGCATTCGGTGCATCACCAGAGCGAGGACTACAACCTCTCCACGGCCCTGCGCCAGACCAGCACCGGGTTTCTGTTGAGCTGGATTTTCTACCTGCCCCTGGCCGTGCTCGGCGTGCCGCTGCTGGTGTTCGTCAGCGTTGCGGCGTTGAACCTGCTGTACCAGTTCTGGGTGCATACCCGGCATATTCCCAAGCTTGGCTGGTTCGAGTGGTTCTTCGTCACACCGTCCAATCATCGGGCTCACCATGCACAGAATGCTCTCTACATGGATCGCAACTACGGCGGGGTGTTCATTATTTGGGACCGTCTGTTCGGCTCGTTCCAGGAAGAGGACGACAACGAACCGGTGATCTTCGGCGTGACCACGCCGCTAGCGAGCTGGAATCCGGTGTGGGCGAACGTGCAGTTTTACGCGCAGTTGTGGGATGACGCCCGGCGCGCCGAGCGCTGGTGGGACAAGCTGCGGATCTGGTTCATGCGCACCGGTTGGCGGCCGGCGGACGTGGCGGCCAAATACCCGATGAACAAGCCGGACCTGGCTCAGTTCCGCAAATTCGAGGTGCCGCTGGACGGACGTCAGCAGTGGTATGTGGCGCTGCAGTTCTGCGCCTACATCGCCTTGGGCAGTTACTTGATGAATTTGGAGCAGAGCCTGCCGACCGCAGCCCTGGTGTTGGGTTGGGGCGCCGTGGCGTTGGGGTTGTTCGTGTTGGGCGCAGCCCTGGAGAATCGCCCGCAGGCGTTGAAGCTGGAGCTATTGCGGCTGGTGTCGAACCTGCCGCTGGTGTGGCTGGCGCCGATGGTCGGGCTATGGCCGGGCAGCGCGTTGGGCTGGGTGGTGCTGCTCAGCTACAGCCTGCTCAGCGGCATCGGTCTCTACTGCTGTAGAAACCGCGTCACTCGATGGGCGTCGTAGGTTCGCTGGACTTGGCCTGTTCGGCTTTCAGCGCCTGCTCATCGGCATAGATCTTCTTCGCCAGGCGGGCATTCTTGAAACGCCGCCGCAGCCACAGCACAAAGCCCAGAACCAGCAGGGCGCCCAGCACCCACAGCTCGTATTTCTTGACGCTGCCCAGCATGCCTTCGAGCACCGCGCCGAAGTGATACGCGGCAGCGGCCAGTGCGGCGGCCCAGATCGCCGCGCCAATCCCGTTGAGCAGCAGATAGCGTCCTGGCGGGTAGCCCGACAGACCGATCGCCACCGGCATCACGGTGCGCAAGCCATAGACAAAACGGAAGCTCAACACCCAGATGTCCGGGTGCTTGCGGATATGTTCCAGCGCCCGATCGCCCATCAATTGCCAACGCGGTTTGCGCGCCAGTAATTTGCGCCCGTGCTTGCGCCCCAGGAAGTACCACAGCTGATCGCCGGCATAACTGCCGAAGAACGCCACGACCACCACCAGGTTGATGTCCATGTACCCACGGAACGCGAGGAAGCCTGCGAGTACCAGAATGGTTTCGCCTTCGAAAAACGTGCCGAGGAACAGGGCAAAGTAGCCGAAGTCATGTAGGAATTGTTGGAGCATTGTCTGGGTGCTGGCGAAATGAACGCGCAGCCTAACCCTTCGTGCACATTCATGAAAGTGTCCAAATGTGTCTCGACGTGAACATTTCCTACAAGGACAATGGAATGCGGCTACCTGTCACAGGGGTGCACACAACTGTCATACGTTGGTCATAATGGCCGCTTATAACTGTCACGCTCGCCCGCCAGCGCGGGCTCAGGAGTCTGCCGTGAGCTTTACCCCCGCCAACCGTTTGTTTCCTGCAACCCGCCTGCGTCGCAACCGTCGTGATGATTTTTCGCGTCGTCTGGTCCGTGAAAACGTACTGACCGTCGATGACCTGATCCTGCCGGTGTTCGTGCTGGACGGTGAAAACCGTCGCGAAGCAGTGGCGTCGATGCCGGGCGTCGAACGCCTGACCATCGATCTGTTGCTGGAAGAGGCTGCCAAATGGGTCGAGCTGGGAATTCCTGCGCTGGCACTGTTCCCGGTGACGCCGCCGGAACTCAAGTCACTGGATGCCGCCGAAGCCTGGAACCCCAACGGCATCGCCCAGCGCGCTACCCGCGCTCTGCGTGCGCAGTTCCCGGAGCTGGGTGTGATCACCGACGTCGCCCTGGACCCGTTCACCACTCATGGTCAAGACGGCATCCTCGACGAAGAAGGCTACGTGCAGAACGACATTACCGTCGACGCACTGGTTAAACAGGCTTTGTCCCACGCCGAAGCCGGCGCTCAAGTGGTGGCTCCGTCAGACATGATGGACGGGCGCATACAGGCGATCCGCGAAGCGCTGGAGCTGGCCGGGCACGTCAATGTGCGGATCATGGCCTACTCGGCCAAGTACGCCAGTGCCTACTACGGCCCGTTCCGCGATGCGGTGGGTTCGGCGTTGAACCTGGGCAAGGCCAACAAGGCCTCCTATCAGATGGACCCGGCCAACAGCAACGAAGCCCTGCACGAAGTGGCGGCTGACTTGTCAGAAGGCGCAGACATGGTCATGGTCAAGCCAGGCATGCCGTATCTGGATATTCTTTATCGGGTCAAGGAAGCGTTCAAAGTGCCGACCTTTGTGTATCAGGTCAGCGGCGAATACGCCATGCACATGGCGGCGATCCAGAATGGCTGGTTGAGCGAAGGGGTTATCCTCGAATCCCTGACCGCTTTTAAACGTGCAGGCGCTGATGGCATCCTGACTTACTTTGCCGTCCGTGCTGCTCAATTGTTACGAGAGCAAAAATAGCCCTCCCAGGAACATTCGATGAATACCGAAGGACTCACTGAAGTTGCCGTAAAAGACGCTCAACCCGTGGTGGAGCAAATCGCCGAAACTCCGCCGGAGCTGGAGCCCGCTCCACCCGCGGTGGTGGCCGAGCCCGTTGTGGCGGCGCCAGCGATTGCCATTCCCGGTCTGGATGACAGCAGCCTGTACATCCATCGCGAGCTCTCGCAACTGCAGTTCAACATCCGCGTGCTGGAACAGGCGCTGGATGAGTCCTACCCATTGCTGGAGCGGCTGAAGTTTCTGCTGATCTTCTCCAGCAACCTGGACGAGTTCTTCGAGATTCGTGTGGCCGGCCTGAAGAAGCAGATCACCTTCGCCCGTGAACAGGCCGGCGCCGATGGCCTGCAGCCGCATCAGGCCCTGGCCCGCATCAGCGAATTGGTGCACGGTCACGTCGACCGCCAATACGCGATCCTCAACGACATTCTGTTGCCGGAACTGGAAAAACATCAGGTCCGCTTCATCCGTCGTCGTTACTGGACTACCAAGCTCAAGACTTGGGTCCGCCGTTATTTCCGCGACGAGATCGCGCCGATCATCACCCCGATCGGTCTCGACCCGACGCACCCGTTCCCGTTGCTGGTGAACAAGAGCCTGAACTTCATCGTCGAGCTCGAAGGCATCGACGCCTTCGGTCGCGATTCCGGCCTGGCGATCATCCCGGCGCCGCGTCTGCTGCCGCGGATCATCAAGGTGCCGGAAGAAGTCGGCGGCCCGGGTGACAACTATGTATTCCTGTCGTCGATGATCCACGCGCACGCCGATGACCTGTTCCAGGGCATGAAGGTCAAGGGCTGCTACCAGTTCCGCCTGACCCGGAACGCCGACCTCGCGGTCGATACCGAAGACGTGGAAGACCTGGCCCGCGCCCTGCGCGGCGAGTTGTTCTCCCGTCGCTACGGTGATGCGGTGCGGCTGGAAGTGGCCGACACCTGCCCGAAACACCTGTCCGATTACCTGCTCAAGCAGTTCAACCTGCAGGAAACCGAGCTGTATCAGGTCAACGGTCCGGTCAACCTGACCCGGCTGTTCAGCATCACCGGCCTGGACAGTCATCCGGAGCTGCAATACACGCCGTTCACCCCGCAGATCCCGAAACTGCTGCAGAACAGCGAGAACATTTTCAGCGTGATCAGCAAGCAGGACATCCTGCTGCTGCACCCGTTCGAGTCCTTTACCCCGGTGGTCGACTTGCTGCGTCAGGCGGCCAAGGATCCACACGTGTTGGCGGTTCGCCAGACGTTGTATCGCAGCGGCGCCAACTCGGAGATCGTCGATGCGCTGGTGGATGCGGCGCGTAACGGCAAGGAAGTGACGGCGGTGATCGAATTGCGCGCGCGGTTCGATGAAGAATCCAACCTGCAGCTGGCCAGCCGTCTGCAGGCGGCCGGCGCCGTGGTGATTTACGGCGTGGTCGGCTTCAAGACCCACGCCAAGATGATGCTGATTCTGCGTCGCGAAGCCGGCGAGATTGTTCGCTACGCTCACTTGGGTACCGGCAACTACCACGCGGCCAATGCCCGTCTGTACACCGACTACAGCCTGCTGACCTCTGACGATGCCTTGTGCGAAGACGTCGGCAAACTGTTCAGCCAGTTGATCGGCATGGGTAAAACCCTGCGCATGAAAAAACTGCTGCACGCGCCGTTCACGTTGAAGAAGGGCATGCTCGACATGATTGCCCGGGAGACGCAATTCGCCCTCGACGGCAAACCGGCGCACATCATTGCCAAGTTCAACTCGCTGACCGATCCAAAGGTCATCCGCGCGTTATACAAGGCCAGCCAGTCCGGGGTACGCATCGATCTGGTGGTGCGCGGCATGTGCTGCCTGCGACCGGGCATCGCCGGGGTATCGCACAACATCCACGTGCGTTCGATCATCGGTCGTTTCCTGGAGCACACCCGGGTCTTCTACTTCCTCAATGGCGGTGAAGAGCAGATGTTCCTGTCCAGTGCCGACTGGATGGAGCGCAACCTCGACAAGCGCGTCGAGACTTGCTTCCCGGTCGAGGGCAAGAAGCTGATTTTGCGGGTCAAGAAAGAGCTGGAGCTTTATCTTACCGACAACACCCACAGCTGGAGCCTGCAGTCGGACGGTCGCTACGTCCGCAACACGCCGACCGGCAACCAGAACCCGCGCAGCGCCCAGGCCACCTTGCTGGAGCGGTTGGGCAGCCCGATTCTGGCGGTGCGTTAACGCAAACCTTGGGCGATAAAAAATGGCGATCCATGTGGATCGCCATTTTCATTTCCACCACCGTCCCTTGTAGCTGGCTTGCCAGCGAATGGCTTTCAAGTCATGCATCCATTTCAAGGACGCCTTCGCCAGCAAGCCGGCTCCTACAGGACCGTGTTCGGCGACCATTTTCGGTTTTTTAGCGAACGTTCAACACGAAGCTGACGCGGGTCAGCCATTCGGCTTCCAGGGCGAAGTCGGCCTGGGTCAACTGGTTGTCATCCAGCCAATGTTCCGGGAATAACACATCCAGGCTGTCGCCGTTGGCGTGCAGCACGACCTGTGGCATTTCCTGGGTGCCACGGATGTGGTGGAACAGAATCGCAAAGCGCAGCAGCACGCACAGGCGAATCAGCTTGATGCCGTCGTCGCCAAAATCGGCAAACCTGTCCTTGGGAATATTGCGACGGTGGCCACGCACCAGTAGCGCGAGCATCAGTTGGTCTTCGCGGGAGAACCCGGCCAGGTCCGAGTGCTCGATCAGGTAGGCGCCGTGTTTGTGGTACTGATAGTGAGCGATGTCCAGGCCCACTTCATGGACCTTGGCTGCCCAGCTCAGCAGTTCGCGCCAGACGCCATCATCCAGCTCCCAGTCTGCGGCCACTTGATCGAAGGCATGCAGCGCCTTGCGTTCGACCCGCGCGGCTTGCTCCAGATCGACGTGGTAACGCTCCATGAGCGAGCTGAGCGTGCGCTCACGGACATCTTCGTGATGATGACGGCCCAGCAGGTCATAGAGCACGCCTTCGCGCAGGGCGCCCTCACAGTGGTCCATGCGTTGCAGTTCGAGGGCGTCGAAGATCGCTTCGAGAATCGCCAGCCCGGCGGGAAAGATCGCCCGGCGGTCGGGCTTGATGCCTTCGAAGTCGATTTTCTCGACATCACCGAGCTTGATCAGCTTGCGCTTGAGCCAGGCCAAGCCTTCGGCGTTCACCTCGCCAGTGCCATGCCCGCCGGCCTTCAGCGCCAGGCCAATGGCGCGAATGGTGCCCGAGGAGCCGATGGCTTCATCCCAGGTCAGGCGGTGCAGGGCGTGTTCGATGCTCATGATCTCCAGCCGCGCCGCGGTGTACGCCTGGGCGTAGCGGGCCGGGGTGATCTTGCCGTCCTTGAAATAGCGTTGGGTGTAGCTGACGCAACCCATTTGCAGGCTTTCGCGCAGCAGCGGTTCGAAGCGCTGGCCAATGATGAATTCGGTACTGCCGCCGCCGATGTCGGCCACCAGGCGTTTGCCCGGGGTGTCGGCGAGGGTGTGGGAGACGCCGAGGTAAATCAGGCGCGCTTCTTCACGGCCGGAGATGACTTCTACCGGATGGCCGAGGATTTCTTCGGCCCGATGGATGAATTCACCGCGGTTACGGGCTTCGCGCAGGGCGTTGGTGCCGACGATCCGCACGGTGCCGGGCGGCATACCGCTGATCAGTTGGGCGAAACGCTTCAGGCAATCGAGCCCGCGTTGCATGGATTCTTCGCTGAGTTGACGCTCTTCGTCGATGCCGGCGGCCAGCTGAACCTTCTCCCCGAGACGCTCGAGAATCCGGATTTCGCCGTTCTGGGCCTTGGCCACGACCATGTGAAAGCTGTTGGAGCCCAGGTCGATTGCGGCGATCAGGGACAGATTCTTGACTTGGGATAGCGGCATGGTCAGGGGGTCTCGGTCGATAACCTCGATATCCTGCCACGATCAAACGCTCGCGCCAACGCGCAGAGTTGAAAGCCTTGATCCAACCCTGTGGCGAGGGGGCTTGCCCCCGTTCGGCTGCGCAGCAGTCGTAAAACCTGCATGCGCGGTCTATTTGGAGTTGATGTGAATGGTTTTGGGGCTACTTCGTAGCCCAACGGGGGCAAGCCCCCTCGCCACGGGGGTGTCAGCCCGCCGCCTCCACGGTCCCAATGAAGTTCGCCAGCTCCGCCGTCTGCGGGTTGGCAAACAGCACCTTCGGATCCCCCACCTCATGCACCTTGCCTTGGTGCATGAACACCAATTTGTCGCCCACCTCCCGGGCAAAACGCATCTCATGGGTGACCATGATCAATGTCATACCCTCCCTGGCCAGTTGCCGGACCACGCTCAACACTTCATTGACCAGTTCCGGGTCCAAGGCCGAGGTGATTTCGTCGCACAGCAAGACTTTCGGCGACATGGCCAGCGCCCGGGCGATCGCCACCCGCTGTTGCTGGCCGCCAGAGAGTCGATCCGGGAAGGCGTCGAATTTCTCGCCCAGCCCGACCCGTTCCAGCATCTGTCGCGCCAGCTCGGTGGCTTTGGCTTTCGGCACTTTCTGCACCACTTGTGGCGCAAGCATGACGTTTTCGCCGACGGTCAGGTGCGGGAACAGGTTGAACTGCTGGAACACCATCCCGACTTTCTGCCGCAGGCTGCGCAGGTCGGCGCGGGCGGCGTCGAGGTATTCGCCGTCGACTTCGATCACACCGTCATTGATCGATTCCAGACCATTGAGGGTGCGCAGCAAGGTGGACTTGCCCGAGCCGCTGCGACCGATGATCGCCACCACCTGGCCTTCCTCGATACTCAGATCGATGCCTTTGAGTACATGGTGGTCGCCGTAATATTTATGCAGGGCGGAAATTCTAAGCAGAGGCATGCAGTCTCCTTTCCAGGTAGCGCGCACTGAGGGACAAGGGGTAGCAGAGCAGGAAGTAACCGAGGGCGACGAGGCCGTAGACCATAAAGGGTTCGAAGGTCGCGTTGGCGAGCATGCCGCCGGTCTTGGTCAGTTCGGTGAAGCCGATGATCGAGGTGACGGCGGTGCCCTTGACCACTTGCACCGAGAAGCCCACGGTCGGCGCCACGGCGATGCGCAGCGCTTGTGGCAGGATCACGTAACGCAATTGCTCCAGCGGGTTGAGCGCCAGGCTCGATGAGGCTTCCCACTGGCCATTGGGGATCGAGTCGACGCAACCGCGCCAGATCTCCGCCAGGTAGGCGCTGGTGAACAGTGTCAAGGCAATCGCCGCCGCCATCCACGGTGAAATTTCCACACCGGCCAAGGCCACACCGAAGAACACCAGAAACAGCTGCATCAACAGCGGCGTGCCCTGGAACAATTCGATGTAGGTGCGGGCGAAGTGGCTGGGCAGGGATTTCTTAGAAATCCGCATCACCATGATCAGCAAACCGATCAGCCCGCCACCGATAAACGCCACCAGCGACAATGCCAGCGTCCATTGCAGGCCCGTGAGCAGGTTGCGCAGGATGTCCCAGAAGGTGAAATCGCTCATTGGCTGCTCCTCGCACTGCTTTTGGACAGGTAGCGGCGGCCGATCCAGTTCAGCAATTGGCGGATCAGCAGTGCCATGCACAGGTAGAGCAGCGTGGTCAGGGCGTAGGTTTCAAAGGCGCGAAAGTTACGCGACTGAATGAAGTTGGCGGCGAAACTCAGCTCTTCGGTGGCGATCTGCGAACAGACCGCCGAGCCCAGCATGACGATGATGATCTGGCTGCTCAGGGCCGGCCAGACTTTGCCCAGTGCCGGCAGCAGAACCACGTGGCGGAAGGCTTCGAAGCGGCTCATCGCCAGGGCGGCCGCGGCTTCCAGCTGCCCGCGGGGGATCGCCTGAATGCCGGCGCGGATGATCTCGGTCGAATAGGCGCCCAGGTTGATCACCATCGCCAGCACCGCCGCCTGCCATTCGGAAATCTGCAGGCCCAGCGACGGCAAACCGAAGAAGATGAAAAACAACTGCACCAGAAAGGGTGTGTTGCGGATCAACTCGACGTAGACCCCGAAAATGCCGGCGAACGGGCGGATGTTCCACGCCCGCACCAGTGCGCCGATGATGCCCAGAGCGACCCCGAACACCGCGCCAACGGCCGTCAGCTCAAGGGTGAACAACGCACCGCGCAGCAGCAGGTCGGTGTTTTCCACCACCGGCAAAAAATCGAACTGATAAGCCATAAGTCGTCTCCCGCGCGAACGATCAGAGATCGGCCGGCAGCGGTTCTTTCAGCCAGGTTTGCGAGTTCTTCTCCAGCGCACCGTCAGCCTTGGCGGTGGTGAGGATCTGATTGACCTTGTCCAGCAACGCCGGCTCGTTCTTGTTCACGCCGACGTACACCGGCGAGTCCTTGAGCTTCACTTTCAGGGCCGGTACGCGTTTCGGGTTTTTCTCGCTGATGGCTACCATCACCACGTTGCCGCTGGCGATCAGGTCGACCTGGCCCGCGAGGTAGGCGGCGATGGTCGAGTTGTTGTCTTCGAAGCGTTTGATGGTCACGCCTTCCGGGGCGACTTTGGTCAGCTCGATGTCTTCGATGGCGCCACGGGTGACGCTGATGGTTTTGCCCTTGAGATCGTCCAGCCCCTTGATGGCGGCGTCTGGCGGACCGAATACGGCGAGGTAGAACGGCGCGTAGGCGCGGGAGAAATCGATGACTTTCTCACGTTCAGGGTTCTTGCCGAGGCTGGATATCACCAGGTCGACCTTGCCGGTGGTCAGGAACGGGATGCGGTTGGTGCTGTTGACCGGGGTCAGTTCGAGTTTGACCTTGAGTTGGTCGGCCAGCAGTTTGGCGGTATCGATGTCGAGGCCGCGCGGTTTCATGTCCGGGCCGACCGAACCGAACGGCGGGAAGTCCTGGGGCACGGCGACTTTAAGGGTGCCGCGTTTGACCACATCCTCCAGACCGTCGGCGTGGGCGGGTGCCTGGCTCAGCATCAGGCTGGCAAACAGGGCGGCGAGGAGGGCGCTGTAACGCTGGGTCATGGCAAATCTCCGGATCGGCGGGAAGTGATTTCTGCGGATCGACAGAGCACGGGCCATGCCAAGATTCGGTTTCAGGGGTTGCAGGCCACGGTTTTGCTGGTGTTGCTCGGTCTTACTGGTCTGAACAGTTGGGTGGCATTTCGCACCTTGATGGCGCACCCGTGAAAACTCCCGAACCCCCATGGGGCACGACTTGCCGGACGTCGCGAATAGCTTTACAACTAGCCGCTCATTGGCCTGGTTCGTCTGAAGAAACCATGAACTCGATCTCCCGCGCAGTACCTGAAGTGGCGCTGCAAGCCATCCGCAAACTGATCACCGAGCAAGGTTTCGGGCCGGGTGATGCCTTGCCCTCGCAACGGGACCTGGCGGTGCAATTGGGGGTCAGCCGGGCGTCGTTGCGCGAGGCGTTGTCGTCCCTGAGTGCGCTGGGCGTGATCAGCATCCAGCCGGGCAAGGGCGTGTTCGTGCAGTCACCGGTCGATCTGCCCCGGGGCGAGGCGGTGCCGGGCTGGCCATTCGCGGCCCAGGCATCGCCGCTGGACATCTTCCAGTTGCGCTATGCGCTGGAGGGTTTTGCCTCGGGTTTGGCGGCCGTGACCCTGAGCACCGAGGATCTTGATGCCCTGGAAGACAACGTCGCCGCCATGCGCAACGAACTGCGTGCCGCCAACTTCGATGCGGCGGCGCGACTGGACTTCGAGTTTCACCGGCGCATCCTCCTGGCCAGCGGTAATCAGGCGATGCTGAGCATCCTGACAGCCAGCGCCGACATCTTTCTGGAGAGCCAGAAGCTACCGTTCATCCGGGCCGAACGGGCCATGGAAACCTGGCAGGAACACCGTAAAATCCTCCGTGCACTGGCGCGCCGATCGTCCGGTGCCGCACAGAAGGCCATGCAGGAGCATGTGCGCAACGCCGCCCTGCGCACCGGGATTGCCTTCGTCGCTCCCGCCACCTCGTGACTTGAGCTATACCCAAATTCATGGGCCACCATAGCGAGACTCAATCATCTGCGGCTTCCTGAACGGGGGAAGGGCAGCTATGATGGGCCACGTTTTTTTGCTTACAACCTGGAGACTTCCATGAGCAGCGATCTTATCAAACACGTTAGCGACGCTAGCTTCGAGGCCGACGTACTCAAGGCCGAAGGCGCTGTACTGGTCGACTACTGGGCTGAGTGGTGCGGCCCTTGCAAAATGATCGCTCCTGTCCTGGACGAAATTGCCGAGACCTACAAAGGCAAGCTGACCGTTGCCAAACTGAACATCGACGAGAACCAGGAAACCCCGGCCAAGCATGGCGTGCGTGGTATCCCGACGCTGATGCTGTTCAAGAACGGCAACGTCGAAGCCACCAAGGTCGGCGCGCTGTCGAAGTCGCAATTGGCCGCTTTCCTCGACGCCAACATCTAAGCGTTGTTATAAAGCGTCATGAAAAGGCCCCGCATTATGCGGGGCCTTTTCGTTATTGAGGGCTAGACGCTCCGAAACTCAGGTGGTACATTCGGCCCCGCACTGGTTTCTCCACTGCCCCCTGCTAGCCGTCGCCGACGCACTCCTTTTCGAATAAGTACGCGATCCTGTCGCCTTCTCTGCGGCGCGGCCTCATTAAGCCAAAAGCTTAATTTCCCCCCTCCATAAATGATTACGTCATTCCTATATGAATCTGACTGAACTCAAGCAAAAGCCGATTACCGAACTGCTCGAATTGGCCGAACAGATGGGCATAGAAAATATGGCCCGTTCGCGCAAGCAGGACGTGATTTTCTCCCTGCTCAAAAAGCACGCTAAAAGCGGCGAGGAAATCTCCGGTGATGGCGTGCTGGAGATTCTCCAGGACGGCTTCGGCTTCCTGCGCTCCGCTGACGCTTCCTATCTCGCCGGCCCGGACGATATCTACGTCTCGCCGAGCCAGATCCGTCGCTTCAACTTGCGCACCGGTGACACCATCGTTGGCAAGATCCGTCCTCCGAAGGAAGGCGAGCGGTATTTCGCGCTGCTCAAGGTCGACACGATCAACTACGATCGTCCCGAGAACGCGAAAAACAAGATTCTCTTCGAGAACCTGACCCCGCTGTTCCCGACTGTGCGCATGAAGATGGAAGCCGGTAACGGTTCCACCGAAGACTTGACCGGTCGTGTCATCGACCTGTGCGCCCCGATCGGCAAAGGCCAGCGCGGCCTGATCGTTGCTCCGCCGAAAGCCGGTAAAACGATCATGCTGCAGAACATCGCGGCAAACATCGCGCGTAACAATCCTGAAGTTCATCTGATCGTGCTGTTGATCGACGAGCGTCCGGAAGAAGTGACCGAAATGCAGCGCACCGTGCGCGGCGAAGTGGTTGCCTCGACGTTCGACGAGCCGCCAACCCGCCACGTGCAGGTTGCCGAAATGGTGATCGAGAAGGCCAAGCGCCTGGTCGAGCACAAGAAGGACGTGGTGATTCTGCTCGACTCCATCACCCGTCTGGCGCGTGCCTACAACACCGTGATCCCGAGCTCCGGCAAGGTGCTGACCGGTGGTGTCGATGCCCACGCCCTGGAGAAACCGAAACGTTTCTTCGGTGCTGCACGGAACATCGAAGAAGGCGGCTCGCTGACCATCATCGCTACCGCGCTGGTTGAAACCGGTTCGAAGATGGATGAAGTGATCTACGAAGAATTCAAAGGCACCGGCAACATGGAACTGCCTCTGGATCGCAAGATCGCCGAAAAACGTGTGTTCCCGGCCATCAACATCAACCGTTCCGGTACTCGCCGCGAAGAGTTGCTGACAGCCGACGACGAACTGCAGCGTATGTGGATCCTGCGCAAACTGCTGCACCCGATGGATGAAGTCTCTGCCATCGAGTTCCTGGTCGACAAGCTGAAACAGACCAAGACCAACGACGAGTTCTTCCTGTCGATGAAACGCAAGTAAGTCGAACAGGCCAAAAAGCCGGGGAAACCCGGCTTTTTGCTATCTGATTTTTGATCAACGGCAGTTCGTGGTTCTGAACTGAGGGGTTCGGCGCTAAACTGCCACCCCCGAACGCCACGGCCAAAACGAGGCTCACGCATGCAGTATCGCGACTTGCGCGACTTTATCAGCGGCCTGGAACAGCGCGGCGAACTCAAGCGCATCCAGGTTCCGGTGTCCCCAGTGCTCGAAATGACCGAGGTCTGCGACCGCACATTGCGCGCCAAAGGCCCGGCCCTGCTTTTCGAAAAGCCCACGGGTTATGACATCCCTGTGCTCGGCAATCTGTTCGGTACGCCTGAGCGCGTGGCGCTGGGCATGGGTGCAGAGGCGGTGAGCGAGTTGCGCGAAATCGGCAAGTTGCTGGCGTTCCTCAAGGAGCCCGAGCCGCCGAAAGGTTTGAAGGACGCCTGGTCCAAGCTGCCGATCTTTCGCAAGATCATCTCGATGGCGCCGAAAGTCGTCAAGGACGCGGTGTGCCAGGAAGTGGTCATCGAAGGCGACGATGTCGACCTCGCGATGTTGCCGGTGCAGACCTGCTGGCCAGGCGATGTCGGCCCGCTGATCACCTGGGGCCTGACTGTCACCAAAGGTCCGAACAAGGATCGCCAGAACCTCGGCATCTACCGTCAACAGGTGATCGGTCGCAACAAGGTGATCATGCGCTGGTTGAGCCACCGTGGCGGCGCGCTGGATTACCGCGAATGGTGCGAAAAACACCCCGGCCAGCCGTTCCCGGTGTCCGTGGCGCTGGGCGCTGACCCGGCCACCATTCTTGGCGCCGTGACACCGGTGCCGGACAGCCTCTCCGAATACGCTTTCGCCGGTCTGCTGCGGGGCAATCGCACCGAACTGGTGAAATGCCGCGGCAACGACCTGCAAGTACCGGCCACGGCTGAAATCATCCTCGAAGGCGTGATTCATCCGGGCGAAATGGCCGATGAAGGTCCGTACGGCGACCACACCGGCTACTACAACGAAGTCGACAGCTTCCCGGTGTTCACCGTCGAGCGCATCACCCATCGGATCAAGCCGATCTACCACAGCACCTACACCGGCCGTCCGCCGGATGAGCCGGCGATTCTCGGTGTGGCGCTGAACGAAGTGTTCGTGCCGATCCTGCAGAAGCAATTTCCGGAGATCACTGACTTCTACTTGCCGCCCGAAGGCTGCTCGTACCGCATGGCCATCGTGACCATGAAGAAGTCGTATCCCGGCCACGCCAAGCGGGTAATGCTCGGTGTCTGGTCGTTTTTGCGACAGTTCATGTACACCAAGTTCGTTATCGTCACCGACGACGATATCAACGCACGGGACTGGAACGACGTGATCTGGGCCATTACCACGCGCATGGACCCCAAGCGCGACACGGTGATGATCGATAACACGCCGATCGACTACCTGGACTTCGCCTCGCCGGTCTCCGGCCTGGGTTCGAAGATGGGGCTCGATGCCACGCATAAATGGCCAGGCGAAACCACCCGCGAGTGGGGCCGGGTCATCGTCAAGGATGAAGCCGTTACCCAACGGATCGATGCCATCTGGAATCAGTTAGGAATAGATTGATGCGTGTAACCTTGCAGCCCTCCGGAGCAGTGCTTGAGATTCTGCCCGGCGAGCGGATTCTCGATGGCGCGCGTCGCCTGGGCTATGAATGCCCGCAAAGCTGTCGTAACGGCAATTGCCATGTGTGCGGCGCGTTGCTGGTGGAAGGGCGGGTCGAACAGGAAGGCGATGTGCGCGACCATGGCGAGTTCTACACTTGCATTGCAGAGCCGCTGGAAGACTGCATCGTGTTGTGGGATGGCGTGCTCGCGCTGGGAGAACTGCCGGTGCGCAGCGTGTCGTGTCAGGTCATTGAATGCAGGGACGTCGGTGGCGATACCTGGCGCGTGCGTCTGCGTGCGCCAGCGGGCAAGCCACCGCGCTATCACGCCGGCCAGTACCTGATGATCGAGCGTGAGAATGGCGAGAAATCCGCTTTTTCCCTGGCCTCAGCACCGCATTCCGGCCGCGACCTGGAAATTCATGTGCTGGCGCGCGAAAGCAGCGCGCTGAGCCTGATCGAACAGCTCCAACGCAACCCGATGGTGCGGATCGAGATGCCGTTCGGCGACACCCATCTGGCGGAACTGCCGAACGGTCCTCTCGTACTGATTGCTGCCGGTACCGGCATGGGCCAGATCCACAGCCTCATCGAACATTGTCGCGCCACGGGCTTCAAGCATCCGGTGCACCTGTATTGGGGCGTACGTCGTCCCGAAGACTTTTATGAGATCGAACATTGGGATGAATGGCTGAAGCTGCCCAATCTGTTCCTGCATAAAGTCGTCAGCGATCAATGCGGCTGGCAGGGGCGTTGCGGCATGTTGCATGAGGCGGTGTGTGAAGATTTCCCTGATCTGAAAGCACTGCACGTCTATGCCAGCGGCTCTCCAGCCATGGTCTATGGCACGCTCGATGCTTTGGTCGAAGCGGGGATGGATGCCCATCAAATGCGTGCCGATGTATTTGCTTACGCCCCGCGATCATAGGTGCGTGAACCGTTCTAGAAGCGCACCCCGGTTGTCACCATGGCGGCATTGAAGCCGAGCAATACCAGCTCGGCTGCCAATGGTCCGTAGTGTGCCCCGACTGAAGGAATGATCACCGGCGCGACCCCGAAGTGATTCAGAGGGATCTTGTCCTGAGACTTGCCGCTGTAACCTTGCAACAGACCACCGGTGAGTTTTATGTACACGGGATAGTCAGCACTCTCGTAGCGTTTGCCCGCATACGCATAATATGAACGCTGGCTGAACGAGTTGCGAAAAGTTGCGCCACCAAACAACCAACCGGACGCTTGCTCGCGCTCAAGACCGATGAGGTCCTGATTGTTATTGTGGTCGGAGTCGGGGGAGAAGTGTCTGGTATAGACGCTGGCCTGCAAATACCAGGAGCCGGTGTCTTTCGCAGAGGTGTCCTCGGCCAGCGAGTGCTGCGCCGTGAGCATTAGAAGTAACCCGTAAATCCATGGTGTTTTCATTATTCAGGCCTTTGAGGCAGTTTGGTTTGCGTCTTTGGGTGGCCGTTATACGCGACGTAAAGCTGCAATGGGTAGGCGGTAAATCCGAAGGGTTTGTAGGTGTTTTCTCCTAAGTGAGCTTTATCCTAGACGCGCCGAATGCTTATGTATATTTCGTTCTGGTATTTAAGAATTCTCTTAAATGATATTAGGGTATATAGCCAAGCCCTCCAGCTTCAGTATTGGATTTTTTATGGGGGGCGCAAGGTCATAGGGCGCTTAGTACTTTTCGTTTTAGTATTACTGCTATATGTTCTATGAAGTGAAAGTTGTTTATATTTTGTAATAATTGCTGGGCCGAAATTTCATTGCCATGAGCGCCATCGAATCTGCTTTTTTGAATCTGGCTTACCCTCCGCGGCTCGATCTGGGGCCGCAGCTTACACACGAACAATTGCTCAGCTCGATGCAGTCGACCATGGCGCGCCACAAGGGTGGGCCGGTCTGGCTATTCGCGTATGGTTCGCTGATCTGGCGGCCTGAATGTGTGGCGGTTGAGCGAGTGCGCGGCCGGGTGCATGGCTACCATCGTGGTTTGTACCTGTGGTCCCACGAGCATCGCGGCACGCCGGAAGTGCCGGGGCTGGTATTTGGCCTGGATCGCGGTGGTTCGTGCAGCGGGTTCGCCTATCGCTTGCCCGAAGAACAACTCGAGGCTTCACTTTATGCACTCTGGCAGCGCGAGATGCCATTCCCTTCCTATCGTCCACACTGGCTCAACTGCCGTCTTGAAAACGGAAACCAGGTTCAGGCATTGGGATTTGTATTGGAGCGGCACCTGCCCAGCTATGCTGGCAACCTGCCAGATCACGTGCTGAGCCAGGTATTCGAGAACGCTTGCGGGCGCTATGGCACCACTCGCGAGTATGTCGAGCAGACCGCCCACGCCCTGCGTAGCCACGCCATGCCAGACCGGAATCTGGAGGCGCGGCTCAAGCGCTGCAAATCAAAGGCAGATCAGGCGAGCGCTTCGCGGCCCTGACTGGCGGCGTTTTTGTGGCCCAGGGTGGGTGCCAGGAACGCCATCGCCAGCAGGCAGGCAACGACCAACAGAATGAAGCCGCCATCCCAGCCGAAATAGTCCACGGTGTAGCCCATCATGGCGCTGGCCGCGACGGAACCACCCAAGTAACCGAACAGGCCGGTAAAGCCTGCGGCCGTACCCGCGGCCTTCTTCGGCACCAGTTCCAGCGCCTGCAGGCCGACCAGCATCACCGGGCCGTAGATCAGGAAGCCGATGGCGAACAGCGAGATCATGTCGATCATCGGGTTGCCCGGCGGATTCAGCCAATACACGATCGTCGCAACGGTCACCAACGCCATGAACACCATGCCGGTCAGGCCACGGTTGCCACGGAAGATCTTGTCCGACATCCAGCCGCACAGCAGCGTGCCGGGAATGCCCGCCCACTCGTACAGGAAGTAAGCCCACGACGTCTTGTCGAAGTCGAAGTGCTTGACCTCTTTGAGGTAGGTCGGCGCCCAGTCCAGAATGCCGTAGCGCAGCAGGTAGACGAAAACGTTAGCCAGTGCGATGAACCAGAGCATTTTGTTGCGCAGCACGTATTTGACGAAGATGTCCTTGGCGCTGAATTCCTCTTCGTGACTGGCGTCGTAGCCTTCCGGGTAATCGTTTTTGTACTTCTCAATCGGCGGCAGGCCCGTCGACTGCGGAGTATCGCGCATCACAATGAAGGCAAACACGGCGACCAACAGCGCCACGGCAGCCGGTACGTAGAACTTGCTGTGCCAGTCGTTGAACCAGCCCATGCCCAGAATCGCCAGCGGGCCGATCAAGCCACCGCCAACGTTATGCGCGGTGTTCCAGACCGAAACCACACCGCCACGTTCTTTCTGCGACCACCAATGCACCATGGTTCGCCCGCTCGGCGGCCAGCCCATGCCTTGCGCCCAGCCGTTGATGAACAGCAGGATGAACATCATGGTCACGCTGGAGGTGGCCCAAGGTGCGAAACCGAAAACGAACATCACCGCGGCGGACACCACCAGGCCAAAGGGCAGGAAGTAACGCGGGTTGGAGCGGTCGGACACGATGCCCATCAGAAACTTGGACAGGCCGTAGGCGATTGCAATCGCCGACATCGCCACACCCAGCTGGCCTTTTGTATAGCCTTGGGCGATCAGGTCCGGGAACGCCAGGGTGAAGTTCTTGCGCAGCAGGTAGTAACCGGCATAGCCAATGAAAATCCCGGCGAAGATCTGCCAGCGAAGGCGTCGGTAGGTGCTGTCTATTTTTTCTTCAGGCAATGGAGCCTGATGTGCGGCAGGACGAAAGAAAGCAAACATTCAAGAGCTCCAGATTTCTTGTTTTGACTGCGGATGCGAATGTTACAGTTTCGTTACCGAAAATAGCACCGGTTCGCATCGGCAAAACAGCGGAAATGTTGGAGATTGCATGTTCCTTTATGAACATGTCGCTCAGGTGTAAGTGAAGGGCGGTGTGGGAAACGTCCTGTGCAGCCCTTAATGCCGCATTTCGGTCCGGAGTAGGATGGGGCTTTGGGAAATGTCCTGCGTTTGAATGGGAAGTCGCGACGTTCTGCTTGAGGTCGCAGAGCCTTACCTTTGCGCTGTTGCCAGGTTTGGCATTTCAGTCGCGAAGGGGTGGGGTTTATGCGGTGGTTTGCATTGGTTGTTTTGTGTGTGATTTCCAGCGGTGTCCGCGCAGGTGCGGTGTTCCTGATACCGACGGACAATCCCAAGCCGACTTACCCTAGGGCACTTAACCGGGCTGGCATCACTGGCGAAGTGCGGGTCAGCTTGACCGTTCATGCTGATGGATCTGTGAGCAATGTGGCTGTTCCAAAAGACGCCCACCCCGACCTCGCCGAAGCCTCCCAATCTGCGGTCAGCCAATGGCGATTTCAGCCATGGGAAATCAGCGGCGATCGCCCGGCGCAAATTCAGGTAGTCGCGCCCATGGTCTTCAGGCTGGACGATACCCCGCCTATTCACGCTAACGAAGAATTGAAGAAGTTGCGTTGTTCAGACGTCAGTCGAGTAGCACAGCATTTTTCGGATTTCTCGTGGGTGGATCTGCCAGTTTTCAATTGGACACGCAGTTATCTGACCCACTCTATTTCGCCAACGCAATTTCCGGAGGAGAAACGTCTGGCACTTATCGCCAAACTCAACAAAAGTGCTCCTTCAATTGTTCGGAGCTGTAATACGCATCCTACGAGCCGGTTTGTGCGTTTTCTGCCACAGGATATTCGCGAGCTGCTGTAATGGACAATGTGGAGTGCGGCTGTGCGGCTGCACTCCTTTACACGACTTGAACTATTCGGGTTTGAAGCCTGGTTTACCGTTTTCTTTACGCCATTCTTTGATGCTGTTCAGTATTCCAGTGGGGGAATTGTCAATATCTTGCTCAGGATAGAAAAGGATATCAGTACCATTCGGGTGCTCAGAGGCATCGACTATTTGGTGAACAAGAGTATCCAGCTCTTCTTCGGATGAGTATTCGCCGAGAAACAATCTATTGATCATCTCTAGGAATTCAGACTCGGTATATTGATCGTAAGGTTTGATTGGATTCATAGAGACTCACCATTGTCCTTTGAGTGTTCAGCAATATGAGCTTTTGGAGTTGTTATTACCATATTGTCAATATTATAGACTTCGCCGCCTTTACCAATAGGAAGCACATGGTGGATTTCGAATTTTTCACGTCCGCCCACTTGTTCGCTTCGAGGGGCATAGGGTGAGTATCCACCTTTTGCGATCGCTTTGTTTAGAGGACTGAGTTGCTTGCTCAATTCTGAATCATTTGTCACAGCCCTCCAGAATTCCTCCCTGAATTTATCAAAGCTCCTGAAGTCCTGACCACGTAACTGATCCGCGATCTGAGCAGGAATCGGAGCACCACCAACCTCCCCCGCGCTACCGAGCCAATTCTCCCCAACGGCTTGACCCATTCCAGTCACCGTACCCGGCTCATAGCGCGGGCCCGAACGGCTGACCATGACATAGACGGGTTCAATTCCCGACTCTGCTGGAAACTCCAAAATGTAATCATCAACGTCGGCCTGATCACACATTGGATGTTCGTCAGTCCGACCCTCTATTTGCGTGACTCTGGCGCCTGGGTAAATCTTGATGTCAGATTGATGAGCAGGTAACTCCGTTGAGCCTAGAGAATCATCACCAGGCGCATTATTCGGTATCCAGGTCAGCGTTCTTGGTAGAAGGCCTTCCGTCGTGAAGGTGTAGAGATTCGTCTCAGGATCAAGTTTTACTTGCCTTACTTGGACGAACGGTGAGTTACCAGACGGGGTGAAATAGAGTTGGGTGTGTTCTCCGTGTACTGACGCTACGACACGGTATGGCAACCAATCCGTTTGGGCTTTGCCTTTGTGTCGGATAGGGGTGTATGCCTCGTCTTCTCCAAATTGCGACAACGGGATGGTGACCACGACAGGATTGCGTTGAAGTTCACCGTTTCCTAGCGTCGGTGTGTAGAACACTGATGCAAAAAAAGCGGCCACCGGTCCACTAATTGCCAAGGCGCGCAGGTTGCTCAGGGACTCAGTTGCTCTACTTACAGAGAAGGGCGCACCTTCATACCCGGCGATCACCCCGTCCGGAGTGATGACTAAAGGTTGAGCGGATGCTACCGCGCCGCCGACCGTCGTCAGGTTTACGTTTTCGATCCCATGTTTTACCCGGACTAATGCCTCGATATTATGTTGTACTTTTTCCAGCGAGCCCCAGCGTTTGCTGCTCTTTGGAAGGCCGTAGAAGCCTCCGACCTTGCGTTCCGCTTCAGACGCTTTGAGGTTTTCAGCATACAGTTCTTGGTATTTTTCCTTCATCCATCGCAGTTTTTCGTCAATACCCTCAGGTTGGTTCTGGGTGAGTTGGTGAAGCATTGCATCGAACCGATCAGCGAGTTCAGTCGCGATCTGCTGCTTCCTTCGTTGTTCCGCTCTCCTTGATTCTTCTTGCTTGGCCCGAAACTCTGCTTTGGCCTGCTGCTCCGCAATGTCCCTGGCCCGAGCCTCTGCTTGCCGCGCCGCCTTTTGACGAGCCTGAGCCTCTGCTTGCCGTGCTGCCTTCTGACGAGCCTGTTCCTCTGCTTGCCGTGCTGCCTCTTGACGAACCAACGCATCCGCATAAGCGGCATTGAGCTGATTTGAACGCTGCGTAAGAAGACGGATGGATTCGGTATAAAGTTTGACCGAATATCCGGCGGCGTAAGATCGTGCCCAATGTTTGTGTGTTTCCCTCGCGCTGTAATCTTGGCGAATGTAGCGATTGAAGGTACTTATATACTCCTGATTTGATTTGTTGTTTGGGTCGCTGCCATAAAACGAGTTGGCCTCTTTCAAGCTGCTTTGCAAACGTTCTGTTCTCAGCTGAATTAGCCGATTGACGATTAATTGGTCGCGTTCGATGCTGGGTGAATCGACTGGTATGGCTGTTGCTGTGCTTGTTGCGCCATTAGTAGAGAGCTCAGTCTGTATTTGCTGAGGAAGGTTATTAAGTTTGGCCTCGTAGTCGTTTTTTATATCGCTGTTAAGGCTCAATGTTCTTTCGGCAACGCTCGGTGTCATTCGAAAGTCGCCTTGTATCCTGTTTAGGTATCCGCCGCCTTGAAAGACTCGTGAGTAGCTTTGTTGTTTGTATGGATTAATCTCGGTTGCATCTATATGTAAGGTCTGGCCCGGCTGCCAGTTTTGATCGCTCATACAGTTACTCCTTGTGTCTGTATGGAATCAAACTAATGCAAAATCTTGCAGAGAGGGCGTTACATAATTACCACCACGCCAATTGAAAATTAATGTGTTGCTGCCAGCTTTTCAAACCTGTCAATGAAAAGGCCAGAACAACTTTGTCGGTTGTCCTGGCCTTTTTGTGCCCCGCGCTGATTCAGCGAACTTGAACCACCACCTTCCCGACTGCCTTGCGCTGGCCAAGATCATTGATCGCCTGCGCCGCATTGCTCAGTGGATACACCTGCGACACCAGCGGCTTCAACTTGCCTTCGGCGAACCAGTGAAACAACTGCTGGAAGTTCGCCGCGTTGTCCTGTGGTTGGCGCTGGGCAAACGAGCCCCAGAACACGCCGACCACTGCGGCACCTTTGAGCAGTGCCAGGTTCACTGGCAGTTCGGGGATACGTCCGCTGGCGAAACCGACCACCAATAGACGGCCGTTCCAGGCGATGGCGCGGATGGCCTGATCGAACAGGTCGCCGCCCACCGGATCGTAGATCACGTCGGCGCCCTGGCCGTCGGTCAGGCGTTTGATTTCGTCCTTGAGGCTGGTTTCGCTGTAGTTGATCAGCTCATCGGCGCCGGCGGCTTTGGCTACCGCGAGTTTTTCCGCACTGCTGGCGGCGGCGATCACCCGGGCGCCCATGGCTTTGCCGATTTCCACGGCGGCGAGGCCGACGCCGCCGGACGCGCCGAGCACCAGCAAGGTTTCGCCGGGTTGCAGGTTGCCCCGTTGCTTGAGGGCGTGCATCGAAGTGCCGTAGGTCATGCTGAAAGCGGCAGCAGTGTTGAAGTCCATCGATGGCGGGATCGGCAGCACGTTGTAGCCCGGCACCGCGACCTGCTCGGCGAAACTGCCCCAGCCAGTCAGGGCCATGACCCGGTCACCGACCTTGAGGTGGCTGACCTTTTCCCCCACAGCGCTGACCACGCCAGCCGCTTCGCCACCCGGTGAAAACGGGAAGGGCGGTTTGAACTGGTATTTGCCCTCGATGATCAGCGTGTCCGGGAAATTCACCCCGGCGGCGTGCACGTCCAGCAGGATTTCGTTCTTCTTCGGGGCGGGGCTGGCGACGTCTTCCAGCACCAGCGATTCGGCAGGGCCGAAGGCTTTGCACAGCACGGCTTTCATCAGGGCTATTCCTTTGGGAGTGATGGCCGATAAGTGTAGGTGTGTGAGTTAACGGGTCAACGAGCATGCCCGGCCCTGATAGTCAGCCATAAGCTTGTGCTTGAGCGGCGGGTCGTTATGCTAGGCCGCAAACCGGATAAGGAGCGAATTGTGAAAGCGTGGATCATGTTGATGCTGGCCCTGTCTCTGCCTGTGGTAGCGATGGCCGAAGAAGCCAAAGAAGGTGAAGCCCCGAAGGTCAACTACATCACCCTGAGCCCGCCGTTCGTGGGCAACTATGGGCTGGACGGTACGCCGAAGCTCAAGGTCTACAAGGCCGATGTGGCGCTACGGGTGACCGGTGACGAGGCGACCAAGGCGGTGAAGGCCAATGAGCCTCTGATCCGCAATCAGCTGGTGGCGTTGTTTGCCCAGCAGACCACTGAAACCATGAACAACGTCGAGGCCAAGGAAAAGCTGCGTCAGGAAGCCTTGAAGCAGACTCAGCAAGTGATGAACGACGAGACTGGCAAACCGGTGGTTGAGGATCTGTTGTTCAACAACCTCATTATCCAGTAAGACTTTTGTTGTCTGGGGCGGCCCCTTCGCGGGCTTGCCCGCGAAGGGTGACTCGGCCCTTCAGGACGCCAGGCTCTTGCGAAACCGCAGCAGCGCAATGGTAAAGAACAGCAGGCCGATGGCGCTTAATGCCAGCAAGTCCGGCCAGACCACGCCGATGCCGGCGTCGCGAAACAGTATCGCGGCGCTGAGGCTGACGAAGTGCGTCGATGGCGAGCCCTGCATCACCCATTGCAGCCATTGCGGCATGCTGTCGAGGGGCGTACTGCCCCCGGAAAGCAGCAACATCGGGATAATCACCGGAATCGCCAACAAGCCGAACTGCGGTGTCGAGCGGGCGAGGGTCGCGAGGAATATCCCCAGCGCCGTGCTGGCGAACAGATAAACCGCCGTTACCAGCAAGAAAAAGCTCATGGAGCCAGCCAGCGGCACGCCAAGAGCGCCTTTGACAATGACTTCCAGCGACACCCAGGTGCACAACACCACCACCAGCATGTTGCTCCAGACTTTCGCCAGCATGATTTCCAGTGCCGTCAGTGGCAGCACCAGCAAATGATCGAGGGTGCCGTGCTCGCGTTCACGCAGCAGCGCCGTGCCCGTCAGGATGATGGCCAGGATCGTGATGTTGTTGACGATCTGAATCACCGCCAGGAACCAGCCACCCTCCAGATTGGTATTGAACAGCGCTCGTGTTGTCAGCCGCACGGGTGTCTGGCTCGCCGCATCGCTCTGGCCACTGTAGGTCAGCAGCTCGCGCTGGAAAATCCTCCCGATATAGCCTGCCCCCATGAACGCCTGGCTCATGGCCGTGGCGTCGACGTTGACCTGCACCGCCGGCTGGTGGCCGCCCAGCAGATCGGCCTGAAAATTGGCTGGAACATTGATCACGAAGGTGTACCGCCCGTTGTCCAGCACCTCGTCCAGCTGACCATAAGGCAGCGGCACGGGCGGTTGAAATTCCGGCGGCCGCAGAACCTGGGCCAGTTGGCGTGACATGGGGCTGTGATCTTCATCGACCATGGCCACACTGGCGTTGTGCACGCCGATCACTGAGCCCGCGGCCGGCATGTAGATCGCCACTGTAAAGGCGTAGAACAGGAACAGCAGCAATACACTGTCATGTCGCAGGCTGGTGAGTTCCTTGAGGCCAAGACGCAGGATGTGCGCAAGCTTATGCATCAGACCTCCTGCTTTTTCAGCATGGCCAGGCTGAGCCCGGTGAACCCGAGAAAGAACCCGAACAGTGCCAGGCATTGTGGCCACAACTGCCGGATATCCAGCGCCTTGGTAAAGGTGCCGACAGCAATATCGAGAAAATAGCCTGCCGGAAACAGCATCCCCATGACCGCGGCCGCACCATCGAGGGACGATCGCGGCACGATCAAACCGGAAAACTGGATGGTCGGCAGGCTGGTGATGATCATGGTGCCGAGAATCGCGGCGATCTGGGTTCGGGTGAACGCCGAAATCAACATCCCCATGCTGGTGGTCGCCAGCACGTAGAGCAGCCCGCCGAAGGCCAGGGTCAATGCGCTGCCCTTGAAGGGTACGCCGAACAGCCAGCGGTTCATGGCCGCCAGCACGGCGAGATTGATCAGACTGACGGCCAGATACGGCACCTGTTTACCTAACAGGAACTCCAGGCGGGTCAGTGGTGTGGCGTAGAAGTTGGTGATCGAGCCCAGTTCCTTCTCCCGCACAATGCCCAGCGCAGTCAGCATGGCCGGGATGAACGCCAGGATCAGCGCCATCACTCCAGGGCCGATGGCGTTGACGCTGACGACATCCTGGTTGTAGCGGAAACGGGTTTCCAGTTTGGCTGGCGCTTGCCGGGGTGGTGCGGGACTGGACTGATCCGCCAGTTGCTCCAGGTTGGCCTGGTGTACCGCTTCCACATAGTTGCGGCTGGTTTCAGCGCGAAACGGCATACCGCCGTCGAGCCAGGCCGCCACCGTAGGCTGGCGACCGGCGAACAGATCCCGACCGAATCCGGGGGGAATCTCCAGCGCCAGTTTGATTTCCGAGCGCTGCAGTCGTCGATGCAACTGCGCCGGATCGCTTATCGGGGGTTGCTCGTCGAAGTAACGGGAGCCGCGGAAGGCCTCCAGATAAGCCCGGCTTTGCGGGGTCTGGTCCTGGTCGTAGACCGCGAAGGCGAGTTTCTCCACGTCCAGGGAAATGCCGTAGCCGAAAATCACCATCATGAGCATCGCCCCGAGCAGCGCGAAGGCCAGGCGTACTCTATCGCGCAGCAGTTCCTTGCCTTCACGGCTCGCCAATGCCCGCAGTCGCCCAAAGCTGAAGCGATGGTCTTTCATCGATGGGGTGGGTGCGAGCGTTGTGTCGATGGGCGTTGGTGGTGCCTCTGTCGCGACCGGGCTCTGGGCCTGTTCCAGGCAGGTGACGAACGCGGCCTCAAGTGTCTGGCCGTTGAACTGCTGTTGCAGTGCTGCCGGGGTGTCGCAGGCCAAAACCTTGCCTGCGTGCATCAATGAGATGCGGTCGCAACGCTGGGCTTCGTTCATGAAATGGGTGGACAGGAAGATCGTCACGTCCTGTTCACGGGACAGTTCGATCAGCAGTCGCCAGAAATCGTCCCGCGCCGCCGGGTCGACGCCGGAGGTAGGTTCGTCGAGGATCAGCACTTCCGGGCGATGCAGCACCGCCACCGCCAGGGATAATCGTTGACGCAGACCCAGCGGCAATGCACCGGACGGCTGATGGGCGACGCTGGCCAGGCTGAAGCGCTGGATCAATTCGTCGATGCGCTGAGTGCTGTCGGCCTGGGGCAGATCGAACAGTCGCGCATGCAGGTCCAGGTTCTGCCGCACGCTGAGTTCGCCATAGAGCGAGAAGCTCTGAGACATGAAGCCGACGCGCTTGCGGGTGGCCAGATCCTTGGCGTTCACTGGGTTGCCCAGCAGCGTGGCACTGCCTTCGCTGGCCGGAATCAGTCCGGTAAGCACTTTCATGGTGGTGGTTTTGCCGCAGCCGTTGGAGCCCAGAAACCCGAAGATCTCGCCGCGGCCGATGGCGAAGCTGACTTTATCCACAGCGGTGAAATCGCCGAAGCGCAGGGTCAGGTCATGGGCTTGGATGGCGATGTCGGCCGTAGCATTGGTTCGGGGAGGGATCACTAGCGGCTGGTTGTCGTGGCCGGTGTCGCCCTGAAAGTGGGTGAAGGCTTCATCGAGCTTGCCGCTGGGGGTTACCGCCGCCAGATCGCGGCTCAAACCGGCGGCGATCAGTTTGCCGCCGTCGAGCATCAGGCAGTGTTCGAACTGTTCGGCCTCTTCCATGTACGCGGTGGCGACCAGTAGCGTCAGTTGCGGGCGTTGGCGCCGAACATCATCGATCAACTCCCAGAAATGCCGTCGGGACAAAGGGTCGACGCCAGTGGTCGGCTCATCGAGGATCAACAAATCCGGCTCATGGATCAGTGCGCAACAGAGTCCGAGCTTCTGTTTCATTCCGCCCGACAGCTTGCCGGCCGGGCGCTCGGCAAATCGCAGTAGATCGGTGGCCTGTAGCAGGCTGTGCATGCGCTGATCGCTTTCGGCCGCGGAGAGCCCGAACAGTGTGGCGAAAAAGTGAATGTTCTCGCGGATCGACAGATCAGGGTACAGGTTGCCGCCCAGACCTTGAGGCATGAACGCGATGCGCGAGTAGAGGCTGTTGCGGTGGCGCCGGTCCTGGATCGAGCCGCCGAGCACTTCCAGTTGGCCCTCCTGTAGCGTCTTCACGCCGGCGATCAATCCCAGCAGGCTGGATTTGCCGGCGCCATCCGGGCCAATCAACCCACACCGGGTACCAGTGGGCAGACTGAGCGTGATGTCAGTCAGCGCATGCCGTTCGCCATAGCGGTGTTGAAGACGAGTGGCATGCAGTGCCAGGCCGGTCATTGAAGATTGGCCGGCCAGTCAATGGGAGCGGTGCGCACGTAGCCATTGCCGGGCATCCCCGGTTTGGCCTGGGGCACGGCGCTGGGACGGGTCAGGCGTAGCTTGACCCGAAACACCAGTTTCTGACGTTCATCGCGGGTCTCGACTTCTTTGGGCGTGAACTGCGATTTGGCCGCCACGAAGCTGATTTTTGCCGGCAACGGCTGGTCAGGCAGGGCGTCCAACAGGATCCGCGCTTCATCGCCGACCGCCAGGCGTCCGGCGACGGAGGCTGCAAGGTAGAGGTTCATGTATTGGTCATTCGGGTCAATCAGCAGCAACACTCGCCCTCCGGCGCCGAGCACTTCCCCGGGTTCGGCCATGCGAAGCTGAATTATCCCGTCGATGGGGGCTCGCAAACTGCTGTCGTCGATTTCACTGTTTAACTGAGCCACTTGCGCCTGTGCAGCGCCAATGGCGGCGCCGACGGCGGACACCTGTGCGCGGGCCGCAGTAACAGCCGCGTTGGCGGTGTCGAAGCGTGACTGCTGTTGGTCGATGATCTGGCCGCTGGCGAAACCGCGATTGAACAATGCCTGGGAGCGCTTGAGCTCTTGCTGGGCAAGCAGTTGCTCGCTCTGGCGCAGTTTCACATTGGCCTGGGCCGCGGAAAGATTTTCCCGGGCGCGTATCACTTCGGCTTCAGCCTGGTTGCGCTGGGCTTCGAGGGTACGGGTGTCCATGCGGGCCAGCAGTTGCCCCTGGGTTACCTTGTCGCCTTCGTCCACCAGCACTTCAGCCAATCGACCGGGTGTTTTGCTGGCGATCTGCACTTCAGTGGCTTCAAGTCGACCATTGCCGACAGACAACCCTTGGGGCAGTCGGTTAACGGTCGACCGCCAATAACCAAACCCTCCGGCGGCCAGCAATACAGCCCCCAGTAAAAAAACGAAGAAAAGCGAAGAGCGGCTGTGCGTCGACATGTCGGCATCCTGCGTCTATAGCGTCCCAGTCTGACAGGAACGCGCCTGAGCACCTTGATGTTAGTCAACTGAAGGGCAAGCTTGACCGGTTGGCAAGGTAAGCCTGCGTGACCGGCGGTTGTGCATTATTTAGCGCAGGCCAAGCACCGCCGCCCATTGCTCGGCTGTCACCGGCATCACCGACAGTCGCGAGCCTTTCTGCACCAATGGCATTTCGGCCAGCGCCGTTTGCTGTTTCAGATAGTCGAGCTTCAGCACCTTGGAAAACGTTTCGATGTGAGCGACATCGATCGCGCTCCAGGCGTTTTTCTCGGCAGTGGCCTTCGGATCGAAGTAATGACTCTCGGGCTCCAGCGCCGTCGGGTCCGGATACGCTGCCTCGACGATCTTTCCGACCCCGGCAATCCCCGGCTCAGGGCAGCTGGAGTGATAGAAGAAAAACTCGTCGCCCACTGCCATGGCCCGCAAAAAGTTGCGCGCCTGGTAATTGCGAACCCCGTCCCAGCGCGCTCGGCCAAGCTTCTCCAGGTCTTTGATGGAGAGTTCGTCGGGCTCGGATTTCATCAGCCAATAAGCCATGTTTTTGCTCCTTGCGAGGTGGGTGGGCAAGTGGTCAGGCAATTTTATGACAAACCGACAGTCGGTTGACGCCAGCGTTTGCGTGTCGGTTCACGTTGTCGCAAAATGCCGGCCTTCTTAGCTTGACGCTGCTGCACGGCCTACACCTACAACGGAAACCGCTGCTGTCATCGTGTTGATGTGCCTTTGGGGGGCAGTCGATGAAACGCAAACCGGATTTACTATGGATTTTGGTTATTTTATTCGGCCTTGGTGTCGTGACCACCGGCTATGCCCAAAGCCTGTGGAACAACAAACCCGATGCTCCCGTCGAGATCGCGCAGCAACAGCCGTCGGCGTTCAAGCGCTGAACCTGTCGCCTGGACGCCGCTGAGATCAGTGGCGTCTAGCCCGCGAAATACCACGCCTTGTCAGTGACCGTGCCCTGCAACGGTACATCCCAGCTCGCCTGAGCCAATCGTTGAACCTTCTGACATTCATGGGCCAAGCCCAGCAGCGTCGGCTTGCGCCAGTTTTTTCGGCGCGCCAGGTACGCCAGGCTTCGGTCGTAGAAGCCGCCGCCCATCCCCAGGCGTCCGCCGACATCGTCAAACCCCACCAATGGCAGCAACACCAGATCCAGCGCCCAGACTTTGCGTTGCCGGGCGATATTGGCCCGTGGTTCTGGAATACGGAAACGGTTGGGTTTGAGCTTTTCGCCGGGGCGAATCCGCTGGAACACCATTTTGGTTCGCGGCCAGGCGCTGAGTACCGGCAGGTACGTCGCCTTGCCCCGACGTTGCGCGGCACGCATCAGCAGGCGCGGGTCGATTTCACCGTCGGTGGGCAGGTACAGGGAGATGTGTTTTGCGCGGCGAAACAGCGGGTGCTGGGCCAATTGCTTATACAGCCCGCGAGCGGCTTCGCGTTGCTGACAGGGGGTCAGTGCGCGGCGGGCCTTGCGCAGCATGCGTCGAAGTTGCGGTCGGGGCAGCAGCGCAGGTTCGGTCATGGATTCAGGCTTCAGAAAGTGCGAGTACTAAAAGCGTACCCGTAAACATGCCGATGCCGGTATGAAAACCGGCATCGGATTGAAATCAGGCTCCCCGGATGAACCGCTGCTGACTTAGCCCTTGAACCCGAAAGTTCAAGGTGGAAGATGCAGTAGGCTTTAAGGCTTTCCGTCTAGCGGACATGCACACCAGCCCAACGTGCAACCTCCAGGGTAGTGCGAATCGGCTCAGGGACGTGGTCAACTGGCAAGCACCCCAGGGAGTGATGCGAGTATAACTCAAGCGGCCTGGCGAATCAGCCCTTGGTGACATCCGGATCGGTCGACAGCGCCAGATCGACGCGGTCCAGCAGGTCGCGAACCTGTTCGCGGGTCGAACCGCTGGCCTGCACATCCGGACGTTCTTCCTTGTGCAGAAGGTCGTGCGTGATGTTCAGCGCAGCCATCACGGCAATGCGGTCGGCGCCGATGACTTTGCCGCTGCTGCGGATTTCGCGCATCTTGCCGTCCAGGTAGCGGGCGGCGCTGATCAAGTTGCTGCGCTCTTCCTGGGGGCAGATGATCGAATATTCTTTATCGAGGATCTGCACGGTAACGCTATTGCTTGAACTCATGAGTCTTGCTCCAGGGCCTTGAGGCGCGAAATCATCGATTCGACCTTACGCCGGGCGATTTCATTTTTTTCAATGAGGTGCGCGCGTTCCTCGCGCCAGGTCTTTTCTTGAGCTAGTAAGAGTGCGTTTTGACTCTTTAGTTGCTCGACTCGGGTAATCAGCAGCTCGAGTCTGGCCATCAGCGCTTGCAGGTCGGTGTCTTCCATTGTGTCCACGTGTTCGTCTGATGGGAGGTAGCTGGCGGACAGCCTTTAATAGTCTTGGCGAGTCTGTCGATGTAGGATACAAGGCCTTCATTCTAGACATAGCGCCGTCTGGCGCCTAGCTACCCATGCCCATTCAGAATTCTCCGTACCAAGCCTTCGCCACCCTGCTGAGTACCAGCGGCCATCCCGTCTCGCCTGCCGAGTTGCACGGCCTGCTGCTCGGCCGTAGCTGCGCCGGTGCCGGTTTCGATGCCGACAGCTGGCTGGCAGACGCCGCCGAGCTGCTCGAAGGCGAGCCGCAAGACAACGTTCGCAACGCCTTGATCGGCCTGCAAGAGATGGTCAAGGGCGAGCTTACCAGCGACGACATGACCGTTGTTCTGCTGCTGCCGAGCGACGACGCGCCGCTCACCGAGCGTGCAGCCGCGCTGGGCCAGTGGTGCCAGGGCTTCCTCACTGGCTTCGGCCTGACCCGTCGCGAATATGCCCTCAGCGCTGAAGCGACTGAAGTGCTGCAGGATCTGGCCGCCATTTCTCAGGTGCAAGACGCCCTGGAAGAGTCCGACGACGGCGAAAGCGACTACATGGAAGTCATGGAGTACCTGCGCGTCGCACCGTTGCTGCTGTTCACTGAAACCAAGAAAACCGACGAAGCAGCCGCCAAACCGTCGTTGCATTAATCGCGAGCCAGGAAAAGCCATCTGCCCATGATTCATATCCCGAAATCGGAATACAGCCGTCGCCGCAAGGCCCTGATGGCGCAGATGGAACCCAACAGCATCGCCATCCTGCCCGCCGCCGCGGTTGCCATTCGCAACCGTGACGTCGAGCACGTTTACCGTCAGGACAGCGACTTCCAGTACCTCAGCGGCTTTCCCGAGCCTCAGGCCGTTATCGTTTTGATTCCCGGTCGCGAACATGGCGAGTACATCCTGTTCTGCCGTGAACGCAATGCCGAGCGTGAGCTGTGGGACGGCCTGCGCGCCGGCCAGGAAGGCGCGATCCGCGACTTCGGCGCCGACGACGCTTTTCCCATCACCGACATCGACGACATCCTGCCGGGCCTGATCGAAGGCCGCGACCGGGTGTATTCGGCCATGGGCAGCAACCCGGAATTCGATCGACATCTGATGGACTGGATCAACGTGATCCGCTCCAAGGCGAATCTCGGTGCCCAGCCGCCGAACGAATTCGTTGCCCTGGATCATCTGCTGCACGACATGCGCCTGTATAAATCGGCGGCAGAAGTGAAGGTGATGCGCGAAGCCGCGCGGATTTCCGCCCAGGCGCATATCCGGGCGATGCAGGCCAGCCGTGCCGGTTTGCATGAGTTCAGCCTCGAAGCCGAGCTCGATTACGAGTTCCGCAAGGGCGGGGCGAAGATGCCGGCCTATGGTTCGATCGTCGCCGCCGGGCGCAACAGCTGCATCCTGCATTATCAGCAGAATGACGCGGTGCTCAAAGACGGCGATCTGGTGCTGATCGACGCCGGTTGCGAGATCGACTGCTATGCCAGCGACATCACCCGCACCTGGCCGGTCAACGGCAAGTATTCACCGGAACAGAAGGCGATCTACGAGCTGGTGCTGGCTTCCCAGGAAGCGGCGTTTGCCGAAATCGCACCGAACAAACACTGGAATCAGGCGCACGAAGCCACGGTTCGAGTCATTACCACGGGCCTTGTGAAGTTGGGCCTGTTGCAGGGCGAAGTCGATGAACTGATCGCCAGCGAAGCCTATAAGGCGTTTTACATGCACCGCGCCGGCCACTGGCTGGGCATGGATGTGCATGATGTCGGCGAGTACAAGGTCGGCGGCGAATGGCGCGTGCTGGAAGTCGGCATGGCGCTGACGGTCGAACCGGGCATCTACATTGCCCCGGACAACCAGAACGTAGCGAAGAAATGGCGCGGCATTGGCGTGCGCATCGAGGACGACGTGGTAGTCACCAAAACCGGTTGTGAAATCCTGACGAGCGGCGTGCCGAAAACGGTCGCCGAGATCGAGGCCTTGATGGCCGCCGCACGGACACAAGCGGCATGAGTCGAGTCAATCTGGCAATCATCGGCGGTGGCCTGGTTGGCGCCAGCCTTGCGTTGGCGTTGCAGGCCGGGGCCAAGGCCCGTGGCTGGAAGATCGTGCTGATCGAACCCTTTGCCCCTGGCGATACGTACCAACCGAGCTATGACGCTCGCTCTTCGGCGTTGTCGTTCGGCGCCCGGCAGATTTATCAACGGCTGGGCGTGTGGCAGGAAATCTCCCGCCGCGCCGAGCCGATCAAGCAGATTCATGTCTCCGACCGTGGGCGTTTTTCCACGGCGCGGTTGTCGGCGATGGAAGAGGGCGTTCCAGCACTGGGTTATGTGGTGGAAAACGCCTGGCTCGGCCAATGCCTCTGGCACAGTCTGGACAAGGACGTGATCAGTTGGCGTTGCCCGGCGGAAGTCACCGCCATGGAACCGCTGACCGACGGCTATCGCCTGACGCTCAACGATGAAACCCTGGTGGAATGCGACCTCGCGGTGTTGGCCGATGGCGGCCGTTCGGGCCTGCGTGAACAGCTGGGGATCGGCATCAAGAAGCGCCCGTACAACCAGAGCGCGCTGATCGCCAACATCACTCCGAGCGAAGCGCACAACGGCATGGCCTTCGAACGCTTCACTGACGACGGCCCAATGGCTTTGTTGCCGCTGCCGGAAAACCGCTGCGCCCTGGTCTGGACCCGTCTGGGCATGGACGCGCAACGGCTGGCGGCCCTTGATGACCGCAGCTTTCTCAGCGAGTTGCAGGGCGTGTTCGGTTATCGCCTCGGCACGCTGAAACAGGTTGGCGCCCGCAATTTGTATCCGTTGTCGCTGATCGAAGCCGAGGAACAAGTCCGCCCGCATCTGGCGATCCTCGGCAACGCCGCGCATAGCCTGCACCCGATTGCCGGACAAGGCTTCAATCTGTCCCTGCGCGATGCCCAGGCCTTGGCCGACACCTTGCTGAGCAGCGAGACCGCGCTCGGCGATTTCACCACGTTGCAGGCTTATCGCGAGCGTCAGCGGATGGATCAGAATCTGACCGTGGGCTTCTCCGATCAGGTCACCCGGTTGTTCGGCAGCACCCAGCCGCTGGTTTCCCTGGGGCGCAACATCGGCTTGCTCGGTCTCGATCTGCTGCCGCCGGCCAAGCGCTGGTTCGCCCGGCAGGCCATGGGCCTGGGTACGCGTCCCGATGTTTAAGCGGGCGCACTTGCACGTCAATATTCATGACGACGCGAGCACTTCGGTGACGCGCGTCGAGAAAACCCTTTATCTGCGGCTCAAGTCGCAAGCGAGACAGGCCTAAAGCATGGAAATGCGCGCAGATCTGCTGATTGTCGGGGCCGGAATGGTCGGCAGTGCCCTGGCGCTGGCGTTACAAAACAGCGGGCTTGAAGTCCTGCTGCTGGACGGCAGCCCTTTGAGCGTCAAACCCTTCGATGGCCAAGCGCCGTTCGAGCCGCGGGTAAGCGCCCTGTCGGCGGCCAGCCAGCGAATACTCGAACGCCTGGGTGTGTGGGGCGGCATCGCCAACCGGCGCAGCAGTCCTTACACCGATATGCACGTCTGGGACGGCAGCGGCACCGGGAAAATCCATTTCTCGGCGACCAGCGTACATGCCGACGTGCTGGGGCATATCGTCGAGAACCGCGTGGTTCAAGATGCCTTGCTCGATCGGCTGCACGACTGTGACCTCGGGATGCTGGCCAATGCGCGTCTGGAGCAGATGCGCCGCTCCGGTGATGATTGGCTGCTGACCCTGGCCGATGGCCGCACCTTGCGGGCACCGTTGGTGATCGCGGCGGATGGCGCCAACTCGGCGGTGCGGCGCCTGACCGGCGTTGCGACCCGCGAATGGGATTACATGCACCACGCGATCGTCACCAGTGTGCGCTGTTCCAAACCGCATCAAATGACCGCGTGGCAGCGTTTCACCGACAACGGCCCGCTGGCGTTTCTGCCGCTGGAACGGGACGGTCAGCAGGATTGGTGCTCGATTGTCTGGTCGACCACGCCGAGCGAAGCCGAACGCCTCATGGCGTTGGACGACGAAAGCTTCTGCAAGGAGCTGGAGCGGGCCTTCGAAGGCTGCCTCGGCACGGTGCTCAGTGCCGACCCGCGTCTGTGCGTGCCGCTGCGTCAGCGTCATGCCAAGCGTTACGTGGCAGAAGGTCTGGCGCTGATCGGCGACGCGGCCCACACCATCCATCCGCTGGCCGGACAGGGCGTGAACCTCGGTTTCCTCGATGCGGCAGTGCTGGCCGAAGTACTGCTGCAAGCGGTCGCGCGCGGTGAGCGGTTGGCGGATGTGAAGGTGCTCAGTCGCTACGAGCGTCGGCGCATGCCCCACAACCTGGCGTTGATGGCGGCGATGGAAGGCTTCGAACGGCTGTTCCAGGCCGATCCGTTGCCGGTGCGCTGGTTGCGCAATACCGGGTTGAAGATGGTCGACCAGATGCCCGAGGCCAAGGCGTTGTTCGTGCGCGAAGCGCTTGGGTTGATTGGGGATTTGCCAGCGTTGGCCAAGGCCTGAAGCCCCTCGCCACATTGTCATTCATTCGATTGTGCAACATCTGGTAACTCCTCCACCCAGTGTTCGATTGAGAAGCGAAATGTGAGTCCTTATCATTTGGGCTCACTTCCCCATTTCGAGAGACCGCTTCCATGTTGGCACCCAAGCGTCTACTGACCGCACTGGCCCTGACCCTGATAGGCAGCACCGCCGCCCAGGCTGCCGACGCGGTGGTGGTTTACTCCTCGCGTATCGATGAGCTGATCAAACCGGTCTTCGATGCCTACACCCAGAAAACCGGCGTACAGGTGAAGTTCATCACCGACAAGGAAGCGCCGCTGATGCAGCGGATCAAGGCCGAGGGCGAAAACGCCACTGCCGACCTGCTGCTGACCGTCGATGCCGGCAACCTTTGGCAGGCCGAGCAGATGGGCATCCTCCAGCCGTTCACCTCCAAGGTGATCGACGCCAACATCCCGCTGCAATACCGCGCATCCTCCCATGCCTGGACCGGCCTGAGCCTGCGGGCGCGAACCATCGCCTACTCCACCGACCGGGTGAAACCCGGTGAGCTGACCACCTACGAGGCGCTGGCCGATAAACAGTGGGAAGGCCGCCTGTGCCTGCGCACGGCGAAGAAGGTCTACAACCAGTCCCTGACCGCCACCATGATCGAAGTCCATGGCGCCGAGAAAACCGAGAAAATCCTCAAAGGCTGGGTCAACAACCTGTCCACCGACGTGTTCTCCGACGACATCGCCGTGCTGGAAGCGATCAATGCCGGTCAGTGCGACGTCGGCATCGTCAACACCTACTACTATGGCCGTCTGCACAAGCAGAAGCCGGACCTGCCGGTGAAACTGTTCTGGCCGAATCAGGGCGACCGTGGCGTGCACGTCAACCTGTCGGGTATCGGCCTGACCAAACATGCACCGCACCCGGAAGCCGCCAAGGCGCTGGTGGAGTGGATGACCACACCTGAAGCGCAGAAGATTTTCGCTGACGTGAACCAGGAGTTCCCGGCCAACCCTGCCGTTCAGCCTTCGGCTGAAGTCGCGAGCTGGGGCAAGTTCGTGGCCGATACCTTGCCAGTGGAAATCGCCGGCAAGCGTCAGGCTGAAGCGATTCGGATGATGGATCGGGTCGGCTGGAACTGAGTCTGTCGATATACTGCGCCACCGAATGAAGTGGCGGCGTCCCTGCCGGCCTGATCGTTCCAACGTTCTGCGTGGGGATGCATCCACCGACGCTCTGCGTCGAGGCGTGACGCAGAGCATCACAAGATGTGTGCCCACGCAGAGCGTGGGCACAATCATTTAAACGAGAACTGTCCTTGGCCCACCCCGCCCAACGCCGCTGGTACCCCCTGGTCTTCGCCATCGCTGCGCTGGTCCTGCTGCCCCTGAGCGTCCTGCTTCTTTCCTGGCAAACCATCGATCAGCAGATCTGGTCCCACCTGTGGGGTACGCAGATGCCGCGGCTGCTGGGCAATACCCTCACGCTGGTCGTCGGCGTTGGCATCGGCGTGACGCTGTTGGGCGTCAGCCTCGCCTGGCTCACCAGCCTCTGTGAGTTCCCGGGGCGGCGGTGGCTGGACTGGGCGTTGATGCTGCCGTTCGCGATTCCTGCCTACGTGCTGGCCTTTGTCTTTGTAGGCCTGCTGGATTTCGCCGGGCCGGTGCAAACCCTGTTGCGCGAATGGTTCGGCAGTGGTCTGAGGCTGCCGCGAGTGCGTTCCACCGGCGGCGTGATTCTGGTGCTGGTGCTGGTTTTCTATCCCTACGTTTACCTGTTGGCGCGCACTGCATTTCTGGCTCAGGGCAAAGGCCTGATGGAAGCGGCGCGAGTCCTTGGGCAATCCCCGTGGCAGGCGTTCTGGCGAGTGGCGTTGCCCATGGCGCGTCCGGCGATCGGCGCGGGGGTGGCGTTGGCGCTGATGGAAACCCTGGCGGATTTCGGTGCGGTGTCGGTGTTCAACTTCGATACGTTCACCACCGCCATCTACAAGACTTGGTACGGCTTTTTCAGTCTCCCCACCGCCGCGCAACTGGCCAGCCTGTTGCTGTTGGTGGTGATGGTCGTGTTGTATGGCGAGCGTCGCGCCCGGGGAGCCAACCGGGCGGGCAACGAACGGCCGCGGGTCAAGGCGCTGTATCACCTGCATGGGGTCAAGGCGCTGGCGGCGATGAGCTGGTGTGGTCTGGTGTTCGCCTGCGCCTTCGTCATTCCCGTGCTGCAACTGCTTGTGTGGTTCTGGCAACGCGGGCGCTTCGATCTGGACGAACGTTATGCCGGGTTGATCGTGCATACCCTATACCTGGGCGGCATGGCGGCGTTGATCACCGTCAGCGTCGCGCTGCTGCTGGCGTTTGCCCGTCGATTGGCACCGACCCGGGTGATCCGTTCCGGCATCAGCCTGGCCAACCTCGGCTACGCACTGCCAGGCTCGGTATTGGCGGTGTCGATCATGCTGGCGTTCAGTTATCTGGATCGCGAACTGGTGATTCCGCTGTCGGGCTGGCTTGGCGGCGCGGGCAAACCGTTGCTGCTGGGCAGTCTGTCGGCGTTGTTGCTGGCCTATCTGGTGCGATTCATCGCCGTGGCTTACGGGCCGCTGGAAAGCAGCCTGGCGCGAATACGGCCCTCTTTGCCCGAAGCGGCACGTAGCCTTGGCGTCAGTGGGCCACGACTGTTTTTCAAAGTGTATCTGCCGCTGCTGCTTCCGGGCACGTTGAGCGCTGCGTTGCTGGTGTTCGTCGACGTGCTCAAGGAAATGCCCGCGACCCTGCTGATGCGCCCGTTTGGCTGGGACACGCTGGCAGTACGGATCTTTGAAATGACCAGCGAAGGCGAATGGGCGAGGGCCTCGTTGCCGGCACTGACCCTGGTTCTGGTCGGGCTGTTGCCGGTCATCGGATTAATCAGAAGGTCGGCGCATCGAAACGGCTAGGTGTCAGTCCTACACCTTGCGGCTACAATGCGCGGCATTCGGTGCGGTCCGTCTTTCAGACCGGGTTGCTGAAATCGGCTGAAAGCCTTTATTTCAAGGCATTTCACCCCATACAGCGGCTGTCCGCACCTTCGCCACGCCCGGAAGGAGAAACCCATGGGACAGCGCACGCCTCTGTATGACCTTCATCTCGCCCTCGGCGCGAAGATGGTCGATTTTGGCGGTTGGGATATGCCTCTGCATTACGGCTCGCAGGTCGAGGAACACCATCAGGTGCGCCGCGATTGCGGGGTTTTCGATGTATCCCATATGACCGTGATCGATGTCGACGGCCCCCAGGCCAAGGCCTGGCTGCAATACTTACTGGCCAACGACGTCGAGCGCCTGCACAGCCCCGGCCGTGCCTTGTACAGCGCCATGCTCAACGAGCACGGCGGTATCGTCGACGACATGATCGTCTATCGCCTTGATGACGGATATCGGCTGGTGGTCAACGCCTCCACCCGCAATCAGGACCTGGCCTGGATGCAGGCTCATCTCGGCGACTTCGATGTACAGCTCAACGAGCGCTCTGAGTTGGCGATGCTGGCCATTCAAGGGCCTCACGCCCGGCACAAGATTGCCGAACTGGTGACCCAGTCCCGAGCTACGTTGATCCAGCAACTCAAACATTTCGAAGGTCAGGCCGACGGTGACTGGTTCATCGCCCGCACCGGTTACACCGGTGAGGACGGTCTGGAAATCGTGCTGCCGGCCGATCAGGCGCCGGGGTTTTTCAACGATCTGGTGGGCGCGGGTATTTCCCCGATCGGTCTCGGAGCGCGCGATACCTTGCGGGTCGAAGCCGGCATGAACCTGTACGGTCAGGATATTCATCAAGACGTTTCACCATTGGCTTCCAACATGGCCTGGAGCATTGCCTGGGAACCGGCCACGCGCCAGTTCCTTGGCCGCACCGCCCTGGAGGCCGAGCAGGCCGCTGGCGTGCAGCACAAACTGGTCGGTCTGGTCCTTGAGGAACGTGGCGTTCTGCGGGCTCATCAGGTGGTTCGCATCGCCGATGTTGGCGAAGGGGAGATCACCAGTGGTAGTTTCTCTCCTACGCTTAGCAAGTCGATTGCACTGGCGCGCGTGCCGGCGGCCACCGCTGACCGTGCCGAAGTGGAAATCCGTGGCAAGTGGTACCCGGTTCGAGTGGTCAAGCCGACCTTCGTACGCCATGGCAAAACCTTGATCTAACCTTTTTTGGCGGTCAATGACTGCCGACATTTTTCTTGAGGACACAGAACATGAGCGAAATCCCTGTCGACCTGCGTTTTGCCGAAAGTCACGAATGGGCCCGTCTAGACCATGATGGCGGCGTGAAAGTGGGTATTTCAGACCATGCTCAGGAAGCCTTGGGTGATGTGGTGTTCGTCGAGCTGCCGGAAATCGGCAAAGTGTTCGCTGCCGGTGAGGCTGCGGGTGTCGTCGAGTCGGTCAAGGCTGCGTCGGATATCTACTCACCGGTCTCCGGTACCGTCATTGCGGTCAACGAAGAGTTGGCCAACAGCCCGGAACTGGTCAACAGCGCGCCTTATGACAGCTGGTTCTTCAAACTTGAGCCAAGCGATACCTCTGAGCTGGACAAGCTGCTCGACCCGATGGCCTACAAGGCCGCCATCGGCGAGTAATACCCGCTTTGCAGGAGCTGTCTTCGGCAGCTCCTGCAAAGGCCGGATCAAGTCCGCAAGACGGCTTTCACCGCGGCCACCGAACGCTCGACGTCCGCTTTATCCATGGCCGTAAACATCGGCAGCGAGACGATCAGTCGTCCGACCCGCTCGGCGATCGGGAACATGCCTTCCTTGAACCCGCGTTCGCGGTAAAGACTCAGCAGGTGAATCGGCGGGTAGTGATAGCCGATACCCACTCCCAGTGCCTGCATCTGCTCCATGAAAGTAGCCCGTGCCGGTTTGCCATCCTGGCGTTCCGGGAGCACCAGTTGGAACAAATGCCAATTGCTGTTCTCGAAATCCGCCGGGGGCAGTTGAGCACCGTATTGCGCTTCGAAGTCCTCGCCGAAGCAAGCGAAGTAATGTTTGGCCAGCTCACGACGATGAGCGGTGATCGCTTCGATGTGGGCAAACTGGTCCAGGCCAATGGCTGCCGCGACATCGGTCATGTTGAACTTGCCGCCCAGCACATCAACGTCCAGCCCATCGAAACCGCTGCGGGTGACGCCCTGCAAGCGGTACTTTTCCGCCAGCCGTGCTTCCTCGGCATTATTCAATACCAGGCAACCGCCCTCTGAACAGGTGACGTTCTTGTTCGCCTGGAAACTGAAGGACACGAAATCGCCAGTCGCACCGATTCGCTGGCCGTTCCAGCTCGAACCCAATGCTTGGGCGGCATCTTCCACCACTCGCAAACCATGCTTTTTTGCAATCGCGTAAAGGCGCGTCATGTCCACGGGCAGTCCCGCGAGAAACACAGGGATGATGGCTTTGGTGCGCGGGGTAATCGCTGCTTCAAGCTGCGTCAGGTCTATATTGCGAGTGACTGGGTCGATGTCGGCAAACACCGGCGTGGCGCCAACTTCCAGAATCACGTTGGCGGTGGCCACCCAGGAAATCGGCGTGGTGATCACTTCATCACCCGGTCCGACGCCGGCAATTCGCAATGCGATCTCCATGGTGCAGGTGCCGGAATTGAACGTACGCACCGGGCGCCCGCCGAAGTATTCCGAGAGTTGCGCTTCAAAGGCCTGAACCTTGGGGCCGCTGGTAATCCAGCCCGAGCGCAGCACATCGCCGACAGCGGCAATCGTGGCTTCATCGATGGTGGGTTTGGAGAAGGGCAGGAAAGACAGTTGGCTCATAAATGTGGATACCCGATCAGCGAACGTTTGTAGGCGCCGAGCATAATGATCCGGATTGACCGACAGCGCCACGCCATCCGTGCCGGTATCGACTGCTATGCTGGTTTGACCGAGTTGCATCGACGCTGAGCGCCAGTCATGAGAGAGCCCGTCATGTCCCAGTTGCCGTCCTTGAGCCAGTTACGCGACCCCAATACCTTCCTGCGCCGCCACCTCGGGCCCGATGCCGCCGAGCAGCAGGCGATGCTCGACAGCCTCGGTCTTGGCAGCCGCGTCGAGTTGATCGAGCAGACGGTGCCGCCGGGAATCCGCCTCAACCGACCGCTGGACCTGCCGCCCGCCCTCGATGAGGTAGCCGCACTGGCCAAACTGCGCGGCTACGCCGAGCAGAACCAGGTTTGGACCAGCCTGATCGGCATGGGGTATCACGGCACCCTCACGCCGGCCGTCATCCTGCGCAACGTGCTGGAAAATCCCGGTTGGTACACCGCTTACACGCCTTACCAACCGGAGATTGCCCAAGGCCGGCTCGAAGCGCTGCTGAATTTCCAACAGCTGACCATCGACCTGACCGGTCTGGAACTGGCCAACGCTTCGCTGCTGGATGAAGCCACGGCGGCCGCCGAGGCCATGGCGCTGGCCAAGCGTGTCGCCAAGTCCAGAAGCAATCTGTTCTTCGTCGACGAAAACTGCCACCCGCAGACGATTTCCGTGGTGCAGACCCGGGCCGAAGGGTTCGGTTTCGACCTGATCGTCGACGCTGTGGATAACTTGAAGCAGCATCAAGTGTTCGGCGCGTTGCTGCAATATCCCGACACCCATGGCGAAATTCGTGACCTGCGTCCGCTGATCGATCATCTGCATGCCCAGCAAGCCTTGGCCTGCGTCGCCACCGATCTGCTCAGCCTGTTGTTGCTGACTCCGCCGGGAGAGTTGGGCGCCGATGTGGTGTTCGGTTCATCCCAGCGCTTCGGCGTGCCCATGGGGTACGGCGGCCCGCACGCGGCGTTTTTTGCCAGCCGCGACGAGTACAAACGCGCGATTCCCGGGCGGATCATCGGCGTGTCGAAAGATGCTCGCGGCAATGTCGCCCTGCGCATGGCCCTGCAAACCCGCGAACAACACATTCGCCGGGAGAAGGCCAACTCGAATATCTGCACCGCCCAGGTGCTGCTGGCCAATATCGCCAGTTTCTATGCGGTCTACCATGGCCCGGAAGGGCTCAAAAATATTGCCCAGCGTGTCCATCGGCTGACCTGCATCCTCGCCGCCGGCCTGGAACGCCATGGCGTTACACGTGTGAACCAACAGTTCTTCGACACGCTGACCCTGGAGGTCGGTGGCACTCAGACCGCGATCATCGAAAGTGCCCAGGCGGCGCAGATCAACTTGCGCATTCTCGGTCGCGGGCGGTTGGGCCTGAGCCTCGACGAAACCAGTGACGAAACAACCGTGGCGAAGCTGTTCGATGTGTTTCTCGGTGCCGATCATGGGCTCAACGTCGACGAGCTGGATGCTGAGACCCTGGCGTCCGGCATTCCTGCAGGATTGCAGCGCAGTACGCCTTATCTGCGTCATCCGGTGTTCAACGCCCATCACAGCGAAACCGAAATGCTGCGTTACTTGAAGCAGCTGGAAAACAAAGACCTGGCGCTCAATCAGTCGATGATCCCGCTGGGCTCCTGCACCATGAAGCTCAATGCCACCAGCGAGATGATCCCGATCACCTGGCCGCAGTTCGCCAACCTGCACCCGTTCGTGCCGAAAGAGCAGGTGGTGGGTTATTCCCTGATGATCGAGGAACTGGAACGCTGGCTCTGCGCGATCACCGGTTTCGATGCAATCTGCATGCAGCCCAACTCGGGCGCCCAGGGCGAATACGCCGGGTTGCTGGCGATCCGTAAATATCACGAGAGCCGTCATCAGGGCGCGCGGGATATCTGCCTGATCCCGTCTTCGGCTCACGGCACCAACCCGGCCTCGGCGCAAATGGCCGGGATGAGGGTAGTGATCGTCGAGTGCGACGAGGCGGGTAATGTCGATCTGGAAGACCTGAAAGAAAAGGCCATCGAGGCGGGGGACAAACTCGCCTGCCTGATGGCGACTTATCCTTCGACCCATGGGGTCTACGAGGAAGGCATCAGCGAGATCTGTGAAGTTATCCACCGCCATGGCGGTCAGGTGTACATGGATGGCGCCAACCTCAACGCGCAGGTCGGGTTGGCGCGGCCGGCAGATATCGGTGCCGACGTGTCGCACATGAACCTGCACAAGACTTTCTGTATTCCCCACGGCGGTGGCGGACCGGGGATGGGTCCGATTGGTGTCCGGGCGCACCTGGCGCCGTTTGTCGCCAATCACCCGGTGGTGCCGATCGATGGCCCGCTGCCGGGGAACGGAGCGGTAAGCGCAGCCCCTTGGGGCAGTGCAAGCATTCTGCCGATCAGCTGGATGTACATCGCGATGATGGGGCCGCAACTGGCGGATGCGAGTGAGGTGGCGATCCTCGCCGCGAATTACCTGGCGCAGCATTTGTCCGGGGCGTTTCCGGTGCTCTACACCGGGCGCAACGAGCGAGTGGCCCACGAATGCATCCTCGACTTGCGTCCGCTCAAGGCGCTGACCGGGATCAGCGAAGAAGACGTTGCCAAACGCCTGATGGACTACGGCTTCCACGCGCCGACCATGTCATTCCCGGTGCCGGGGACGTTGATGGTCGAACCGACCGAGAGTGAATCGAAGGCGGAACTGGACCGTTTTATCGATGCGATGCTGAGCATTCGCGCGGAAATCAACGAGGTGCAGAACGGCAACTGGACGGCGGAGGACAACCCGCTGAAGCGTTCGCCGCATACCCTGGCCGACATCACCGGTGTCTGGGAGCGGCCGTACAGCATCGAGCAGGCGGTGACGCCGGATGCTCACACCAAGGCCCATAAGTACTGGCCGGTGGTGAACCGTGTGGACAATGTCTACGGCGATCGCAACCTGTTTTGCGCGTGTGTGCCGGTGGATGAATACCGCTGAAATCACTCGCTCCTACAAATCAGGGGCAAAAAAATGCCGCTCATTTAGAGCGGCATTTTTTGTTCAGCAACGAACCTTACTTCGAGGCGATGGCATTCTTCGCCAGGATGGCGTTCGCCAGTTCCATGTCCGTGGCTTGCAGGCCAGGGTTTTCAGCGCGGACTTTCTGCATGGCAGATTCCAGATAGGGGCCGCGAATGGCGCCGTCACTGGCGACAAAGCTGCCGGCGTCGTCCTGGGCGGCGACGATCAGCTTGTGATCCCTGGAGGTCAGGTAGGACGTACCGGTGGTGGCACCGGAAGTAAGGACGTTACGCAAAAAGCTGTCATCAGCCATCGCCGAACCGACTTGAAGGGACAACACGGCGACGGTAGCGACAGCAAGTTTGAGACGCATAAAAGGTGACTCCACTGGGTTTTAACTGCGGCCTTTGATTGCCAATAACCCAATCGAGTTCCGTGACGTTAGTCGGCCCGCTCCACCAGTAAAATCGCCCCTTGTTGTCCGATCACCCGAACACGGCTGCCAGGCGCGGCATCAGGCCCTCGGGCCATCCACACACCGTCGGCGACCTTGATCTTGCCACGGCCATCGACAATCGCTTCAGTGACCACGAACACCTTGCCGATCAGCTCTTGCCCTCGCAGGTTCAGGTTCGGCTGATCGCTGGCCCGCACCACACTGCGCTGACGTCTCCACCAGTACAGGGCGGTGAGGATCGAAAAAACGGCAAACAACAGCACCTGCCATTCCCAGGGCAAACCCGGTATCAGGAACGTCAGCACGCCGACGGCGGCAGCTGCCATGCCGATCCACAGCAGATAACCGCCGGCACCGAACACCTCGAGGATCAGCAACAGCGTGCCCAGGGCCAGCCAGCTCCAGAACGAAAACAGTTCCATGGGCGGCGACCTCAGCCTTTCTTGCCGTCGAAGGTGGCCTTGACGATTTCGCCGATGCCGCCGACTGCACCAATCATCGAACCGGCTTCGAGCGGCATCAGGATCACTTTGCTGTTGTTGGCCGAGGCCAGTTTGCCCAAGGCATCAATGTACTTCTGTGCGACGAAGTAGTTGACCGCCTGCACGTTACCGCCGGCGATGGCTTCGGACACCACTTTGGTGGCCTGGGCTTCGGCCTGGGCCTGACGTTCCCGGGCCTCGGCTTCGAGGAACGCCGCCTGACGACTGCCCTCGGCTTCGAGAATCTGCGCCTGCTTCTTGCCTTCGGCGGTGAGGATCGCCGAAGCGCGCAAACCTTCGGCTTCCAGAATCTGTGCGCGCTTGATCCGCTCGGCTTTCATCTGGCCGGACATGGCGGCCATCAGGTCGGCGGGAGGGCTGATGTCCTTGATCTCGATCCGGGTGATCTTGATGCCCCACGGCGCAGTGGCTTCGTCGACGGTGCGCAGCAGTTTTTCGTTGATGTTGTCGCGCTGGCTGAGCATCGCGTCCAGCTCCATGGACCCGAGCACGGTGCGGATATTGGTTTGCAGCAAATTGCGCACGGCATGTTCGAGGTTGTTCACCTCGTAGGCGGCCTGGGCAGTATTGACCACCTGGAAGAAGCACACGGCGTCGATCTGCACGGTGGCGTTGTCGGCGGTGATGACTTCCTGGGGCGGAATGTCCAGCACGCTTTCCATCACGTTGATCTTGCGGCCGATGCGGTCCATCACCGGAATGATGATGCTCAGGCCTGGCTTGAGGGTGTTGGTGTAACGGCCGAAGCGTTCGACCGTCCATTCAAACCCTTGGGGCACCACTTTGAAACCCATGAAAAGAATGGCCACGACCAGCGCGACGAAGAGAATCAGTGCAATGCTCATAACGGTCCCTGTCCAGTCTGGATTGAGTTGCGATGACCAGAGTGTAGGGCAAAAGGTTTGAATGCGACTTGGAGAGGCCAAATGCCGGTAAGTCTAGAAATTTGAGTGACGAAAATCCTGTGGGAGCGTGGCTTGCCCGCGAAGAACGATGACGCGTAATACCTGAAAAACGCGGTGTATTCTTCGCGGGCAAGCCACGCTCCCACAGGGGATGTGTCTTAACTTACCGGCATTAGGGGCTGTCTATCTCTGCTCACTCTGCGGTGTCACCCGCAACACCTCTTCAATCGTGGTCAACCCCGCCGCCACTTTCTGCGCCCCCGACAACCGCAAACTGCGCATGCCTTCCTTGAACGCCTGACGGCGGACCGCCAGCAAGTCGGTGTCGGGGTTGATCAGCGCTTTGATGCCATCCGTCAGCAGCATGATTTCGTAAACCCCGGCGCGACCGCGATAGCCGGTTTCGCGGCATTCCAGGCAACCGATGGCGCGCTGGGCATTGGTCGGCAGTGGCGCTTGCCAAGGCCGGGTCAGGGTTTGCCAGTCGTCTTCGCCCAACATTAAGGGGGCCTTGCAGTGAGGGCATAACGTACGCACCAGACGCTGGGCCATGACCCCGAGCACCGTGGCCTTGATCAGGTAATGCGGCACGCCGAGTTCCAGTAGGCGGCTGATGGCGCTGGGGGCATCGTTGGTGTGCAACGTCGACAGCACCAGGTGGCCGGTAAGTGCCGCCTGAATTGCCATCTCCGCGGTTTCGAGGTCGCGGATCTCGCCGATCATGATGATGTCCGGGTCTTGCCGCATCAGCGCGCGCACGCCGGCGGCAAAGGTCAGGTCGATGTTGTGCTGGACCTGCATCTGATTGAACGCCGGCTCGACCATTTCGATCGGGTCTTCGATGGTGCAGAGGTTGACCTCCGGCGTCGCCAGTTTCTTGAGGGTGGTGTACAGCGTGGTGGTCTTGCCCGAACCGGTTGGCCCGGTCACCAGAATGATGCCGTTGGGCTGGCGGATCATGTCTTGCCAGCGGCGCAGGTCCTCGGCGGAGAAGCCCAGTTGGTCGAAATCCTTGAGCAGCACTTCCGGGTCGAAGATCCGCATGACCATCTTCTCGCCGAACGCTGTCGGTAATGTCGACAACCGCAGCTCGACTTCGCCGCCGTCCGGGGTCTTGGTCTTGACCCGGCCGTCCTGGGGTTTGCGCTTTTCCGCGACGTTCATCCGCCCCAGGCTTTTCAGGCGGCTGACGATGGCCATGGTCACTTGCGGCGGAAATTGATAGACGTTGTGCAGCACGCCGTCGATGCGAAAGCGCACCGTGCCTTGCTCGCGCCGGGGCTCGATGTGGATATCGCTGGCCCGTTGCTGAAACGCGTACTGGAACAGCCAATCAACGATGTTGACGATGTGCGCATCGTTGGCGTCCGGCTCCTGGTCGCTGGCGCCGAGGTTGAGCAATTGTTCGAAGTTGCCCAGGTTGCTTGTCTGCTGATCGGCGTTGGTGGCGCCGGTGACCGATTTGGCCAGGCGGAAAAACTCCACGCTGAAGCGCTGGATATCCACCGGGTTGGCCACCACGCGCTTGATCGGCAGTTTCAATACGTGGGTCAGGTCGACTTCCCATCCGCTGACGAAGGGCTGGGCGCTGGCCACGGTGACGGCATCGCGGTCGATGGCCACCGCCAGAATCTTGTGGCGTTGGGCGAAGGCATAGGACATCAGCGGCGTAATGGCGGCGACGTTGATTTTCAGTGGGTCGATGCGCAAGTAAGGCTGGCCGGCCTGCTGGGACAGCCACAGCGTCAGGCTTTCCAGATCGAGGTGTTTACCGGGACGGCTGAGGTCGTCCAGGTGTTGGCTGGCGATAAACTCCAGCGGATGTTGCTGAGCATTGGTGGCGTGACGGCGGCGGGCATTGAGTGCGTGTTCGGCCGAGTCCTGGCTGACAAAGCCCTGGGCGACCAGTTCACGCAGCAAATCGTTAAGGTCCAGCCAGCGGTCCTGAGTGGCAAGTTGAACGGACATGCGGGCTCCTTATGAACAACCGTTCGCAAAGGATAGCTGCGCACCCGCAGACCGTTGGGCCACTACCCGACCAACACGTGTCGGGTTTTTTCAGGGGAGGGGTCAGCCCGCTGCCTGCGCCGGCTCCTGCCACGCCGAATCGGCCGATTGCAGATTCACCGAGCAGACGCTGATCAGGTTACGCAGTTTTTCCGCGATCACCTGGGCTCGGTGCCAGCTCAGGCCGTCCATGACGATGTCGATCGACAGCAGATCGTCCAGGCGCTGCACGTTGACCTGCTGCGGCGTCAGAAACTGCAAGGCGAACAGATTGAGCGCGCGGCACAGCAGATCCGGCTCGGCCTCGGCCAGCAGTTGGTATTGAACGCGGCAGTGGGCGTTGCTGACGTTCCAGACATCGGCGCGGGCGGGCGCGGTGTTCACGGCTTCGAGGGGCGGCATGGTCGGGCTCCAAAATCATTGGAGGAATTTTTACATTCGGTGTGGGGTATTTCTTATCTATGATTGGGCTTATTGACGATTTATCGAATAGATCAATTCAATATCATATTAATTTCAGGTTTTTCTATGCATAGCGAGCTGGATGGCTACGACCGCAAGATTCTCGCGTTGCTGCAAGAGGACGCTTCGCTCTCCAGCGCGCAGATCGCCGAACAGGTGGGGCTCTCGCAGTCGCCCTGCTGGCGGCGGATTCAGCGGATGAAGGAGGAAGGGATCATTCGCGGTCAGGTGACGTTGCTTGACCGCAAGAAAATCGGCCTCAACACGCAAATCTTCGCCGAGATCAAACTCAACGCCCACGGGCGCTCGAACTTCACTGAGTTCACCGAAGCGATTCGCGGTTTCCCCGAAGTGCTGGAATGTTATGTGCTGATGGGATCGGTGGATTTCTTGTTGCGGATCGTCACGGCAGACATCGAGGCTTATGAGCGTTTCTTCTTCGAGAAACTGTCGATGGTGCCGGGGATACAGGAGGTCAACTCGATCGTGGCTTTGTCGGAAATCAAATCCACGACGAGTTTGCCGGTGTTGCGTTGATTGTTGCGGTAGAGGTTTTTTGTGGCGAGGGGGCTTGCCCCCGTTGGGTCGCGAAGCGGCCTCAAAAGCTTTGCGACTGCTTCTCAGCCGAACGGGGGCAAGCCCCCTCGCCACAGGGTGTTACATGCGCAATAGCATTTTCCAGGCACGATTCTGATACACCGCAATCGCCTGCTGCTTACGCGCATCCAGCGACTCATCGGTGATCGGCTCGTTAGCCAGCAGGGCAAGCTGTTTCAGCTCACCGTACAGGCGATCCATCTCCGGGATGTCCAGCACGCTACGGGCATGATGCAGCCAGGCCTGGATGCGCTCGATGCGCGGCAGTTGCTCGGCCAGGTCTTCCGGCTGTTGCTGGTAACGCTGTAATTGCAGCGAGTTGGCTTCTTCGCCCAGCAGGCGTGGCAGCCAGCTGCCCAGTTGCGCGGCGCCCTGGCGATTGCCACGGGTGTTGCGATCGGTAGCCCAGGTACGGGCCAGCAACCAGCGCGAAGTGTTCAGCGAGAACAGGCCCCAACGCGGGTCTTCCAGCTCTTCGAGGAACTGCTCCGGCGCGGCTTTGCGCACGTCTTCGTCGTCCAGGCCGGCTTGTACCAGCGGGCGCCAGTCTTCCAGCAAGGCATCCAGCGCGGCCCGCAGATCGTGAGTCGACTGACGTGGCGCGGCTTGACCGAGGCTGCTGATCAGCGCGCGCATTTCAGCGAGGTTTTCGACCCAGTCCTGTAGCAGGCGCCAGTGGCCATTGAAGCGATACTGCTCGGCCAGGCGCTGGCTGCTGCCCAGCAAATGCCAGCACAGGGCGGCGAATGCATCGTCCAGTGGCATTTCGGCGGTGATCTGCGGCGCCGGCAAGCTCAGCGAGTAGCTGTTGGCGTCGAACAGGCGATAACCGCGCTCGGCCTTGCTGATGTCGCATGGCATCAGCGGCAGGGTCGCGGCCAGTTCGGCGGCCAGTTCCAGCAGCGCGGCCGGCTCGCCTTCGCGCAGTTCCAGTTCCAGCTCGCAGATTTCTTCTTTCTGCTTGCCGACCACCACGTGGCCCAGGTCCAGCGCGGCTTCGATGACCACTTTGGTCTTGCCACGGCCCCAGGCGATTTCCGCGCGTTCACGCACGAAATCGGTGGTGAAGATGGCTTTCAGGGTTTTCTTGTCCAGTTCGGCCAACTGCTCGGGCCAGCATTCGCCGTCGAGTTTTTTCACGTCGAGTTTGGCTTTGGGCAGGTGCCAGTCGTACTCGTGACGTTCGGACAGACCGGCGACGCTCTGGCCACGGGTCTTGAGGGTCTGAATCACTTCTTCGCCATCGCGGCGCAGGCGCAGGGCAACCTTGGCGCGGGCCAGGTCGCGCTCAGGCGTGTCGAAGTACTGGTTCATCAACTCACGGCGTTCCCAGCCACTTTTGTTGCGTTTTTTCAGTAACGGGTGCTCGCGCAGGGCGGCGAGGGTTTCGCGGCTGACGCGGAGTTTGATTTCGGTTTCTTTCTGCATGGCCGGAAAATCCAGGATCGGGAGCGCAGCCGGGGGAATGTGTGGCTGCCAAGGTCGTGCAGTGTACAGGACTCGTTCATCCTACGCGCCGCGGCGGTTTATTCCTGTCGCCGGATGGCTCTATGATGGACTTCAATTCGGGAGTTGGGAGTCAGCGATGCCTTTGCCGTCCATGAGAGATCAGTTCGCTGCGCTGATCGCCGCGCCGTCTGTCAGCTGTACCCAACCCAGCCTGGATCAAACCAATCGGCCGGTCATCGACTTGTTGGCGACATGGCTCGGGGAGCTGGGTTTTGCCTGCGACATCCAGCAGGTCAGCCCCGGCAAATTCAACCTGCTGGCCAGTTTCGGCACAGGTCCCGGCGGCCTGGTGCTGGCCGGTCATAGCGATACGGTGCCGTACGACGCGGCGTTGTGGCAGACCGACCCGCTGAAACTGACGGAAGTGGACGGCCGTTGGGTCGGCCTGGGCAGTTGCGACATGAAGGGCTTTTTTGCCCTGGCCATCGAAGCCGTCAAACCCTTGCTCGACCAACCATTCAAGCAACCCTTGCTGATTCTTGCGACCTGCGATGAAGAAAGCTCGATGTCGGGTGCGCGTGCCTTGGCCGAAGCCGGGCGACCACTAGGTCGTGCGGCGGTGATTGGCGAGCCGACGGGGTTGAAGCCGATCCGTCTGCACAAAGGCGTGATGATGGAGCGCATCGATATCCTCGGTCAGAGCGGTCACTCCTCGGACCCGAGCCTGGGCCATAGCGCCCTCGAAGCGATGCACGATGCCATCGGCGAACTGCGCGGCTTGCGTCTGGCATGGCAGCGGGAATTTCGTAATCCGCAGTTCAGCGTGCCGCAGCCGACGATGAATTTCGGCTGCATTCACGGTGGCGATAACCCTAACCGTATCTGCGGCCAGTGCTCACTGGAGTTTGACCTGCGTCCGCTGCCGGGCATGGACCCCAGTGCCCTGCGCGCGGCGATTTTGCAGAAACTCAACCCTATTGCCGCACGGCACCAGGTGAAGATCGATTACGCGCCATTGTTCCCCGAAGTGCCGCCATTCGAGCAGGCCGAAGACTCGGAATTGGTGAGGGTCGCCGAAAAGCTCACCGGCCATCGCGCCGAAGCAGTGGCGTTCGGCACAGAAGCGCCTTATCTTCAGCGCCTTGGCTGTGAAACACTGGTCTTGGGCCCCGGCGATATCGCCTGCGCCCACCAACCGGGGGAATACCTCGAAATGTCACGTTTGCAGCCTACCGTGCATCTATTACGTCAACTGATCGAACATTACTGCCTGACGCCGGCGTCGCTCGTATAAATTGCCAGTGTCACTACCCGTACTTATGAGGAGAGCGCGCGTGTCGCCAAGCCTGTTCCGACGATAACCATCAGCCTGCTGTGCGTTTACTGCGTTACTCTTTTTTCGGCTGCTATTTATTACAGGCCCAGGTTCATGCCCGAATACGTCAATTGGCTTCGTCACGCTTCGCCTTACATCAACGCCCACCGCGATTGCACCTTCGTCGTCATGCTGCCCGGCGACGGTGTGGAGCACCCGAACTTCGGCAATATCGTCCACGACCTGGTGCTGCTGCACAGCCTGGGCGTGCGACTGGTGCTGGTTCACGGTTCGCGTCCGCAAATTGAAACCCGCCTCGCTGCTCGCGGCCTGACCCCGCACTACCACCACGGCATGCGCATCACCGATGCAGCGACGCTGGAGTGCGTGATCGATGCGGTCGGCCAACTGCGCATCGCCATCGAAGCGCGGTTGTCCATGGACATGGCCTCGTCGCCGATGCAGGGCTCGCGCCTGCGGGTGGCCAGCGGCAATCTGGTCACTGCGCGGCCGATCGGCGTGCTCGAAGGTGTCGATTATCACCACACCGGCGAAGTGCGCCGGGTCGACCGCAAGGGCATCAATCGCCTGCTGGACGAACGCTCCATCGTGCTGTTGTCGCCGTTGGGTTACTCGCCGACCGGCGAAATCTTCAACCTCGCCTGCGAAGACGTCGCGACCCGCGCGGCCATCGACCTGGGCGCAGACAAGTTGCTGCTGTTCGGCGCCGAGCTCGGTCTGCTGGATGAACAGGGTCGTCTGGTTCGCGAGTTGCGTCCGCAACAAGTGCCGGCACACCTGCAACGCCTGGGCAGCAACTATCAGGCCGAGCTGCTGGATGCGGCCGCTGAGGCATGCCGGGGTGGTGTGGCGCGCAGTCATATCGTCAGCTACGCCGAAGACGGCGCGCTGCTGACCGAACTGTTCACCCGTGACGGTGGCGGTACGCTGGTGGCCCAGGAACAATTCGAAGTTGTGCGCGAGGCGGCCATCGAGGACGTCGGCGGTTTGCTCGACTTGATCAGCCCGCTGGAAGAGCAGGGGATTCTGGTACGCCGTTCCCGCGAGGTGCTGGAGCGCGAGATCGAGCAGTTCAGTGTGGTCGAGCGTGAAGGCATGATCATCGCCTGCGCGGCGCTGTATCAGATTGCCGATTCGGATGCGGGGGAGCTGGCGTGCCTGGCGGTGAACCCGGAGTACCGCCATGGCGGTCGCGGCGATGAATTGCTGGAACGCATCGAAACCCGCGCCCGTGCGCAGGGGTTGAAAACCTTGTTCGTGCTCACCACCCGGACCGCCCACTGGTTCCGTGAGCGAGGTTTCGTGCCGAGCAGCGTTGATCGCCTGCCATCGGCGCGGGCATCGCTGTACAACTATCAGCGTAATTCGAAGATCTTCGAAAAAGCCCTCTGACTGAGTGATGATCGTTCCCACGCGTGGGAACGATCATCACTCAGTGACGTATTTGGCGCTGACCTACGGCGAATAATCCGGCAGCACCGTTTCTACCTTCCCTTGCTCCCGCAAGAACTTCGCCATCTCTCCAATCGCCTTCGTCGTGCCGCCAACGCACCGCGGTCTGCTGCGCGGCGCTGACCACTTACGAACCGCGATCGAAACGACGCCAATCGACTTTATGGCCTATGGTTTCTCGAATCGCCGTCCCGCCCGAGCCGAAAGAAAAATAATAGCGATACACAAACTGTAACAAATTGACTAGATAGTGCGCGTTTAGCCATGATGGCGTCGCCTTTTCGATAGGGATTGACGCGTACGGGATGTGCCAAAGCCAATGGGAATAAAAAAAGGCTGGTAAATACCCTTTAGGAATTAGCTTTTGGGCCAATGCCGTCATGTCCGGTTCGATGAGCCACCGGCAGGGACTCAATATTCGACGTTAGACCTTGGTCGTAGACATACATGGTTACGATTGACTTGGTAGTCACGGTCTGGCGCTAATCGCGCATCTGTGGATCCAGGGCTTTCGACCCAAGACCAAAGAACACAAAAATTAGAAAACGAGAGGAGCGAAACATGAATAAGTCCACCTTAGCCCTGGCTGTGGCCGTGGGGGTTTTGGCGCAGCAGGCAGGCGCAGCGGGTTTCCTGGAAGACAGCAAGGCTTCCGTCAGTTCCCGGACCATGTATTTCAATAACGACAACCGGGAAGGCGGCGCGGATCAGAGAGAGACCGCTGAAGGCCTCAAGTTCGATTACCTGTCCGGTTTCACCCAAGGTACTGTCGGCTTCGGTATCGACGCCCAGGCCTTGGTCGGTATCCATCTGGACGGTGGCAAGGGTCACCACCCAGCCAACAACACGTTCTTCCCAAGCGATACCGATGGCTCGGCCGTGAACGAGTGGAGCCGCGCGGCGGCTAACGTCAAGGCACGTTTCTCGAAGACCGAGGCCCACCTGGGTGGCGCTCTGCAGCCTAACCTGCCGATTCTGGTAGCGAATGACAGCCGCCTGCTGCCACAGACCTTTGAGGGTGGCACCATCACCTCGAAGGAAATCGACAACGTGACCTTCAACGCAGGTCAGTTGGAACACTCGGCGGGTCGCGCCTCGTCAAACGCTACTGGCCTGGCTGTGGCTGGCGGTACTCAGGACAGCAACCAGTTCCGTTATGCCGGTGCAGACTGGAAGGTCACCAAAGACCTCACCCTGCAGTACTACCACTCGAACCTGAAAGATTACTACAAGCAGGACTTCCTCGGCCTGGTCCACGTCTTTCCGATCGATGCCAACCAGTCCTTCAAGACCGATCTGCGCTATTTCGACAGCAGCTCAGACGGTAAGAACGGTGATGCCGGTTATCATTTCAACAACAATAACGGTTATGCCAGCAAGCCGAACGAGGTCGATAACAAGACCTGGAGCGCCATGTTCACCTACACCCTGGGTGGCAACGCCTTCCTGGTCGGTCACCAGCGCGTCAGCGATGACGGCGGTTTCGTTTACCTGAACCAGGGCAGCGTGGTTGATGGCAATGGTCGTTTGGAAGGGAACGGTGGTGCCAGCTTCTACCTGTTCACCGACTCCATGATCAACGGCTTCGTTCGTGCCGGTGAAAACACCACCTTCGGTCAGTACTCCTATGACTTCGCTGCGCTGGGTGTGCCGGGCTTGAAAACCTCGATTGCCTATCTGCATGGCGATGACATCAAAGCAACGAATGGCCGTGGTCCTGATGGGTCCGAGTGGGAACGCGACATGCGGATTGACTACACAATCCAACAGGGCAGCTTCAAAGGTTTCGGCGTGACGTTGCGTAATGGCGTCTACCGTGGCAGTGAAGTCACCAACAACCCTGATGTTGACCAGACCCGTCTGATCTTCAACTACACCTACAGCTTCCTGTAATAACCCTCAAAAAAAAGCCCCGCCTGTTGGCGGGGCTTTTTTTTTGCGTATTTTTTGATATTCCAAAAAAATAGCTTCAATTGATTATTTATTCTTTTTTGTTTTTTGCCCAAGTCTATAAAATGAATCCATCAGGTACTCATTGGCAGCAACACGAGTATCGGATTCAGCACCCCCCGACTTTGAAGATCAAGGAATTGGTTCATGAGCCGATACCTTGAGTCCCGGCATGGATATATATGCCTAAATGGCATTAAAAAATACCGCGGTAAATCTTTTGGTTTGTCATGTCGGCAAAAACAAGGGGGGCTGACCACCCGGCGCTCATTGCGCATCTTTGGATCCGGGCACTCGACCAGGACCAGGAACCCAGAATTAGAAATGAGAGGAGCGAAACAATGAACAAGTCCACCTTGGCCCTGGCTGTGGCCGTAGGGGTTTTGGCGCAGCAGGCAGGCGCCGCCGGTTTCATCGAAGACAGCAAGGCTACATTGGGGCTGCGCAACTTCTACATCAACACTGATAACCGTGATTCGGCAGCTAGAACTGCTTCCAATGTTCAGAGCAAAAACGAAGAGTGGGGCCAAGGCTTCGATCTGCGTTTCACCTCGGGCTACACCCAAGGCACCGTTGGTTTTGGTATTGATGCCATCGGCCTGCTGGGCGTCCGTCTGGATTCGGGTGGCGGCACCAACGGCGCAACTCCTACCTCTTACGGCGGCACTGTTTTCCCAAGTGAGTCCAACGGCAAAGCGGTTGATAACTTCTCCAGCCTGGGCCTGACTGCCAAAGCCAAGATCTCCCAGACCGAACTGAAGTTGGGCACCCTGCAGCCAAAACTGCCGGTGATCGTGACCAACGACGGTCGTCTGCTGCCGCAAACCTTCCAGGGCGGTCAGATCACCTCGAACGAAATCAAAGACCTGACACTGGTCGGCGGTCAGATCGAGCACGCCAAGGGTCGTAACTCCAGCAACAACGAAGAGTTGTCGATCGCTGGGGCGAACGCCCACACTGCTGCCGGTCGTGACAGCAACAAGTTCATCTACGGTGGCGGTGACTACAAAATCACCAAAGACCTGACTGCCCAGTACTACTACGGCAACCTGGAAGACTTCTACAAGCAACACTTCCTGGGCCTGGTTCACAACTGGTCGATTGGTCCTGGTGTGTTGAAGTCTGACTTGCGTTACTTCAACAGCTCCGATGACGGTGCCAACGGTCACGACTCGGCTTATTTCAGCTCCGGCAACTATCAGGGCTTCCGTGCCGGTCGCGGTAAAGTCGACAACAACCTGTATAGCGGCCTGTTCCTGTACTCCGTTGCCGGTCACACCTTTGGCGGCGGTTATCAGGTCAGCAATGGCAGCAGCGACTTCCCTTGGTTGAACCAGGGTGACGGCTCGTCGGCCTACATAATTACCGACAGCCAGATCGCCAAGTTCGCCCGTGCCGGCGAACGTACCTGGCAAGCTCGCTACTCGTATGACTTCGCCAAGGTTGGCCTGCCAGGCGCTACTGCCGGCATCGTTTACCTGCGTGGTGACAACATCGACACTATCGCCAACACCGCTGCTCACCCGGTATCCGGTAGTGGTCGTTCCGAGTGGGAGCGCGACCTGACCCTGGCGTACGTAGTACAAGAAGGTCCGTTGAAAAACCTGGGCCTCACCTGGAAAAACGCCATGTGGCGCAACGACGTTCCGGGTCAGCGCGACCAGGACGAAAACCGTCTGATCGTCAGCTACTCGATCCCGCTGTTGTAATAGCGCTCGCGTAACCGACAAAAAAAAGCCCCGCCCGGCATCACGCCGGGCGGGGCTTTTGCGTTTTCAAGGCGGGCTCACCCCCGTAAACCCGCCTTGAAGTTCCCTTTTTGCAACAACTCAAGGCCTTCTCGAACCTTGGGATCGATGTTCGTCCCGATGGCGGATCAGGTCCAGTGAACAGATCTTTAATATTTCTTTATGATCTAAATAAATTGATATTTATTCTTTTTAATTAAAATGGAACGCAGGCACAGTTGAGCTCAACAAGCACTCACCAGGAGCAGCACCATGAGCCTCAGACTTGGCGATATCGCCCCCGATTTCGAACAGGATTCCAGCGCCGGCACCCTCCGTTTCCACGAATGGCTAGGCGATAGCTGGGGCGTGCTGTTTTCCCATCCGGCAGACTTTACGCCGGTGTGCACCACCGAGCTGGGCTTCACTGCCAGGCTCAAGGATGAATTCGCCCAGCGCGGTGTCAAAGCCATTGCCCTGTCCGTGGACCCGGTGGATTCGCATCACAAGTGGATCGAGGACATCAACGAAACCCAGAACGCCATCGTCAACTTCCCGATCCTCGCCGATGCGGACCGTAAAGTGTCCGACCTGTACGACCTGATCCATCCGAATGCCAACGACACCTTGACCGTGCGCTCGTTGTTCGTGATCGATCCGAACAAGAAGATCCGGCTGACCATCACTTACCCGGCGAGTACCGGCCGTAACTTCAATGAGATTCTGCGGGTAATCGATTCGCTGCAGCTCACCGACAACTACAAGGTGGCCACCCCGGCCAATTGGCAGGACGGTGATGAGGTGGTGATCGTGCCGTCGCTCAAGGACGAAGATGAAATCCAGCGACGTTTTCCCAAGGGTTACCGTGCGGTGAAACCGTACCTGCGGCTGACGCCGCAGCCGAATCGCTGAACCTTTGTAGGAGCGAGGCTTGCCCGCGAAGCGAACGCCTCGGTCTTTCTAGCGTCAGGGATGACGCCTTCGCGGGCAAGTCGGATCGCCGCACCGCTCGCTCCTACAAGGGCTGTGTAGATTTACAAAGCAGGGGATTTTCAGGCCGTTTCGACGGCCTGTTTTTTGTCTGGAAAAAGACAAACAGTTTATTCATTTAAGCTATAACTAAATGAATAAATATGATTTATGGATATATAAATCACCTGTTAAGGTCATTTCATCGATGCGAGATCGCAAGCTGCGAATCGCCAACACCGCTCAAGGAATTGTCTGAATGCTGGTCGTCTCACTCGGTGGCAGCCCCAGCCTACGCTCCCGTTCCGGGGTGTTGCTGGAGCGCTCCAAACGCTGGTTGCAAGAGCAAGGTGTGGAAGTGGTGAGTTACCAGGTACGGGACTTCCCGGCTGAAGATTTACTGCATGCCCGTTTCGACAGCCCGAAGGTGATCGATCTGTTGCAACAGATTGATAACGCCGACGGCCTGCTCATCGCCACACCGGTTTACAAAGCCTCGTTCTCCGGCGCGTTGAAAACCGTACTGGATTTGCTGCCCGAGCGCGCTCTGGCCCACAAAGTGGTTCTGCCAATGGCGACCGGCGGCAGCATCGCCCACATGTTGGCGGTGGATTACGCGCTCAAGCCAGTGCTGTCGGCGTTGAAGGCCCAGGAAATGCTCCACGGGATTTTCGCCGTAGACAGTCAGATCGCTTACGGCGAAGGCAGCACCCAGGCGCAGTTGGCTCCCGAGCTTGCACAACGACTGAATGAATCGCTGGAGCTGTTCTACAGCGCCATGGCTCGCCGGCCCAAGCCGCTCGATCCGAACCTGTTGAACGAACGTTTGTTGAGTGCTCGCTGGAGCATTTAAGCCAGCCCTCAAGCAACATCTGAATTTGAAGTACTCACCTTACTGGCCCGCTAACGGGCAAGCAGGTGCAGCCAAAACCCAACTGCAAAAAGGAGAGCGCCATGCGCCCTGTCATTTTGCGTCGTGGTCTGGTCGCTCTGTTTGCTGCGGCTGTGTCCTTCGGCGTCATTACTCAAGCCCAAGCCGAGACTTTGCGAATCGGCTATCAGAAATACGGCACCCTGGTGCTGCTCAAAGCCAAAGGCACTCTGGAAAAACGCCTCGCCGCCCAAGGCGTGGACGTGCAATGGACGGAATTCCCCGGCGGCCCGCAACTGCTTGAAGGCCTGAACGTCGGCTCCATCGACTTCGGCGTCACCGGCGAAACGCCTCCGGTTTTCGCTCAGGCCGCGGGCGCCGATCTGCTCTACGTCGCTTATGAACCGCCAGCGCCCCACAGCGAAGCGATCCTGGTGCCGAAGGGCTCGCCGATCAAATCGGTGCAGGAACTCAAGGGCAAGAAAGTCGTGCTCAACAAAGGCTCGAACGTGCACTACCTGCTGGTGCGTGCGCTGGAAGACGCCGGCCTCAAATACACCGATATCCAGACCGTGTTCCTGCCGCCCGCCGATGCCCGCGCCGCATTCGAGCGCGGCAGTGTCGATGCCTGGGTGATCTGGGACCCGTACCAGGCTGCCGCCGAACAGCAACTGCAAGCGCGCACCTTGCGCGATGGCAAAGGCATCGTCGACAACCATCAGTTCTACCTGGCGACCAAGCCTTACGCGCAAAAAAATCCTCAAGTGATCAAAACCCTGGTGGAAGAAGTGCGCGCGGTCGGTGAATGGTCCCGGGCCAATCCCGAGGACGTAACCAGACAGGTTTCGCCACTGCTCGGCCTGCCGGCGGACATCACCCTGACTTCGGTGAAGCGCCAGGGCTACGGCGCGCTGTTCCTGACCCCTGAGGTGGTCGCCGCCCAACAGAAAATCGCCGACAGCTTCTACCAACTCAAGCTGATTCCCAAGCCCTTGAGTATCAAGGACGTGATCTGGACGCCACCGGCAGCCGTCGCCAAAGCGCCGTAATCCGATTCCCCAAGGAGACTACTCCATGAGCCTCAATATCTTCTGGTTCCTGCCTACCCACGGCGACGGCCATTACCTTGGCACCGCCGAAGGCGCTCGCGCCGTCGACCACGGTTACTTGCAACAAGTCGCGCAAGCGGCGGATCGTCTGGGTTTCGGCGGGGTGCTGATTCCCACCGGTCGCTCCTGCGAAGATTCGTGGCTGGTGGCTGCCTCGCTGATCCCGGTGACCCAGCGTTTGAAATTCCTCGTCGCCCTGCGCCCCGGGATCATTTCCCCGACGGTGGCGGCGCGTCAGGCCGCGACCCTGGATCGTCTGTCCGGCGGCCGTGCGCTGTTCAACCTGGTCACCGGTGGCGATCCGGAAGAACTGGCCGGCGACGGTCTGTTCCTCAGTCACGAAGAGCGCTATCAGGCCTCGGTGGAATTCACCCGCATCTGGCGCCGGGTCCTGGAAGGCGAAACCGTCGATTACGACGGTCAGCACATCAGCGTGAAGGGCGCCAAGTTGCTCTATCCGCCGATCCAGCAACCGCGTCCGCCGCTGTATTTCGGCGGCTCGTCGGAAGCGGCGCAGGATCTGGCGGCGGAGCAGGTCGAAATGGTCCTGACCTGGGGTGAGCCACCGGCCGCCGTTGCCGAGAAAATCGCACAGGTTCGCGCCAAAGCCGCGAAGCTCGGGCGCACCGTGCGTTTCGGTATTCGCCTGCATGTGATCGTTCGCGAAACCAACGCCGAGGCGTGGCAAGCGGCGGATCGACTGATCTCTCATCTGGACGATGACACCATTGCCCGCGCCCAGGCTTCTCTGGCGCGTTTCGATTCGGTCGGCCAGCAACGCATGGCCGCTTTGCATGGCGGCAGTCGTGACAACCTGGAAGTCAGTCCCAACCTCTGGGCCGGTGTCGGTCTGGTGCGCGGCGGGGCCGGTACGGCGCTGGTCGGCGATGGTCCGACCGTGGCCGCTCGGGTGAAGGAATACGCCGATCTGGGCATCGATACGTTCATCTTCTCCGGTTATCCACACCTGGAAGAATCCTATCGGGTGGCCGAGTTGCTGTTCCCGCACCTGGACATCGAGCGCCCGGAACTGCCGAAAAGCGCCGGTTACGTCAGCCCGTTCGGCGAGATGGTGGCCAACGACATTCTTCCCAAAGCCGCGTCCCAGAGCTGAGGCGTGGCCATGAAGAAAACTATCCACAGCCTCGCACCCTGGGTGTTGCCGATTCTGTTGCTGGCGGTATGGCAGTTGTCGGTGTCGGAGGGCTGGTTGTCGACGCGGATTCTGCCGGCGCCCATCGCGGTGATTGAAGCCGGTGTGAGCCTGTTCCGCAGCGGTGAAATCTGGACTCACCTGGCTATCAGCGGCTGGCGCGCGGCGCTCGGGTTCGCCATTGGTGGCGGCATTGGCCTGGCGCTGGGCTTTATCACCGGCCTGTCGAAGTGGGGCGAGCGCCTGCTCGACAGTTCGGTGCAGATGATCCGCAACGTTCCGCACCTGGCGCTGATTCCGCTGGTGATCCTGTGGTTCGGCATCGATGAGTCGGCGAAGATTTTCCTGGTGGCGTTGGGCACGTTGTTCCCGATCTACCTCAACACTTATCACGGCATCCGCAACGTCGATCCGGCGCTGGTGGAAATGTCCCGCAGTTATGGCCTGTCCGGTTTCAGCCTGTTCCGTCAGGTGATCCTGCCGGGTGCGCTGCCTTCGATTCTGGTCGGTGTGCGTTTTGCCCTGGGCTTCATGTGGCTGACCTTGATCGTCGCCGAAACCATCTCTGCCAGCGCCGGCATCGGTTACTTGGCGATGAATGCCCGGGAGTTCTTGCAGACCGACGTGGTGGTGCTGGCGATTCTTTTGTATGCCGTGCTCGGCAAACTCGCGGATCTCGCGGCCCGTGGACTTGAACGCGTGTGGCTGCGCTGGCATCCGGCCTATCAGGTTGCCAAGGGAGGTGCCGCATGACGGCTCAACAACCTCCACGCCTGCTGCGCGGAATTCCGCTGGCAGTGCGCAAGCTGCAAAAGACCTTCGGTTCGCGGCAAGTGCTGCGTGAAATCGACCTGCATATTCCTGCCGGGCAGTTTGTGGCGGTGGTCGGGCGCAGCGGTTGTGGCAAAAGCACCTTGTTGCGCTTGCTCGCCGGTCTCGACAAGCCTACGGCTGGCGAGTTGTTTGCTGGCTCAGCGCCGCTGAGTGCCGCCCGGGAAGACACCCGGCTGATGTTCCAGGAAGCGCGGTTGCTGCCGTGGAAAAAGGTCATCGACAACGTCGGTCTCGGGCTCAAGGGCAACTGGCGGCCGCAAGCGCTGGACGCGTTGGAGTCGGTCGGCCTGGCGGACCGCGCCCACGAATGGCCGGCGGCGCTGTCCGGTGGCCAGAAGCAACGCGTGGCCCTGGCCCGCGCGCTGATCCATCAACCGCGCCTGCTGTTGCTCGACGAACCGCTGGGCGCACTGGATGCCCTGACCCGTATTGAAATGCAGCAACTGATTGAACGGCTCTGGCAGAAGCACGGTTTCACCGTGTTGCTGGTAACCCACGACGTCAGTGAGGCGGTGGCGATTGCCGATCGGGTGATTCTGATTGAAGAGGGCGAAGTCGGTCTCGACCTGGCAGTGGAATTGCCACGCCCTCGGGTTCGCGGCTCCCATCGGCTGGCGGCGCTGGAAACCGAAGTGCTTAACCGCGTGCTGTCGGTACCCGGCCAACCGCCGGAACCGGAACCTGTTTCACCATTGCCCACGCAATTGCGCTGGGCTCAATAACGTAAAAACTCATCCAACGACAGGAATCAACATCATGACTATCAAAGCCATCAACGTTCGTAACCAGTTCAAAGGCTCGATCAAGGAAATCGTGCTCGGCGACGTCCTCTCGGAAATCGACGTGCAGACTGCCTCCGGCATCGTCACTTCGGTGATTACCACTCGTTCGGTGAAAGAGCTGGAATTGGTGGTCGGCAGCGAAGTGATCGCGTTTGTGAAATCCACCGAGGTGTCGATCGCCAAGTTGTAAGTGCGTGCGCCAACAACAACCCCGGAGGGTGTGAGCCCTTCGGGGTTTTTTATGCGCGTGAATCAGTGAGCTCGGTGAAGATCAAATGTGGGAGCGGGCTTGCTCGCGAAAGGGCCAGTGAATACAGCAAAAAAATCAGACTGGAACAGCACGCTTGGGCAAATACGGCGGCAAATACAGCCCGAGGTACGCATCAAACACCCGCATCCCTTCTTCAGCCATGCGCGGCGTGATCTGCCCATGTTGCTGCACCGAGCGTGCATACACTCGATCCCCCAGCTCCATGGCCAGGGCAAACACATCGACATCTGTTGGCAGCTTCGGCAGTTCGAAGTGGTGGTCGAACAGTTTGTGCATCAGGTCGCCGAGCTCGATGTCGTGCTGGCGGTCAGCCTGGGTGACTTCGGTCAGGCCGTGCTGGGCGAGGATCAACTGGCGGGCGGCGGCGTCTTCGCCGTAGATGTCGAGCATGCGTTGTTCCACCAGTCGCGACAAATCGCGCCAGCCGTTGAGGGCGTGGTGGTCGATGGGCGCTTGCAGGCAAGCACGGAACGCGGCGTGGACGTCGGCGGTCAGGGCTTCGAGCAGGGCCGGGACGCTGGCGAAAAAGTGGTAGACGGAGGAGGGCGGGATCTCTGCGCGTTCAGCGACGCTGTAGATCGACAGACTGGCCACGCCCTCGGCGGCCAGCAGCGTGCGGGCGGCATCGAGTATCGAATCGATCCGGGCCTGGCTGCGTGCGCGGGGTTTGCGTGGGGTGGCGAGTCGGGTCATTGAAGTCTCCTGCAGGGCAGCGGGCATTGTACGCAGAGGGCAGAGATGATCCATACCCCGTGGTGAGGGGGCTGCCCCCGTTGGAGTGCGCAGCAGTCCCCAATCCAGCTAACGCGGTATCCCTGATACAACGAGATTGCCTGTTCTGGGGCTGCTACGCAGCCCAACGGGGGCAAGCCCCCTCGCCACAATGTTTAGTGGTTGGCCATAAAAAAACGCCGCAGGCTGTAAAGCCGGCGGCGTTGTTTTTACGGCAACCGTTTACACGGTATGCAGGTACCAGTTGTATTCGAGGTCGGAGATGGAGTGTTCGAACTCCTCCAGCTCGCTCTCTTTACAGGCGACGAAGATATCGATGTATTTCGGATCGATGTACTTGGCCATGACTTCGCTGTCGTCCAGCTCGCGCAGTGCATCGCGCAGGTTGTTCGGCAGGCTTTGCTCGTTCTGCTCGTAGCTGTTGCCTTCCACGGGCGCGCCCGGCTCGATCTTGTTGACCAGGCCGTGGTGCACGCCGGCCAGGACCGAGGCCATCAGCAGGTACGGGTTGGCATCGGCACCCGCCACACGGTGTTCGATGCGCACGGCATCGGAGGAACCGGTCGGTACGCGGATCGCCACGGTGCGGTTGTCCAGACCCCAGCACGGCGAGTTCGGCACATAGAACTGTGCGCCGAAACGACGGTAGGAGTTGACGTTCGGGCAGAGGAAAGCCATCTGCGCAGGCAGGGTCTCGAGCACACCGCCGATCGCGTGACGCAGTGCGGCGTTCTGCTCGGGATCCTCGCTGGCAAAAATGTTTTTGCCATCTTTATCAAGAATCGAGATGTGGACGTGCAGACCATTACCCGCCTGGCCTGGATAAGGCTTGGCCATGAAGGTGGTGTCCATCTCATGGTCGTAGGCGATGTTTTTGATCAGACGCTTGAGCAGGACCGCGTAGTCGCAGGCCTTGATCGGGTCGGCCACGTGGTGCAGGTTCACTTCGAATTGCGCCGGGGCACTTTCCTTGACGATCGCATCGGCAGGGATGCCTTGCTCTTTCGCACCTTCCAGAATGTCCTGGAGGCAGTCGACGTATTCGTCGAGGTCGTCGATCAGGTAGACCTGGGTCGAATGCGGGCGTTTGCCGGAGATCGGCGAGCGCGGCGGTTGCGGGCGACCGTTCACGTTTTCCTGGTCGATCAGGTAGAACTCCAGTTCGAACGCGGCGCAGATTGTCAGGCCCATCTCATCGAACTTGGTCACTACTTGACGCAGGACTTCGCGCGGGTCGGCGAAGAAAGGTTCACCTTCGAGTTCGTGCATGGTCATCAGCAGTTGCGCAGTCGGGCGCTTCTGCCAGGGCTCATTGCACAGGGTGTCGGGGATTGGATAGCAGATTCGGTCAGCATCGCCGATGTCCAGGCCCAGGCCGGTGCTTTCCACCGTCGAGCCATTGATATCCAGAGCAAATAGAGAGGCCGGCAGGTTGATGCCTTTCTCGTAAACCTTGTGGAGGCTGGTGCGTTCGATGCGCTTGCCGCGCACCACACCATTCATATCCGCAATCAGAAGGTCAACGTACAGAACCTCAGGATGTTCCTTAAGGAACGCGTTCGCTTCGTTAAGCTGAACGGCACGCGGGGGTACCGACATGATGCAACACCTTTGTTGTTAAAAATATCAATCATTGATCTTTTCAGATTCCAGTCAACCCGAACGGCATGCCGAAGTCAAGCGAGGCCTTTTTTGCCCTAAAAAAGCGCTCGCAAGGCTTTTTTGAGGCACTTTGGGGCGTATTTTTGTCTTCTGACGTCTTGGCGCCCGCGGGCTTGAGCGGGCCGTGTTGTATTTTTTACGGGGGTGTTGTGTAAAAAAATGAACAAGGCTAAGCTCGATTTAAACCCATAACAGCAATAATACCGGGGTGCTTCATGTCTCGCCTGCCGTTAATCGGCGTCACCGCCTGCTCAAAGCAGATCGGTCTGCATGCTTATCACATCAGTGGCGACAAATACGTACGCGCCGTGGCTTCAGCTGCCAAAGGCCTGCCGTTGATTCTTCCATCCCTGGCAGATCAACTGGCGCCGTCCGATATTCTGGACGCTCTGGACGGCATTCTTTTTACAGGCTCTCCTTCTAATATAGAACCGTTTCACTACAACGGCCCGGCCAGCGCGCCAGGCACTGCTCATGATTCTGCACGCGATGCCACCACTCTCCCGCTGATCCGCGCCGCTGTCGAGGCTGGCGTTCCCGTGCTCGGTATCTGCCGCGGCTTCCAGGAAATGAATGTGGCGTTCGGTGGCAGCCTGCATCAGAAGGTCCACGAGGCCGGTCCCTTCATGGATCACCGTGAAGACGACAGCTTGTCGCTCGAAGGGCAGTACGCCCCCAGTCACCCGGTGCACGTCCAACCGGGTGGTGTACTTGCGGGGCTGGGCCTGTCGAGCGAGATTCAAGTCAACTCGATTCATGGTCAGGGCGTCGAGCGGCTGGCGCCGGGCCTTCGTGTGGAAGCTGTGGCGCCCGATGGGCTGATCGAAGCGGTCTCTGTGATCGAAGGCAAGGCTTTTGCTTTAGGCGTGCAATGGCATCCCGAATGGCAGGTAAGCTTGAATCCTGACTACCTTGCGATTTTCCAGGCATTTGGCGATGCCTGCCGCAAGCGCGCACTACAACGCGACGCCGATGCGTCAAACAACGCCTGACTTATAAAAGTCAGGAAACTCAAGCCTAAGAGGCATTTATGAGTAACAACCTCGACCAGCTCACCGATTGGTTGAAAGACCACAAGATCACAGAAGTCGAATGCATGATTGGCGACCTGACCGGCATCACCCGGGGCAAGATCTCGCCGACCAATAAGTTCATCGCCGAAAAAGGCATGCGCCTGCCCGAAAGCGTTCTGTTACAGACCGTGACCGGCGACTATGTCGAAGACGACATCTATTACGAACTGCTCGACCCGGCCGACATCGACATGGTCTGCCGCCCCGACCAGAACGCCGTGTTCCTGGTGCCCTGGGCCATCGAGCCCACCGCCATCGTGATCCACGACACCTACGACAAGCAGGGCAACCCGATCGAGTTGTCGCCGCGCAACGTGCTCAAGAAGGTACTGAAACTCTACGCCGACCACGGCTGGCAGCCGATCGTGGCGCCGGAAATGGAGTTCTACCTCACCAAGCGCAGCGATGACCCGGACTACCCGTTGCAACCGCCGATTGGCCGTTCCGGTCGTCCGGAAACCGGTCGCCAGTCGTTCTCCATTGAAGCGGCGAACGAATTCGACCCATTGTTCGAAGACGTCTACGACTGGTGCGAATTGCAGGAGCTGGATCTCGACACGTTGATCCACGAGGACGGCACCGCGCAGATGGAAATCAACTTCCGTCACGGCGATGCCCTGTCCCTGGCCGACCAGATTCTGGTGTTCAAACGCACCATGCGAGAAGCCGCACTCAAGCACAACGTGGCGGCGACCTTCATGGCCAAGCCCATGACCGGCGAGCCGGGCAGTGCCATGCATTTGCACCAGAGCATCATCGACATCGAGACCGGCAAAAACGTCTTCTCCAATGAAGACGGGACCATGAGCCAGCTGTTCCTCCATCACATCGGCGGTTTGCAGAAATTCATCCCTGAGTTGCTGCCGCTGTTCGCGCCCAACGTCAATTCGTTCCGCCGCTTCCTGCCGGATACCTCGGCACCGGTGAACGTGGAGTGGGGCGAAGAGAACCGCACCGTGGGCCTGCGGGTGCCGGATGCCGGGCCGCAGAACCGTCGGGTGGAAAACCGTCTGCCGGGTGCCGACGCCAACCCTTACCTGGCCATCGCCGCCAGCCTGTTGTGCGGCCTGATCGGCATGCTCGAAGGGCATAACCCGAGTGCCCCGGTGGTAGGGCGTGGTTACGAGCGGCGCAATCTGCGCCTGCCGTTAACTATCGAAGACGCGCTGGATCGTATGGAAAACAGCAAGACCATCGAAAAGTATCTGGGCAAGAAATTCATCACAGGCTACGTCGCGGTCAAGCGGGCCGAGCATGAAAACTTCAAGCGCGTGATCAGTTCGTGGGAGCGGGAGTTCCTGCTCTTCGCCGTCTGATGCGCCGGGCGCGACAAGGGGCGTGATTGCCCTCTGACGTCGCGCCGTCACTGCAATCCAAGGAGAATTCGCATGACCAGCAACAACCCGCAAACCCGTGCATGGCAAACCCTGAGCAATGATCACCACCTGGCCCCGTTCAGCGACTTCAAGCAGCTGAAAGAGAAAGGCCCGCGGATCATCACCAATGCCAAGGGTGTTTACCTCTGGGACAGCGAAGGCAACAAGATCCTCGACGGCATGGCCGGTCTGTGGTGCGTCGCGATCGGCTATGGTCGCGATGAACTGGCCGATGCCGCCGCCAAGCAAATGCGCGAACTGCCTTATTACAACCTGTTCTTCCAGACCGCTCACCCGCCGGTGCTGGAGCTGGCCAAGGTCATCGCTGAAATCGCGCCTGAAGGCATGAATCATGTGTTCTTCACCGGTTCCGGTTCCGAAGGCAACGACACCATGCTGCGGATGGTTCGCCACTACTGGGCGATCAAGGGCCAGCCGAAGAAGAAAGTCATCATCAGTCGCAAGAACGGCTATCACGGCTCTACCGTGGCCGGTGCGAGCCTGGGTGGCATGACCTATATGCACGAGCAAGGCGACTTGCCGATCCCGGGCATCGTCCACATCGCCCAACCGTATTGGTTCGGTGAAGGCGGTGACATGACGCCACAAGAGTTCGGTATCTGGGCGGCCAATCAGCTGGAAGAGAAGATTCTGGAAATCGGCGTCGACAACGTCGGTGCCTTTATTGCCGAGCCGATCCAGGGCGCCGGCGGCGTGATCATTCCGCCAGACAGCTACTGGCCGCGCATCAAGGAAATCCTCGCCAAGTACGACATCCTGTTCGTGGCCGACGAGGTGATCTGCGGTTTCGGTCGTACCGGTGAGTGGTTCGGTACCGATTTCTACGACCTCAAGCCCCACATGATGACCATCGCCAAAGGTCTGACGTCCGGCTACATCCCGATGGGTGGCCTGATCGTGCATGACGATGTGGTCGAGGTGCTCAACGAAGGTGGTGATTTCAACCACGGTTTCACCTATTCCGGGCACCCGGTGGCCGCGGCGGTGGCGCTGGAAAACATCCGCATCCTGCGCGATGAGAAAATTGTCGAGCATGTGCGAGCAGAGACGGCACCTTATTTGCAGAAGCGTCTACGGGAACTGAACGATCACCCGTTGGTGGGGGAAGTGCGTGGGGTCGGTCTGTTGGGGGCTATCGAGCTGGTTCAGGACAAGGCCACTCGCAAGCGTTACGAAGGCAAGGGCGTCGGCATGATCTGCCGGCAGTTCTGCTTCGACAACGGCCTGATCATGCGCGCGGTCGGCGACACCATGATCATTGCTCCGCCACTGGTGATTACACCGGCTGAAATCGACGAGTTGGTGACCAAGGCGCGCAAGTGCCTGGACCTGACCCTGAGTGCGTTGCAGGGCTAAGTGCTAGGCTCTGAGCGAGGTGCAATGTCTGCACTTCGCTCAGTGCAAACAAAGGATGGGGCTTTCCTTGAAAGCCTGCCTTGGATCTTGCCAGACTAACGGTTGTTCGGATGCCCTGTAACAGGCTGCTGAGCACGTGGTTAAAAAGAAAAACTGGAGCATTACCCATGAAGGCATTAGGTATGAAGATAACTGGCAAGACCCTCCTCGCCATGTCCCTGATGGGCGTGATGGCGGGCGCCGTTCAGGCCGACGATAAAGTGCTGCACGTGTACAACTGGTCCGATTACATCGCACCGGACACCATCGCGAACTTCGAAAAAGAGTCCGGGATCAAAGTGGTGTACGACGTATTCGACAGCAACGAAACCCTGGAAGCCAAGTTGCTGGCAGGCAAGTCCGGTTACGACGTTGTCGTACCGTCGAACAACTTCCTCGCCAAGCAAATCAAGGCCGGTGTTTACCGGGAGCTGGACAAGTCCAAGCTGTCCAACTACGGCAACCTGAACAAATCGCTGCTTAAAGCGGTTTCTGTCAGCGACCCGGACAACAAACACGCCTTCCCTTACATGTGGGGCTCGATCGGTATCGGTTACAACCCGGCGAAGGTCAAGGCTGCGCTGGGCGTCGATACGATCGATTCCTGGGACACCCTGCTCAAGCCTGAAAACATTGCCAAGCTCAAGGGCTGCGGTGTGAGCTTCCTGGATTCGCCTACCGAAATGCTGCCGGTCGCCCTGCATTACCTGGGTCTGCCAACCGACAGCCAGAAGAAAGAAGACATCAAGAAAGCCGAGGAACTGTTCCTCAAGATTCGTCCTTCGATCACCTACTTCCACTCGTCCAAGTACATCTCGGACCTGGCCAACGGCAACATCTGCGTAGCCGTCGGCTATTCGGGTGACGTCCAGCAAGCCAAGTCCCGTGCTGCCGAAGCCGGTGACAAGGTGAAAGTCAGCTACGCCATTCCAAAAGAAGGCGCTGGCAGCTTCTACGACATGGTCGCAATCCCCAAGGATGCGGAAAACGTCGAGGGGGCCTACAAGTTCATGAACTACCTGCTGCAACCGAAAGTAATGGCTGACATCACCAACGCTGTGCGTTTCCCTAACGGTAATGCTGAAGCCACCCAGTATGTGAGCAAGGACATCACTTCGGATCCGGGCATCTATCCGACTCCTGAAGTACAGGCCAAGCTGTATGCGATCGCTGATTTGCCAGCCGCAACCCAGCGCGAACTGACCCGCAGCTGGACCAAGATCAAATCCGGTAAATAAGTAATAAACCTGTAGCCGCTGCCGCAACCTTGGGCAGCGACTACAGGGCTCTGCATAAAAGTTTTGCTGGAACGGTTTTTCGAGGGTAAGTTGCGCGCCGGTTTTGTTGTCAGGCAGCCATGGCTGTCATGTAGCGCGGGGCAACTTGGGCCCAACTAATTTTAGAGGACCTCCACTTGCCTGTTTTTTCTTTGTTGCGCAATGCCCTGCTGGTCGGCGCCGGGCTGACGCTTGCCGTCAGTGCCCAGGCCACCGGCACGGTGCATATTTATAACTGGTCGGACTACATCGGTGAGACCACCCTGGCCGACTTTCAGAAAGACGCCGGTATCAAGCCGATTTACGACGTATTCGATTCCAACGAAACCCTGGAAGGCAAATTGCTGGCCGGGCGTACCGGTTACGACGTGGTCGTGCCGTCCAACCATTTCCTTGGCAAGCAGATCAAGGCTGGCGCTTTCCAGAAGCTCGACAAGTCTAAGCTAGGCAACTATTCCAACCTCGACCCGGTGTTGCTCAAGCGCCTGGAGCAGAACGATCCGGGTAACCAATATGCCGTGCCGTATCTGTGGGGCACCAATGGCATCGGTTACAACGTCGACAAGATCAAGGCTGTGCTGGGCCTCGACAAGATCGATTCCTGGGATGTGGTGTTCGAGCCGCAAAACATCAAGAAGCTGCACAGCTGCGGCGTCGCGTTCCTCGACTCCGCCGATGAAATGATGCCCACGGTCCTCAATTACATGGGCCTGAACGCCAATAGCACCAACCCCGAAGACTACAAAAAGGCCGAGGCTAAATTGCTGGCGGTGCGACCTTATGTGACGTACTTCCACTCATCCAAATACATCGCGGACCTGGCCAACGGCGATATCTGCGTTGCGATCGGTTTTTCCGGCGACATTTTCCAGGCCAAGGCACGCGCGGCTGAAGCCGGTAAAGGCATAAACATCGCCTACTCGATTCCAAAAGAGGGTGGCGCACTCTGGTTCGACATGCTGGCGATCCCCAAGGACGCGGCCAACGTCAAGGAAGCCCACGCCTTCATCAACTATTTGCTCAAGCCTGAAGTGATTGCCAAGGTCAGCGATACCGTCGGCTATGCCAACCCAAACCCCGGGTCGGACAAATTGATGGAGCAGTCCATACGTACCGACGCATCGGTTTATCCACCACAGGCGGTCCTCGACAAGACGTATGTGTCCATCGAGTTGCCACCGAACATTCAACGTTTGATGACGCGCAGCTGGACCAAGGTCAAGTCGGGCAAATAGCGTCAAACTATCCAGGTTCGCCACGTTGAGCGAACTGCAAATTCTGTTGGGAGTTTCGTAAATGGCAGTTGCCTCCGGCGCCTATAAGAAAGCCCTCGAGGGCGACCAATCACCTAAACAGGTGTTGGTCAAAATCGACCGGGTCACCAAAAAGTTCGACGAGACGATTGCCGTGGACGACGTGTCCCTGGAAATCAAGAAAGGCGAAATCTTCGCCTTGCTCGGCGGCTCGGGTTCGGGCAAATCCACCTTGCTGCGGATGCTGGCAGGTTTCGAACGGCCCACGGAGGGGCGCATTTTCCTCGATGGCGTAGACATCACTGACATGCCGCCGTACGAGCGGCCGATCAACATGATGTTCCAGTCCTACGCATTGTTCCCGCACATGACCGTGGCGCAGAACATCGCTTTCGGCCTCAAGCAGGACAAGATCCCGACGGCCGAGGTCGATGCCCGCGTAGCCGAGATGCTCAAGCTGGTGCAGATGAGCGAGTACGCCAAGCGCAAACCGCATCAGTTGTCCGGTGGTCAGCGTCAGCGCGTGGCCCTGGCGCGTTCGTTGGCCAAGCGGCCGAAGCTGTTGTTGCTCGACGAACCGATGGGCGCGCTGGACAAAAAGCTGCGTTCGCAAATGCAGCTGGAACTGGTCGAGATCATCGAACGCGTCGGCGTAACCTGCGTCATGGTGACCCACGACCAGGAAGAGGCCATGACCATGGCCGAGCGCATCGCGATCATGCACCTGGGCTGGATCGCCCAGATCGGCAGCCCGATCGACATCTACGAAACCCCAACCAGCCGCCTGGTCTGCGAATTCATCGGCAACGTCAACATCTTCGAAGGTGAAGTGGTGGACGACGCCGAGGGCCATGCACTGATCACCTGCAAGGATCTGGACCGCAACATTTACGTGGGTCACGGCATCAGCACCTCGGTGCAGGACAAGTCCGTTACCTATGCGATCCGTCCGGAAAAACTGCTGGTGACGGCCGAAATGCCGACCTGCGAACACAACTGGTCCAGCGGCAAGGTGCACGACATCGCCTACCTCGGCGGCCATTCGGTGTTCTACGTCGAACTGCCGAGCGGCAAGCTGGTGCAGTCCTTCGTCGCCAACGCCGAGCGCCGTGGCCAGCGCCCGACCTGGGGTGACCAGGTTTACGTGTGGTGGGAAGACGACAGCGGCGTGGTACTTCGCTCATGAACATGCGCAAACTCAAACGCCGGCTCAATCGAATAATTCCCGGTGGCCGTCAGCTGGTCATCGGGGTTCCGTTCATCTGGCTGTTCATGTTCTTCATGCTGCCGTTCTTCATCGTCCTGAAGATCAGCTTCGCTGAAGCCGACGTGGCCATTCCGCCGTACACCGAGATCTACACCTTCGTTGACCAGAAACTGCAGGTGCTGCTCAACCTGGCCAACTACGCGATGCTGGGCGATGACGAGTTGTACATCGCCGCTTACCTAGGCTCGTTGAAGATGGCGCTGTTCAGCACCATCCTCTGCCTGCTGATCGGCTACCCGATGGCCTATGGCATTGCCACCGCCCGCAAAGAGCTGCAAACGGTGCTGGTGCTGCTGATCATGATGCCGACCTGGACCGCGATCCTGATCCGCGTGTACGCGTGGATGGGCATCCTCAGCAACAACGGACTGCTCAATGGTTTTCTGATGAGCATGGGCTGGATCGACGAGCCGTTGCAGATCCTCAATACCAACCTGGCGGTTTATATCGGGGTGGTTTACTCCTACCTGCCGTTCATGATCCTGCCGCTCTACGCCAACCTGGTTAAACACGATCACAGCCTGCTGGAAGCCGCATCGGACCTCGGTTCGAGCAACTTCAACAGCTTCTGGAAGATCACCGTGCCGCTGTCGAAAAACGGCATTATCGCAGGCTGCATGCTGGTGTTCATCCCGGTGGTGGGGGAGTTCGTGATCCCGGAACTGCTCGGCGGTCCGGAAACCCTGATGATCGGTAAAGTGCTCTGGCAAGAGTTCTTCAACAACCGCGACTGGCCGGTGGCGTCTGCCCTGGCGGTGGTGATGCTGGCAATCCTGATTGTGCCGATCATCCTGTTCAACCGTAGTCAGGCCAAGGAAATGGAGGGTAAAGAATGAAGCGCTTCCGTTTCTCGAACCTGATGCTGGTGCTGGGTCTGCTGTTCATCTACGCGCCGATGCTGATCCTGGTGATCTACTCGTTCAACGCCTCGAAACTGGTGACGGTGTGGGGCGGCTGGTCGGTCAAGTGGTACGTCGGCCTGCTCGACAACACGCAACTGATGGGCTCAGTGGTGCGCTCGCTGGAAATCGCTTGCTACACGGCGATAGCGGCGGTGGCATTGGGGACGCTGGCGGCGTTCGTGCTGACCCGCATCACCCGCTTCAAGGGCCGCACACTGTTTGGCGGCCTGGTTACCGCACCGCTGGTGATGCCGGAAGTGATCACCGGTCTGTCGCTGTTGCTGCTGTTCGTGGCCATGGCGCAGATGATCGGCTGGCCGCAGGAGCGCGGCATCGTCACCATCTGGATCGCTCACACCACATTCTGTGCAGCGTATGTGGCGGTGGTGGTGTCGGCGCGCTTGCGTGAATTGGATTTGTCGATCGAAGAAGCCGCCATGGACCTCGGTGCGCGGCCATGGAAAGTGTTCTTCCTGATCACCATTCCGATGATCGCGCCGTCACTGGCGGCCGGCGGCATGATGTCGTTTGCCTTGTCGCTGGATGATCTGGTGTTGGCGAGCTTCGTGTCCGGGCCAGGCTCCACGACCCTGCCGATGGAAGTGTTCTCGGCGGTGCGTCTGGGCGTGAAGCCTGAGATCAATGCCGTGGCCAGCCTGATTCTGCTGGCGGTGTCGCTGGTGACCTTCCTGGTCTGGTTCTTCAGCCGTCGCGCCGAAGAAAGCCGCAAGCGTGCGATCCAGCTGGCTATCGAGGAAGCCGCTGCCGATTCCTGGAAACAACCGGACGTACGTCGGGCGCAGGCACCGGAAGCGGCTTAAAACTGCTGCAGATCAAAAGATCGCAGCCTGCGGCAGCTCCTTGTGGAATGTGAATCCCAAGGAGCTCCCGCAGGCTGCGATCTTTTGACTTTATGGCCCAGAATTTTGCGGCGAAGGCGTCAGCCCGGCCAGAAAAAATCTACCGCGCCGGCAACAGCTTCAAGGTGCTGCGGGTATTGGCCATCACTTCTTCCTCATTGAAATTCGCCTGGTAATAAACCCCTTCGATATACGCCTCGGCCTGGTCGGCATAATGGCTGTCGAACGGCACGCCGCTCTGGCCCACCGGGTTGATGGTCAGGCTGTGGGCCGGGTCGGCGAAGTCAATCAGGCGCCGGGTCGACGGGCCGTAGGTCACGGGCCACGGCGCCGGGCCGATCTTGGCCGAGAGGTTGTTCGGTACTTCGTGGGTGCCGGGTGCCGCGAATGGGCCAACGTTGAAAATCTGGTCCAGGGGCTTTTGCATCCCCAGCGGATGGCCGTGGGTCAGGGTGTGCGCCTTGCCCCACTGCCATTGCGCGGAATCGGCGCCAAGGGTGGCTTTGAGATGAGCCATGCTCGCTTGCCAGGCCACCTTGACCGTATCGGCACGGGTTTCCTTGCCGGGGGTGTTGCGATTGTCCCACCACGGTGAATCGGCGGAGGCCGCCAGACGCGGCAGCGCGGCATCGATCACCCGGGTCGGGAGCAGCGTTTCGAAGAAGTCATTGCCCAGCTCATCGCGCAGCGCCGCGTCGGCGAGGTTGAACAGGAACTGGTTGAACAGGGTGGCGCTGATGGAGTCCAGCGGGTAATCGCCGCTCCACTGCGCCAGTTGCTCCACCAGTTTGAGTTCGGCCGGATCGCTCACCACTTCACGCAGTACCGGCAGCAAAGGTGCCAGCAAGCGCGGCCCGTAGGCGGTGGTGGTACCCAGTTGCAGCTTCTGGTTGGCCACGTTGTCCCACTTCACATTCTTGTCACTGAGCTGGCGATTGAGCTGCTGCCCGCGATCGGCGAGGTTGTAGTAGCCGGGAATTTCCATGCCGGTCGGCGACACCGGTTGGAAGTTGGCCGAGACGATGTAGCCCCGCGCCGGGTTTTCTTCCTGCGGGTTGGCACTGAACGGGTAAAAACCTTCCTTGTCTGCCTGAGGAGTGCTGCCATCGAGGATGAAACCGGGCTTCACCCCGGCCGGACGCTTGGGCAGCAACGCCGAGGCCCACCAGCCGATGTCGCCCTTGGCGTTGGCGTAGACGATGTTCAATCCTGGAGCCTGAACCTTGGCGGCCGCGGCGCGGGCCTTGGCCAGGGTGTCGGCGCGATTGAGCTGGTAGAAGCCGTCAAGGATCGGATTCGGGGTTTCGAGGAACGCCCACCACATGGCAACCGGCGTCTTGCCGGCGGCAGTGCCGAGCGCATCGTTGACGATCGGGCCGTGGGGCGACTGGCGCAGCGTCAATGTGACCGGTGACTGGCCTTTCACTGCGATCTGTTGTTCGGTAGTGACCATGTCCACCCACTTGCCGCGATACCAGACCTGGTTCGGGTTGTCCGGGTTGACCTTCTCGGCGATCAGGTCCAGATCGTCGTTCTGGAACATCGTCAGGCTCCAGCCGAAGTCCAGGTTGTGGCCGAGAAATGCAAACGGCACCAGCGCCTGGTGGTAGCCATAAAGCTCGAAGCCTGGCGCCGACAGGTGCGCCTCGTACCACACTGACGGCACCGAGAAGCGTATGTGCGGGTCACCGGCAAGCAGCGGCTTGCCGCTTTTGCTGCGGTTGCCGGAAATCACCCAGGCGTTGCTGCCTTCGAATTGCGGCAGGCCGTGGTCGGCCAGCGCCTGTTCGCTCAGGCGGGCAAGGGCGTTCAGGTCTTTCCAGTCACTAGCGGCGAGGACCGGCGCGGGGCTGGCGCGCCTTTTGGCCAGTACGCCGTTGGGTTGCCAGTCGAGATCGAAGATGTTCAGGTACTCGGCGCCCAGTTGGTCACGCACGTAAGTCAGCAGGGGCTCGGTGCGAAACGCCGCGGCAAAGCTGTAGGCCATGTAGCCGGCGATGCTGATGCTGTCTTCGGCGGTGAAAGGGCGCTTGGGGATTCCCAGCACGTCGAACTCTACTGGCGCTGCGTGGCTGTCCTGATATTGATTGATGCCGTCCAGATAGGCTTGCAGGGCCTTCCACGCCGGCGACTGACGATCCAGCGCGGCCACGTAACTGTCAGCACGTTCGCGGATGCGCAGGCTGCGAAACAGTTTGTCGGTGTCGAGCAGTTTCGGGCCGAGGACTTCGGCCAGCTCTCCACGGGCCAGGCGCCGCACGGCTTCCATCTGGAATAGTCGGTCCTGGGCCTGCACGTAGCCGAGGGTGCGGTAGAGGTCGGTTTCGTTTTCGGCGCGGATATGCGGCACGCCGCGCTCGTCGTAGTGCACGGTCACTGAACCTTGCAGATGCTGCAACGCCACCTGGCCCTGGCGCGTCGGTTGTTTGCTGTACACATACCAGCCGCCCCCGGCGGCGAGCGCGACGATCAGCAAGGCAAGTACGGTCAGGACGCGTTTCATGGTGACTCCTTGTTCTTTCGGGGGTTGCCACCCGTGCGGGCTGCAAACGTGTAGCACAGACCTCCTGTGCCGGGCATCGCGGTCCTGGAAAAGTCAGGAATGCCTTACTTCGCCTCCGCGGGCCACGGGCAGTAGCAACCCACCGCCAGCGTGTGGGTGGCGTTCACCGCCCTGCCTGCGTTCAGCGCTTGCAGGATGGGCTCGATAAAACTGTTGCTCGAATTGCAGGTCAGGCCTTCGCTATACGGGCCGAAATATGCCAGCTTGCCGTCGCGGTCCCATATCGCCACTGCCGGGCTGGCGGGGATCTGTTCGGAGCCAGGCAGGGCCGCGAGGGTTTTCAGGCGGCTCAAGGTGCCGGGCAACTGACCGTGACTGCCGGGCTTTTGTACCGTATAGAACTCGACACCCTGCGGTACATATTGCTCAACCAGTTCTGTCAGGTGTTGTTGGTTGCCGACATTGCACGGGCAGGCCGGGTCCCAGAAGTGCACCAGGCGAATGGCGCCGGGGCCGGCGAGTTCGTCGGGCAGGCGCAACGGGTCGCCGGAGAACACGGCGGTGTGCGAACTGAAGGCTCGCAGGTAGCGTCCCTGAAACCAGTTGTAAGCGGCCCACAGCACACTGGCACACACAAGGGCGAGCAAGCTGGCAAGCAGTGTGGTGCGATAGGCCGGGCGCATGGGTTTCAATCCTCGAAGGTCGGCTAGCTTGCCATGCTTGCCGCGACAGATGAATATCGCAGGCCCATAAAGTCTGTTTCGCGCTCTGGAATAGCCCATGTCTGCCACTTTCGACCCCGATCATTTGCGTGCCAGCCTGCGGCCATTGGCCGAGTGGCAGCCGCTGTCGACGGAGGCCATGGCCTATCAGCGTTTTTACGGGCTGGATTTTCCACAGCGGACCCTGCGCCGTGGCTTGGGGCGTTTCGAGATCGATGGCTATGAAGTGGTCAGCCAGCTCTGGTGGCCCGAGCGGGCGAAGGCGACGCTGTTTCTATTTCACGGCTTCTACGATCACACCGGGCTCTACCGGCATGTGATCGAGTGGGCGCTGGACCAGGGGTTTGCGGTAATCGCCTGTGACCTGCCGGGGCATGGCTTGTCCAGTGGCGAACGGGCGAGTATCAAGGACTTCGCCGAGTACCAGAGCGCCCTGCAAGGCCTGCTGGCCGAGGCGCAGTCGTTGGGCCTTCCGCAGCCCTGGCACTTGTGCGGGCAAAGCACCGGCGGGGCGATTGTGATCGACCATGTACTCAATCAAGGTGCGAGCAGCCCGGCCCAGGGGCAAGTGATTCTGCTGTCGCCCTTGGTGCGGCCGCGAGCCTGGGGTTGGTCGCGGCTCAGTTATTACCTGCTCAAGCCGTTTGTCAAAGGCATCGCCCGGCGCTTCAGCGAGAATTCCAACGACCCTGACTTCCTCGCGTTCCTGCAAGCCGATCCACTGCAACCGCTACGTCTGCCTACGGCCTGGGTCGGTGCGCTGGGACGGTGGATCAAACGTATAGAAGCGGCACCGAGCAGCCCGCGGCGGCCGCTGATCGTGCAGGGGCAGGCGGACATGACCGTGGATTGGGAGCACAACCTTGAAGTGTTACGAGGCAAGTTCGATCGGCCCCAGGTGTTGATGCTGCCTGAGGCGCGGCATCATCTGGCGAATGAGTCGCCGGGGTTGCGGCAGGAGTATTTCGGGTTTTTGACCAAACGCATGAGTCGGGATCGGCGGTGACATTTCGACAGTCATCGCGGGCCATTTCACAGACGCCAAAAAATTACTGGGTCAGACTGGACGTGCTTTGCCCCACCGCCAACCCCGCCCGAATCGCCGCCAATGCCGCTTGGTAATAAGCCTTGCCTTCAGAGGACTCGGCAAAGGTCGAAAACTCTTCCAGTTCGTCATCCGACAGGTCGCGATAGACATACAGCAGCGTGTTGTTCAGGTCGGCGCCGATCTGTTCCATCAGGCGCTGGCGCTGACCGTTCAACATGCCTTGAGCCTGACCGTTGCCGAGCAGGCCCGGGATCATCGAGCTCAGGCTATCGGCCGCGACGCCTGCGATCGCCAGGCTGACTTCAGCGCCGGCCTCGCGGGCGGGCAGGGCCTGGGCCAGGTGGCCGATGATCAGTTGACGGGTATCGCTGGCCTGCATCTTCGGCAAGCCCTTGGCGTTTTTCGCCAATTGATCGCGACGGGTCGCCAGCAGTTCGGCGGCGACGATTTTCTTGCCCAGGGGCGATTGAAAGAAGGTCAGCGCAGGTTTCGGGTCGGCGAGCTTCTTGCGCAGTTGCGCTTCGGCGCGCTGGTCCATGGCCTTGGGGGCGAACCGCTGATTGCTGTTGTCGACCAGGGCCTGGAACACTGCCGGTGGCAAGCTGTTCTGATAGCGCTGCTGAGCGGCCGAGAGAGCATCGTTGAAATGCGCGCGTTGTTCTGGCCAACCGGCGACCTTGTACAACTGGTCGTGGCCGTCCGCCCAGGCGGGCAAAACGCAGAACATCAACAGTGAGAAAAGCAAGCGACGCATAGGGACTCCTGTCAGCAGGCGACTATTCTCCGTGCGGCATTCGTACTTGTCGAGAATTCGTATCAGGTTGAGTACCTTATCCGACCAATCCTCCGCTGCGTGGCTCTGTCGGATTTGCGGGCACAGGAATACTATGCGCGCCATGCACATACCCTCTGATCATCCACTGCTGTTACGTATCGTCGACGACCTGGCCGAACACGGCTGGTCGCAGCAGAATATTTTCCTGCCCCTGGACCTGACCCGGGCGCTGGCGGCCGAGTGTCGTAAACGTGCCGCCGAGGGTGAACTCGCCCCGGCCGCCGTGGGGCGCGGGGCGTTTTCGGAGATTCGCGAGGGCATTCGCGGCGACCATATCCAGTGGCTCGAACCTGGCCAGGCCGAGTCCTGCGACAGCTACCTGGGGTTGATGGACAGCCTGCGTGAGGCGATGAATCGTGGTTTGTTCCTGGGCCTGGAAGATTTCGAAAGCCATTTCGCCCTGTACCCGCCCGGCGCTTTCTACCTCAAGCATGTCGACCGTTTCCGTGACGACGACCGGCGCATGGTCTCGGCGGTGATCTATCTCAACGACGCCTGGCTGCCCGAGCATGGCGGTCAGTTGCGCATGTACCTGGACGAAGGCGTCGAACACGATGTAGTGCCCACCGGTGGATGCCTGGTGGTGTTCCTGTCGGGCGACGTCCCTCACGAAGTCCTGCCCGCGACCCGAGAACGCCTGTCGTTGACGGGCTGGTTCCGCCGTCGTGGCAACGAGCCGTTCTGATCATGCAAAAGATTCTGGTAAGCCGCTGTTTGCTCGGTCACCGCGTCCGTTATGACGGCGGGGCCAGCGGGCCGTTCGATCTGTTGGAGCAGTGGATTGCCGAAGGCTGGGTGGTGCCGCTGTGTCCGGAAGTCGCCGGCGGGTTGCCGACACCCAGGGCCGCGGCGGAAATTCCCGGCGGGCAGGGCGGTGAAGTGCTTGATGGCCTTGCATCGGTCATCACCACCGAGGGCGAGGACGTCAGTGCCGAGTTTCTTTCGGGGGCTTCTCAGGCGCTGGAGCTGGTGCAACAGCACGGCATCCGGATTGCCGTGCTCAAGGCCAACAGCCCGTCTTGCGGGAATCTGCTGACCTATGACGGGACGTTCAGTGGCGTGAAGGTCAGCGGTGAGGGCGTGACCGCCGCGCTGCTCAAGCGCCATGGTGTGCAAGTCTTCAGCGAACTGGAGTTGCCGCAAGCGGCTCAGGCCCTGGCAATTCTGAAGTAACAGCCCACAGGATTACTCATTCACCCGAATCAAGGTTTCGGCGCCACACCCGCATCCGCTCCAAACCACTTCTGCTCCAGCGCCTCCAGCCGGCCATCGGCCTTGATCCGCTGCAGGGCGTTTTCCAGGCTGGCATGGAACGCCGGGTTACCCTTCTGAAACGGAATGGCCAGGCTTGCAGCCGGGGCGGCTTTCGGCTTTTCTTCCGTCAGCGACTGCACCAACAGGATTGATCGCGGTTGTTCTTCTTTCTGCGCGATCAATTGCGCGTTGGTGTGAATGTAAGGTTCGCTGAAGTCGAAACGATCCTTCAGGTCCGGGGTCAGTGCTATGTGATTGATGGCAACGTCGTATTTGCCGCTTTCGACGCCGGTCATCAGATCGTCGGAATCGGTGACGACGAAGTCGGCCCGTACATCCAGCTCATTGGCCAGCAGTTGACCCAACTCGACCTCGAACCCGGTCAGTTTGCCGTCATCCTTGAAATTGAAGGGCGGTGTATTAGCCTCAAGAGCAATGCGCAATTCGCCGCGGTCGTTAACATCGTCCATCAGTTCGGCATGAGCCAAAGGGCTCAAAAGGGGTAGCAGGCAGATCAGGCCAGGCAAAAAGCGCATGGTCACTCCTTTGAATTCATTTATCGCGACGCGCTGTTCAGGCTCGCTTTGCTATGGTTATCGAGAGCCTTCGACAACGTATGACCGTTAAGTTGTCATAGTCGAGCGAATTTTATGGAAAAACTGGAGAAGAGAATGAAAACCTTTATGTCACGAGCAGCATTGGCTGGCCTGTTGATGGGTGTTTCGGTGCTGGCCAGTGCTGCAACGCCGGCCCCGAAAGGTGCTGAAGTGTTCATCGTATCTCCTGCGGACGGAGCCACGGTCGCGCAAACCTTTACCGTGAATTTCGGCGTCAAGGAAATCGCGCTGGCACCAGCAGGCGATGTCACCAAAAATACTGGCCATCACCATTTGCTGATCGATGTCGACAAACTACCAGCCGCCGGTGCTCCGATTCCAAACGATGCCAATCATATGCACTTCGGCAAAGCTCAGACTCACGCTGAAATCAAACTGGCTCCGGGTAAGCACACTTTGCAGCTCGAGCTGGGCGACAGCGGTCACATGCCGTTCGATCCGCCGATCGTGTCGAAGAAAATCACCGTGACGGTGAAGTAACTTTTCCACAGCGATGAAAAAGCAGCCGTAAAAAAGGGAGCTCCGAGGAGCTCCATTTTTTGTCGCTCAAGTCGCGATCAGAACAGCACGCGGCAACGAATGGTGCCGTTGATGTGCTGCAGCTTCTCTTGCGCCATTTCCGAGTAATCGGCATCGACGTCGATCACGACGTAGCCGACTTTCTCGTTGGTCTGCAGGAACTGACCGGAAATGTTGATGCCGTTTTCGGCGAAGACCTTGTTGATCTCGCTCATCACACCCGGAATGTTCTCGTGGATGTGCAGCAGGCGGTGCTTGCCAGGGTGAGCCGGCAGGGCCACTTCCGGGAAGTTCACGGACGATACCGACGTACCGTTGTCGCTGTACTTGACCAGTTTTTCCGCCACTTCCAGACCGATGTTGGCCTGGGCTTCAGCGGTAGAGCCACCGATGTGCGGGGTCAGGATCACGTTGTCCAGGCCACGCAGCGGGCTTTCGAACTCTTCTTCGTTGGAGCGCGGCTCCACCGGGAATACGTCGATGGCCGCGCCGATCAGGTGCTTGTCCTTGATCGCGTCCGCCAGGGCGTCCAGTTCGACCACGGTGCCGCGGGCGGCGTTGATCAGGATGCCGCCCTTCTTGATGGCGCGGATTTCCTTCTCGCCGATCATCCACTGGGTGGCAGCGGTTTCCGGAACGTGCAGGGTGACGATGTCGGACATACCCAGCAGCTCGTGCAGGTTGCCGACCTGAGTGGCGTTGCCCAGTGGCAGCTTGGTCACGGTGTCGTAGAAGTAAACCTGCATGCCCAGACCTTCAGCCAGGACCGACAGTTGAGTACCGATCGAGCCGTAACCGACGATACCCAGCTTTTTGCCACGGATTTCGAAGGAGTTGGCTGCGCTTTTGATCCAGCCGCCACGGTGGCAGGAAGCGTTCTTCTCAGGGATGCCGCGCAGCAACAGGATCGCCTCGGCCAGCACCAGCTCGGCAACGGAGCGAGTGTTGGAGTACGGCGCGTTGAATACCGCGATACCGCGTTCGCGAGCCGCGTTGAGGTCGACCTGGTTGGTGCCGATGCAGAAACAGCCGACAGCCACCAGTTTCTTCGCGTGATCGAAGATCTCTTCGGTCAGTTGAGTGCGGGAGCGAATGCCGATGAAGTGAGCATCAGCGATCTTTTCCTTCAGTTGGGCGTCTGGCAGAGAACCTGTGAGGTACTCGATGCTGGTGTAGCCCGCCGCCTTGAGGACGTCGACAGCCGATTGGTGGACGCCTTCGAGAAGAAGGAACTTGATCTTGCTCTTATCGAGAGAAGTCTTGCTCATCTGCGTAAACCTGTGTCCCGGAGAAAAAATGGCAGGGAAGGGAGCAGCCAGAGCTGACCCGGACGGCAGGAAAGCCGTCGCCGCAGAACAGCCTTTGGGCACTATCCTGCGGGGTCGGTATGCTAGCATATGCGACCTGCTAACACTCATTCTGCGACGTGAAGCGTACTCAGGATGACCATGAATTGTTCGAGAGTTCTGTCGATGACCAATCCTGCGCTGATTGATGAGCTGAAGACCCTGGTTGAGCCTGGCAAGGTCCTGACCGACGCCGACTCCCTGAACGCTTACGGCAAGGATTGGACCAAACATTTTGCCCCGGCCCCGACGGCCATTGTGTTTCCCAAGACCATTGAGCAGGTCCAGGCCATTGTCCGTTGGGCCAATGAACACAAGGTTGCGCTGGTGCCGTCCGGCGGTCGTACCGGGCTTTCTGCCGCAGCAGTGGCGGCCAATGGCGAAGTGGTCGTGTCCTTCGACTACATGAACCAGATTCTCGACGTGAACCTCACCGATCGCACCGTTGTTTGTCAGCCGGGCGTGGTTACCGAACAATTACAGAACAAGGCTGAAGAGCACGGTTTGTATTATCCGGTGGACTTCGCTTCGGCAGGTTCCAGCCAGATTGGCGGCAATATCGGCACCAATGCCGGCGGGATCAAGGTAATTCGCTACGGCATGACCCGTAACTGGGTGGCTGGCATGAAAGTCGTCACCGGCAAGGGCGATCTGCTGGAACTGAACAAAGACCTGATCAAGAACGCCACCGGCTACGACCTGCGTCAGCTGTTCATCGGCGCTGAAGGCACCCTGGGTTTTGTCGTCGAAGCCACCATGCGTCTGGACCGTGCGCCGAAAAACCTCACCGCGATGGTGCTCGGTACCGCCGATTTCGATTCGATCATGCCGGTATTGCATGCGTTCCAGAGCAAACTTGACCTGACTGCCTTTGAATTCTTCTCCGACAAAGCCCTGGCCAAGGTCATGGCACGCGGCGATGTGCCGGCGCCGTTCGAATCCGACTGCCCGTTCTATGCATTGCTGGAATTCGAAGCGACCACCGATGAAGTGGCCAATCACGCCCTGGAAACCTTCGAGCACTGCGTAGAACAGGGCTGGGTGCTGGACGGCGTGATGAGCCAGAGCGAAACCCAGTTGCAGAACCTCTGGAAGCTGCGCGAGTACATCTCCGAAACCATTTCCCACTGGACGCCGTACAAAAACGACATTTCGGTCACTGTGTCGAAAGTCCCGGGGTTCCTGAAGGAAATCGACGCGATCGTCGGCGAACATTACCCGGATTTCGAAATCGTCTGGTTCGGCCACATTGGCGACGGCAACCTGCACTTGAACATCCTCAAGCCGGACAACCTGAGCAAGGATGAGTTCTTCGCCAAGTGCGCCACCGTCAACAAGTGGGTGTTCGAAACCGTCGAGAAGTACAACGGTTCGATTTCCGCCGAACACGGTGTGGGCATGACCAAGCGTGATTACTTGACCTATAGCCGCTCACCGGTTGAGATCGAGTACATGAAAGCCGTCAAAGCGGTGTTCGACCCGAATGGCATCATGAACCCGGGCAAGATTTTCGCTGTTTGATTCTTCGAACTTTAAGAGCACGAAGCAGGAGTCGGTCAATGAGCTATCAGCACCAGTATGTCGACGGCACGCGTATTCACTTCCCGCTGGGGAAAGTGGTGTGCATCGGCCGTAACTACGCCGAACACGCCAAGGAACTGGACAACCCGGTGCCCACCGAACCACTGCTGTTCATCAAGCCCGGCAGCTGCGTGGTGCCACTGGAAGGCAGCTTCAGCATTCCGACCGAGCGCGGTTCGGTGCATTACGAAGCAGAAATAGCGGTGCTGATCGGCAAGCCATTGTCGACCAAGCCGAGCCGCGAAGAAGTGCTGGATGCCATCTCCGGCTTCGCCCCGGCCCTGGACCTGACCCTGCGCGACAAGCAGGCCGAGCTTAAAGCCAAGGGCCTGCCGTGGGAAATTGCCAAGTGCTTCGACGGTGCGGCGGTGATTGCACCATTCGTGGCCGGCAGCACGTTTGCCGACCTGACCGACATCGGCATCCGCCTGACCATCAATGGCGAAGTCCGCCAGGATGGCAACAGCAAGGACATGCTCAATCCGATCGTGCCGATGATCCAGTACATGGCCGGCTGCTTCTCGCTGCAGGCCGGTGACGTGATCCTCACTGGCACGCCGGTGGGCGTTGGCCCGCTGAATGTCGGTGACGAACTGGTGCTCGAATTGCCAGGTGTCAGCCGATTTACCAGTAGCGTTCTCTAAAAAGCAAAAGATCGCAGCCTGCCGCAGGCTGCGATCTTTTGATCTTGGCTGCCCACGCAGGGCAATCCGGCCATTTCCCGTTTTTTTCACATTTTGTCTGGATAATTCCGGGGCTTATGGCATCTGAGCCTGTCCCAATGTGCTATTACCCATAGCTTGAATTTCTGGAACGCATCCCTGAATGGCCATCGAATCGCTGCCCAAGCTGAAAACTGCCCGCCGCTCGCGTTTTGTCATGCGTTGGTATTCCTGGCTTTCACTGGTGGCGGTCGCTGCTTATGGCCTTGCGTTCGCGATGCATTGGGATGACCGCGGTGTGCTCTGGGTGAAGGAGCGCTTCGAAAGCCCTGCCGAACGAAAAGAGAGTGTCTGGCTGCCGGACTATCGGGCGGTGATCGACGCCAAACTGCTGCCGGGCATGGAGAAGGACGAAGCGTCCGACGTGTCTTACGACCCGCAGACCAAAACCCTGTTCTCCGTGATGGGCAAGAACCCGTTCCTGGTTGAGCTGACGTTGCAGGGCGACGTGTTGCGCAAAATGCCGCTGGTGGGTTGGAGCAACCCGGAAGGGGTGACGGTAATGGGCAATGGTTTGCTGGCGATTACCGATGAGCGCGAACACATGCTCTCGATCGTCAAGGTCGATGCCGATACGCGCGAGCTGAACATCGCCAATTTCCCGAAATACGATCTTGGTCCCTCGAAAAACCAGAATAAAGGCTTCGAAGCCGTCGTCTGGGATGCCCGTCGCCAGCAACTGCTGCTGGGTGAAGAGCGTCCACCAGCGCTGTTCAGCTGGAAAAGCGATGGCAGCCAGATCCTGAAGGGTGACAAGCAAAAACTCTCCAGCGACGCACTGGATGTTCGTAACCTGTCGGCCCTGGCCATCGATCCGCGCACCGGCCACACTCTGGTGCTGTCCGCCGACTCTCACTTATTGCTGGAACTGGACGAGAAGGGCGAGCAGGTCAGTTTCATGACCTTGCTCGGAGGGTTCAATGGTCTGAAGAAAACCATTCCCCGTGCCGAAGGCGTCACCATGGACGAAGCAGGCACGCTATACATGGTGAGCGAGCCGAACCTGTTCTACCGCTTCGAAAAGCAACAGGTTCGGTAGTTGCGGTAGAAGGTCGCGGGCCATTAGGGTTTTAATTCAGGCAGCCGTGGTGTTTCATCCGCCCGTCCTGTTTCCGAGTTTGCCTGAATGCGTCGACTTGTCCGCCCCAAACCCCTGATGCTGATCCTGTCGGTCATTGCCCTGATCGTGTTGGTTGCCGTCGGCCAGTACCAGCGCCTGTTCGAGCGCAGTGGGTTCAATGTGCAGGCGCTATGGCAGCCGATGAATGCCCAGCCCATTGGCCTGGACCAGTATCAGGTGGCGATCGAGGCGCGAGTCATTGACGGTCTGGACGACGATGTTTCAGCGCTGACCTTCGATCCCGTGCGCAAAAGCCTGTTCACGGTCACCCACAAAAACGCCGAGCTGATCGAGTTGTCCCTGGAAGGCAAAATCCTGCGGCGTGTGGCGCTGGTCGGGTTCGGCGACCCGGAAGCAGTCGAGTTCATTAGCGCTGACACTTACGTGATCACCGATGAGCGTGAGCAACGGCTGATCAAGATTCATCTGCGCAAGGGCACGACGTTCCTCGATGCCGCGGACGCCGAGCAGATGACCCTCGGCGTGCACATGAGCGGCAACAAGGGATTCGAGGGGTTGGCCTATGACTCGGTGGGCAAGCGCTTGTTCGTCGCCAAGGAGCGCGACCCGATGCTGATCTACGAAGTGCAGGGCTTTCCCCATTACAACCCGGAGAAGTCCTACGCGGTGCACGTGGTGAACAATCCCAAGCGCGATGCCGGAATGTTCGTGCGAGACCTGTCGAGCCTGCAATATGACGAGCGCAGCGGCCATTTGCTGGCACTGTCTGATGAGTCGCGGTTGATTCTTGAACTGGATGTGGACGGGCGACCGCTGAGCACCCTGTCACTGAGCAAGGATCTTCAGGGATTGCACAAGCCAGAAGGCATTGCCATGGATGACGACGGCACCCTGTACCTCGTCAGCGAGCCGAACCTGTTCTACGTCTTCAAAAAACCGGCACAGCCCTGACCAACACCGCAAAACCAATTGTAGGAGCGAGCAAGCTTCGCTCCTTGTATGTTGGCCGAACACCCGGCGAGAGCAGCTAAGCTCCTCGGTGTTGTCTCAAAGATGTGTTTCTGGGGGAGGCCGACCGCTCCTGAAGGCAGGACTTGCTCCTGACCTTGTCTGTAGAGAGGCTCCCCCGCCTCATTGCCCACCACGAAGAGTATCGAGAAGCCGACAAGTCGGACTTCGCATTACAAGGTTGCAGCGGCATGAAGTTCGAGGTCAGGGGAACCAGGAGCCATCTTCACCCAGTTTCCTTGGAGTGGAAAGCATGAGTGTTCACGTCGGATTGGATGTTGGTTCTCGCACCACAGCAATGGGATGGCGTGACAAAGGCCGTGCAGCTGGCTCGTGGGATATCGCTCAAACGCCCAAGGGGCGCAAGGCTGCCGTGAAAAAGCTGTTAGCGCTCAAACCGCTTTCTGTGGTCATGGAAGCCACCGGGATTTATTACCTGGATCTGGCCCTGGAGTTAAGCACTGCAGGCTTGCCGGTTTCTGTGATCAACCCGAAAAGCTC